>JAUILQ010000034.1 GCA_030433005.1 Alphaproteobacteria bacterium
GGGAAGGGGCCGGCGCCGACGCGGGTCGTGTAGGCCTTGGTGATGCCGAGCACGGTGTCGAGCGCGCCGCCGCCGATGCCGCTGCCGGCGGCCGCCTGGCCGGCGACGGTGTTCGACGAGGTGACGAAGGGATAGGTGCCGTGGTCGACGTCGAGCAGCGCGCCCTGGGCGCCCTCGAAGAGGATGCGGCGGCCGATGCGCCGGGCCTGGTCGAGCCGGTGCCAGACGCGGTCGGCGTAGGGCAGCACCTTGGGCGCCACCTCGAGCAGCCGCTCGAGCAGATCGGCCTTGTCGACCTCGGGCTCGCCGAGGCCGCGGAACAGCGCGTTGTGGTGGACCAGCAGGGCGTCGAGCCGCGCCGAGAGGTGCTCGCGGTCGGCGAGGTCGCACAGCCGGATCGCGCGCCGGCCGACGCGGTCCTCGTAGGCCGGGCCGATGCCGCGGCCAGTGGTGCCGATGGCGTCCTTGCCGCGCGCCGTCTCGCGCGCCTTGTCGACCGCCGAGTGCAGCGGCAGGATCAGCGCCGCGTTCTCGGCGACCTTCAGGGAGTCCGGCGTGACCTCGACGCCCTGCGCGCGGATCCGCTCGATCTCCTCGACCAGGGCCCAGGGGTCGACGACGACGCCGTTGCCGATGATCGAGAGCTTGCCCGGCCGAACCACGCCGGAGGGCAGCAGCGACAGCTTGTAGGTCGTCTCGTTGACGACCAGCGTGTGGCCGGCGTTGTGGCCGCCCTGGAAGCGCACGATGACGTCGGCGCGCTCCGACAGCCAGTCGACGATCTTGCCCTTGCCTTCGTCGCCCCACTGGGCGCCGACCACCACGACGTTGGCCATGTCTCGTTCCGTTCGTTGGTTCCGGTTCCGGCCCGCTCCCCCGCCCGGCCACCCACGTCAGTATCCTGGAATGGGTGGCCGGGCGGGGGAGCGGGCCGGAGCCGGGGCCGCGCGAGCGGCCCTCCGCTAGCCTACTCGGCGCACCTTCGCGCCGTCGAAGATGTGCGTGAAGCCCAGGCGCACCGCCTCGCGGTCGAGGTCGGCGACGGCCTCGAGCGCGGCGACGGCGATGCGGCCCTCGCGGCGCAGCGCCTCGAGAGCCTCCGGCGCGACGTCGCTGGCCGCCAGGATGCGCTCGGGCAGCGGCGCCTCGGGCACCACGCGATAGAGCTGGTCCAGGCTCAGGCTGCAGCCGACCGAGGGCTCGGCGACGAAGCCGCTCATGCGGTAGGTGCCGCCGCGCCCGACGTGGCTGCGCGCGCCGCCGACGAAGAGCGCGAAGCCGAGGTCGGCGTGGGCCTCGAAGCCGCGGCTCTCGACCGGGTCGAGCAGCAGGGAGGCTCCCGGCGCCTGGCGCTTCAGGCGCTCGGCGGTCGCGGCGAGCAGGGCGATCTGGCGCTTCGCCTCGTCGGGCAGCTCGAGCGCCTGCAGCCGCGGCAGGCTGTCCTCGACCGGCCCGGAGGCGTCGAGCAGCGCGGTCAGGCGCCCGGCCAGGGCGGCGTCGAGGCCGGCCAGGTCGTCGCGCGCCTTGCGCGCCATCGCGCTCTCGGCGCGCCGCCGCATGCCGGCCTTGACGCCGGCCTCGGTCAGGATCGAGTCGACGAGCTGCGGCAGGGTCAGGTCCAGGTGGACCGTCTCCAGGCCGACGGCGTTGAGCGCGCGCACCGCGGCGGCGGCGACCTCGGCGATCGCGGCCGGGCCCTCGCTGCCGAACAGCGTCAGGCCGACCTGGCGGTTCTGCTCGATGCCGCCGTCGGCGGCCATGCGCACGGTCGGCCCGGCGTAGCAGAGGCGGAGCGGGCGCGGCTGGCGGGTCAGGCGGCTGCCGGCGACGCGCGCGACCTGCGGCGCGATGTCGGGACGCACGCCGACGGTCTGGCGGGTCGCCGCCTCGAAGGAGCGGAACAGGTCGGTCGAGACCCGCTTGTCGAGGCGCGAGAGCGATTCGTCGTACTCGATGAGCGGCGGCGCGACCAGCTCGTAGCCGCAGCGCTCGAAGGAGGCGAGCAGCGCCGTCTCGACGCGCCGATCCTCGGCCGCATGCGGCGGCAGCAGGTCGCGCATGCCACGGGGCAGGAGCTGGACGAGGTCGCGGTCGGACACGGGGGCTGCGGAAGGCTCGGGTGGTGGCCGGGAAGAAGCGCGCGGATACCTAGCGCCCTTGCCCGGCCAGCGCAACGGGCGAGGGGCGGGCGGGGCAGCCGGGCTGCCCTGCGCCTGCCTTGCACCCGTGTGGGGCCGCTTCTATGATCCGCGCCGTTTTGCGGCCGGCCCGAGCGGGCGCCGCCCCACCCGGTTTCAGCACGCAAGGACGATCCATGGAGCGGCAGATCCAGAAGCCGACGCCGATCAGCGGCTTTCCCGAGTGGCTGCCGGCGGAGAAGCTCGTCGAGCAGCGCTTCCTGGACCGCATCCGCGCGACCTACGAGGCCTACGGCTTCACGCCGATCGAGACGGCGGCGGTCGAGCGCGCCGAGGTGCTGACCTCCAAGGGCGGCATGGAGAAGGAGATCTATGCGCTCTCGCGGCTGGCCGCGGGCGAGGGCGAGGAGTCCGAGACCGGCCTCGCGCTGCACTTCGACCTGACCGTGCCGACGGCGCGCTACGTGGCGCTCAACTACGGCCAGCTGACCTTCCCGTTCCGGCGCTACCAGATCCAGAAGGTCTGGCGCGGCGAGCGGCCCCAGGCCGGGCGCTTCCGCGAGTTCTACCAGTGCGACATCGACGTCATCGGCGACGGCCAGCTGTCGATCGTCACCGACGCCGAGATCCCGGCGATCATCTACGACCTGTTCCGCGAGCTGGCGATCGGCGACTTCGTCATCCGCATCTCCAACCGCAAGATCCTCTCGGGCTACCTCGCCCACCTCGGCTGCGCCGAGGACGCGGTCAACGGCGTGCTGGGCACGATCGACAAGATCGAGAAGATCGGCGCCGACAAGGTGCGCAGCGAGATCGAGGCCTCCGGCGCGCTGTCCGCCGAGGCGCTCGACAAGGTCATGGCGCTGATCGCCACCAGGCGCTCCAACGAGGAACTGATCAGCCACCTCTATTCGGTCTCGGGCAACGAGCGCTTCACGACCGGCGTCGACGAGCTGGCCGAGGTCGTCGAAGCGGTCGCCGCCCTGGGCGTGCCCGACAGCCACCTGGAGATCGACCTGACCATCGTGCGCGGCCTCGACTACTACACCGGCACGATCTACGAGACCCGGCTGGTCGACCATCCGGAGATCGGCTCGATCTGCTCGGGCGGGCGCTACGACGACCTGGCCAGCCACTTCATCGACAAGCCGCTGCCGGGCGTCGGCATCTCGATCGGGCTGACCCGGCTGCTGTCCAGCCTGTTCAAGGCCGGCGTCGTCTCGGCCAGCGCGCAGAGCCCGGCACCGGTGCTGGTCACCACCCTGGAGCGCGAGCAGACCGGCGAGTACCTGAAACTGGCCCGCTACCTGCGCGAGGGCGGCATCAAGACCGAGGTCTTCCTGGAGCCGAAGAAGCTCGGCCAGCAGCTCAAGTACGCCGACAAGAAGGGCTTCCGCTTCGCCCTGATCGCCGGCGGCAGCGAGTTCGAGGCCGGCACGGTCAAGCTGAAGAACCTCGTCACGGGCCAGGAGCAGACCGTCGCGGTCGGCCAGATGGTCCACGTCCTGCACCAGAAGCTGGCGCAGGAATAGCGCGGCAGGCGCCGGGCCCGCCGCGCATGGCCCTCGTCTGCCGGGAGATCGCGGTCGCCGACCTGCCGGCCGTGTTCGAGCTGCGCTTCTCGACGCGCGAGAACGCCGTGACACCCGAAGAGCTGGAGCGCGACCACGGGATCACCCCCGCGTCGCTGGCCGCGGCGATGGCCGGCCCGGTGCGCGGCTGGCTGTGCGAGGAGCAGGGGCGGGCGCTCGGCTTCGCGATGGGCGACCGTTCGAGCGGCGAGGTCCTGGTCGTCGCCGTGCGGCCCGGCGCCGAGGGACGGGGCATCGGCCGGCGGGTGCTCGGCGCGGTCTGCGACTGGCTGTTCGAGGCGGGCTGGCCGGAGATCTGGCTGCGTGCGACCCCCGACCCGGCCCTGCGTGCCCATGGCTTCTACCGCCGCCTGGGCTGGATCGTCCGCGAGGCCGTCGCGGCCGACGAGGAGATCATGGTCCTGGCCCGGCCGGCCGTCCGGGACCACCCCGGGGCCTGACCCGACCCGGCGTTCCGCAACGCCCGATGGAACCCGCCGGGCCCGCCGATCTTAGTACCTGTCGAAACGAATGGCGTTCGCAACGCTGGGCTGGCCGTGCTCGCGGCATAGCTTGCCTCCTGCGCGACGCACCAGCGTGGAGAAGCCGATGCGGGGCAGGGCGGAACCGGTAGCGACGGGGATCGACGGACTGGACGAGGTGCTCCGGGGCGGCCTGCCGACGGCCAACCTGCACCTGCTTCAGGGCGCGCCGGGCACCGGCAAGACCACGCTGGCGCTGCAGTTCCTGCGCGCCGGGGTGGCGGCCGGGGAGCGCGCGCTCTACGTCAGCCTCAGCCAGAGCCGCTTCGAGCTCGAGGAGATCGCGGCCTCGCACGGCTGGAGCCTCGAGGGAATCGAGATCGTCGAGCTGCAGGCCGACCCGGACACGGCCCAGGTCGAGCAGACGATCTTCCGGACCTCCGACGTCCACCTCGACGAGACCCGCAACGCCATCCGCGACGCGATCGACCGCGTCCAGCCGAAACGGCTGGTCTACGACTCGCTGATCGAGGTCCGGGTGCTCGCCGGCGACATTTCGCGCTACCACCGCGAGCTGATCGGGCTGAAGGCCTTCCTGAGGCAGCGCGGCATCACGACGCTGCTGATCGACATGGAGACCGCGGCCAACGAGCCGGTCCTCGACATGCAGGCCCGCGGGCTGGTCCACGGCGTGCTGACGGTGCGCAAGAAGCTGCCGGAGTTCGGGCGCGCCAAGCGGCGCATCGAGATCTCGAAGATGCGCGGCGTCGCCATCTACGACGGCTACCACGACATGGACATCCGGCAGGGCGACGGGGTCGTCGTCTATCCGCGCATCGTCGCCAGCCGGGGCGCCCAGGAGCGCACGCCCGAGCTGCGCTCCGGCGAACTGATCCAGTCCGGGCTGGAGAACCTCGACCGCATGCTCGGCGGCGGCCAGGAACCCGGCACCACGACGATGGTCGTGGGCCAGGCCGGCACCGGCAAGTCGACGATCGCCTCGCTCTACGCGACGGCGGCGATGAAGCGCGGCGAATCCGTCGCGCTGTTTCTGTTCGAGGAGCGGCTGGAGACCTTCTTCCGCCGCTCCGAGGGCCTCGGCATGAACCTGCGCGAGTACTACGAGCAGGGCCAGCTGCAGATCTTCGACTTCAACCCGAACGAGATCTCGGCCGGGGAGTTCGGCAAGATCGTCCAGGAAGCCGTGCGCGACGAGCGCCTGCGCATGGTCGTGATCGACAGCTTCACCGGCTACATGAGCGCGCTGTCCAACGAGGAGCAGGCGCTGTTCGACATCCAGGCGCTGCTCAAGTTCCTGGCCCGGCGCAACATCCTGACCTTCCTGATCATCGCCCAGCACGGCCTGATCGGCGCCGAGGCGACGATCACCATGGACATGAGCTTCCTCGGCGACACCGTGCTGCTGCTGCGCATGCAGGAACTCGAAGGCAGCATCCGGCGCAGCCTGATCGCGGTCAAGAAGCGCCACGGCCCGCACGCGCTCAGCGTCAACGAGCTGATCATCGAGACCGGGCGCGTCGACGTCGGCGAGCCGCTCGCGGGCCATGTCCGCCCATAGGATCCGGCCCGCGGGCGACGAGGAATCGGGGCTGCCGACCGTCGTGCTGATGGCGCCCTACCGCCAGGACGCCCAGGTCCTGGCCCGTGCCTTCCGCGACGCCGGGCTGGAGACGCTGGTCGCCGACGATCGGGCGGCGCTGGACGATGCGCTGCAGGACGCCGGCTGCCTGCTGGTCACCCAGGAAGCGCTGACGGCCGAGGTCCTCGCGCTGCTCGACGATACGCTGGCGGCGCAGCCCAACTGGTCGGAGCTGCCGGTGCTGGTGCTGGCCGCGCACTCGACCGACGGCCTGGCCCTGCGCGAGCGCCTGGCGCAGCGCTGGACCCGCGCCAAGCTGCTGTTCTACGCCCGGCCGCTGGCCCCGGTCGAGCTGCTGAGCGGCGTGCAGCTGGCCCTGGTGACGCGGCTGCGGCAGTTCCGCCTGCGCGACCAGATCGCCCAGGAGATCGAGCTCAGGCGCGAGCTCAACCACCGGGTCAAGAACATCCTGACCTCGGTCCAGGCGATGGCGCAGATGACCCGGCGCAGCAGCAGCGCCGACGACGACCTCTTCGAGCTGTTCCTGGCGCGCCTGCGCTCCCTGGCCGCGGTGCACTCGACGCTGCAGGAGACGAACAACGGCGGCGTCGCGTTCACGGCCGTCGCGCGCGAGGTGCTGCGGCCCTACGTCGAGGAGGGCGCCGCGCGCGTCGTCATCGAGTCGGACGCGAGCGGCCTGCGCGCCGAAGCAGCCAAGGCGCTGGCCCTCTGCCTGCACGAGCTGGCGACCAACGCGCTGAAGTACGGCGCGCTCTCCGGGCCGTCCGGCCGCGTGCTGCTGCGCTTCGGCCGCGGCCCGGACGCGGGCACCGCGACCTTCTCGTGGGTCGAGCAGGGCGGTCCGCCGGCGAGCGCGCCGACGCGCAGGGGCTACGGCCTGCGCTACCTCAAGACCGCGCTGCGCGGCCTGTTCCGCCGCGATCCCGTGCTCGAGTATCCGCCCGAAGGCTTCCGGCTCGAGGTCGAGGGGCCGGCCGACGACGTTTTCGAGTCCTGATCCCCGCAAGCCCGGCGAGCGCCCTTGCGGGCCGCCGGCGCGTTCCAGAGAGGCAGCGTGCGCATCTTCATCTGCGAGGACAACGCCATGATCGCGTTGATGCTGGAGGACCTGATCGAGGACTTCGGCCACGAGCCCTGCGGCATCGCCGACAGCTTCGATACCGGCCTCGACGGCTGCCGCGCCGCCGGGGCGGACCTCGCCCTGGTCGACCTCGACCTGCTGGACGGGCCGACCGGACTGAAGCTGGTCGAGGCCCTGGCCGAGGAGGGCGTGCCCTCGATCATCGTCTCCGGCCAGGTCGACCTGATCCGCCAGGCGCATCGCGCCGCGAGCGTCGTGCGCAAGCCGGTCGTCGATACGGAGCTGCGGGCCGCGATCGAGCGGGTCGGGGCCGGGCGGCGCGGCGCCTGAGCTCAGCGCATGCGCGTGCGCATGCGCGGCCGCAGGCGACGGCCGAGCAGCTTCTCCGGCAGGTCGAGGGCCTGCTTCATGCCCTTGCCGAGCCTGCCGCCCACCCGCATGACGTCGTCGAGCCGGCGCTCCATGAAGGCCCAGGTCGCCTCGTCGTCGTCGCTGCGGTCGTTGAGCCAGTACAGCAGGGTCGCGCCGTGCACGCTGAGCAGCAGGCTGCGCTTGGTGTACCAGTTGTAGTCCGTGGCGGTGTCGCCGGCGGCGTACCAGATGCTGTCGCAGGTTTTCCAGGCGAGCTTGGCCGCCTCGGCGGCGTTCGTCGGCAGGGCCAGGAAGGAGCTGAGCCGGCGCACCGCCTCCTTGTGCGGACCGAGCAGCTCGATCCGCGCCCGCAGCAGCGCCGAGACGCGGTCGCGCACGCCCATCTGCGCCAGTTCCCCGGCCGGCACCGCCTCGACCATGCGCCGGTCGGTCAGCGCCGAGAAGGCGCGTGCGGCGTCGAGCGGCCCGCCCGGAAAGGCGGCCATCACCAGGCCGGGCTCGACCTCCAGGTCGCGCGCGCCGGCCAGCAGCGCGGTCTCGCTCCAGCCGTCGAAGGCGACATGGACCAGCATCGCGTCGAGCAGGCGCTCGCGCAGGAGGTCGAGGTCGGCGGCGCCGCTCGCGCCGCTCTCGGGGGCCTTGGTCATGGGATCAGTCCTCCGGGCTGGCGTGGGTGTGATGGCGGATCTCGCTGGTGAACATCAGGCGGCTCATGTCGGTCATCCGCGAGGGATAGAGCCGGCCGTCCAGGTGGTCGCACTCGTGCTGAACCACGCGGGCGTGGAAGCCGCTGGCTTCGCGCTCGATCGCGCCGCCGTCCGGGCCGACCCCACGGTAGCGGATGTGGCGCCAGCGCGGCACCTCGCCGGCCAGGCCCGGCACCGACAGGCAGGCCTCCCAGCCCAGCACGGTTTCCTCCGACAGCGGCTCGATCTCCGGGTTGATCAGCACGGTCAGCGGCACCCCGCCGGCCGCTTCGCCCGTCTCGGCCGCGCCGTCTTCCTGGCGGGCCCGGGCGCTGCCGACCTTGAAGATCACCAGGCGCAGCGGGACGTGAACCTGCGGCGCCGCCAGGCCGGTCCCCGGCGCGTCCTCCATCGTTTCGATCATGTCGCGCACCAGCGTCGCGATCTCCGGCGCGCGCGGGTCGGCGACCGGGGCCGCGGGCTTGAGCAGCACCGGGTGGCCCATCTTGGCGATCTTGAGTATGGCCATCGGCTCTCTATATGGCTGGGGTGAGGCCGGCGTAAAGCGCCGGCCGGCAAGTCGGCGACACGGTCGCTGCCGGCCCCGCGCCGGCGCGGTTTCGCTTCACAAGGCCCCGAGGCTGTGTTACCAGACTGCAACCTGCCGTGCTGGTTCAGCGCGCGCAGGTCATTTTTGTCGAGAACCGCTAAGGCTCCAAGCCCAACGAGGAGGTCGGATCGACCGTGCAGGTTTCCGTTCGCGACAACAACGTCGACCAGGCAATGCGCGCGCTCAAGAAGAAGCTGCAGCGCGAGGGCGTCTTCCGTGAGATGAAGCTGCGCCGCCACTTCGAGAAGCCGTCCGAGAAGCGCAAGCGCGAGCGTGCCGAGGCCGTGCGCCGGCACCGCAAGCTGCTGCGCAAGCGCCTGGAGCGCGAGGGCTTCTAGCCAAGCCTAATCCGGCCAGCGGCGCGGCCCCGTCGGGCGCGCCGGCTCGCCGGTCCGGGACAAGACGCTGACGCGGTCTCTTTCGAGGCCGCGTTTTCGCGTGTCCGGAGGTCCGAGAACGCGGCGTGGGCGGGGCTACTCGGCCGGCTGTTCGACGGGCGAGGCGCCGGCCGTCCGGCGCTCGACCCGGGCCAGGCGGCCGTTCTGCAGCTGGCACAGGCTGGCCAGCACGCCGCAGAGCACCATCACCCCGAACATCGCCAGCGGCTCGAAGGTCTGCAGGAAGCCGACCACCTGGCTGGCCAGCGCGCCGGTGCCGATCTGCAGGCAGCCGGCCAGGCCGGCGGCGGCGCCGGCGACCGCCGGATTGAGGCTGACCACCGCGGCGAAGCCGTTGGGCATGGTCATGCCATTGCCGCAGGCCGCGAAGGTCATCGGCACGAAGATCATCCAGGGCATCAGCTCGCCGGTCAGGCCGAGCAGCAGGCCGACCAGCGAGGCCGCGGCCGCGAGCAGGCTGCCGGCGAGCAGCATGCGGTCGACGCCGAGCCGCTCCGAGAAGCGACCGGACAGGAAGTTGCCGGTCATCCAGCCGAAAGAGACGATGACGAACCAGAGGCCGTACTCGAGCGGCGAGCGGCCCATGACCTCGACCATCAGGTAGGGGGCGCCGCCGAGGAACGAGAAGAAGACGCTGCTCGAGAAGCCGATGGTCAGGGTGTAGAGCCAGAAGCGCGGACGCCGGACCAGCCAGCGGTAGCCCTGCAGCATGGCGCCGAAGCCGCTGCCCTGGGTGCGCTGATGGTTGGTCTCGTGCAGGGCGCGATAGCTCGCCAGCAAGACCAGCAGGCCGAGCGCGATCAGCAGGAAGAAGGAGGCGCGCCAGCCGCCGACACCGTCGAGCAGCCCGCCGACGCCGGGCGCCAGCATCGGCGCGACCGCCCAGGCCACGGTGATGTAGCCGATCACCGAGGCCGCCTTCTCGCGGCCGTAGAGGTCGCGCACGATGGCCCGCGACAGCACGATTCCGGCGGCGCCGCCGACCGCCTGGGCGAGTCGGGCCGCGATCAGGATCTCGATGGTCGGCGCCAGCGCCGCCACGGTGCTGGCAACCACGAAGAGCGCCAGTCCGCCGAGCAGCACCGGGCGGCGTCCGAGCTTGTCGGACAGCGGCCCGTAGAACACCTGGCAGCCGGCCATGCCGATCAGGTAGAGCGTCAGCGTCAGCTGCGCGGTCGCGTAGTCGACGCCGAAATAGCGCTGCAGGCCCGGCATCGAGGGCACGAACATGTTGAGCGCCAACGGACCGATCGCGCTGATCGCGACCAGAATCAGGAGAGAGGGCTTCGGCGGCGGCGCCGAAGCCGCGCTTCCGGCGGCTGGCTCTGACATGGAGATCCCGAGACTGTTGCAGGCTAGATAGTGGGCCCTGCGCGCCGCGTCGCCCAGGGCGCCGGCCCGGGACCGTGCCATGCGCCCGGCGCAGGTGGGCGTGTCCCGGCCCCGCTGCAAAAGCTTCAAGGTTTCGTTACGCGGGCGTTTGCCCAAGCGTCATGCACGAGCCCGAAGCTGGCGTCCTCAAACCCGAAACGCCATGCTTCAACGAGGGGTGTCATCCATGACCCGTGTCGTCCTGCCGCGTACCGGGGCGCAAGCCCGAGTCACTCGCCGCCGCTTCCTCGCCGGCTCCGCCGCCGGCGCCGGCCTCGCCGCCGCCTCGGGCCTCGCGTCCGGCCTGGCGATGCCCGGCATCAGCCGCGCCGCCAGCCGTCCGCAGATCACCCACGGCGTGCAGTCCGGCGACCCGGGCGCCGGCGGCGCCGTGATCTGGAGCCGCGCCGACCGGCCGGCGCGCATGGTCGTCGAGGTCGCGACCCGCGAGTCCTTCGCCGACGCGCGCCGCCTCGTCGGTCCGGCGGCCCTCGAGGCCGGCGACTACACGGCCAAGATGCGGCTCGGCGACCTGCCGGCCGGCCAGCAGGTCTTCTATCGCGTCGCCTTCGAGGATCTCGCCGAGCCGACCCTGCTCTCCGAGCCGGTGGAGGGCCGCTTCCGCACCGCGCCCGGCGACCGCCGCTCGGTCCGCTTCGTCTGGACCGGCGACACCGCGGGCCAGGGCTGGGGCATCGACCGCGAGCGCGGCGGCATGACCGGCTATGCGGCGATGCTGGCCCAGAACCCCGACTTCTTCATCAACTCGGGCGACACGATCTACGCCGACGGCCCGCTCCAGGCCGAGGTCGCGCTGCCCGACGGCGGCGTCTGGAAGAACCTCGTGACCGAGGAAAAGGCGAAGGTCGCCGAGACGCTCGCGGAGTTCCGCGGCAACTTCAAGTACAACCTGCTGGACGAGAACTACCTGGCGATGATGGCCGGCGTGCCGATGATCGCCCAGTGGGACGACCACGAGACGGTCAACAACTGGTATCCGGGCGAGCTGCTGGCCGACGAGCGCTACAGCGTCAAGTCGGCCTCGCTGCTCGCGGCGCGCGCCAACCGGGCGTTCCACGAGTTCATGCCGACGGCGACGCCGGCGCTCGAGCCCGAGCGGGTGCACCGCAAGATCTCCTACGGCCCGCTGCTCGACGTCTTCGTCATCGACATGCGGACCTTCCGCGGCGCCAACAGCGACAACCGCCAGCCGGTCGCGGGTCCGGAGACCGCCTTCCTCGGCACCGAGCAGCTGGCCTGGCTGAAGCGCGAGCTGCTGGCCAGCAAGGCGACCTGGAAGGTCATCGCCTCCGACATGCCGATCGGCATCCAGGTCAAGGACGGGGACAACTTCGAGAACGCCGCCAACGGCGACGGCCCGGCGCTCGGCCGCGAGATGGAGATCGCCGAGCTGCTGCGCTTCATCAAGCTCAACGACGTCGCCAACACCGTCTGGCTGACTGCCGACGTGCACTACACCGCGGCGCACTACTACGACCCCTCGAAGGCGCAGTTCCAGGAGTTCGAGCCCTTCTGGGAGTTCGTCTCCGGGCCGATCCACGCCGGCTCCTTCGGGCCCGGCCAGATGGACGACACCTTCGGGCCGCAGGTCGTCTACTCGAAGGACCCGGCGGGCCGGGCCAACCTGCCGCCCTCCGAGGGCCTGCAGTTCTTCGGCCTGGTCGAGATCGACGGCGACAGCCAGGCGATGACCGTGACGCTGAAGGACATCGCCGACGCGGCGCTCTACAGCGTGACGCTCGAGCCCAAGCGCGGCTGATCGCGTCGCCGGTCGCGGCGGCCGGGCGCGGGGCTTGCCTGCGCCCGGCCGTTGGGCCGACCATGGGCCCATGACCCAGCAGAGAGAGACCGCGGCCCGCCATCTGCCGGCCGCTCGGCGCCACGCGCGGCCCTGGAAGAACGGCGGCGGCGAGACCAGCGAGGTGGCGGTTTCGCCCGAAGGCGCCGGGCTCGACGACTTCGACTGGCGCCTGTCGATCGCCCGGGTCGAGGAGGCCGGCCCCTTCTCGCTGTTCGCCGGGGTCGACCGGACGCTGGCCGTGCTCTCCGGCGCCGGCCTGCGGCTGGCGGTCGGCGAGGCGCCGCCGGCGCTGGTCACGCCGGACGGGCCGCCGCACCGCTTTCCGGCCGACCTCGAGACGCACTGCGACCTGCTCGGCGGGCCAGTCGTCGACCTCAACGTCATGACCCGCCGCGGCCGCGCCGAGGCGCGCATGACCCGGCTCGCGCTCGCGGCCGGCGTCGCCGAGACCTTCGAGACCGGCGCGGCGGTCCTGCTCTGGGTCGAGGGCGAGGGCGACCTGGAGGCCGCCGGTCTCTCGCTGTGCCCGGCGCCGCTCGACGCCCTGGCCTGCGACGGCCCGGCGCGATGGCGCCTGCGCGCCGGGACCGCGGTCCAGGCCTGGCTGGTCGAGCTGGACTAGGGGGCCTCAGCCGAGCAGTCGGCCGACCCGCTCGATCGCCTTGGGCAGCGGGTGGCCGTAGCGCTGGCACAGCGGGTCGACCCGCGCCTCGACGGCGGCGCGGCCCAGCTCGTCCATCAGGGCGCAGGGCGGGCGGCCGAACTTCAGCGCGAGGCCGGCGCCGCGGTCGATGTCGGCCGGCGAGGCGACTTCCTCGTCGAGCTCCTCCAGGACCGCCAGGAAGGTCGCGCCCTGCAGGCGCTCGGCGATCAGCGCGTCGGACTCGGCGCCCTCGTCGGCGCCCGGATCCTCGCCGATCTCGAAGTCGCCGCCGGCGTCGCCGACCGCGACCAGGAAGTCGGCCGGCGCGTAGAACGGGCCGAGCGGCGCCAGGTTGCGGATGGCATGGAGGTTGATCCGCGGCTTGATGATGTTCTGCACCAGGAAGGGCCCGGCGGCGACTCCCAGCGCGTCGCGCGCCACGCGGTCGACCTGCGCCGTCGTGCCGAGGCCCTCGTCGACCAGGCGCGCCGCCTCGTTGGTATAGGGGCAGAAGAAGCGGTTGACCGCGAAGCCGTAGGAATCCTTGCACAGCAGCGGTGTCTTGCCGGTCGCCTCGGTGAAGGCGAGGGCGGCCGCGACCGTCGCCTCGCTCGTCGCCGCGCCGCGCACGACCTCGACCAGCGGATTGACCTGGGCCGGGCTGAAGTAGTGCAGGCCGAGGAAGCGCTCGGGAGCTGCGACGTGGGCGGCGAGGTCGCCGACGCGCAGGCAGGAGGTGTTGGTGGCGAGCAGCGCCTCCGGCGCCGCGGCCCGCGAGATCGCCTCGAACATCCGGGCCTTCAGGTCGAAGTCCTCGAAGACCGCCTCGACGATCAGCTCGCGGTCGTCGAAGGCGGCAAGGTCCTCGCCGGTCGCGAGCCGCCGCTTGGCCGCCTCGGCGTCGGCCTCGGCGATCCGCCCCTTCTCGACGCCCCGGGCGTAGAAGCGCGCGGCCTCGGCCAGCGCGGCCTCGAGGCGCGCGCCGTCGATGTCGACCAGCAGCACCTCGACGCCGTGCAGTGCTGCGCCCATGGCGATGCCGCTGCCCATGGTGCCGGCTCCCAGGATGCCCAAACGCGTGATCGCCATGGCTCGCCGTCCTTCTCCGTCGGTTTCGGTCCCGGCGGGCCTTGTACCTGCCAGTTGATCCCGGTCAAAGCCCCCCGAGCCCATGCCTGCCAGGCTGGCCTGCAGAGAGCGAGAGGAGGCTGGCCATGACCGACCTGATCCGCGAGATCCAGGAGGAGCACCGCAACCTCGGCCCCGTCCTCGACCTGCTGGAACGCGAGGTCGACGCCTTCGAGGCGGGCGAGCCCTTCGACGGCGAGCTGTGGGACCAGATACTCGACTACCTGCGCGCCTTCCCCGCCGAGGTGCACCATCCCAAGGAGGATCTGATCTACCGCCGGCTGATGGCGCGCGAACGCGCGGCCGCGCCGGCGCTGCACGACCTCGAGGCGGAGCACGTCCGCCTCGCGGCGACCCTCGGTCGCCTGGCCGAGCTGGTCGAGGCGGTCGAGCGCGACGTCGAGTTGCCGCGCGCCCTGCTGATCGGCGCCGCCCGGGACTTCCTGGCCTTCCAGCGCGGGCACATGGCGCGCGAGGAGGAGGCCTTCCTGCCCTACGCCGAGACGCACCTCGGGCCGGACGACTGGGCGGCGCTCGCCGGGCGGGCCGAGGGCGGCCCCGATCCGCTGGCCGGCGGTACGGCGGAGCGGCGTTTCGCGGCACTGCGCGAGGCGATCCTCAAGGCGGCCTGAGCGGGGCTCCGCGGCAAGCGGCCGCGGAACGTGGTATCCTCTGCTCCGTTCTCCTGTCAGGGCCCTGGAGGCCCTCCGACGAGAACGGACCGCAAGGAGTCCTACCATGCCAGCTAGACTTCCCCTCCGCGCCGCCGCCTGTGCCCTGGCCTCGGCGGTCGCCCTCACCGCCGGCTCGGCGCTGGCGCAGCAGGAGATCCGGGTGCCGATGGCCCTGGCGACCAAGGACGGCCCGGGCAAGGAGGTCGGACACGTGACGCTGACCGACAGCGGCAACGGGCTGCTGCTGCACCTCGACCTGACCAACGACCTGCCGCCCGGCGCGCACGGCTTCCACGTCCATGCCAACGGCAGCTGCCAGCCGGCCGAGAAGGACGGCGAGACGGTGCCGGCCCTGGCCGCCGGCGGGCACTGGGATCCCGAGGAGACCGGCAAGCACCGCGGGCCCTCAGGCGACGGGCATCTCGGCGACCTGCCGGTGCTCTACGTCGGCGTCGACGAGGACGGGGCGACCGCAACGACCCACACCCTGGTCGCGCCGCGCATCAAGGACGCCACGCGGCTGCGCGGCCTGGCGCTGATGATCCACGCCGACGGCGACAACTTCCGCGACGAGCCGAAGCCGCTCGGCGGCGGCGGCGCGCGCCTCGCCTGCGGCGTGATTCCCTGATCGGGTGCCGATCGCCGGGGGCGATCCGCCCGGCCGCGGGCGCGCTCAGCCGCGCCCGCGGTAGGCGGGGACCCCCTGGTCCGGCAGCCACAGGCCCTCGGGCGGCGGGCCGCTCTGCCAGAAGACGTCGATCGGCATGCCGCCGCGCGGGTACCAGTAGCCGCCGATGCGCAGCCAGCGCGGCTCGACGGCCGCGCAGATGCGCTTGGCGATCCTGAGCGTCGTGTCCTCGTGGAAGCAGCCCTCGTTGCGGAAGGCCGCGAGGTAGAGCTTCAGCGACTTCGATTCGACCAGCCAACGGTCGGGCAGGTAGTCGATCACCAGGTGCGCGAAGTCCGGCTGGCCGGTGACCGGGCAGAGGGCGGTGAACTCCGGGCAGGTGAAGCGCGCCAGGAAGTCGACGTCGGGATGGCCGTTGGGCACCCGCTCGAGCGGTGCCTCGTCCGGCGAGGCCGGCGCCGCGACGCCGCGGCCGAGCTGGGTGAGCCGCTCGTCGGTCATCGCGCTCCCTTTGCGATCACGCCCCGGTCGAGCAGAGACCAGCGGCCAAGCGCGTGTGGCTCGGTCCGTCGACGAGGGCTTGCCCCGTCGCCCTAGTGCTCCAGGGCCTTGACCACGTCCTCGCACATCTTCTTGGCGTCGGCGAGCAGCATCATGGTCTGGTCCATGTAGAACAGCGGGTTGTCGACGCCGGCGTAGCCGGTCGCCATCGAGCGCTTCACGAACAGCACGTTCTGCGCCTTCTCGACGTCGAGCACCGGCATGCCGTAGATCGGCGAGGTCTTGTCGGTCTTGGCCGCCGGGTTGGTGACGTCGTTGGCGCCGATCACGAAGGCGACGTCGGCTTCGGCGAACTCCCGGTTGATCTCGTCCATTTCGAAGACCTCGTCGTAGGGCACGTTGGCCTCGGCGAGCAGGACGTTCATGTGCCCGGGCATGCGCCCGGCGACCGGGTGGATGGCGTACTTGACCTCGACGCCCTCGGCCTTCAGCAGGTCGGCCATCTCCCTGAGCGCGTGCTGGGCCTGGGCCACGGCCATGCCGTAGCCCGGCACGATGATCACCTTGTCGGCGTTCTTCATCAGGAAGGCCGCGTCCTCGGCCGAGCCGGCGCGGTGCGTGCGGTCGCCCTGGTCGGCGCCGCCGCCGCCCGCGCTCTCGCCGCCGAAGCCGCCGAGGATCACCGAGAAGAACGAGCGGTTCATCCCCTTGCACATGATGTAGCTGAGGATCGCGCCCGAGGAGCCGACCAGCGCGCCGGTGACGATCAGCAGGTTGTTCTCCAGCGTGAAGCCGATGCCGGCCGCGGCCCAGCCCGAGTAGGAGTTCAGCATCGAGATCACGACCGGCATGTCGGCGCCGCCGATCGGGATGATGATCAGCACGCCGAGCAGCAGGGTCAGCGCCACGATCAGCCAGAAGGCCGTGCCCGAGTTGGTCAGGCACAGCCAGACGATCAGCACGACGACGGCGATGCCGAGCGCCAGGTTGAGGAAGTGCTGGCCCTCGAAGACCACCGGCTTGCCGCTGACCAGGCCCTGCAGCTTGCAGAAGGCGACGATCGAGCCGGTGAAGGTGATCGCGCCGATCGCCACGCCGATCGACATCTCGATCAGCGAGTTGAGCTTGACGTCGCCGGGCGTGCCGATGCCGTAGGCGCCGGGGTTGTAGAAGGCGGCCGCCGCGACGAACACGGCGGCGAGGCCGACCAGCGAGTGGAAGGCGGCGACCAGCTGCGGCAGCGCGGTCATCTGGATGCGGTAGGCGATGAAGCTGCCGATCGTGCCGCCGAGCAGGATGCCGCCGACGATGATGCCGAGGTTGAGCTCCTGCAGCTGGGTGAAGGTGGTCAGGATCGCGATCGCCATGCCGAGCATGCCGAAGCGGTTGCCGTTGCGCGCCGTCTCCGGGTGCGACAGGCCGCGCAGCGCCAGGATGAACAGCACCGAGGCGACGAGGTAGAGCAGGGCGGCGAGGTCTTGGTTCATGGCTCTTGCGCTCCCTGCCCGCTACTTGCCCTTGCCGCCGGCGGCGGGGCGCTCTTTCTTCTTGAACATCGACAGCATCCGGTTGGTCACCAGGAAGCCGCCGAAGATGTTGACGCTGGCCAGCGTCACCGCGACGAAGCCCATGATCTCCGAGAAGCCGGCGCCCGAGCCGGCGGCGATCAGCGCGCCGACGATGATCACCGAGGAGATCGCGTTGGTGACGCCCATCAGCGGCGAGTGCAGCGCCGGGGTTACCCGCCAGACCACGTGGTAGCCGACGAAGACGGCGAGCACGAAGACGGTCAGCCCGACGACGATCGGCGAGGCGGCGTGCTCGGCGGCCCCGCCGGCCACCGAGCCGAGGGCGTCGCCGCCGGAGGTCAGCGCGTCGCGGCCGGCGTCGCTCGCCATCGCGCCGAGATCGCGGGCCAGCTCGCCGGCCTCTTCGGCGGCCTCGCGCAGGCGCTCGCTCAGAGCCTCACTTGCCATTCTTCTCGGCCTCCTGGGATTCCGACGCCTTGGGTTCCGTCGCCTGGGATTCGCCCGCCTTCGCTTCCGACGGCTTCGGGGCCGCGCCCTGCTTGGCCGCCGTCTTCTTGGCCGGGGCCTTCTTCGCGGCCGTCTTCTTGGCGGTTGCCTTCTTCGCCGGCGCCTTCTTCGCCGCCGGCTTCGTCGAGGCAGCAGCCTTGCCGGCGGGCTTCGCGGCCGGGGCGGCGGCGCCGCCCTTGGCCAGCTCGGCCTTCGCCTGCTCCAGGTTTGGGTGGACGATGTCGCCGTCGCGGGTCACCACGGTGCTCTTGACGATCTCGTCGTCCCAGTCGACGGCCAGCTTCTTCTCGCCCTTGTCCCAGAGCAGCGCCACCAGGTTGAAGAGGTTGGTGGCGTAGAGCTGCGAGGTGTCCGTCGCCAGGCGCGCCGGCAGGTTGCGGTGGCCGATGATCTTGACGCCGTGCCTGACGGCGATCTTGTCGGGCTCCGAGAGCTCGCAGTTGCCGCCGGTCTCGACCGCGAGGTCGACGATCACCGAGCCCGGCTTCATCGACTTGACCATCTCCGCCGAGATCAGCTTCGGCGCCGGGCGGCCCGGAATCAGCGCGGTGGTGACCACGACGTCCATCTTCTTGATCGTCTCGGCGATCAGCTCCGCCTGCTTCTTCTTGTAGGCGTCGCTCATCTCCTTGGCGTAGCCGCCGGCGGTCTCGGCCTGCTTGAACTCCTCGTCCTCGACGGCGACGAACTTGCCGCCCAGGGACTCGACCTGCTCCTTGGCCGCCGGGCGCACGTCGGTGGCGTGGACCACGGCGCCGAGCCGCCGCGCGGTGGCGATCGCCTGCAGGCCGGCGACGCCGGCACCCATGACCAGGACCTGGGCCGGGTTGACCTTGCCGGCGGCGGTCATCATCAGCGGGAAGGCGCGGCCGAACTCGGCCGCCGCGTCGATCACCGCCTTGTAGCCGGCCAGGTTGGCCTGGCTGGACAGCACGTCCATCGACTGCGCGCGGGTGATGCGCGGCATGAACTCCATGGCGAAGGCCGTGACCCCGGCATCGGCGAGGGCCTTGAGGTCGGCGCCCGCCCGATAGGGATCGACCAGGGCGAGCAGCAGGCAGCCCTTGTCGAAGGCCTTGGCCTCCTCGGCCGTCGGCCGTTGCACCTTGAGCGCCAGGCCCGCGCCCGAGAGCGCCGCCCGGGCGTCCTTGGCGAGCGTCGCGCCGGCCGCCTCGTAGGCCTCGTCGGTCAGGCTGGCCGCAGCGCCCGCGCCGCTTTCGACGGCGACCTCGAGGCCGAGGCCGACGTACTTCTTGACGACCTCGGGCGTCGCGGCCACGCGGGCCTCTCCCGGGCGCCGCTCCTTCAGGATGGCGATCTTCATGGGCGTTCCGCCGTTCGTCTTGTTTCGATCCCCTCGAGGGCCGCTACCATGCCGCGCCTCGCCGCCGCCCGCAAGGCCGCTGCCCGCGTCGCGGTCCCGGCGCTCTGCGCTGCCGGAGCGGACGCGTACGCCTGCGTGCGCGGTGCACGCGTCCGCTCGCCGACCAGCGGCCGGCCTTCGATCTCGCGGATCAGCTTGCGCCGCATCGCCGCCGCGATGTCGCCGTAGCCGGACGCAACCTCGACGAAAGCGCCGCTGCCGCCGATCAGCCGCCGGCGGTAGTAGGCCGCGAGGTCGGCCTCGTCCTGGAGGATCGCCAGGCCGTTGATCGAGATGCCGCGCAGCAGGGCGAAGCGGCGGCCCTGGTCGATGTCGAGACTCCACTCGCGGAACGGCGTCTCGCTGCCGTCGCCCGACAGGTCGATGACCTTGCGCGGCGCGTCGAGGCCGCTGCGCTCGATCTGCCAGGCGGCGAACTGCAGGGCCTTGCCGATCCCGGTGCCGCCGCGCACCACCCGGCGCGGGTGGCGCTCCAGCTGGGCGGCGACGCGTTCCGCGGCGGCGGGTCCGTCGATGCGGTGCCAGCCGCTGCTGTCCTTCGGCCGGTTGGCCTCCGACCAGACCGTCAGGTTGACAGCGATCGCGCCGTGCGCGCCCTCGGCGATGGCGCGCTGCACCGCCGGGTCGCGCAGCGCGGCGGCGATGCCGCCGAGCTGCAGGGCGTACTCGCCGTCGTCGACCGAGCCCGAGGCGTCGACCGCCAGCACCAGCAGCAGGTCGAGCGGCCCGGCCGCACGCGCCGCCGGCGCCAGCAGCAGCAGCGGCAGCGCGAGCAGCGCCGCCGCGCGTCGCCGGCTGGCCGGGCCGGGCCGGCTGGCCGGTCCAAGCCCGCGGGCGGGAGGAGGGGCGGAGGCGGCGCGGGGCTGGTCCATCGGCCGCAAGATAGGTCGGCGTGGCGCTTCGCCGAGTCCCGCCGGCCGCGACGCTGTCTGCCTGTCAGCCTTCGGCCAGCTCGAAGCGCCAGACGACGCGCAGGCCCGGGGCGTTGTCCTGCAGCTCGAAGGTGCTCTCGTGCAGCTTGGCGACGGCCGCCGCCAGCGCCAGGCCGAGGCCGCTGCCCGGCAGGCTGCGGCTCTCGTCGAGGCGCACGAAGCGCTGCAGCACGGCCGCGCGCGCGGACTCGGGAATGCCCGGCCCGCGATCCGCGACGCTCAGTACCGCCCGGTCGTCCTCGCGGGCCAGGACCAGATGGATCTCGCCGCCGTCGCAGCCGTACTTGAGCGCGTTGTCGAGCAGGTTCGAGATCGCCTGCGCCAGCAGCTGGCGATGGCCGGCGATGGCCAGCGGCTCGGCCACCTCGGCGACCAGCCGGCAGTGCGACTCCTCGGCGAGCGGCTCGGCGAGCTCGCCGAGCTCGGCGACCAGTTCGTCGAGCCCGACGCGGGCCAGGCCGACACGCGTGATGCCGGCCTCGGCCTCCGCGATGGCGATCAGCGAGTCGAAGGTGCCGCGGATCGTCTCGACGTCGCTCAGCGCCTGCTCGAGCACCTGGCGGTCGGCGTCGCCGAGGCCGCCGGGCTTCTCGGGATGCTCCAGGTCGTGCTCGCGCAGCGCCATCTCCAGGCGGCTGCGCAGCCGGGTCAGCGGGCTGCGCAGGTCGTGGGCCAGGCTGTCGGTGACCACGCGCATGCCGGTCATCAGCGTCTCGATGCGCGCCAGCATGCGGTTCAGGTTGTCGGCCAGGCGGTCGAAGGCGTCGCCGGTGCCGGTGAGCGGCACGCGCTGGGTCAGGTCGCCGTCGACGATGCGCCGGCTGGTCCGGCTGACCGTCTCGACCCGGCTCAGCAGGTAACGGCCGAGCAGCCAGCCGCCGAGCGCGCCGAGCAGCAGGGCGCCGCCGAGCCCCCAGGCGACGGCCTCGAGGATCGTCCGCCGCAGCGCCTCGCGGGCGCCGAGGTCGCGCCCGACCAGCAGGCGGGCGCCGCCGCGCAGCTCGAAGGCGCGCGCGCCGACCTCGACCGGCTCGGTGTGCTCCAGCGTGCGGTACAGCTCGAGTCGCAGCCACTCGCCGTCGGGCCGTGCGCGCTCCGGCCAGGTGCTGAGGTTGCCGGCGAGGCGCCGTCCGCCGGGCCCGACCAGCAGGTAGACGTTGTCGGTGTCGCCGCCGGGCGCGCTGCGCTGCTCGATGACCTCGCGCAGGCGCGGCAGGCCCTGCTCGGCGAGCTGCTCGGCGAGGCCGCGCAGCTCGGCCTGCACGGTGTCGGCGACCTGGCGCTCGATGACGTCGATGCTCGACCAGTAGACGAAGGCGCCGAGCGCCGCCATCGAGGTCGCGAACAGCAGCGCGTAGAGCGCGGCGAAGCGGAAGCTCGCGCCGCGCCACCACCGCCGCGGCGTCGTCACGCCTCTGCCGCCAGGCGATAGCCGACGCCGCGCACCGTGTGGATCAGCGGCGTCTCGAACTCGCGGTCGACCTTCTGTCGCAGCCGGCTGACGTGGACGTCGATGACGTTGGTCTGGGGATCGAAGTGGTAGTCCCAGACGCCTTCGAGCAGCATCGTCCGGGTCACGGTCTGGCCGCTGTGGCGCAGCAGGTACTCGAGCAGCTTGAACTCGCGCGGCTGCAGGTCGATCGACTTGCCCGAGCGGGTCACCCGCCGGGCCAGCAGGTCCATCTCCAGGTCGGCGACGTTGAGCTTGGTCTGCGCGCTCGCCGTGCCGCGGCGGCGCGACAGCGCCTCGATGCGCGCCAGCAGCTCGGAGAAGGCGAAGGGCTTGACGACGTAGTCGTCGCCGCCGGCCTTAAGCCCCTTGACCCGCTCATCGACGTGGCCGACGGCGGAGAGGATCAGCACCGGGGTCTCGACCTCGGCGGCGCGCAGGGCCTGCAGGACGGCCAGGCCGTCGAGCTTCGGCAGCATGCGGTCGAGCACGACGGCGTCGTAGTCGCCGCCGGAGGCCAGGAACAGGCCCTCGCGTCCGTCGCCGGCCCGGTCGACCGTGTGGCCGGCCTCGCCGAGGCCCTTGGCCAGGTAGTCGGCGGTCTTGGCGTCGTCTTCGACGATCAGAATGCGCATGGCGTTCGAACTCCCCCTATCACCCTGTAAATAGTGCGTGTTCTGCGGTCTCGCAAAAGAAAGGGCCGGCCGCTTCCTGCGACCGGCCCTCCCTGTCCCGGCCGACGGGGACGAAGGGGCTAGGCGTCGGCCAGGCGCAGTCCGAGGTACAGCGCGTTGCCGTTGCGCTTGACCAGCAGCGCCACCGCCTTCTTGTCCTCGTGCCGCGCCTCGTCGAGCACCTGCTCGAGCGTCGCCGGGCTGTCGACGGACTTGCCGTCGGCCTCGGCGATCAGGTCGCCGACCTCGAGGCCCTGGCGGGCCGCCAGCCCGTTCGGCGCGACGCCGGTGACGACGACGCCGTCGGCGGCCTCCTCCAGGCCCATGCGCTCGCGCAGCTCCGGCGTCAGCGCCGAAAGCTTGGCGCCGAGCTTGTTGGACTCGGTCTCCTCCGGCTGGCTGGCCGAGGCAACCTGCTGCGGGTCGAGGCGGGCGATCTCGACGGTCAGGCTGGTCGGCTCGCCCTTGCGCAGCACGTCGACCGAGACGTCGCTGCCCGGCTCGACCGCGGCCACCAAGCGCGGCAGGTCGCGCATCGTCTCGATCCGCTTGCCGTCGAACTGGGTGATCAGGTCGCCGGAGCGGAAGCCGGCGGCCGCCGCGGGCGAGTTGTCGAACACCTCGGACACCAGCGCGCCGTGGCCCTCTTCCAGGCCGAAGGCCTCGGCGAGCTCGGGCGTGACCTGCTGAATCTTGACGCCCAGCCAGCCGCGCTCGACCGAGCCGGTCTCACGCAGCTGCGTGATCACGTCGCGGGCCAGGTTGGAGGGGATGGCGAAGCCGATGCCGACCGAGCCGCCGCTCGGCGAGAAGATCGCCGAGTTGATGCCGATGACCTCGCCGTCGAGGTTGAACATCGGGCCGCCGGAGTTGCCGCGGTTGATCGCGGCGTCGGTCTGGATGAAGTCGTCGTAGGGGCCGGCGCCGATGTCGCGGCCGCGCGCCGAGACGATGCCGGCGGTGACGGTGCCGCCCAGGCCGAAGGGGTTGCCGATGGCCATGACCCAGTCGCCGACCTCCATGGCGTCGGAGTCGCCCCAGGACAGGGCCGGCAGGTCCTTGCCGGCCTCGACCTTGAGCAGCGCCAGGTCGGTCTTGGGATCGGTGCCCAGGACCTTGGCGTCGTACTCCTCGCCGTCGTCGAACTTGACGCTGACCTTGTCGGCGCGCTCGACGACGTGGTTGTTGGTCACGACGTAGCCGTCCTCGTCGATGACGAAGCCGGAGCCGAGACCGCGCATCGGCCGCTGCGGCCCGTTCTGGCCGGGCTTGCCGAAGCGCTCCAGGAAGTCCTCGAAGGGCGTGCCCTCGAAGGGATTGCCGCGCATCTGCGGCGCCTCCGCCGACCCGGCGGGGTTGGTCTGCTCGGCCGTGATCAGCACGACCGAGGGGCTGGCCTCCTTGGCGAGGCCCGAGAAGGACTCCGGCGCCGGCGCGGCGGCCGCCACCTGGGTCCAGACCAGCAGGCCACCGGCGAGCGCGGCGCCTGCCCAGCGAAGCGGCCGCTGCAGCGGCTGCGGCTTCGTCGTCTGGCTTTGCATCAATGCACCTCCCGTGCGTTGAGGGTTCCGGGCGCCGCGGCGGTCGGCCGGGGCGCTCGGGACTGAGAATGGGAGGGGCCGCCTTACGGTCGCCTGTCCGGAAGATTAAGACCTGTCCATGTTCCGGTAAGGCGCGCCCGCCGGGGGTCCGAAGCGGCGCTTCCACGCGCCGCGCCGGGCCGTGTAAGCTCGCGCTTCTCGGGGGACCTGCGGGGAGAGGGCGCGCGGTGCGGATTGCGGTTCTGGGGGCCGGCCTGGCCGGCGTCACTCTTGCCTATCGGCTGCTCAAGGACGGGCACGAGGTCGTCGTCGTCGATCGTGGCGAGGCGGCCGCCAACTTCACCTCCTACGCCAACGCCGGGCTGGTCGCGCCGGGTCATGCCTACGCCTGGTCGTCGCCGAGCGCGCCGGGCATGCTGCTGCGCTCGCTGTGGCGCGACGACCAGGCGCTGCGGTTCCGGCCGAGCCTCGATCCCGCCCTCTGGCGCTGGACCCTGAAGTTCCTGGCGCAGTGCACGGCCGAGCGCGCGCGCATCAACACCACGACCAAGGTCCGTCTGTGCCGCTACGCCCAGGACTGCCTGCACCAGGTGGTCGCCGAGACGGGCGTCGACTACGACGGCCGCGGCGGCGGCCTGCTCTACCTTTACCGCAAGCCCGCCACCTTCGAGGCGGCGGTCGCCAAGATGGCGATCCTGACCGCCGAGGGCGTCGAGCTGCAGGCGCTGGACCCGGAGGCCGCGGCCGGCGTCGACCCGGCCCTGGCGCCGGTCAAGGAGCGGCTGGCCGGGGCGGTTTACGCGCCCGGCGACGAAAGCGGCGACGCCCGCCGCTTCACCCTGGCGCTCGCCGAACTCTGCGCGGAGCGCGGCGTCGTCTTCCGCTGGGGCGAGACGGTGACCCGTCTCGAGGTCGAGGGCGACCGCGTGCGGCGCGCGGCGACCGATCGCGGCGGCCTGGAGGCCGACGCCTTCGTGCTCGCGCTCGGTGCGCTCAGCCCGCGCCTCGTGCGCGGCCTGTCGCTCGACCTGCCGATCTATCCGGTCAAGGGCTACTCGGTGACCCTGCCGACGGCCGGTCGCAACAACGTGCCGGCCGTCGGCGGCGTCGACGAGGACAACCTGGTCGCCTACTGCCCGATGGGCGAGCGGCTGCGCATCACCGCGACCGCGGAGTTCGCCGGCTACGACAGCAGCCACCGCCCGGCCGACTTCCGCTCCATGCTGCAGTCGGCGCGCGAGCTGTTCCCCGACGCCGGCGACTGGGAGCGGCCGGACTACTGGGCCTGCCTCAGGCCGATGACGCCGACCGGGATCCCGATCCTGGGCCGCAGCCGGCATCGCAACCTGTTCCTCAACACTGGCCATGGCCACATGGGCTGGACGATGGCCTGCGGCACCGCCGAGATCGTCGGCGACGTCATCGCCGGGCGGCGCCCGGCGATCGACACCGCGGGCATGACCCTGCCCTCGACCGCCCTGCATTGATCCCCTCTGCCACCCCTGTTTCCGGAGCCAAGCCCATGACCAGCCAGACGCTCGCCCGCGAACCGATCTCCAAGCAGCACATGGAGCACGAGCTCGACGGCGGCCTCGCCGGCCGCGCGCGCATCGGGCTGGTCGTGCTCGCCTCGGACCACACCGTCGAGTACGAGTTCCACCGCGTCCTCGCCCCGCTCGAGGGCGTCACGGTCTACGCCAGCCGGGTGCGCAACGACCCCCGGATCAGCCCGGAGACGCTGGCCGCTATGGAGCAGCGGCTGACCGAGGCGGCCGACCTGATCCTGCCCGACGTGCCGCTCGACGTGGTCGGCTACGGCTGCACCTCGGCCTCGATGGTGATCGGCGAGGAGCGGGTCGGCGACCGCATCCGCGAGGCGCGGCCCGGCGTCGCCACGACGACCCCGGTGACCGCCGCGCGCGCCGCCTTCGCGCGCCTCGGCATGACCCGCATCGCGCTGCTGACCCCCTACGTCGACTCGATCAACCAGTGGATGCGCCGCTACTTCGAGGAGCGCGGCATCGCCGTGCCGGTCATGGGCTCCTTCACCGAGGAGAACGACAACGACGCGGCCCGCGTGACGCTCGACTCGATCGAGCGGGCCGCGCTCGAGCTCGGCGCCGAGCCGGAGATCGACGGCGTCTTCGTGTCCTGCACCTCGCTGCGCCTCGTCGCGGTCGCCGAGCGGCTGGAGCAGCGCCTGGGCAAGCCGGTGACCTCGAGCAACCACGCGCTGATCTGGCACTGCCTGCGCCTCGCCGGCGTCGACGACGCGCTGCCCGGCCTGGGCCGGCTGTATCGCGAGAGCCTCTAGGGCCCCGGGGGCCGCACGGCAACGGCGAAGGCGAGGCGAACCGCAGGGCTTCCTGCGCGTTGTCCTGCCGCCGGGCGAGGTGCCGGCGCTGCGGGCCTCGCTGGCGCGACGCAAGATCGTTGCGTGCGCAGCGCTTGCGCGAAACCCTGTTTCGCGTTCCAATCCCGCTGCCTTCCGGCCCCTGTTCGATCGAATGGGGCCTTTCTGTTAACCCCTCCCATGGGAGAGTCCGGCAGCAGCGCCGCCTCCGCCCTTCGGCGGCGGCCTCTCGGCGGCAGCGCTCCGGAAGCCACGAGATGACCCATTCGATGCTCTACAGCCTCTACGAATTCCAGCATACGGCGCTGATGCCGTGGCGCATCCTCTCGGACGTCACCCGGGGCGTGCTGACGCATCCCTGGGTCCCGGCGACCTATACCCAGCTCGGCAAGTCGATCGTCGCCGGCATCGACGTGCTCGACTCGGCGACCCAGCGGCGACCGAAGCCGGCCTGGGGCATCGACGGGGTCGAGGAGGACGGCGAGCAGCTGGCCGTCGAGCCGCGCGTGGAGCTGCACCGGCCGTTCTGCCGGCTGCTGCACTTCGCCAAGCAGGGCGGCAAGGCGGGCCAGCCGAAGGTCCTGGTCGCCGCGCCGATGTCGGGCCATCACGCGACCCTGCTGCGCGGCACCGTCCAGGCGCTGCTCGCCGGGCACGAGGTCTACGTCACGGACTGGACCGACGCCCGCGAGGTGCCGGTCTCCGAAGGCGGTTTCGGCGTCGACGACTACATCGACTACCTGCTGGCCTTCATGCGCCATCTCGGCCCCGACACCCACGTGATCGCCGTCTGCCAGCCGGCGCCGCTGGTCCTGGCGGCGGTCTCGCTGCTCGCGCAGGCAGGCGACAAGGCGCAGCCGCGCACCATGACGCTGATGGGCGGCCCGGTCGACACCACCGCGGCGCCGACCGAGGTCACGAAGCTGGCAGAAACCCGGCCGCTGTCCTGGTTCGAGCAGCACCTGCTGGCCGAGGTGCCCGGCTTCTATCCCGGCGCCGGGCGCCGGGTCTATCCGGGCTTCCTGCAGCTCGGCGGCTTCATCTCGATGAACCCCTCGCGCCACTTCGACGCGCACATGCGCTACTTCCGGCACCTGGTGCGCGGCGACGGCGACTCGGCGGACCAGCACCGCCGGTTCTACGACGAGTACCTGGCGGTCATGGACGTGCCGGCGGAGTACTACATCGAGACGGTCGACCGCATCTTCCAGCGCCACCTGCTGCCGCGCGGCGAGCTGGAGTGGCGCGGCGTGCGGGTCGAGCCGCGGGCGATCGAGACGACCGCGCTGCTGACGGTCGAGGGCGAGCTCGACGACATCTCGGCGCCCGGCCAGACGATCGCCGCCCACCGCCTGTGCAGCGGCCTCGCCGACTCGAAGCAGAAGGACCTGCTGCAGAAGGGCGTCGGCCACTACGGCATCTTCAACGGCCGGCGCTGGCGCGAAGGCATCTGCCCGCAGATCGGCGCCTTCATCCGCGAGCACGGCTGAGCCGGGGCGGCCGCGCCGTCCGGGCCAGGATCATCCCAGCTTGAGGACGGGGCCCTCGAACGGCGGCTCGCCCTTCGGGTCCTCGACCTCGACCAGCCAGAGGTCGGGGTCGCGGCGCGTCGCGCGCTCCAGGTAGGCGTCGGCCTCGGCCTCGCTGACCGGGCCGGGGCCGGCGGCGACCATCCAGCCGAGCCGGCCCTCGAGGTCGCGCTGCTGGACCAGCACCAGGGCGCTGCCGTCGAGCCGGTTGACCTTGAGCATGACGAGCCCGCCGGTCAGGTCGCCCTTGCGCAGCACGAAGGCCGGCCGGCCTTCGGCGTGGCAGCGGCGCACCTGAGCCATCACCCAGGTCTCGGTCGGCAGACGGCCCTCGCTCATGACACCTCCCGTGCTTTCCGCCCGAGCCTTCGGCGAGGCTCCGGCGGCCTGCGCCATTGCCTTTTGGGCGGGCGCTGGGCTCATATTGCCGCGACAGCTCCGGCGGACGAGGCCATGGCACAGAGCGACGGCACGGACAAGCGGCAGGAGTCGAACGCCCGGTTCTTCGCCCCCTTCATGGGCCTGTTCGTGCTGTTCGTCGCCGTCTCCGGTGGCCTGCTGCTGTACAGCGCCTGGCTCCAGAACGAGCTGGCGCGCGAACAGGCGGCGGTGGCGGTCGAGCGCGAGCTCGAGGCGGTGCGCACCGGGCTGAGCAGCGTCGCCGTCGAGTACAGCATGTGGAACCCGACCGGGCTGCGCGAGCTGGTCGCGCCGGAGCCGAACCGCGCCAAGCAGCGACTGGCGCTGTGGCTGTACCAGAAGCACGGCGTGCCCGTGGCCTTCGTGGTGGCGCCGGGCGGCCGCGTGCTCAGCGTGTTCCGCGCGGGCGAGCAGATCGCCACCCTCGGCGCCCAGGACATCGATGGCGGCCTGCCGCGTCTGCTCGAGACGGTGGGCGAGGCGGAGGAGGGGGTGGCGGGCCGCGCCGCGGGTCTGCTGTCGGTCCAGGGCGAGGTGCACGCCGTGGCGGCCTCGGTCCTGAACACTCCGACCGACGAGCGCACGCCGGGGGTCCCCGAGGATCCCTTCTACCTGCTGCTCGGGCTGCCCCTGGAGCCCGCGCTGGGCGACGAGCTGGTGCCGGTTCCCCTGCTCAGCGAGCTGCAGGTCGTCGCCGCCGACGCGCCGCTGCCCGACCGGGTCTCCGACGCGCGGCCGCTGGTCGCCCCGGACGGCTCGCTGCTCGGGCGGCTGACTTGGCAGCCGGCGCGCCCGGGCGACAGCCTGGTGCTGACGCTCGGCATCCCCCTGGTGGTGGTGCTGCTGCTCGTCGGGGCGGTGCTCTGGTGGATGGCGCGCCGGCTCAAGTCGGCCCACGCCGTGATCGCCGAGCGGGCCGACGCGCTGGCCAAGGCGAACGAGGAGCTGGTCGCCAACGCCGGCATGCTGGAGGTCGTCTTCGACGCGATCGACCACGGCGTCAGCGTGCTCGATCGCGACTTGCGGCTGATCGGCTGGAACGACAACTTCCGGCGCGTCGTCGGCTACCCGCGCAGCCTGCTCCACAGCGGCGTCGAGGCGGTCGAGCTGCTGCACTACCGGGCCATGCGCGGCGACTTCGGCGACCGGGATCCCGCCGCCACCGTCGAATCCGAGCTGAAGCGCCTGCGCTTCTCGGGCAGCTACAACTTCGAGGAGACGACCGCCGACGGCACGGTCCTGGAGGTCCGCCAGCACGAGCTGGAGACCGGCGGCGTGGTGCGCACCTATCTCGACATTACCGAGCGGCGCCGCGCCGAGGCCCTGCTCCAGGCCTCGGAGGCGCGCTACCGCGCGGTCGTCGAGAACCAGCGCGAGTTCATCGTGCGCATGATGCCCGACCGCACCTGCACCTTCGTCAACGAGGCGATGTGCCGCTTCCTTCAGCGCCGCCGCGAGGAGCTGATCGGCCAGCGCGGCTTCGAGCCGATCGCGCCGCTCGACCGGGCCGCCGTCGAGGCGCAGTTCTCGGGCATCACGCCGGACAACCCGACGCTGACCATCGCCTATCGGGTCGACAAGGCCGACGGCGAGCTCGGCTGGGTCGAGTGGACCTACCGGGCGATCCTCGACGAGAACCGCGAGGTCGCCGAGATCCAGGGCGTCGGCCGCGACATCTCGGAGCTGCGCGCCGCCCAGGAGCAGGCGCTGCACCTCGCCAAGCTGGCCTCGCTCGGCCAGGTCGTCGCCGGCCTCGCCCACGAGATCGCGCAGCCGCTCAACGCCCTGTCGATGGCCGCCGAGAACGCGCTCATGGCCTACGACACCGACGGCGAGGAGGCGATCGGCTACATGCACGACAAGCTGGAGACCGTCCGGCTGCAGGGCGAGCGCATGGCCAAGATCGTCGATCACCTCCGGCGCTTCAACCGGGCCGACCTGCCCGGCATGGAGCAGGTCGAGCTGGCCCACGTCGTGCGCAGCGCGCTGATGCTGTCGAAGAACCAGATCGCGCTCGACAAGATCGAGCTGGTCGCGGAGGTGCCGGAGAGCTCGCGGCGGATCCGCGGCCGGCCGTTCGAGATCGAGCAGGTGATCCTGAACTTCATCACCAATGCCCGCGATGCGATTGCCGAGCACGCGCCGCCGGCCGATCCCGACCGGCCCGGGCCGCGCGGCCAGATCCGCGTCGAGCTGATCGACCGGCCGGGCCGCGCCAACCTGCGCATCCGCATCTCCGACAGCGGCGGCGGCATCCCCGAGGCCCACCTGTCGCGCATCTTCGATCCCTTCTTCACGACCAAGGAACTGGGCAAGGGCATGGGGCTCGGCCTGTCGATCTGCTACCGCGCCATTGCAGGCATGGGCGGCCACATCAACGTGTGGAACGTCGAGGGGGGCGCGCAGTTCGAGATTCTCTTGCCGGCCGCCGAGGATGACGCTATCGAAGGGGTCGCCCAGGCGAGCGCCGAAGGAGCCAGTCCATGACCGAAGTGGCCGTCGTCATCGCCGACGACGATGAGAGCCAGCGGCGGGAGATTGCGGAGTTCCTGGACCGTCTCGGCGTCACCCACGCCGAGGCGAGCGACGGCGGCGAGGCCAAGCGGCTGTTCCAGGAAGTTCATCCGAAGATTGTGCTCCTGGACATGAACATGCCGAAGATCGACGGCGTCGAGGCCTTCCGCTGGATGCGCGCCCAGGATTCGCGGGCCAAGATCATCCTGATGTCGGGCTACATGAACCGCGTGCGCGAAGCCAACGAGAGCGAGCTCGGGGCCTTCGCGGTGGTCGAGAAGCCGATTCCCCTGCGCACCCTGGGACAGTTCATCAAGAACGTGCTGTCTGGCCGTGTTCCTGCCTGAGCGGCGAGCCGGCTTCCGGGCCGCGTCGGCCTGCGTCCTGGTCGCCGCCCTGTTCGGGCTGTCGGGCTGCACCACCGATCCGGCGCCGGCAAACGGCCCCAAGCACCTGGTGCAGCCGATCCTGCGCGATACCCAGCGCGCACTGGTCGCCGGGCGCACGCCCTCGTCCAAGCCGGCGGTGCTGTCCTACTGCTATTCCAACCTGATCAACACGCCCGAGCAGCTGGAGGTCGAAGCGACCGAGGCCTGCGAGCGCATGGGCGGCCGGCTGGAGTTCTACGGCGAGGACACGGTGCTGGCGCCCTGCCCGCTGTTCCAGCCGGTGCGCGCGACCTTCCTCTGCTACCCCCCGACCGGCCGCAGCTTCGACCAGCCGCAGCAGCGCCTGCCCTCGATCGAGGATCCGACCGAGGAGCAGCAGCGCCAGGAAGACCTCCTGCGGCGCTGACCGCCCGGCCGCCGACGCTGCCCCGGCGGGTCTACAGCGGCGCCGTCCACTCCAGGCGGACCTGCTCGTCGTGCTCGCGCGCCAGTGCGCGGGCTGCTTCGGTCTCGACCTCCCCGACACCGGCGAGCCGGCGGAACGCCCAGGCGGCCGCGCCGCGGACCAGCGGTCCCGGATCCTCGAGCAGCGGCCGGACCGTGGCCAGCAGCGCCGCCTGTCCGGAGTTGCCGATGGCGATCAGCACGTTGCGCAGGAAGCGCTCGCGGCCGATCCGCTTGATCGGGCTGCCCGAGAAGAGCGCGCGGAAGGCGGCATCGTCGAGCGCCGCCAGCTCGGCCAGCTTCGGCGCCTCGAGCGCCGCGCGCGGGCGAAAGGCCGGCTCGCCGGTGGCCTGCGCGAACTTGTTCCAGGGGCAGACCGCCAGGCAGTCGTCGCAGCCGTAGATGCGGTTGCCGATGGCGCGGCGGAACTCGTGGGGGATCGGGCCCCTGTGCTCGATCGTCAGGTAGGAGATGCAGCGCCGCGCGTCGAGCCGGTAGGGCGCCGGGAAGGCGTCGGTCGGGCAGGCGTCCAGGCAGCGCCGGCAGGAGCCGCAGTGGTCCGTTTCCGGCGCGTCGGGCGGCAGTTCCAGGTCGGTGAAGACTTCGCCCAGGAACAGCCAGTTGCCCCAGTCCCGGCTCAGCAGGTTGGTGTGCTTGCCCTGCCAGCCGAGGCCGCCGGCCTGGGCCAGGGGTTTCTCGAGGACCGGGGCGGTGTCGACGAAGACCTTGAGCTCGCAGCCGGTCTCGGCGACCAGCCAGCGGGCCAGGCGTTTCAGCCGCTTCTTGACGCCGTCGTGGTAGTCGCGGTTGCGTGCGTAGACCGAGACGCTGGCCCGCTCGCGCTGTCCGAGCAGCGCCAGGGGGTCCGCCTCGGGCCCGTAGTTCTGGCCGAGCACGACGACGCTGCGCGCCGCCGGCCAGAGCGCCCGCGGATCGCTGCGCCGCTCGGCGGTGTCGGCCAGCCAGCCCATGTCGCCGTGCAGGCCCTGGGCCAGGAAGTCGCGAAAGGCCGCCTTGGCGGCCTCGCTGGTCGCCGCCGGGGCGAAGCCGACGGCGTCGAAGCCCTCGGCGAGCGCCCGCCGGCGGATGGCGCTCTTCAGCTCGGCCTGGGGGATGGCCTCCGGGTTCGACATGGCCCTTCCCTGTGCCGGTGCCGATTCAGGCGGCGCCCGGACTCTCCGGCAGGTCGCCGCGCGCGTAGTCCTCGAGGAAGCCGGCGGCGACCGCTTCCAGGCTGCCGGCCTCGATGGCCTGGCGCAAGCGGGCCATCAGCGCCTGGTAGAAGCTGAGGTTGTGCAGGGTCAGCAGGATCGGCCCGAGCATCTCGCCGGCTCGGAACAGGTGGTGCAGGTAGGCGCGGCCGTAGCCGCTGCACACCGGGCAGCCGCACTCGGGGTCGAGCGGCCGCGGGTCGTCGCGGTGCCGCGCGTTCTTCAGGTTGACCTCGCCGCGGTGGGTATAGCCCCGGCCGGTGCGGCCGCTGCGCGTCGGCAGCACGCAGTCGAACATGTCGATGCCGCGGCGCACGCTCTCGACCAGGTCCTGCGGGCGGCCGACGCCCATCAGGTAGCGCGGGCGCTCCTGCGGCAGCGCCGGCACGGTCTCGTCGAGCACCGCCAGCATGGTCTCCGGCGGCTCGCCGACGGCCAGCCCGCCGACCGCGTAGCCGTCGAAGCCGATCCCGGTCAGCCGGGCGGCCGATTCGCGGCGCAGCTCGGGATAGACGCCGCCCTGGACGATGCCGAACAGGCCGTAGCCCGGCCGCTCGCGGAACGCGCGCCGGCAGCGCTCGGCCCAGCGCATCGAGAGCTGCATCGAGGTCTCGGCCTGCTCGCGCGGGGCTGGGAAGGGCGTGCACTCGTCGAGCACCATCGTGACGTTGCTGTCCAGCAGGTCCTGGATCTCGACCGCTCGCTCGGGCGTCAGGCGGTGCGGCGTGCCGTCGATGTGCGACTTGAAGGTGACGCCGTCCTCGTCGAGCCGGCGCAGCCTGGCCAGGCTCATCACCTGGAAGCCGCCCGAGTCGGTCAGGATCGCCCGCGGCCAGTTCATGAAGCGGTGCAGGCCGCCGAGCCGGCCGATCCGTTCGGCGCCGGGACGCAGCATCAGGTGGTAGGTGTTGCCGAGCAGGATCTCGGCGCCGGTCGCGGCGACCTGCTCGGGCAGCATGCCCTTGACCGTGGCGACCGTGCCGACCGGCATGAAGGCCGGCGTCTCGACGGTGCCGTGCGCGGTCGTCAGGCGGCCGCGGCGCGCCGCCCCGTCTCGGGCCAGCAGCTCGAATCCCAGGCCCGCGGGGCTCATGGCTGGCGCTCCAGCAGACAGGCGTCGCCGTAGGAGAAGAAGCGGTAGCGCTCGGCGACGGCGTGGGCGTAGGCCGTGCGCATGCGCTCGAGCCCGCTGAAGGCGGCGACCAGCATGAACAGGGTCGAGCGCGGCAGGTGGAAGTTGGTGACCAGCAGGTCGACCGCGCGGAAGCGGAAGCCGGGCAGGATGAACAGCGAGGTCTCGCCTTCGAAGGCCTCGACGGCGCCGCTGTCGAGCGCCGCGCTCTCCAGCGTGCGCAGCGCCGTCGTGCCGACCGCGACGACCCGGCCGCCGCGCGCCCGGGTGCGCGCCACCGCGGCCGCGCTCTCGACGCTCAGCGAGGCCCACTCGGCGTGCATGCGGTGTTCCTCAACCCGCTCGTGCTTGACCGGCAGGAAGGTGCCGGCGCCCACGTGCAGCGTCAGCGTGGTCCGCTCGACCCCGCGCGCCGCCAGCGCCTCGAGCAGGCGCGGCGTGAAGTGCAGCCCCGCGGTCGGCGCCGCGACGGCGCCGCTCTGCCGGGCGAAGACGGTCTGGTAGGATTGCCGGTCGACGGGGTCGGGCCCGCCGGCGCGCTTGATGTAGGGCGGCAGCGGCATCGTGCCGTGGCGCTCCAGTGCCTCGATCAGCGCCGGCCCGCTGCGCGAGAAGGCGAGCAGCACCTCGCCCTCGTGGCGCTCCAGGACTTCGGCCTCGAAGGCCTGGTCGGCGGTCTCGCCGGCGGCCCCGGCGAAGACGATGCGGTCGCCCGGCTTCAGCCGCTTGGCCGGGCGGGCGAAGGCGCGCCAGCGGGCCGGGCCCTCGGCCTTGTGCAGCGTCACCTCGACGCCGGCCTCGCCGCGCCGGCCGAGCAGCCGCGCCGGCAGCACCCGCGTGTCGTTGACGACCAGCAGGTCGCCGGGGCGCAGCAGGTCGGGCAGGTCGCGCACCGTTCGGTCGGCGAGCCCGTCGCCGTGCACCTGCAGCAGGCGGGCGGCGTCGCGCGGCTCGACCGGATGCTGGGCGATCAGCTGCGGGGGCAGCTCGAAGTCGAAGTCGGAAAGCAGCATGGCGGCGCTTCCTACACGCTCTGCCGCGGGACGGGAAGGCGGCACCGCGGCGCCCTGTCCCGGGCGGCGCGCGCCGCGGGCTCAGCCGATCGGGGCTTCCTTGGTGCGGTCGTGCCGCAGGCCCAGGCCATAGCGCGCCGCCGTGACCTCGGTGAGGAAGTGGAAGGGCCGCGCGTCGCTGCCGGCGAAGCCCGGCGCGCGCATCAGCAGCAGGCGCCCCGGCGCGATGCTGACCTCCTCGGCGCCGCGGCCCTCGCGGTCGTCGCAGACGAACAGCCGGGCCTGCCCTGACAGCGAGAGCAGCACGACGAGCCGGCGGTAGCGCAGGTGGTCGCGGTGCGGCGAGATGCCCGACGAGCCGGCGGCATAGCGCTGCACGGCGATGTCGTTGAGCCGCGGCGGCTCGACCGGCGGGTCCGTCAGGCTCGCCAGGGCCGTCGCCAGCTCCGCCTCGAGACTCTGCGCGAAGCGGTTGAGACGTCCGCCGGCCGGCACCTCGAGCGTGATCTCGAAGTCCTGTCGCACCGCCTTCTCGGCCTCGCCGACCAGCGGCCGGGCCCGTCGGAACGCCAGTCGGGACGCCGAGCGGCGCAGCGGCGCCAGCCTCTCGGCGTCGAGCCAGGGCAGCGAGACAGCGGCGCGTCCGGGCCGCGCGAGCTCCGACAGCCCGCGGGCCAGAATGCCGCCGTCGAGGTGATTGCCGCCGGGCAGGCTGCAGTCGGGCAGGTCGAGGGTCTTCATCGACCCTGACAGATGGCGCCGGCCGGCCGCCGGGAAAAGCCCGGCGCCGCGCTCAGCTCATGCCGAGCGACTTAACCAGGTCGATCAGCCGTCGGCGCACCGCCGCATCGCCGATGCGGTGGTAGGCGCGCACCAGGATCAGCGTGTCCCGCTCGGCCATCAGCGACGGCAGAGCGCTCGCCTCCTCGCGCGGGCTCGCGGCGGGGTGCTTCGGGGCGTCGCCGTTCGGCATGCCCTCGAAGAAGTAGTCGACCGACACGTCGAGCGCCCTGGCCAGCTCGAACAGTCGGCTTGCGACGATGCGGTTGGTGCCTCGCTCGTACTTCTGGACCTGCTGGAACGTGATGCCGATGGTGCGGGCGAGGCGCTCCTGGGTCATGCCGACCCCGACCCGCCGTTGCTTCAGCTTGCTGCCGACATGGATGTCGACCGGATGCGGCCCGGCGTCGTCCGACGCCGGGGCGCTGGCCTGCGCGCCTGTCTGTCTCGACACATCGCCCCCCACTGCGACCGCCCGAGCCCCCTCGGGATCCCCAAGGCCACCCGGCCACCGGCCCTTGTCCGGACCCGGCTCCCCACGCCGACTGGTTGAATTAAGCCTAGGCATCTATTTGTTTCTGGTAAAGCGTCTCGTGCGCCCGAGCCCGGCTCCGGGTGTGCCCCAGAGCGCCGGCCGGCCGAATCCGGCGGCGAGACGCTTCCGGCCTGCGGACCCGACGGGCTTGTTTTCCGCGTCGCCATCTGCTCTAGCCTGCGGCGCGGACCGCCCAGCGGTGCCCGCCCCGCGCCGGGCGGACGGGGCGGATGGGCAAGGGCCCGAGGCGAACGGATTGACGGAGACGCGGATGCCATCGACGGCACGGCGCTGGCTGGCGATCGCCGCGCTCAGCGGCTTGCTGGCGGTCGCCTTCGGCGCGGCGGCCAGCCATCTGCTGGGCGGCCTGCCCGCCGAGCGCGCGGGCTGGATCGACACCGGCCTGCGCTACCACATGCTGCACAGCGCCGCGCTGCTCGGCCTCGCCGCCCTGGCCGCCGCCGTCCCGGATCGGCGCCGGGGCCTGCTGGAAGCCGCCGGCGGCGCCTTCCTGCTCGGCCTGCTGGTCTTCTCGGGCCTGCTCTACGCCATGGGCCTGGGGGCGCCGCGCTGGCTCGGGGCTGTGGTTCCGCTCGGCGGGCTCGCCTACATGGTCGGCTGGCTGCTGCTGCTCGCCTGCGCCGTCCTGGGCGGCGGCGGCCCCAACGAGAACGCGAGGAAAGGCCGATGAGCGAACACCTTCTCGATGCCCGGGGCCTGAAGTGCCCGCTGCCGGTGCTCAAGGCGCGCAAGGCGATGAAGCCGCTGGCGGCCGGCGATACGCTGCGCGTCGAGGCCACCGATCCGAGCGCGGTCCAGGACTTCGCCAACTTCTGCGAGACGACCGGCCACGAGCTGCTCGAGAGCGGCCAGGATGGCGAGGTCTACCGCTTCCTGATCCGCAAGGGCGCCTGAAGCGACCGTTCGGCGCTCACCCGGCCCAGGGCCGGAAGTGCTTCGACAGGGTCAGCGACTGGGCGTGGTAGTGCGACCCGATGCCGGCGCCGTAGAGGCGGTCGGGGGTCGCCGCCAGGCGGTGGTACTCCAGCCGGCCGACCGGCTGGCCGTCCTGCAGCAGGAAGGGCACCTCGTGCGAGCGCACCTCGAGCACCGCGCGCGTGCCGACCTCCTTGTCCGGATCCCAGCCGAAGCCGGGGTCGAAGAAGCCGGCGTAGTGCACCCGGAACTCGCCGATCTGGGTGTCGTAGGGCACCATCTCGGCGGCGTAGTCGGGCGGGATCCGCACGGTCTCGCGCGAGGCCAGGATATAGAACTCGTTGGGATCGAGGATCAGCTCGCCGCGCGGGTTGGCGGCGATCGGGTCCCAGAACTCGGCCGGATCGTAGTGGCCGACCCGGCTCAGGTCGACGACCCCGGCGTGGCGCTTGGCCTTGAAGCCGGCGAGGCGGCCGACCGGCCCGGCGGCGCCGAGACCGCCGAGGTCGACGGTGAAGACCAGGCCCTTGCGGATCTGCGCCGGCTCCGCGCCGCCGGGCCGGTCGGCCGCCTCGCCGACCAGGCCGACCTCGCGGTGCAGGCGCTGCAGCGCCGAATCGGCGACCGTCGGGCGGCCGCGCCGGAAGCGCAGCTGGTTGAGTCGCACGCCGCTGCGCGCCAGCACCGAGAAGGCGTTGGGCGCGATCTCGGCGTAGAGCGGCCCCTCGTAGCCGGCCGGCACCACGTCGAACTGCTCGGCGCCGTCGGCGATCAGCCGCGTGAAGAGGTTCAGTCGGCCGGTCGAGGACTTGGGATTCGCCAGCCCCGAGACCTGGGGGCTCAGCGACAGGCTCTCCTGCAGCGGCACGATGTAGACGCAGCCGACCTCCAGCACGGCGCCGCCGGTCAGGTCCATCTCGTGCATCGAGAACTCGGCGATGCGCTCGGCGACCGGGCGGCCGCGACCGGGCAGGAAGCTGGCGCGCACGCGGTAGGCACGCGGGCCCAGCCGCAGGTCCAGGCTGGCCGGCTGCGCCTGGTCGTGCAGCTCCGCCGGTTCGCCCGACCCGGAGCGGATCTCGCCGGCCGCGATCAGCTCGGCGATCGCCTGGCGCGGCAGGATGCCGCCGGCCCGGCCGGCCGCCGGCTGCCGCTCGATCTCGGCTTCGGATCCCATGGCTGTCGTCGCCCCTTTCCGTGACTCCCGTCTTGGGAGGCCCCGGGGTTGGTAGCAAGCCGACAGCGGGCGGCAAAGGCCTTTCACGGAGCCTCGCCCGGGTGCGGCTCGGCACGGGCGTCCGGGTGCGGGGGCTTGGCGCGGGGCGGGCGGCTGGTCTAGGAAGGTGGGCGGTGCCGAGCGACGGCGCCCCGCCCGGCGGCCGGCCGCCGGGCCGTCCTGCCGAGCGGAGCCGAGGCCGCCAGCGTGAGCACGCTTCTCCTGACCCATCCGGCCTGCGTCGAGCACGACCCGGGCAGCCACCATCCGGAATCCCCGGCGCGGCTGCGTGCCGTCGCCGACGCCCTGGCCGACCCCGCCTTCGACGCCCTGCTGCGCCGCGAGGCGCCGCGCGCGACGCGCGAGCAGCTCGAGCGTGTCCACCCGGCCGGGTATGTCGACTTCGTGCTCTCCAGCATCCCGGCCGAGGGCCATGCCGCGATCGACGCCGACACCAGCGTCTCCTCGGGCTCCGGCGAGGCCGCGCTGCGTGCCGCCGGCGCGCTCTGCGCGGCGGTCGACGCCGTGGTCGCGGGCGAGGCGGTCAACGCCTTCTGCGCCGTGCGCCCGCCGGGCCACCACGCCGAGCCGGACCGGCCGATGGGCTTCTGCCTGTTCTCCAACGCCGCCATCGGCGCCTCCCACGCGCGCGCGGTCCATCGCCTGGCCCGGGTCGCGGTCGTCGACTTCGACGTCCACCACGGCAACGGCACCCAGGCCGCCTTCTGGGACGAGCAGGACCTGCTGTTCGCCTCGACTCACCAGTCGCCGCTCTATCCCGGCACCGGCAGCGCCGGCGAGCGCGGCGCGCACAACAACGTGCTCAACGTGCCGCTGGCCCCAGGCAGCGGCTCCGAGGCCTTCCGTCAGGCGATGGGCGAGCGGGTGCTGCCGCGCCTCGCCGCCTTCGAGCCGCAGCTGATCCTGATCTCGGCCGGCTTCGACGCGCACCGCGACGACCCGCTGGCCGGGCTGAACTTCGACGAATCCGACTTCGCCTGGGCGACCGAGGAGATCTGCCGGATCGCCGACCATGCCTGCCGGGGACGGGTGGTCTCGACTCTGGAGGGCGGCTATGACCTGACCGCGCTCGCGCGCAGCGCCGCGGCCCACGTCTCGGCGCTGATGGCGGCGGCCTGACGGGTGCCACAGGAGAGGAAAGGAAGGCGGGCGGCATGAGTGACACGCAAGCGACGGCCCGGGAGGTCTCGGAGCTCTCGTTCGAAGAGGCGCTCGAGGAGCTCAAGCAGATCGTCGGGCGGCTGGAGCGCGGCGAGGGCCGGCTCGACGACGCCATCGAGGCCTACGAGCGCGGTGCCCGCCTGAAGGCGCACTGCGAGGCCAAGCTCAAGGAAGCCCAGGCCAAGATCGAGCGTATCGGCCTCGGCCCCGACGGCGCGCCGCGCGCCGAGCCCTTCGACAAGGAGTAGGCCGGCCTCCGCCGGGCCGGAAACCGGCCGGGCGGAAGGGCGGAGCACACCGTCTTCCCGACGGGACTAGCATCAGGCTTCCCGACGGGACTAGCATCAGGAGAGTCGAGTCATGACCGCTGCCGCGTTGCAGGACGCCCCCTTCGAGACGCAGCTGGGCGAGGTCGCGGCGGCCGTCGAAGCGCAGCTCGGCGCGCTGATGCCCGATGCCGGGGGCCCGGTCGGGCGGCTGCGCGCGGCCATGCGCCACGGCTCGCTGAACGGCGGCAAGCGGCTGCGCCCCTTCCTGGTCGTCCGCTCGGCCGACCTTTTCGGCGTGCCGCGCGAGCGATCGCTGCGCGCCGCGGCCGCGCTGGAGATGGTGCACTGCTATTCGCTGGTCCACGACGACCTGCCGGCGATGGACGATTCCGACCTGCGCCGCGGCCGGCCGACGGTGCACAGGGCCTTCGACGATGCGACGGCGATCCTCGCCGGCGACGCGCTGCTCACCGAGGCCTTCGGCGTGCTTGCCGATCCCGCGACCCACCCCGACGCCGCGGTACGCTGCCGCCTGGTCGCCCGCCTCGCCCAGGCCGCCGGCTCCGAGGGCATGGTCGGCGGGCAGGCCATCGACCTGTCCGACGAGCGCCACGGCCTCGACCTGCCGGGCATCGAGCGGCTGCAGGCGCTCAAGACCGGCGCGCTGATCGCCTTCGCCTGCGAGGCCGGCGCCCTGCTCGGCGAGGCCGGCGAGGCGCAGCGCGAGGCCCTGGTCGACTACGCCCGGCTGCTCGGCCTCGCCTTCCAGATCGTCGACGACCTGCTCGACGTCGAGGGCACGACCGAGGAACTGGGCAAGCCGGCCCAGCAGGACTCCGATCTTGGCAAAGCCACCTTCGTGGTCCATCTGGGCGTGGAGGGCGCAAGGGAACGCGCCGCGGAGCTCGCCGACAAGGCTCGGGTTCGCCTTGATTCTTTCGGTGAGAATGCCGATGCTCTGCGCCGAACGATCGATTTCGTACTCGCGCGGCGGTCGTAACCCGGGGCCGCCGGAGCGCCCGCGCAGGGTCTGCGTCGCGCGCGCCAGGAACGGCACGCCAGTTTAGGAAAGTGTGGACAGACAATATGGCTGATAAGGGCAGCAAGACGCCGCTTCTGGACCAGGTGTCCACCCCCGACAAACTGCGTGCCCTGTCCGAAGAACAGCTCCCCCAGGTGGCCGAGGAGCTGCGCGCGGAGCTGATCGACGCCGTCTCCGTGACCGGCGGCCACCTCGGCGCCGGGCTCGGCGTCGTCGAGCTGACCACGGCGATCCACTACGTGTTCGACACGCCCAAGGACAAGCTGATCTGGGACGTCGGGCACCAGTGCTATCCGCACAAGATCCTGACCGGCCGGCGCGACCGCATCCGCACGCTGCGGCAGTCGAGCGGCCTGTCCGGCTTCACCAGCCGCAAGGAGAGCCCCTACGACCCCTTCGGCGCGGCGCACTCCTCGACCTCGATCTCGGCGGGCCTCGGCTACGCCGTGGCGCGCGACCTCAAGGGCGAGGACTTCAACGTCGTCGCCGTGATCGGCGACGGCGCGATGTCGGCCGGCATGGCCTACGAGGCGATGAACAACGCCGGTGCGCGCCATTCGCGCCTGGTCGTGATCCTCAACGACAACGACATGTCGATCGCGCCGCCGGTCGGCGCGATGAGCGCCTACCTCTCGCAGCTGATCTCCTCGAAGCCCTACCAGTCGGTGCGCCACCTGGGGCGCGAGCTGGCCGAGCGCTTCCCGCGGCCCTTCCGCAAGGCGGCCGAGCGCGCCGAGGAGTACGCCCGCGGCCTGCTGACCGGCGGCACGCTGTTCGAGGAGCTCGGCTTCTTCTACATCGGCCCGATCGACGGCCATAACCTCGACCACCTGCTGCCCGTGCTCAAGAACGTGCGCGACGGCGAGTACGAGGGGCCGGTGCTGATCCATGCCGTGACCCAGAAGGGCAAGGGCTACGAGCCGGCCGAGAAGGCCGCCGACAAGTACCACGGCGTGGTCAAGTTCGACGTGGTCACCGGCAAGCAGGCCAAGCCGACGCCGACGGCGCCGCAGTACACCGCCGTCTTCGCCAACGCGCTGATCGACGAAGCCGAGCGCGACGACCGCGTCGTCGCCGTCACCGCCGCCATGCCCTCGGGCACCGGCCTCAACAAGTTCGGCGAGCGCTTCCCGGAGCGCACCTTCGACGTCGGCATCGCCGAGCAGCACGGCGTGACCTTCTGCGCGGGCCTGGCCTGCGAGGGCATGAAGCCCTTCGCGGCGATCTACTCGACCTTCCTGCAGCGGGCCTACGACCAGGTCGTCCACGACGTCGCGATCCAGCAGCTGCCGGTGCGCTTCGTGCTCGACCGCGCCGGCCTGGTCGGCGCCGACGGCGTGACCCACCAGGGCTCCTACGACATCGCCTACCTGGGCTGCCTGCCGGGCTTCGTGCTGATGGCCCCGGCCGACGAGGTCGAGCTGGTGCACATGGTGGCGACACAGGTCGCCATCGACGACCGGCCCTCGGCGCTGCGCTACCCGCGCGGCGAGGGCCTGGGCCTCGACCTGCCCAAGCACGGCGAGGCCCTGGAGGTCGGCAAGGGCCGGGTGCTCAAGGAAGGCAGCAAGATCGCCATCCTGTCCTACGGCACGCGGCTCAAGGACGCGCTCAAGGCGGCCGACGAGCTGGGCGCCAAGGGCCTCTCGACGACCGTCGCGGACGCCCGCTTCGCCAAGCCGCTCGACAGCGACCTGGTGCGACGCCTGGCGGCCGAGCACGAGGTGCTGATCACCATCGAGGAAGGTGCCATCGGCGGCTTCGCCAGCCAGGTCATGCACGAGCTGGCGCGCCAGGGCCTGCTTGACCACGGGCTGAAGTTCCGGCCGATGTACCTGCCGGACCACTTCATCGACCACGGCAAGCAGGACGAGCAGGTCGCCTGGTCGCACCTCGGCGCGCCCGACATGGTCGCCACGGCCCTGACCGCCCTCGGCTACAACGACGCCGACGCGAGCCGCCCGGCACGGGCCTAGCGGCCCGTCGCGGGCTCGCGGCCGGCAGCGAGCCGCGCCGCGCCCGGGGCGCGCGGGAGGGGCGCCGACGGCCGCGGCTGTCAAGCCGGACTCTTTGACGGCCGCAACCTTGATTGTGTGCCTGCAGCCTTGCCAGTTCCCTCAAAACGCGCATAGTGGCCCCCGATATGGGAGCGATCGCGCCTTCGAGACCGCTGGTGGACGAGAGCGGCATGGACGCCCCCCGCAGTCTCCGGCTGTGGGCTGTCGAGGCGCGCGCCCTGCTGCGGCTGGCCCTGCCGATCGTCGGCAGCCAGCTCGGCCTGATCGCCATGCAGACCACCGACGTCATCATGCTGGCCCGGCTGGGGCCGGCCTACATGGCGGCCGGCTCGCTCGGCTTCGCGATCTACTTCAACGTCTGGCTGTTCTGCCTCGGCATCCTGATCGCCAGCGCGTCGCTGGTCGCCCAGGCCTACGGCGCGCGCGACTACCGGGGCGTGCGGCGCAGCGTCCGCCAGGCCTTCTGGGTGGCGCTGACGCTGGCCGGCCCGGCGATGCTGGTGATCTGGCACGGCGACCTGCTGCTCGGCTGGGTCGGGCAGGGCAGCGAGGCGGCGGCGCTGGCGCGCACCTACCTGCAGGCCGTGGTCTGGGGCATCCCCTTCTCCTTCGGCTTCCTGGTCCTGCGCTACTTCGTCTCGGCGCTGTCGCGGCCGGGGATCGTGCTGGTCGCCCTGACCGGCGGGGCCGTGCTCAACATCGGGCTCGACTACCTGCTGATCTTCGGCCATTTCGGCTTCCCGGCGCTCGGCGTCGCCGGCGCGGCCTGGGCCACCGCGGCGATCCAGGTCGGGCTGTTCCTGGTGCTGCTGGTCCACGTGCTGCGCGACCGGCAGTTCCGGCGCTACCACATCTTCGTGCGCTTCTGGCGGCCGGACTGGGCGCGCTACCGCCAGGTCTGGCGCGTCGGCCTGCCGGTCGGCCTGACGGTCGTCGCCGAGAGCGGGCTGTTCCTCGCCGCGCAGATGCTGATGCTCAGCCTCGGCACGCTGCAGGTCGCCGCCCATGCCGTCGCCCTGCAGATCATCGCCGTCGCCTTCATGATCCCGCTGGGCGTCGGCCAGGCCGGCCAGGTCCGGGTCGGCCAGCACTACGGGGCCGGCGACGCCGAGGGCGTGCGCCGCGCCGGCTGGGTCGCCATGGCGCTCGGCTGCGGCTTCATGGCGATGACCGCCAGCGTCATGTGGCTGGCGCCCGAGAGCGTGGTCGGGCTGATCCTCAGCGGCGAGTCGGCCGACGGCCAGGTCGCCGCGCTGGCGGTCAGCTTCCTGCTGGTCGCGGCCCTGTTCCAGCTGGCCGACGGCGGGCAGGCGGTGATGTCCTGCGCCCTGCGCGGGCTCAGCGACACCGCCTGGCCGATGGCCATCGCGATCACCGGCTACTGGGGCGTCGGCTTCGTCGCCGCCTGGCTGCTCGCCTTCGAGGCCGGCCTCGGCGGCGTCGGCGTCTGGTACGGCCTGGCGATCGGCCTCGCCGTGGTCGCGGTCGCGCTGACCAGCCGCTTCGCGCTGCGCCGCCGCCTCGGCCTGCTGCGCCGGCCGCTCGTGCCCTCGCAGCCGCGCCGGCGCGGCTAGCGACCGCCCGCGCCGGAGGCCACCTTACCGCCGATCCGGTCTAGACTGCGGCCGTGACCGACCCGGACGACCTCCCGGACCAGCCCCGGCAACGCGCCGATCGCCTGCTCGTCGAGCGCGGGCTGGTCGAGAGCCGCGCGCGCGCCCAGGCGCTGATCTCGGCGGGGCTGGTCGAGCGCCGCGGCGTGCCGCTGACGAAGGCCAGCCAGCTGCTGCCCCTCGACGCCGAGCTGACCGTGCGCGCCCGCGACCACCCCTGGGTCTCGCGCGGCGGCGTCAAGCTGGCTTACGGCCTGATGCATTTCGCGATCGACCCGGCCGGCCTGGTCTGCCTCGACCTCGGCGCCTCGACCGGCGGCTTCACCGAGGTGCTGCTGCATCGCGGCGCGGCGCGCGTCTACGCCGTCGACGTCGGGCACGGCCAGCTGCATCCGCGGCTGCGGGCGGACCCTCGGGTGATCTCGCTGGAGGGCGTCAACGCACGGGCGCTCGGCCCCGGGCAGGTGCCCGAGGCAACGGATCTGCTGGTCTGCGACGCCAGCTTCATCTCGCTGACCGCGCTGCTGCCCGCCCCGCTCGCCCTGGTGCGGCCCGGCGGCCGACTTCTCGCGCTGGTCAAGCCGCAGTTCGAGCTCGGCCCCGGCGCCGTCGACCGGCGCGGCGTGGTGCGCGCTCCCGAGGCCCGGCGCCGGGCCTGCGAGCGGGTCGCCGACTTCCTCGGCGCGCAGCCCGGCTGGCGTGTCGTCGGCGCGACCGACAGCCCGATCGCAGGGCCCCACGGCAACCTCGAGTACCTGCTGGCGGCGCAGCGCGACTGACCCGCTGCACGCCTCCGGGGAAACCGCGGCGCGGTCATTGCCCGTCCCGGCTTTGACGCTGCCGCCCGAGGCTGTAGGCTGAACCGAAACGTCAGGCACCGACGATGCCAGGGCCGAGCCTCGCCTGCGCGGGCGAGACTCGGCCGGCAGTTCGTGCGAGCGGGGAGGACTGCAGGCATGCGGGACGAGCAAGGGCAAGAGGCCGGGGACCCCGACGGGGACATCGTGTCGACCGGCATCGAGGGGCTCGACCGGGTCATCAACGGCGGCCTGCCGCGCGGCACGCTGACCCTGATCGAGGGCGAGCCCGGCGCCGGCAAGACGACGGCGGCCATCCAGTTCCTGCTGGCCGGCGCGGAGCGCGGCGAGCGCGTCATCTTCTTCAGCGTCGCCCAGACCGAGACCGAGCTGCGCCGCATGGCCGCGGCGCACGGCTTCGACATCTCGAAGATCCGCATCTACACGCCGCCGCTCGGCGCCGAGACCCCGGGGCGGCAGTACTCGGTCGACACCAAGGAGAGCGACCTTTTCCAGCTGCTGGAGTACCTCTACAGGACGCTCGACGAGGTCGAACCCGATCTCTTCGCCTTCGATTCCCTGCTCGAGCTGCGCCTGCTGTCGAGCGACGAGATGTCCTACCGGCGCGAAGTCCTGGCGCTGCGCCGCTACCTCGCCAATCGCGAGACGACCTCCATCCTGATCGACCATCTCAACCGCAGCAGCCCCGACAACCATGTCGAGGGCATCGCCCACACCGCCATCCGCCTGCAGTGCAACGTGCCGCCGATCGGCATCGCGGAGCGGCGCGCCCACGTCACCAAGATGCGCGGCCGGGCCTTCATCGAGGGCTTCCACGACTTCCGCATCCGCCGCGGCGGCATCGAGGTCTTTCCGCGCATCATTCCGGCCAGCTACGAGCCGACCGCGCCCGCCGAGCGGCTGGTGACCGGGCGCGAGACTCTGGACCGCATGCTCGGCGGCGGCATGGAGTACGGCGCCACCTGCCTGATCGCCGGGCAGTCGGGCACCGGCAAGTCGACCCTGTCGACCGTCTTCGCGGCGGCCGCGGCGGCCCAGGGCGAGCGGGCGGCCCTGTTCCTGTTCGAGGAGCGTCCCGAGGTCTTCCGTGGCCGCTCGGAGGGCGTCGGCCTGGACCTGGCGCGCTGGGAGCGCGAGGGGCGCGTCTCCTTGCAGCACTTCGACCCGGCCGAGGTCTCGCCCGGCGAGTTCTGCCAGCAGGTCGTCGACTCGGTGGAGACCTTGGGCACGCGGCTGGTCGTGCTCGACAGCCTGACCGGCTACCTGAACGCGCTGCCGCACAGCCAGAACGTGGTCACCCACCTGCACACCCTGCTGCAGTTCCTGTCGCGCCGCGGCGTCCTGGTCATCGTGACGGTCGCCCAGCACGGCCTGCTGGGCGAGGATCCGCGTACCGACCTCGACACCAGCTACCTGGCGGACGCGACGATCCTGCTGAGGCACTACGCGGCCGGCTCGAACATCCGGCGCTCGCTGACCGTGGTCAAGAAGCGCCACAGCTCGCACGAACGCCGGCTGCAGGAGTTCGTCATCCGGCCGGGCGCGGTCGAGGTGGGCGACCTCAGCGACGACGAGGCGGCGGTTTCCGAATCCTCGCAGCTGCTGGGACACTAGAGCCGATGGCCGCCCCCCGGGCCCGCCGCCACGATCCGCGAGCTCGTCCGGCTGCGGCGCTTGCGGCCGGCGGCGGCGCCCTTGCCGCCAGGCGGAGCCGGATGCGCCATGTCGCCTGACCCCGACGACCAGCGGATCTCGATCTTCGCGCCGCTGGCGCGGGACGCCAGGGCGATCGCCGAGGTCGTGGAGGCTTCCGGCTACCGCGCCGCGGTCTGCGACGAAGGCCCGGCGCTGGAGGCGGCGCTGGCCGCGGAGGCACTCGAGCGGCTGCTCTGCCTGATCGTCACCGAGGAGGGTGCCGGTCCCGAGACAGGCGCCCTGTTGAGCCGGCGCCTGCAGGAGCAGCCCGCCTGGTCGAGCCTGCCGGTGCTGTTCCTGGTCCAGGACGCCGAGCGCCCGCCGTCGGCCAGCCGCACCCTGCAGGCGGAGCAGGTGCCGGTGCACGTGCTGCAGCTCGAGCGGCCGGCCCGGCCGAGCCAGATCCGGGGCGTGCTGCAGGCGCTGGTCGCGCTGCGCCGGCGGGAGTTCGAGACCCGCGACCTGCTCGAGCGGATCGACGCCGCCGAGCGCCGCCAGAGCTTCCTGGTCGACGAGATCCGCCACCGCACCCGGAACACCCTGTCGGTCCTCCAGGGCCTGTTCCGCCTGAGCGCGCGCAACGCCGAGAGCGTCGACGCCCTGGCCGAGAGCTTCTCGCGGCGCCTGCGCTCCCTGACCGACGCGCACGTCCGGCTCGCCGAGAACCCGGACGGCTCGACGACGCTGCACAGCATCTTCGAGGCCCACGTGCACCCCTACTGCGCGCATCCGGATCAGCTGCGGATCGAGGGCGAGGACCACCCGGTCAGCGGCCGGGCCGCCTTCGATCTCTCGATGACCGTGCACGAGCTGGCGACCAACGCCACGAAGTACGGCGCGCTCTCGACGGCCGAGGGGCGGATCGCGGTGACCTGCGCACCCACCGACGACGGCGAGGGCGTGGAGGTCGTCTGGCAGGAGGCGGGCGGCCCGCCGGTCGAGCCGCCGAGGAGCCGGCGCCTCGGCTCCACGCTGATCGACAAGGTCGGCCGCGATCTCGGCGGCGAGAGCGGTATCGAGTTCCGGCCGGAGGGGCTGGTCTGGCGTCTCCGGCTGCCGCTTTCCGCGCTGCAGCCGGTCGAGCGCGACTGACGCCGGCGGGCCGACGCAAGGCGAGCTCCAGTGGGCGGGGCCGCGGCTACTCGCGGCGCAGCAGGTCCGCCCGCGGGTCGCCGGTCACCCGGCCGGCCTGCCGCAGCGTCTCGCCCAGCGGTCCGAGCAGGCCGCTGGCGCGCAGGTCGGCGGCGATCTCGCCGGCCAGCAGGCCGTCCAGAAGCAGCCTGCGCAGCAGCCGCTCGAGCCGGTCCCCGGTGTCGGGGTAGTCGACCAGCGCGACCGGCGAATCGGCCGGCAGGCCGGCGAGCTCGCGCGCCGCGTCGATCGCCGTGCGGTAGCCGCCGAGCTCGTCGACGAGTCGGCGCTCGGCGGCGTCGGCGCCGCTCCACACTCGGCCGCCGGCGACCGACTCGGCCTCGGCAAAGGACAGATCGCGGCCGCTGGCGACCTTGCCGACGAAGTCCTCGTAGGCGGCGTCGACGAAGGTCGTGAAGCGCAGCCACTGCTGCGGCGTGAAATCCTCGGTCGAGGACCAGAAGCGGGCGTTCTCGCCGGCCTTCACGCCGCTCCAGTCGACGCCCAGCTCGTCCCAGAAGCCGGACAGCAGGAACTTGCCCGACACCACGCCGATCGAGCCGGTCACGCTGCCCGGCTCGGCGACGATCCGGTCGGCCGGGGCGGCGACGAAATAGCCGCCGCTGGCCGCCAGCTCGCCCATCGAGACGACGACCGGCTTGCCGGCCTCGCGGGCCTGGCGCAGGGCGCGCCAGATCGCGTCGGAGGCGGCGTAGGAGCCGCCGGGGCTGTCGACGCGGAACAGGATGGCGCGCACCTCGGGATCCGCCGCCGCCTGCTCGAAGGCGCGCGCCACGGTGTCGGCTCCCATGGTCAGGCCGCCGAGCGGGCTGCCCTCCTGGCTTTCGCCCAGCACCACCGGGCCCTGGCCGTAGATCGTCGCGATGCGCGGCGCGTCCTCGGGCACGGCGAGCCGCTCGAGATAGCGGCCGACCTCCAGCAGCTCGGCGCCGGCTCCGGCGGCCGCGAGGATCTCGGCCTCGGCCTCGTCGCGGTAGCCGAGCGAGTCGATGAGCCCGGCCTCGAGCGCCCCGGCGGGCAGGTAGGGGCCCGCGTCGACGAGGCCGCCCAGCTCGCCCGCCTCCAGGCCGCGGTCGGCGGCGAGATCGCTCGTCAGCTGGGTGAACCAGGAATCGAGCAGATCCTGCAGGTTGCGGCGCACCGGCTCGCTCATCTCCTGGAGCAGGAGCGGGTCGGCGGCGCCCTTGAACTGCTCGCGGCGATAGAAGCGCGGCTCGATCTCCCAGTCGTTCAGCAGCTCGCGCGCGAAGGGCTGGTCGAGCGAGAAGCCGAGCAGATCGAGGTTGCCCGAGGGCTGCAGCGTGATGCGGTCGGCCGCGCCGGCCAGGTAGTAGTGCAGCGTGCCGTCGCCGCCCTCGCCGAAGGAGGCCGCAAAGGCCTGGACGGGCTTGCCGCCGGCCTTGAAGGCGGCGACCGCCCGGCGCAGCTCCTGGACCCGGGCCATGCTGAGCTCGCCGGCGCCGAGCCGCAGCAGCAGGCCGCCGACCGCGGGGTCGCCGGCGGCCGCCTCGAGCCCCAGCACCAGCTGGCGCAGGTTGGTCTCGCCGGACAGCCCGCCCAGGCTGGCGGCCGACAGCAGCGGACCGTCGACGATGCCCTGGGCCAGGTCGACGACCAGCACCGCGTTGTCGGGACGCGCGGGCTCGGGCGCCCGCCAGGCCTCGAGGTCGCGCCAGGCGAAGCCGACGACCAGCACCAGGGCGACGACGAGCAGGCCGAGGCTGGCGAGCAGCCCGACGAGGCACTTGAGCAGGAAGATGACGAGGCGCATGGGCTGTTCCGGTCTCCTGGACTCTCGCTAGCGCCCGGGCCGGGCCCGGCCGTGGTAGTCGCGGTTCGGCATCATGTCGACGCCGCTGGCGACCCGGTTCGACATGTTGAAGAAGCCGACGACGTTGCAGAGGTCGAAGATGTCCTCCTCGCCGAGGCCGAGGTCGCGCAGAGCCTGGCGGTCGGCGTCGCCGACCAGGTGCGGCGTCTCGGTGAGCTTCCACGCGAAGTCGAGCAGGCCGCGCTGGCGCGCCGACAGCTCGGCGACGCGGTAGTTCATGACCAGCATCTCGCCGAGCTCGGGATCGCCGGACAGCTCGCGCACCGCCGCGCCGTGGGCGACCAGGCAGTAGTAGCAGCGGTTCACCGCCGAGACGACGACCGCGACCATCTCGCGCTCCAGCTTGGAGAGACCCGAGTCGCCGAGCATCAGGTCGTTGTACATCTTGCCGAAGGCGCGCAGCTTCTCCGGCCGGATGGCGTAGGCGCGCAGCACGTTGGGCACCAGCCCCAGCTTGTCGCGGCAGACCTGGAAGTACTTCTGGATGTCCTCCTCCAGGTCGGCCTCGTCGGGCACCGGCAGTTTCATGACGTGGTCGGGCTGCGGCATGGGATCCTCTTGTCGCGGGGTCTGGCGGGTCGCGCTCCTCGTCCGTCCAGGCCGGCGCCTGCGCCGGACCCGGCCGGGTCGTGCGGGATCATCGCAGGCCCGTCGCGCCAGATCCATCGAGCGATCCCGGAAACGGTGCGGGCAGGGGCCCGTCGCGCGGGCGATTACCTGCAACGAGATCTAGAAATCGTCGCGGGTTTGCATGTTCCGCGGCCCGCCGTATCCGGCAGCGCGCCTGCGCTGCGGGTCATCGCGCAATGCCACGCTACGCATACCGTCAGTTTTTGTAACATTTACAGCGCTGCATCGCCTCCTGCATTGCTCAGGCAATCGCCGCTTCTCGGCGCGTTCACCAAAGAACAGAAAACAGGAGGCAGGCACATGCGTACGACGCACGGACTTGGCCGGTCGCAGGCGCGACTTCTCGGGGCGGGCCTGGCGCTTTGCTTGGGGGCCGCGGCGGCCGATACGGTCCCCGCGTTCGCCGCCGACATGCCCGGCGAGGGCAAGAGCGTCCAGCCGATCACCACGGGGCGCGCCGACCACTACTTCCAGCACTTCGTCGTCGAGCTCGGCCTGGAGGCCCTCGGCTACGAGGTCGAGCCGCACCTCGAGGCGCAGTTTCCGGCGATGCACCTGGCGCTCGGCCAGGGCGACGCCGACTACACGGCGGTGCACTGGAATCCGCTGCACGAGGCCTTCTACGCCAAGGCCGGCGGGGACGCGGCGCTGGAGCGCGTCGGCAGCCTGATCGACGACGCCGCCCAGGGCTACCTGATCGATAAGAAGACCGCCGACGAACACGGCATCACCAACCTCGGCCAGCTCAAGTCGCCCGAGATCGCGGCGCTGTTCGACAGCGACGGCGACGGCAAGGCGGACCTGCTGGGCTGCAACCCCGGCTGGGGCTGCGAGGGCGTCATCGAGCATCAGCTCGACGCCTTCGAGCTGCGCGACACGGTCAGCCACAAGCAGGGCCAGTACTTCGCGCTGATCGCCGACGGCCTGACCCGCTACGAGCAGGGCGAGCCGGTCTTCTACTACACCTGGACGCCGCTCTGGGTCAGCTCGGTGCTCAAGCCGGGCGAGGACACGACCTGGCTCAACGTGCCCTTCTCCAGCCTGCCCGGCGACCGCAAGGACGTCGACACGGCGAACCCGGACGGCAGCAACACCGGCTTCCAGGTCAACACCATCGGCGTCCTGGCGAACGAGGCCTTCGTCGAGGAGAATCCGGCGGCGCGGCGCCTGTTCGAGCTGATGGAGATTCCGCTGGAGGACGTCAACGCGGCGATCCTGAAGCAGCGCGAAGGCGAGACCGACATCGACCAGATCCGCGGCCACGCCGAGGCCTGGGTGGAGGCCCATCGCGACCAGTTCGACGCCTGGGTCGCCGAGGCGGCCAAGGCGCAGTAGCGCGGCCGGGACGGCGGAAACGGGGAGGTGGTGCCGTGTGCGCCGGGGCGTCGCTCAGTCGGGCGCGCCGGCGGGGGCGGCCATCGCCTCCCTGATCCAGCCGCAGAAGGCCTGCAGGGCGGCGGAGCGCTTGCGGTTGCGCGGCTCGACCAGCCAGAAGGTCCGGCGCGGCGTCGGCGCGACCTCGATCGGCCGGACCAGCGCTCCGTCGGACAGCGACTTGGCCAGCAGCGGCGGCCCGAGCAGGGCGATGCCCTGGCCGTCGAGCGCCGCCTGCACGAGGCTGGTGTAGGTGTTGAGGAACAGGCCGCCGAGCGCCGGCGGCTGCTCGATGCCCCGGGCGGCGAACCAGGTCGCCCAGCGTGTCTCCGGGTCGTAGGGGCCGTCGAGGTGGAGCAGGCGCTCGGACAGCAGGTCCGCCGGACGGTCGAAGGGTCCGTGCTCGGCCAGGAAGCGCGGGCTGCAGACCGGGAAGATCTCCTCCTCGACCAGCGGTTCCGCCTCGACGCCGGACCAGCCGCCGCTGCCGTAGCGGATCGCCACGTCGACGCCCTCGCTCTCCAGGTTGACGTAGCTGTCGGAGACCAGGAAGCGCAGGTCGACGTCGGGATGGCGGCTGCGGAAGTCGCTGATCCGCGGCAGCAGCCAGTAGGTGACGAAGCCGGTGGAGGTCGTGATCGTCAGCCGGAGGTTGCCCTCGTCCTCGCTGATCGCCTCGACGGTGGCCGCGATCTCGCCGAGCGAGGTCGAGAGCCGGCGGCCCAGGATGTCGCCCGCCGTGGTCAGCCGCAGCGTGCGGTGCAGGCGCACGAAGAGCTCGACGCCGAGAAACTCCTCGAGCTGCTTGACCTGGTTGCTGACGGCGACCCGGGTGACGTTGAGCTCGCCCGCGGCCGAGGTGAAGCTGAGGTGGCGGGCGGCCGCCTCGAAGGCGACCAGCGCGTTCGGCGGCGGCAGCTTGGAGCGCAGGCTTTGCATCAGAAATTCTTACGCAATGGGATGGAATTTAGCAAGTTGCCGGGCTCCTTGGCGAAACCTAGCGTTCCGTCAGACCGCTGCCCTAGATAACGGAGGGAAACGATGAAGATCGTCGCCTTTGAGACGCAGGAACAGACCGTCAGGGTTTCCTGGGACGACGGCCGGACCGAGGCGTTCCATCATCTCTGGCTGCGCGATCACGGCGCTTCGGAGGGCGAGCTGCACGCCTCGACCGGCGAGCGCGTCGTCGACTTCCACAGCATCCCGCGCGACGTGCGGCCCCTGGAGCTCGGACTCGAGCCCGACGGCCGGCTGCGCATCGCCTGGTCGGACGGCCGCGAGACGCGCCACGAGGGCGACTGGCTGAGGGCGCAGGTCTATCGCGGCAAGGACGTGAACCCGGAGATCGCCGTGCCCGAGCCCTGGCGCGCCGACATGCTGGAGCGGCTGACCCGATTCGACTACGGGCAGGTCGTCGAGTCGGAGGCGACCCAGCTGCAGTTCCTGCGCCGTTTCCTGCGCGACGGCTTCGCCCTGCTGACCGGCGCGCCGGCCCGCGAGGGCGAGGTCGAGCGCCTGGCCGGGCGGCTCGGCTACCTGCGCGAAATCTGCTTCGGGCGCCTGCGCGACATCCGGGTCGAGCCCTCGGCCTACAACATCGCCTTCACCGACGACGTCGTGCGGCCTCATACCGACCTGGCGAACTACGCCTGGCCGCCGGGCGTGCAGTTCCTGCACTGCCTGGTTCAGGAGGCGACGGGCGGCGATACCCGCCTGGTCGACGGCCTGGCCGCCGCCGAGCAGCTGCGTGCCGAGGATCCCGAGGCCTTCCAGGCGCTGACCCGGGTCGAGGTCGGCTTCCAGATCGCCAACGACCGCTACGACGTGCGCACCGCGGCACCCGTTCTGACCGTCGGGGCGGAGGGCGGCTTCCGCATGATCCGCTTCTCCAACCAGGCGCGCCGGGCCTTCTCCTGCCCGCCGGAGCTGGTCGAGCCCTTCTACCGCGGCTATCACCGGCTCAGCGCGCTGCTGAACGACCCCGGGTACCAGATCCACTTCCGCCTCGCGCCCGGCGAGATCCTGGCCATGAACAACCATCGGGTCCTGCACGCCCGCGACGCCTTCGACGGCGGCAGCGGCCGGCGCCACCTGCAGATCGGCTCGATGGAGATGGACGAGATCCTGAGCCGGCTGCGCATGCTGGAGAAGAAAGTCAACGACACGGGCGCTAGGATCAGCGCCTGAGCGGCGCGGCCGCCCCCGCCCCCCGGGGGGCGCCGCGCGCGCCGCGCGGAAAGGCAACGAGGACGGGAGTGCGTATGGCGGGCGCGGCGATGCCGGTGCGATGTCGCAACCTCTGGAAGATCTACGGCGAGCGCGAGCGGGAAGTGCTCGCGGCGATGCAGCGGGCCACGCTCTCCAAGGACGAGGTGCGCGAGCGCTTCGATTGCGTGGTCGGCGTGCAGGACGTCAGCTTCGAGGTCGGCGAGGGCGAGACCTTCTGCATCATGGGCCTTTCCGGCAGCGGCAAGTCGACCCTGCTGCGCCACGTCAACCGGCTGATCGAGCCCTCGAGCGGCCAGGTCGAAATCCAGGGCCAGGACATCTCCCGGCTCGGCGCCCGCGGCCTGGAAAAGCTGCGCGCCGAGGCGATCGGCATGGTGTTCCAGCACATGGCCCTCTGGCCGCACCGCACGATCCGCGACAACGTCGCCTTCGGCCTCGAGGTGCGCGGCGTCGGCCGCCGCCAGCGGCGCGAGGCGGCCGACCGGGCGCTCGAGCTGGTCCGGCTGGACGGCTGGGAGGACCGCTATCCCGACGAGCTGTCGGGCGGCATGCAGCAGCGCGTCGGACTCGCCAGGGCCCTGGCGGCGGACCCCGACGTGCTGCTGATGGACGAGCCGTTCTCGGCGCTCGATCCGCTGATCCGCCGCGAGCTTCAGGGCCAGTTCGCCGAGCTGGCGCGCGAGATGAACAAGACGGTGCTGTTCATCACGCACGACCTGGAGGAGGCGATCCAGGTCGGCCACCGCGTGGCGATCATGAACGAGGGCAGCTTCGTCCAGGTCGGCCGCCCGGAGGAGATCCTGACCCGTCCGGCGACCGACTACGTCGCCAAGTTCGTGCAGGGCGTCTCGCACCTGCATTTCCTGACCGCCGCGAAGGTCATGGAGGGCGGCGACGCCCGGGGAGAGGCCGGGGCGGCCGCCGGCGACGGCGCGGCGGTCGGGCCCGACACGCCGCTCGTCGAGCTGCTCGACACGGTGGCGGCGCAGGGCGGCGTCGCGGTCGAGGAGGACGGCCGCCGCCTCGGCGTGGTCACCCCGCAGGCGCTGCTCGCGGCGATCCGCGCGCGAATCGGCTGACAACCCGACAGGAGATCTCGGCGCATGGACGTGGCAACGCTGCTCGACCCCTTCCAGGAGACGCTGGTGCCGCTCGGCGACTGGGTGGCTGCGCTCCTCGCCTGGGTCGTCGAGAACTACCGGCCGGTGTTCCAGGCGCTGAAGCAACCGGTCGCCGCCGTCCTCGACGCCTTCGAGGCGGTGCTGCGCGACAGCCCGCCGCTGCTGGTCATGGCCGCCTTCGGCTTCGTCGGCTGGCAGAGCGGCGGCCCGCGCACCTCGGCCGTGGCGGTCGGCTGCCTGGCGGCGATCGGCCTGATCGGCGCCTGGGACCCGGCGATGACCACGCTGGCGATCATCCTGACCGCGGTCAGCTTCTGCCTGCTGATCGGCATTCCGCTGGGCATCCTGGCGGCGCGCGGCGACCGCTTCGAGGCGGTGCTCAAGCCGATCCTCGACTTCATGCAGACGATCCCCTCGTTCGTCTACCTGGTGCCGGTGGTCATGCTGTTCGGCATCGGCAACGTGCCGGGCGTGATCGTCACGATCTTCTACGCCATCGCGCCGATCATCCGCCTGACCAACCTCGGCATCCGCCAGGTCCGCGGCGACCTCGTCGAGGCCGCCTACGCCTTCGGCGGCAGCCCCAACCAGATCCTCTTCAAGGTGCAGATGCCGCTGGCGCTGCCGACGATCATGACCGGCGTCAACCAGACCATCATGATGTCGCTGGCGATGACCGTGGTCGCCTCGATGATCTCGGTGACCGGGCTCGGCCAGATGGTGCTGCGCGGCATCGGCCGGCTCGACGTCGCCCTGGCGACCCAGGGCGGCCTGGGCATCGTGCTGGTCGCGATCCTGGTCGACCGCATCTCCCAGGGCTTCGGCCAGTCGGCGCGCGAGCGCCGCCACCGCCGCTGGTACCAGCACGGGCCGGTCGGCGCCCTGCTGCAGGTCCTGCGCGGCGGCCGCGCCTGAGCGCCGCAAGACGGGCCGACGCCGCGGGGCCGCTTTCAGCCGCGAAGGCGGGCGGCCGGATTGGCCGGCGGACGCCGCAGGACCAGGATGCCGGCGGCGGCGATCATGGCCATTCCGACCAGCGTGGCCGTGTCCGGGCGCTCGTCGAGCAGGACCACGGCCCAGAGCGCGGCAAAGGCGAGGTAGGCGTAGTCGAAGGGGGCGACCAGAGAGGCGGGAGCGAGCTGGTAGGCGACGGCGGCGCCCAGGCTGCCCATCACGATCGCCGCGGCGAGGACCGCGAGCGCGCCCCAGCCGGTCGCCCCGGGGTCGACCCAGGGGGCGAACAGGAAGGGGTCCTCCAGACCCGGCAGCGGCGGGAGCAGCAACGCCACGGCGAGCGTGCCCAGCCCGCCGACCGCGACGAAGGCGAGATTGAGCGCGATCGACAGCGTCACCGGATCCTCGTGGCGGCACTTGGTCCGGGTCAGGACCATGGCCAGGCCATAGAGCACGGCGGCCAGCAACGGCAGCAGTCCGAAGGCGTCGAAGGCGCCCGCGCCGAGAGCTCGGACGTCCGGACGCAGCACCACCACGACCCCCGCGAAGCCCAGCAGCACGGCGCTCCAGCCCCGCCACCCGACGCGTTCGTCAGCGAACAGGCCGGCGAAGAGCGTGATGAACAGCGGCGAGGTATAGTAGGCGGCCGCCGCCGCCGAGAGGGGGACGTGGGGCAACGCGGCGTAGTAGGCGACCCACATCGTGCACAGCAGCAGGCTGCGCAGCGCAACCCAGCCCAGCGAGGCCGGCCGTCGCGCCCGCCACAGGCGGGCCGCCGCGAGGAGCGGCGGCAG
>JAUILQ010000094.1 GCA_030433005.1 Alphaproteobacteria bacterium
CGAGGCCGCGACCCAGGCGGCGCGCCAGGCCGACAGCGAGGCGCGCGAGACGCTCCAGGAGCGCGAGACCGCGCTCAACCGGCTCGACGCCGAGATCCAGGCCCTGGCCAAGCTGCTCGAGCGTCCAACCGGCGACCTCTGGCCGCCGCTGATCGACGCGGTCACCGTCTCGCCGGGCTACGAGGCGGCGCTGGGCGCCGCGCTCGGCGAGGACCTCGAGGTGCCGGCCGACGACTCGGCGCCGGTGCACTGGCAGAAGCTGCCGCCGTTCCGTGACGCCCGGCCGCTGCCGGCGGGCGCGACCGCGCTGTCCGAGGTCGTCGAGGCGCCGCCGGTGCTGGCGCGCGCGCTCTCCCAGGTCGGCGTCGTCGAGAGCGAGGCCGCCGGCGCCCGCCTGCAGCCCGACCTCGGCCCGGGCCAGCGGCTGGTGACGCGCGGCGGCGCGCTGTGGCGCTGGGACGGCTACGTCGCCTCGGCGGGTGCGCCGACCGCCGCGGCCCAGCGTCTGGAGCAGCGCAACCGCCTGGCCGAGCTGCGCGCCGAGCGCGAGCAGGCGGCGCCGCCGGTCGAGGCGGCGAAGACGGCCCTGGCCGAGGCGCGCGAGGAGAGCGAGGCCCGGGTCGCCGCGGAGCGCGCCACGCGCGAGCGCCAGCGCTCCTGCTTCGCCGCGCTCGACCGCGCCCGTGCCGAGGCCGGGCGGCTCGCCGCCAAGCGCGCCGCCGCCGAGCAGAAGCTGAGCTCGCTGGTCGAATCGGCAGAGCGCCTGGAGGGCGAGGTCGCCGAGGCCGAATCGGCGCTCGCGGCGGCCGAGGCCGACCGCGCCGCGCTGCCCGACCTGGCGGCGGCCCAGGCCCGGGTCCAGGAGCTGCGCGGCACGCTCGCCGAGCGCCGTGCCGCGCTGACCGCCGCCGAGGCCGAGCTGCAGCGCCTGGCCCGCGAATCCGAGGCGCGCCGGGAGCGTCTGCTGGCGATCGGCCGCGAGGCGACCAGCTGGCGGCGCCGCGTCGAGGAGGCCGAGCGCTACCAGGCCGAGCTGGCCGAGCGACGCGACCGGCTCGAAGCCGAACTCGCCGGGCTGGCCGAGCGGCCCGGGGAGATCGCCGCCCGCCGCGCCGCCCTGGTCGAGGAGATCGAGACCGCGGAGGCGGCGCGCAAGGAGGCCGCCGACGCCCTGGCGACCGGCGAGGCGGCGCAGGGCGAGACCGACCGGGCCTTGCGCGTCGCCGAGCAGGAGCTCGGCCAGGCGCGCGAGCTGATGGTGCGCGCCGAGGGCGCGGTCGAGCAGGCCGAGCAGGCTCTCTCCGGCCTCGCCGAGCGGGTCGGCGAGCGGCTCGGCTGCCGGCTCGACGCGCTGCTGGAGCTGGCCGAGCAGGCGCCGGACCAGGAGCTGCCTGGGCGCGCCGAGATCGAGAGCAAGGTCCAGCGCCTGCTGCGCGAGCGCGAGGCGATCGGGCCGGTCAACCTGCGCGCCGAGGCCGAGGCCCAGGAGATCGGCGAGCGGATCGACGGCCTCAACGCCGAGCGCGAGGACCTGATCGCGGCGATCGGCCGGCTGCGCCAGGCGATCGCCAGCCTCAACCGCGAGGGCCGCGAGCGGCTGCTCGCCGCGTTCGAGCTGGTCAACAAGCACTTCGGCGTGCTCTTCGAGCGGCTGTTCGGCGGCGGCCGCGCCCACCTGACGCTGACCGAGAGCGACGACCCGCTCGACGCCGGCCTGGAGATCATGGCGCAGCCGCCGGGCAAGAAGCTGCAGGTGCTGTCGCTGCTCTCGGGCGGCGAGCAGACCCTGACCGCGATCGCCCTGCTGTTCGCGGTCTTCCTGACCAACCCGGCGCCGGTCTGCGTGCTCGACGAGGTCGACGCGCCGCTCGACGACGCCAACGTCGACCGCTTCTGCAGCCTGGTCGAGGAGCTAGCGCACTCGCTGTCGACGCGCTTCCTGGTGATCACCCACCACCGCCTGACCATGGCGCGCATGGACCGCCTGTTCGGCGTGACCATGGCCGAGCGCGGGATCAGCCAGCTGGTTTCGGTCGACCTGGAGGGCGCGGCGGCGCTGCGCGAGACTGCCTGAGCCGAACGAGGGCTCTGGGCATTCTTGAATTAATCGTTATATTACAGTAGCTTACGTCCTCTTCGCGATTGCGGTATCCAGGCTTGACGCCCTCCCTGCCCGTCCGTATGGTTCGCGCGCTTCCGGCGTACCCGCGGCTGCGGTCCGGGTCGTACGGGCGGGGCGCTTGCAGCACGGGGGTCGGCTCGACCGATCTTGAGGAGTTGCGCGCATGACCGACGGCGACGGACCGAACTCCGGCAAGGAGGGCGGCAGCGGGCTGGAGGCGCGGATCGAGGCGGCGCGCCGGCGCGGCAAGCGCGGGCGGGGCCGAGGCGGTTCGAGCGGTGGCGCCAGCGCCAGTGGCATCGGGGCGGGTTTCCGGATCGCCACGGAGATGGTCGCCGCCATCGGGATTTCGGTGGGCATCGGGCTGGCGCTCGATTCCTGGCTGGGCACCAAGCCCTGGCTGATGCTGCTGTTCATCGTGCTCGGCGTGGTGACGGCGTTCTACAATGTCGTGCGCACCGGCAAGGAGCTGGAGCGCCGGCGCAAGGCGGAAAAAGACGCGCAGGCCGGCGAGTCGGCCCGTGCCGAACGACGAGGGTGAGGGCAGACTGTGGCCGAGTTGACTGGCGCTCCCGACAAGGACTTTCCTGTCGATCCGCTGCATCAGTTCGAGATCCAGCCGATCCTGCCGATCCAGGTCGGCAACCTGGACCTGTCGTTCACCAATTCCTCGCTGTGGATGATCATCACGATCGTCGCGATCACGGCGTTCTTCTTCCTCTCGACCGGCGGCCGCGCGCTGGTGCCCGGTCGCATGCAGAGCGTTGCCGAGCTGTTCTACGAGACCATCGCCAATATGGTCCGCGAGAACGTCGGTACGGAGGGGCGCCGCTACTTCCCCTTCATCTTTTCGCTCTTCCTGTTCGTGCTGTTCGGCAACACGCTCGGCGTGATTCCCTCCAGCTTCACCTTCACCAGCCACATCGTCGTGACCTTCTTCATGGCGATCGTCATCTTCGTGGCGGTGACGGTGATCGGCTTCGCGCGGCACGGCGCCGGCTACCTGCGGATGTTCTTCCCGCACGGCGCGCCGCTGTGGACCGCCGTGATCCTGGTGCCGATCGAGCTGATCTCCTACCTGTCGCGGCCGATCAGCCTGTCGATGCGTCTGTTCGCCAACATGATGGCCGGCCACATCCTGCTGAAGGTCTTCGCCGGCTTCGTGCTGATGATGGGCGTCGCCGGCGTGATTCCGCTGGCCGCACTGGTCGGCATCACCGCGCTGGAGCTGCTGGTCGCCGTGCTGCAGGCCTACATCTTCACCATTCTCACCTGCGTCTACCTCCACGACGCGATCCACATGCACTGATCCGCCGGGGCGGGCGCTCTTGCCCGCACCGACGGACGGGCTGTCCTTTCCCTCCAACGAAAGACTGACGAGGAGCCGGAGAACATGGAACTCGAAGCCGCCAAGATGATCGGCGCCGGTCTGGCGACCCTGGGCATGATCGGTGCCGGCCTGGGCGTGGGCCAGGTCTGGGGCAACTACTTCACCGCGATCGCGCGCAACCCGGCCGCGAAGGACGAGATCGGCGCGAACATCTGGATCGGCTTCGCCGTGACGGAGGCCATCGCGATCTTCTCGCTGGTCGTCGCGCTGCTGGTGCTGTTCGGCTGATCTCCTTGCCGCGGGGCGGGCCGGGCGGCCGCGGCCCCGCGTCGAGCGAGCGAATCGTGCAAGCGAGCTGAGCGAGGGAGTCGGAACGCCATGCGGCGCATCCACAGCCTGTACCCGACGAAGCCGAGGCGCCTTGCCGCGGCCGGTCTGGCCGCGGTCCTGGGACTGCTGCTGACCGGACCGAGCCTGGTGCAGGCGGCCACCGAGGAAGCGGGCGGGGGTCATCAGGGCGGCCTGCCGCAGCTGACCCAGACCGACACCTACGCCGGCCAGATCTTCTGGACCATCGTCACCTTCGGCCTGCTCTACTGGGCGGTCGCCAAGGTCATCCTGCCGCGGATCGCCGGCACCCTCGAGGAGCGCCAGGACAAGATCGACGACGATCTGAGCCGGGCCGAGAAGCTCAAGGGCGAGGCCGACCAGGTCATGGCGGACTACGAGCAGGGCCTGCAGACGGCCCGCGCCGAGGCCTCCGAGCTGCTGCGCCAGGCCCAGGAGGCCTGGGCGGCGGAGGCGGCCAAGCGCAACGCCGCCGAGGACAAGAAGTTGGCCCAGAAGATCAAGAAGGACGAGGAGCGGATCGCCAAGGCGCGCGCCGAGGCGGAAGGCAACCTCAAGACCGTCGCGGCGAGCGTGGCCGTCTCGCTGACCGACAAGCTGATCGGCGTGACGCCGGAGGACAAGCAGGTCTCCAAGGCCGTCGACGCCGTGGTGCAGGGGTAGGGCAGGATGCTTGGCAGCGAATACACCTGGCTGACGCTCGCGCTCCTGATCGTCCTGGGGCTGATCGCCTGGAAGGGCCTGAAGCCGATCATCGCCGGCCTCGACGCCCGCGGCGAACGCATCCGGCGCGAGCTCGAGGAGGCGCAGGCGCTGCGCGAGGAGGCGCAGAAGCTGCTCGCCGAGTCGAAGCGGCGCCAGCGCGACGCCATCGAGGAATCGAAGCAGATCGTCGAGCACGCGCGCCACGAGTCGGAGCGCATGCGCGAGAGCGCCGAGAAGGACCTCGAGGAGTCGATCGAGCGGCGCCGCCAGCTTGCCGAGGACAAGATCCGCCAGGCCGAGGCCGACGCGCTCAACCAGGTGCGCAACCGGGCGGTCGATGCCGCGGTCGCCGCCGCGGCGACGCTGATCGCCGAGAACCTCGACGACAAGCGCGGCGCCGAAGTGACTGCCCGCTCGATCGAGGAAGTGGCCGGCAAGCTGAACTGAGGCGGCCGGGCCCGACAGGCCTTCGGCGCGCCCGGCGGCTGCCGCGGCGGACCGCCGTCAGCGGCGTTCGCGGAAGAAGGCCCTCAGCAGTTCCCCGCTCTCGCGCTCCCTGACGCCGCCGATCACCTCCGGACGGTGGTGGCAGGTCGCCTGCTCGAAGACCCGCGCGCCGTGCTCGACGCCGCCCCCCTTGGGGTCGTAGGCACCGAAGACCAGGCGCTCGATGCGCGCCAGGGCGATCGCCTGGGCGCACATGGCGCAGGGCTCCAGGGTCACGAACAGCCGGCAGCCGACCAGCCTGGGCGTGCCCAGCGCCCGCGCGGCCGTGCGGATCGCCAGCAGCTCGGCGTGGGCCGTCGGGTCGCTGTCCACCTCGACGCGGTTGTGCGCCCGGGCCAGCTCGCGGCCCTCGGCGTCGAGCAGCAGCGCACCGACCGGCACCTCGCCGGCCGCCGCCGCGCGACGGGCCTCGTCGAGCGCCGCCGCCATCGGTTCAGCCGCCGCCAGGCTCGATTCTTTCGTCATGTTGCCGGGACATCAGCCCGGCGATTGCGTTGCCGTCAAGCTTCGCGCTAACTGACAGCCGACTTTCCACACGCCCGCCGCCGAGCCAAGAGGGAGACCATGGCGAGCCTGGACATCGATCCCGACAAGGTCTGTTTCGTCATCGCCCGCTTCCGCGAGCTGGAGGAGGAGGATCTCATCGAGGATCCCGACGCCGAGGAGCAGGACGAGCCCGACCTCGACCATGGCGAGGCCTTCGAGAGCCTCGAGGACGGCGAGGAGGGCGTCGACCCGCTGCGCGAGGAGCTCGAGGGCTTCATCGATTCGCTGCCCGAGGACGAGCAGATCGAGATGATCGCGCTCGCCTGGCTCGGGCGCGGCGATTTCGACAAGGAGGAGTGGGCCGACGTGCTGGAGGCGGCCGCCGAGCGCCACAACGAACGCACGCCAGCCTACCTGCTCGGCATGCCCCGTCTCTCCGACTTCCTCGAAGAGGGGCTCGTCGCCTTCGGCCTGTCCTGCGCCGACTTCGACGAGAACCGGATCTGATCGGCGCCCCGCCAGAGCGAGACGACGCCGGCGGCGACGGCGGCGAGGCCTCCGACGGTCCCGGCGGCGGCGAGCGCATCGCCAAGGTGATGGCCCGTTCGGGCCTGTGCTCGCGGCGCGACGCCGAGGCGCTGGTCGCGGCCGGCCGCGTGGCGCTCGACGGCCGCCGCCTGGAGACGGCCGCGACCCTGGTCCGGCCGGGCCAGCGCGTCACCGTCGACGGCAAGCCGCTGCCGGAGCCCGAGCCGGCGCGGCTGTTCCGCTTCCACAAGCCGCGCGGCCTGCTGACCTCGGCCCGCGATCCCCAGGGCCGCCCGACGATCTACGACGGCTTCCCCGCCGAACTGCCGCGCCTGATGCCGATCGGCCGGCTCGACATGAACTCCGAAGGCCTGCTGCTGCTGACCAACGACGGCGGCCTGAAGCGGCGCCTCGAGCTGCCGGCGACCGGCTGGCTGCGCCGCTACCGGGTGCGCGTCTTCGGCCGCGTCGACGAGGCGATGCTGGCGCGCCTCGCCGACGGCGTGACCGTCGAGGGCGTGGCCTACGGCCCGATCCGCGCCCGCCTCGATTCGCAGCGCGGCGACAACGCCTGGCTGACCATGGGCCTGAGCGAAGGCAAGAACCGCGAGATCCGACGGGTCTGCGAGCATCTCGGGCTCAAGGTCAGCCGGCTGATCCGGCTCGGCTACGGCCCCTTCCAGCTCGGCAGCCTGCCGCGCGGCGCGATCGAGGAGGTGCCGGCGCGCACCCTCGCCGAGCAGCTCGGCGGCGGCGACAGGCAAGGCGCCCAGAAGCGCAAGGTCGGCACCGCCAAGGCCAAGCCCAAGAAGCCGCGTCCCGGCCACCGCAAGGCGGCCCGACCGGCAGCGCCGGGCGCCGCCAAGGGCGCGGGGCCGGCGCGAGGCAAGGGCGGTGGGGAGACGCGGCGTGCGGATCGTCGGCGGTAGCCTGCGCGGCCGGCCGCTGGCGGCGCCCGAGGGGCTGGCCGTGCGTCCGACCGCCGACCGGACCCGGGAGGCGCTGTTCGGCATCCTCGAGGGCGGGCGTCTCGCCGGCGGCCCCGCGTCCCTGGAAGGCGCCCTGGTGGTCGACGCCTTCGCCGGCACCGGCGCGCTGGGCATCGAGGCGCTCTCGCGCGGCGCCGCCCAGGCCGTCTTCGTCGAGCGCGCGCCGCAGGCCGTCGCCAGCCTGCGCGCCAACCTGCGCAGCCTGGGCGTCGAGGACCGGGCCCGGCTGGTCGAGCGCGACGCCCTGCATCCGCCGGCCGCCGAGCGGCCGGCCGAGCTGATCCTGCTCGATCCGCCCTACAACCAGGGCCTCGCCGGTCCCGCCCTCGCGGCGCTCCAGGCCGCCGGCTGGATCGGCCCGCGGAGTCTGGTCGTCGTCGAGCTGCTCAAGGCCGAGCCGCTGCCCGAGGCGGCCGATTTCGAGCGGCTCGACGACCGCTGCTACGGCAAGACCCGGCTGCTGTTCCTGCGTCGCGGCGACGCGGGCTGAGGCCGCCGAACGGAGAGGGCGAGCGCGGATGGCCGAGATCGAATACTTCTATTCCCTGCGCTCCAGCTTCGCCTACCTGGGCGCGCCGCGCCTGATCGCACTGGCCCGCCGCTACGGCCGGCGCATCCGGCACCGGCCGATCCTGCTGCGCATCGTCGTGCCGGAGACCGGCGGGATCCCCTTCGAGCAGCGCCATCCGGCACGCCTCAGGCAGGCCTGGGACGACCTGCAGCGCTGGGCTCGGGCGGTCGAGATGCCGATCCAGGCGCAGGACCCGGTCCACCACTACGGCCCGCTCGAGCTGCCGTCCGGGCTGGTCATCGCCGCCCAGCGCCGCACGCCGGGGCTCGACCCGCGCGCGGTCGACCGCCTCGGCTTCGAGATCCTGGCGGCGCTGTGGCGCGACGACTCCGACATCGCCGACCCCGAGGTGCTCGACGGGCTCTGCGCGGGCCTGGGCCTCGACGGCGCGGCGCTGCGCGCCGAAGCGCTCGCGCCGGAGGTGCAGGACGAGCTGCTGGCGAACTCGCGGGAAGCGGTGGCGCGCGGCGTCATCGGTGCCCCGACCTACGGCGTGGACGGCACCCTGTTCTTCGGTCAGGACCGGCTCGATTTCGTCGAGCGCGCGCTACGCGGGGAACGCGTCTAGGGCTACGGCAGGCCGTGGTTGAAAACGGCGCGGATTCGCCTGCCGCGAGCCTTGGATGACTGGCAAAATACTTGGGCGAGACTATCTGTGGTGATAGCCTCACATGTTGAGGGGACAAGTGCGTCCGCGTTCCGGGCGCCCGAGCACCCCGGCCCGTGGCCGGGGTGAAATTAGAGTTTGGTCGTCGTATGGCTAACTACTATGGCAGCAGCGGGGACGACGTCTACGTCGGGACCTCGAAGAAGGACGCCATCAACGGCAATGGCGGCGACGACCTGCTGTCGGGTCTCGGCGGCGCCGATTCGATCTACGGCGGCGGCGACAACGATTCGATCGACGGCGGCACCGGCAACGACAAGCTCTTCGGCGACAACAGCTACTACACCTCCGACGACGGCGACGACACGGTCGAGGGCGGTGCCGGCAAGGACACGATCTACGGCGCCGGCGGCCGCGACAGCCTCTACGGCGGCGACGACAACGACCTGATCTACGGCGACATCGGCTACGAGGACGGCAGCTACGGCTCGAAGGCCGCCGACTACTACGACGACGTCATCGACGCCGGCGCCGGCAACGACACGGCCTACGGCGGCCAGGGCAGCGACACGCTCTACGGCGGCGAGGGCTCGAACGTCCTCTACGGCGACCTCGCCTACAGCGGCAGCGACGACGGCGACGACGTCCTCTACGGCGGCAGCAGCGGCGACACGCTCTACGGCGGCAACGGAGACGATTCGCTCTACGGCGGCGGCGGGGCGGATTCGCTGTACGGCGGCTTCGGCAGCGACATCATCTCGAACAGCGGCGATGCCAAGCACGTCATCTACGCCGACAGCCAGTACGGCAGCTCGGCCGACGACGGCAACGACCAGGTGACGCTGGGCGGCGGCGACGACACGGTCTACGGCGGCGGCGGCGACGACGTGCTGACGCTCGGCGACGGCGCCAACCTGGGCTATGGCGACGCGGCCTACGGCGGCAGCTACGACGGCAACGACACGATCACCGGCGGCAGCGGCAAGGACGAGTTCTACGGCG
>JAUILQ010000095.1 GCA_030433005.1 Alphaproteobacteria bacterium
CCGGCGCGCGACGCGGCGGGGTCGGAGCGGCGGCAGGTCCGGCGCGGCGTTCGCGGCGCGCCACGGCTCAGGAGCTCCCCTGGACCGGCGCCGCGGCGCCGGCGGGGCGCGCGGAGGCCGGCGGGCCGAGCCGGCGCAGCGTGCCGCCCTCGAGCCTGAACTGCGGGTGCGGGAAGCGCGAGACCAGCGGCTCGTTGTGGGTCGCGACCACGACGGTCGTGCCGTTGCGGTGCATCTCCTCGAACAGGAACATCAGGCGCATGGCGATGCGGTCGTCGACGTTGCCGGTCGGCTCGTCGGCGAGCAGCAGGCTCGGCCGGCCGACGACGGCGCGGGCGATCGCGATGCGCTGCTGCTGGCCGCCCGACAGCGTCGCCGGCAGCGCGTCCAGACAGTCGGCCAGGCCGACCCAGCCGAGCAGCTCGCTGACCTTCGAGTCGATGGCGGCGCCGCGCTCGCCGACCAGGTGCAGCGGCAGGGCGACGTTCTCGAAGGCGGTCAGGTGCGGGATCAGGCGGAAGTCCTGGAACACCACGCCCATGCGTCGGCGCATCAGCGCCCGGTCCTCGCGGCCGAGCCGGGCGACGTCGCGGCCGAACAGCATCAGCCGGCCGCTGGTCGGCCGCTGGCCGAGGTTGAGCAGGCGCAGGAACGACGACTTGCCGGCGCCGCTCTGGCCGACCAGGAAATGGAACGACCCCGGCTCCAGATGACAGGTGACGCCGCTCAGGACATCCGGCCCCTGGCCGTAGCGCAAGGCGACGTCGTCCAATCGAACCAAGGGAGCCGTCCTCCTCGCGATCAGCCGCCTGCGCCGGGAAGCTCCGGGACACCCGGCGGCGCCGCCCCCGTCGAGCCGGCGGCACTGCGCAGGCGTCTGGATAGCAAGCCCCGGGATCGCTCCACAAGGCCCAGGCCTCGGCGCGGGCGCTGCGCCGCACGGCCCCGAAGCCGCCACGGCGCGGCCTTGCTAACGCGCGAGTCGGGGTCTTATAAGGACTCCCGCCCTGGCACGCGCAGGCGTGCTCCGATCCTCGCACGTCGACCCGGTGGTCGAATCGCGTGCCCTGAACACGGACTGCACCGACCGGCCCATGGAAATCGCTTGCCCCAACTGTGCGAAGCGCTTCCGCGTGCCGGACGAGAAGCTGGCGCCCAGGGGCCGCAAGGTGCGCTGCGCGTCCTGCGGCAACACCTGGTTCCAGGCGCCACCGGCGAACACGCCCGCCGCCGCCGCCGAGCCGGCGCGCCCCGCCGCGCCGCCGGCACCGCCGCCGCCGCCGGATCCGCGACGCAGCGATCCCGAGGGCTGGCCCGCCGATGCGCAGGCCTCGCAGGGCCGGCAGGGTGCCGCCGGCTACGACCGGCCGCCGATCTTCGACGGCCCGCATCTCGGCGAGCCGCGCCGCTTCGAGCTGTCGAGCGACGCCGACTACGACCGCCTGCCGCGCCGCCGCTCGCGCATCGGCCTGGTGATCGGCTGGCTGCTGCTGCTGCTGGTCGTCGGCGCGCTGGTCGGCGGCGGCTGGTACTACCGCAACCAGGTCGTCGAGACGGTGCCGGAGCTGCAGCAGATCTACGACCTGCTCGGCGTGCCGCTGGAAGCCGGCCATCCCGGCGTCGTGCTGCAGAACGTCACCACGCAGGTCAACACGGTGGACGAGAACCGCGTGATGACCATCACCGGGACGGTCGAGAACATCAGCGACCAGCCGCGCGAGGTGCCGCTGCTGATCGCCACGGTGACCGACAAGACCGGGGCGGTGCTGGTCGAGTGGCGCTTCGACGCCGGCCAGAGCCTGCTCGAGGCCGGCCAGACCGTCGACTTCACGACGCGGCGCGAGGCGATCCCGCGCGGCGAGCTGAGCGTGCGCGTCGACTTCGTCCTCCCGTAGACCTCGGGCGCTGCCGCGAAGCGCCTGAAATTGGCTCTCGATTCCGGCTGCCCGATCGGCCATATCTTGACGAGGGACGTCGCGGAGAAGCGGTGCGTTCCCCCGTCGGCCCCTCCGGGGCCGCTGCCTTGCGTGGGAAACTAACGATGGTCCGCATCCTGGTTGCCGAGGACGACGAGGCGGTCCGTACCTTCGTCACCCGGGCGCTGGAGCTGCGCGGCTTCGAGGTGACGGCGGTCAACGACGGCCTGCAGGCGCTCGAGAGCCTCAAGGATCAGAGCTTCGACCTGCTGGTCACCGACATCGTCATGCCCGGCCTCGACGGCATCGGCCTCGCGCTCAAGGTGACCCGCGACCATCCGGACCTTCCGGTGCTGCTGATGACCGGCTACTCGGCCGAGCGCCAGCGCGCGCACAATCTCGACGAGCTGATCGCCGAGGTCGTGGTCAAGCCCTTCACCCTCAAGCAGATCTGCGAGGCCGCCGAGGCCGCGATGGGCCTGCGCCGCGAGGTCGGCGAGACGCTCGTGTAGGCACCGCGGTCCGGCCGGATCGCAAGCCGCGCCCGTCCGGGGCGCTCGACCTCAGGACCTCAGGATCTCAGAACTGCCGCAGCAGGCGGTCGAGGTAGTCCAGCTCGATGGCCGGGCGGTCGACGTCCTCGCGGCGGCGGCGCAGCTCGTCGAGGATCTCGCGGGCGCGGCGCAGCTCGGAGCCGCTGGGAATCTCGACCTGGTCGTCGCCGTCCAGGCCCCGGCCCTGCGGGCCCCGGCCGAAGGGGTCGCGACCCTCGCCGGGCTGCTGGCCGGCCTGGTTGCCGTCCTGGCCCTCGCCCTGCTGCATCTGCTGCGCGAAGCTCTCGAGCATGCTCTCGAGGCCCTGCTGCAGCGCGTCCAGGGCGTCGCCCTGCGGCTGCACCGCCTGGCCGGGCTGATCCTGGTCGAGGGCGTCGCGCGCGTCGCGCATCGACTGCTCGGCCTGGCCCAGGGATCGCGGGATCTCGCCGGTCATCTCGCCGAACTGGCGCATCAGCTCGCCGAGCTGGCGGCGCAGCGCCTCCTGGCTCTGGGCGTCGCCGGCGTTGGAGCTGCGGCCGGGATCCCTGCCCTCGCCTTCGCCTTCCTGGTTGCCGGGCTGCTGCTGCTGCTGGCGGTTGCCCTGCTGCGAGCGCTGGAAGCTGCGGTCGAGCAGCTCCTGCTGCTGCCGCATCATCTCCTGCAGGCCCTGCATCATCTGCTGGGCCTGGCGCGCCGCCTCGTTCATCTGCTGCTGCATCGGCATGGCCTGCAGGTTCTCCAGCATCTGCTGGAGCTGCGAGAGCATCTCGCGGGCCTGGTCGCGTGCGCCGGTGCGCGCCAGCTCGCGGGCCTGCTCGATCATGCGCTGCAGGTCGTCGCGGCGCAGCAGCTCGGCGTTCTCCGGGAGCGGCTGCGGCTCGCCCATCTCCTGCTCGCCCATGCGCTCCATCATCTGCTGGGCCATCTGCCGCAGGAACTCGTCGAGCGCCTGCTGCAGCTCGCTCATCAGCCGCTCGATCTCCTCGTCCGGGGCGCCGCGCTCGAGCGCCTCCATCAGCTCCTGCTGCAGCTCGCGCAGGCGGCGCTCGGCCAGAGCGATCTCGCCTTCCTCGATGTGCAGCGCGGTGTCCCAGAGCAGCTCCTGGACCTCGGCCACGGCGCCGGGGCGCGCGTCGACGCCGAGGCGGCTCTCGGCGATCGCCAGCGCCAGCGCTACCACGAAGTCGTTGGCGAAGTGGTCGGGGCGCATCGAGAGGCCGCGCAGCCCGAGGATGACCGGCCGGCGCTCCTCGGGCGCCAGGGTCAGCATCTTGCGCAGCTCGACCAGCCGGCGCGCCACCGGATGCTCGAAGGTGCGCTCCGGCATGACCATGGCGAAAGCCTCGGTGGTGCCGGTCTGGCCCAGCGCGTCGCGCGCCTCGAGCTGCACCGTCACCTCGATGCCCGCCCAGGGGTGCGGCGTCAGGTCGCGGAAGGCGCTGCCTTCGCTCTCGCGCACCTCGCCGCCCGGCAGGCCGAGGTCGAAGCGCAGCGGCTCGGCCTCGGGCCTGTCGACCCGGCGGATCTCGGCGCTGAGGCCCGCGAGGCCGTAGTCGTCCTCGGCGCGGTAGGCCAGCTCCAGGGCGCCGCGGCGCGAGCGCGCGGGCGGCTTGAGGTACTCGACGGCCGGGGCATGGTCCGGGATGACCTGAAGGGTCCAGGCGCCCAGCGGCTCCTCGCCGCGGCGGATCTCGACCGGCAGGCTGCGCGGGCCGGCGGCGGTCTCGATGCCGCGTTCCAGGCGCAGGCTGCCGGCATCGTAGCGCTCGAAGGCCAGCTGCTCGTCGCCGAGCGTCATTGCCGCCTCGCCGCTGCCGCCCTGGATCTGGGCCAGCAGCCGGCTGCCGGTCGGCACCTCCAGGGTGGTCCCGGCGGTCTTGGCCGGGTCGAGGTAGCGCGGTGCCTCGCCGGTGTAGGCCGGCGGGTTGAGCCAGACGTCGAGGCGCGGCGGCAGGCTCGCCTCCTGCGCCCCGAAGCGCGGGGTCACCGCGCTGGCCAGGCGGAAGCGCCAGTCGGCGCCGCCGACGACGAGGCCGACGACCAGCAGCAGGCCGACCGCGGCGCGCGTGGCATAGCCGTCGACGCGCGCCCAGCCGGCCGCCGGCGGGGCGACGCGCAGGCGCCGGATCTGCTCGGCCAGGCGCCGGCGATGGGCGCGCCACAGCGCTGCCGCGCCGGGGTCGGACGGCGCCGTCGCCAGCCGGTCCTCGAGTGCCTGCAGCGGTCGGTGGCTGAAGCCGCTGTCGCGCTCCAGGCGGCGCCGGGCCTCGGCGCGGCCGGGCAGGCGCACGCGGCGCACGGCCCAGGCGGCCGAGGCCGCCAGGGCGGCGGCGAACGCGAGCAGGACGAGGGCGTGGAGCCAGCCGGCGAGGCCCGCGAAGGCCTCCATCAGGGCCAGCGCCAGGAACAGGCCGAGCGTGCAGCCCAGCGGCCAGAGCGCCGGCCAGAGGCTCTCCCAGAGCAGCGCCGCGCGACTCAGCCAGAGCCGCCGGACGTAGCCGGGGGACTTGAGCGGATCGGACCCGTCGTGCCGCTCGCGCTCGGCCTCGCGTCGCCCGGTCAGGCTCACCGCGCGGCTCGCTCCGTTGCCGATCCGGTCGTCGGTCGCTTCCTGCCGGGTCGCATCGCCTCACCTCGCCGATCGGGCCCGCGCGCGGGCCGGCTGTCCGCCGGCGCCCGCAGCGGGAAGCCGGCCTAGTCCGCCCCGCCGGTCTCGGCCAGCCAGGGCGGCACGGCGTCGAGCGCCATCAGGGCAGCGTGGTCGGGCCGTTGCTTGATGACCGCGCTGTCGCTGCCTCTGACCATCACTTCGGGCGCCGGTAGACGGGAATTATAGGTCGAAGACATGGTGGCGCCATAGGCCCCGGTCGAGAGAATCGCGATCACGTCTCCTGGAGCGAGCGGCGGCAGCGGCCGCGCCGGCGCGAAGATGTCGCCGCTCTCGCAGACCGGGCCGACCACGTCGGCCGGCTCGTAGCGGGCGTCCGGCGCCGGCTCGGCCAGCGGCACGATCTCGTGCCAGGCGTCGTAGAGCGTCGGCCGGATCAGGTCGTTCATCGCCGCGTCGAGGATGACGAAGCGCTTCGAGCGGCCCTGCTTGACGTAGATGACCCGGGCCAGCAGCAGGCCGGCGTTGCCGACCAGGTAGCGGCCCGGCTCGAAGACCAGCGGCAGGCCGAGCCGGCCGACCGTGCGCCGCGCCGCGGCGACGTAGTCGGCGAGCGGCAGGCGGGCGGCGCCGCCCTCGGCCGCCGGCCCGTAGGGGATGCCCATGCCGCCGCCCAGGTCGAGATGCCGCAGCGCCCAGCCCTGGCCGATGACCTCGCGGGCGAGCTCGGCGAGCCGGCCGAAGGCGGCCTCGTAGGGCTCGGCGTGGACGAGCTGGGAGCCGATGTGCACGGCCAGGCCGTCGAGCCGCAGGTTGGGCAGCCCGCGCAGCAGCTCCAGGGTCGCCGGCACCTGGTCGATGTCGATGCCGAACTTGTTGCCGACCTTGCCGGTCGAGATCTTGGCGTGGGTGCGCGCGTCGACGTCGGGATTGACCCTGAGCGCGACCGGCGCGCTGCGGCCGAGCCGGCCGGCGACCGCGTCGAGCAGCTTCAGCTCGTCGATCGATTCGGCGTTGAGCTGCAGGATTCCCGTCTCCAGGGCGAAGGCCATCTCGGCCTCGGTCTTGCCGACCCCGGCGAAGACGATGCGCCCGGGCGGCACGCCGGCCGCCAGGGCGCGCCTGAGCTCGCCCTCGGAGACCACGTCGGCGCCCGCGCCGAGCTCGGCGAAGCCGCGGATCACCGCCAGGTGCGGGTTGGCCTTGACGGCGTAGCAGATCGTCGTCGGCGGCCCGATGCCCTCGAGCGCGGCGGCGAGCGCGCGGTAGGTCGCCTGCATGGCGCCGCCGGCATAGACGTGACAGGGCGTGCCGACCTGCTCGGCGATGCGCGCCAGCGGGACCTGCTCGGCGTGCAGCTGGCCCCCGCGGTAGGCGAAGGCGCCGCCCAGCGCCGAGTCCGACGGTGCTTCGGGCTGCGCCGGGCGCGCGCCCTCGACCGCCTGCTGGCCCGCCGCGCCGCTCATTGCGAGCGGTAGACCCGACGGGTGCTGCGGTCGGTGCCGCGCGACGGCAGGGCCGAGGGCGCGAGGAAGCCGCGGTTCGGCTCGGCGAAGCCGGAATCGGGTCGGACCGGCTCCTGCTCCTCCTCGGCTGCCTCGCCGGGCACGACCGTGCGCGGCGCCGGGTACTGCTTCGGCCAGGTGAAGGCCGCAGCCTCGCCCGGCGGCGGGCGCAGGTCGCCCTTCTTGCCGCAGGCGCCGAGCAGCGCCAGCGGCAGGGCCAGGCCGCAGAGCAGCAGCGCCCGACGCCAGGTCCCCGGGCTTAAAGGCGGGCTCACAGGGGGGCTCACAGGAAGCGCTCCCGCGCCGCCGCGGCGGCCTCGCGCACGCGGCGCGGCGCGGTGCCGCCCTCGGAGACGCGGCTGGCGACGGCCTGTTCGGGTGTCAGCACGCTGAAGACTCCCTCGGTGATGCGCGGCTCCACGCCCTGCATCTCGGCGAGCGGCAGCTCGGCGAGGTCGCAGCCGGCGGCCTCGGCCTTGGCGACCAGACTGCCGGTGACGTGATGGGCCTCGCGGAACGGCAGGCCGAGCTCGCGGACCAGCCAGTCGGCGAGGTCGGTGGCGGTGATGAAGCCGGCGGCCAGGGCGCGGCGCATGCGCTCGCGGTCGACGGTCAGGTCGCGCACCATGCCGGTGGTCGCCGAGACGCAGAGCGACAGCGTGTCGACCGCGTCGAACAGCGGCTCCTTGTCCTCCTGCATGTCCTTGCCGTAGGTCAGCGGCAGGCCTTTCATGACGATCAGCAGGGCGTTGAGGTCGCCGATCACGCGGCCCGCCTTGCCGCGCACCAGCTCGGCGGCGTCGGGGTTGCGCTTCTGCGGCATGATCGAGCTGCCGGTCGTGAAGGCGTCGCTCATCGAGACGAAGCGGAAGCCCTCGGCGCACCAGAGCACCAGCTCCTCGGCGAAGCGCGAGAGATGCACGGCGAGGATCGAGAGGTCGGCCAGGAACTCCAGCGCGAAGTCGCGGTCCGAGACGGCGTCGATCGAGTTGGCCATCGGCCGCGCGAAGCCGAGCGCGCGCGCCGTCGCCTGGCGGTCGATCGGGAAAGAGGTGCCGGCCAGCGCCGCGGCGCCGAGCGGCGACTCGTTGAGCCGCTTGCGGCAGTCGGCGAGACGGCCGCGGTCGCGCCCGACCATCTCGACGTAGGCCAGCAGGTGGTGGCCGAAGGTCACCGGCTGGGCCGCCTGCAGGTGGGTGTAGCCCGGCATCAGGGTATCGGCCTCGTCCTCGGCGCGGCCGATCAGCGCGCCCTGCAGCTCGGCGAGCTGGGCGTCGAGGGCGTCGAGCGCGTCGCGCGCCCAGAGCCGGAAGTCGGTGGCGACCTGGTCGTTGCGCGAACGCGCGGTGTGCAGGCGCCCCGCCGGCTCGCCGACGATCTCCTTGAGGCGCGCCTCCACGTTCATGTGGATGTCCTCGAGCGCGCGCGAAAAGGTGAAGCGGCCTTCCTCGATTTCCGCCAGCACCTGCTCTAGACCCCGGTCGATCGCCGCGCCATCTTCCGCGGAGACGATGCCCTGGGCGACCAGCATCGCGGCGTGGGCCTGGCTCGCGCGGATGTCCTGGCGATAGAAGCGGCGGTCGACGTCGATCGAGGCGTTGATCGCCTGCATCACCGAGTCGGCGCCGCCGGCGAAGCGGCCGCCCCACATGGCGTTGGCGGCGGGCGCCTTTCCGGCAGGAGCGGTGGAAGCAGTCTTGGAGGATGCGGCACTCATGAGGACGAGGTTTAGCGGATGACCCGGTCGTTGAGAAAGCTTCTTCGCGCGCGCGCCCTGCCGGCCGCCCTCGCGCTGGCCTGCCTGGCCGTCGCGCTGCCGCCGCTGGCCCGGCCGGCCGCGGCGCTCGACGAGGGCTACGTCATCTTCGAGGGTGCGGAGCCGGTGCCGGCCACGCCCTTCAAGCACAAGGCCGGCGGCCTGGTTCGCGACGTCAGCCTGCAGGACTTCGAGGGACAGGTCGTGGTGCTCAACTTCTGGGCCACCTGGTGCGCGCCCTGCGTCGCCGAGATGCCCTCGCTCGACCGCCTGCAGGCGGCGCTCGGCGACCAGGGGATCACGGTCGTCGCGCTGTCGGAGGACCGCGGCGGCTTCGCGCAGATCGAGCCCTTCTACGAAGCGCGCGGCCTGGAGAACCTGGAACGCTACGTCGACGAGGGCGGCCGGCTGGCCCGCCACTTCGAGGTCCGGGTCATGCCGACCACCCTCCTGATCGGGCCCGACGGCGTGCCGGTCGGCCAGGTCGAGGGCGCCGCGGAATGGGATTCGCCCGAGGCCCAGAAGCTGCTCAAGGCGCTGCGGGCGGGGTCGTAGTCCACCTCTCCCTCAGGGCTAGAGTATTCACACATCTCGGATTGCGGCTCGTAGAGGATCTCTGACTCACTTCTCCAGAGTGTAGCGAGGGAGGTGGGGATGGAGATTTCGCTGGGGCGGTTTGGCGACCGCCGCCTGGAAAGGGGGGGCTGTTTCTGCACGCGCGTCTGGTCGAGCTGGGCGG
>JAUILQ010000035.1 GCA_030433005.1 Alphaproteobacteria bacterium
CCCGGCGCCAGCCCGAGGGCACCGGCGCCGAGCAGGCCGCCGGCCGCCGCGCCGCCCGCAAGCAGGCGCCGGCGTTCGGGCGACGAGGGTCCCTGCCGCGTGGCGCCGCTCGTCCTGTCGTTTCTCTGGTCGGTCATCGTCGGGGCTCCCTCATCGCGGCCCGCGCCGGAGGATGCGGGCCTGCTCGCCCTTGGCGGGCATTGGCTTTGCGGGCAAGGTTAGCCAAAGCTTCAATATATTAAAAGCGAATATGACGCGGCCAGGAGGCTGCCGCGTCAGCCGGCGGTGCTCTTCAGGTAGCTGCGGAAGTCGCCGCGCTCGTAGGCCTTCTCCCGGACGAAGCGGAACATCGCCAGGAAATGCGGCGGCTTGAAGTAGCCGGGCATGCGCGCGACCTCGGCCTGGTCGCCGGGCCGCCCGGCCGCGGCCTCGGGATGCTCGGGAAAGAACATGATGGTCGGCGTGAAGCGGATGCCCCAGCGCCGCGCCAAGGCGCGCTCTTCCAGGGCCTCGCCGTCGAAGTCGACGACCTCGCGCGCGCCGATCAGGTTGAGCTGGAGGATCTCGAAATTGCCGGCGACGAAGTCGCGGATCGCCGGATCCGCGAAGTTCACGAAATGCGTCTCGCGGCAGTAGGGGCAGCCCTTGAGCTCCCACATCACGGCGAAGCGCTTGCCGTTCTCGGCGGCCATCGCGAGGTCCTCGCCGAGGTCGAGGAAGGAGTGCAGGAAGAAGGGCTGCTCGTAGAGGCCGTCGTCGTTGAGCTGCGGCTCCGGCCCGGCGGCCCGGGCGGCGCCCGGCGCCAGGGCGTCGGCCAGGGGTGCAGCGAAGGGGGCGGCGACAACGCCCGCGGCGAGCCGCGCGAAACCCCTGCGTCCGATCGACATCATCCGAAGCCTCCCTCGCGAAAATCAGGCGCCGGCCGCGCCCTACATATAGTATATTATGAATGTGATGCCTGCATCCAGCCTCGGCGGCCGCCCGCCGGCCCGGCGAGGCGGCAGCAACCGACACCGCAACGCGAGCAGACCCCTGGACAGAGCGCCCGTGCCGGAAGCCCTCGCCGAACCGCCCGCCGCCGCCTCGGACGGGCGTCCCGACGCGCCCGCGGGCGCCGCCGGACGGCGTCTGGCCTACGCGGGTGCGCTGCTGCTCGCATCGGCCGGCGGCCTCGTGCTCGAGATCGTCGCCGGCCGCATGATCGCGCCCTACGTCGGCATGTCGCTCTACACCTGGACCGCGGTGATCGCCGTGGTGCTCGCCGGCTTCTCGATCGGGCACTGGATCGGCGGCCGGCTGACCGAGGGCGGTGCGCGGCGCTGCGCGCTGCGGCTGATGTGGCTGCTGCTCGCCGCGGCCGCCAGCGTGGCGGCCTGCCTGCCGCTGCTGCGCCTGGTCTCGCCGCTGCTGCTCGGCAGCGTCGCCGACCCGGTCGCCTCGCTGGTGCTGCTCAGTCTCGCGCTGTTCCTGCTGCCCAGCCTGCTGGTCGGCACGGTCTCGCCGATCCTGACCCGCCTCGCCGTCGACGAGGCACCCGGCGCGCCGGGCCGGGCGATCGGCCAGATGTACGCCGCCGGCGCGGCCGGCTCGATCGCCGGCACCCTGCTCGCCGGCTACCTCTTCCTGTCGTGGATCGGCACGGTCGGCACGCTGCTCAGCGTCGCCGGCAGCTACCTGCTGCTCGCGCTCGGCTTCGGCCTGGCCGCCCGGCCGGCCCGTCGCCAGGCCGTCGCGGCCGCCGGCCTCGCCCTGCTCGCCGCCGCAGGCGTCACCCTGGCCGGCCGCGCCCTGGCCGCCTTCAGCGCGCCCTGCCTCGAGGAGAGCGACTACTACTGCATCCGCGTGCTCGACCTGACGGCCGAGACCGGCCGCCCCGCCGCGGTCATGGTGCTCGACCACCTGGGCCACGGCATCAACGACCGCGACGACCCGGCCCGGCTGCACTCCAGCTACCTGCAGCTGACCGACCGGCTGCTGCGCGAGCGTCTCGGCCATCGCCTCGGCGAGCAGGGCGCCTTCGACGCCTTCTTCGTCGGCGGCGGCGCCTATACCCTGCCGCGCGCCTGGGCCGCCCGCTACCCGGCCGCCGACCTCTCGGTCGCGGAGATCGACCCGGCGGTGACGCGGATCGCGCGCCGCGAGCTGTGGCTGGCCGCCGGGCCGGCCCTGCGGGTCGCGCACGGCGACGCGCGCCGGGTGCTGCGGGACCTGCCCGACAGCCGACGCTTCGACGTCGTCGTCGGCGACGCCTTTCACGACATCTCCGTGCCGCAGCACCTGACGACCCGCGAGTTCGCCGCCCTGCTGCGCCGCCGCCTGGCGCCCGACGGCTTCTACGCGCTCAACGCCATCGACTCGGCGCGCCGCCCGCTCTTCGTCTACGCCAGCGTGCGCACCCTGGCCGAGGTCTTCGGCAGCGTCGAGGTCTGGGCCGACGCCGAGCAGCTGCAGGGCGGCGGGCGCATCACCTTCCTGATCGTCGCCGGCGCCGACGCGAGTCCGGCCGGCCGCTACCGCGGCGCGGTGCGCAGCGACCAGCCGACCGCCCCGCTCTGGGTGCGCTGGCCCGCCGGAGACCTGGCGCGCCGGGTCGCCGCCGCCGGCGTGCCGGTGCTGACCGATGACTACGCGCCCGTCGATCGCCTGATGCTTCCGGTCCTCGGCGAGGAGAAATGACGATGCAGAGACAGCAGCCCGAGACCCGACGGCGGCCGCAGGGGGCCTGGATCCTGTTGCTCGTCGCCCTGCTCTGGCCGGCGGTGCCGGCGCCGCTGCGGGCGGCCAGCGACCTCGCCCGCTTCAACGCGGCGGTCGCCGAGAGCTACGCGCCCTATCGCAGCGCCCTCTTCTACCTGCGCACCGGCAACCCGGCGGTCGCCAACCTGGAGATCCAGGAAGCCCTGGAGCGGTGGCGCGCGACGGTCCTGCCCTTCGGGGCGGCGCCGCCGGACGCCTACGCCGACGACCCGGCGTTCGACGCCGTCCTGGAGGAGGTCGCGGTGCACCTGCAGAAGGCCGAGGCGCTGAGCGCGAGCGGCGCGGTCGAGCCGGCCGGCCGGGAGCTCGAGCCGGTCCGCGAGCGCCTGGGCGCGCTGCGCGCGCGCAACGGCCAGCGCGTCTTCTCCGATTGCGTCGACGACGCCAATGCGGCGATGGACCGCCTGTGGGAGTTCCGCGACGCGACGCTCGACTTCGCCGACCGCGCCCAGGTCAACGCGCTGCGCCACGCCGCCTCGATCACGCTGTTCCTCTACCGGCGCTGCCGCGAGCAGGCGCCGGACGCCCTGGCCGGCGAGGCGGAGTTCGGGCGGATCGTCGGCGGCGCCATCGCCTCGCTGGAGACCCTGCCCGAGGCCATCGACGAGGCCGACGCCGAGCGTGTGGTCAACCTGCTGCGCGAGCTGCGTTCCTTCGACCGCCTGTTCTGGCTCAACTTCGGCTGAGCGGACCTGCCTCAGCAAATCAGGCTCTCGCGGGTGCGGCCTTGCCTCAGCCGATCCGGCCGAGTGCGGGGAAGGTCTCGAGCAGCCAGTAGGACAGGTCGGCGATGCCGCCGGTCAGGAACAGCACCCCGGTCGCGACCAGAATCGCCCCGAGCGCCTTCTCGATCCAGCCGAGGTAGCGGCGGAAGCGGGCGAAGAAGCGGGTGAAGCTGCCGAGCGCCATCGCGGCCAGCAGGAAGGGGATGCCGATCCCCGCCGCGTAGGTGCCGAGCAGGCTGGCGCCGTAGGCCACCGAGTCCTCGCTGGCCGCGACCAGCAGGATCGCCGCCAGCACCGGGCCGACGCAGGGCGTCCAGCCGAAGGCGAAGGCGAGACCGATGACGTAGGCGCCGAGCAGCCCGACCGGCCGCTTATCGACGTGGAAGCGGGCCTCGCGGAACAGCAGGAAGATGCGGAACACGCCGAGGAAATGCAGGCCGAGCACGAGGATGATCACGCCGGCGAGCGGCACCAGGATATGGCTGTAGCGGGCGATCAGGCCGCTGACCGCCGAGGCGCCGGCGCCCAGCGCCACGAACACCGTGGCGAAGCCGAGCACGAAGGCGAGCGCCATTCGGAAGGTGCGCCCGAAGGGCTCCGGGCGCGGCGCCGTGGGGCCGTCGGCGGCGAGTTCCTCGGCCTGGCGCGCCGAGACGCCGCCGAGGAACGCCAGGTAGGGCGGCACCAGCGGCAGCACGCAGGGCGACAGGAAGCTCAGCAGCCCGGCCAGCGCTGCCCCGGCGTAGGTGACCTCCATGCCGCCCACGGCGCGCGGTTCCGGGTCAGACCACGACCTCGATCGACTGGTTCGGCGGCACCGCCACCGTACCCTGCCGAGCGATGTAGTCGCTGACCACCTGCCAGATCGGCGGGCCCTCGGTGCCCTCGTTGACGGAGGCCCAGCCGGCCACGACGTAGCTGCGGCCGGGATCGATGGGGCTGCCGTCCGCCAGCAGCGTCATGTCCGAGATGCGCTCGCCGATCGGCCGCCTGACGTCGATCCGGTAGGCGAGCCCGCCGACGCGCACCATGTCGCCGCCCTGCTGGTAGTAGGGATCGGGGTTGAAGAGGTTGTCGGCGACGTCCTCCAGCACGGTCTTCAGGAACTCCCCGGTCATCTCCGTGCGGTAGGTTTCGGGGTAGGTGATCGCCGTCATGTTGTAGACGTCCTCGAGGGAGATCTGCTGCCCCGGCAGCAGCGTCGCCCCCCAGCGGAAGCCCGGCGAGAGCGCGATCTCGGCGTCGCGCTCGGCCAGCATGGCCTGGCAGATCAGGTCGTCGAAGGTGCCGTTGAAGTTGCCCCGGCGGTAGAGCAGCGAGTCGGTCGTCCCCAGCACGCGCGACAGCGTGTCGGCATGCGGCGCGCGGATCTCCTCGACCAGCGCGGCCATCTCCGGGTCCGGCGCGATCGCGTCGGAGAGCACCGGGATCAGCCGGTAGCGGTAATCGGCGACCCGGCCGTCGCGGACGTCGAGGTCGAGGCGCGAGAGGAACTTGCCGTGGCTGCCCGAGGCGACCAGCAGGGTCCGGCCCACGGTCTCGACGCGCGGCAGGGCGTCGTGGGTGTGGCCGGTCAGCAGCACGTCGATGCCCGGCACGCGCCCGGCCATCTTGCGGTCGACGTCGAAGCCGTTGTGGCTGAGCAGCACGACCAGCTCGGCGCCGGCGGCGCGCGCCGCCTCGACCGAGGCCGCGACCTCTTCCTCGCGGATGCCGAACGACCAGTTCGGCACCTTGTAGCGGGGATTGGCGATCGGCGTGTAGGGGAAGGCCTGGCCGATCACGGCGATGCGCACGCCGCCGCGCTCGAAGAAGGCCGTCGAGTCGAAGACCGCCTCCTCCCAGGTCGTGTCGACGACGTTGCCGGCCAGGAAGGGGAAGGCGACCTCCTCGATCAGCTCCCGGACCCGGTCCTCGCCGTAGGTGAACTCCCAGTGCGCGGTCATGGCGTCGACGCCGAGCGCGTTCATGGCCTTCACCATGTCGCCGCCCTGGGTCGCCAGCGACGTGTAGGAGCCCTGCCAGGTGTCGCCGCCGTCGAGCAGCAGGGTGTTGCCGGGACGCTCGGCGCGGATCGCCTTGACCAGCGTCGCCAGGCGGTCGATGCCGCCGACCCGGCCGTACTGGCGGGCCAGGGCGACGAAATCCTGGTCGGTCAAGGCATAGGCCGCGGCGCTCTCGCCGGCGATGTCGTAGCGCTTCAGGAAGTCCGTTCCGGTGACATGGGGCGGCAGGCCGGCAGACTCGCCGACGCCCAGGTTGACGCTCGGCTCGCGGAAGTAGATCGGCATCAGCTGGGCGTGGATGTCCGTCAGGTGCAGCAGCGTCACCTGGCCGAGCGGCTCGAAGGCCAGCAGCTCGTCCTGACCCAGGCTCTGGGCCGCAGCCCGGCGTCCGAGCCCGTCGCGGGTGCCGGTGAGGATCGCCGTGGCCGCCGCCACGGTCAGGAAGTCGCGCCGCGTGAACATCTCTGCAATCCGCCTCCCGAGGGGCCGAAGGGAACCAAGGGCAACAGAACGGGCGCGAAGGCCGGGCCTCCGCGCCCCGTGACACGCCGCCGATCAGCCGGGATCCCGGGCCGCGGCGCGGGGCTCGAGACGCCCGAGCCTCAGTTGCGCACCGCCGGCGTCTCGACCGGCAGGCCGTTGGCCCGATGCATGATGAACAGCTCGAGGTTGACGTACTCGTCGGAGCCGCGCTCGTAGGGCTCGGCGCGCACCTGGTCGTTGCAGCCGCGCAGGCGTCGATGCAGCGAGCCGACCTTCTGCCACTTCAGTCGGTAGGTCGGGAAACCGTTGGGCATGCCCTGGCTGAGGGTGTTGGCGCGCAGCTGCAGGCCGGCGTTGTCCATGTGGCAGTTGGCGCAGGCGAGGTCGAGCTGGCCGCGGCGCTCGTAGTAGAAGGCCTCGCCCTTCTCGTAGAAGGGCTTGGCGGGGCCGTCGATCGAGACGTTGACCGGCATGCCGCGGGACTGGTGCTTGACCAGGGCGGTCATGCCGAGCATCTCGTCCGACTCCCACTTCCAGGGATCGGCCTTCATGCCCTCGGTGCGGCACTGGTTGATGCGCTGCTCGACGGTCATCATCTTGCCCCAGGGCTCGAAGTAGACCGGATAGGTGGCGCCGACGCCGGCCAGGCTCTCGACGTCGCCGTGGCAGCCCACGCAGGCCTTGCCCGCCGCTCCGTCGGGCGTCTCCCACAGCGTCGCGGCCTGGTCCATCAGCAGGAAGCCGGGGTTCTCGAAGTCGTCGTCCTGCATCGCCCGGGTCTCCGGCTGGGCGTAGGTGTAGCCCGAGCGCTTGTCGCCGACCTGGTAGGTGCCCCAGTCGATCGAGTCGGTGTAGGCGACGCCCGCGCCGGCGACGCTGATCAGGCCGGCGGCCGCCAGGACGATTCCGATTCGGCGCATCCTCTCCCCTCCTCTTTTTCCACTTCTTCCCGACCGGCGACGCCGGCGGCCCTCGCGACGGGATCAGGCGACCGCGATGGTCTCCCCGGCCTCGTAGACCGAGCCGTCGTCGTCGTGCCAGGCGAAGGCCAGCTCGGCCGGCGCCTCGACCTTCACGTAGAACGAGAGGTAGGGGTTGGCCGAGATCGCCGGCTCCAGATCGGCGGAAAACACCTCCTCGCCGTTCATCGTGCAGACGAAGCGGTTGATGATCTTGCGCGGGATCGGGTTGCCGTCCTTGTCCTTGCGCTGACCGGATTCCATCTCGTGGCTGATCAGGGTCTTGATCTCGACCACCTCGCCCTTGCCGGCCGACTTCGGCACGCGCACACGGGCCTGGGACTTCGCCATAGCTCTACGCTCCTCTTGTTCTCGCAGGCCGCTCGCTCGCCCGGGCCGGTCGTGGCGGCCGCCCGGGATCCGGCGTCAGCCGCCGCAGCCGCCGATCGTCACCTTGACCTCGGCCTGGGTCATCAGGACCCGCCCGTCGGACAGCTCCGCCAGGGCGACGACGTTCTGGGTCCGCGCCAGGCGCATGCGCGTCGCCGCCTCGGCCCGCCCGCTCCTCGGCGTGAAGTTGAAGGCGATGACTCCCGGGCGCGGGTTGCCGTCGGCGAAGAGATGCACCGTCCTGACGTAATCCTCGGCGGTCATCGGGCTGTCGACCGCGACGCTGAGCGGCACGGTGTTGCCGTTCTCCGCGATCTGCGGCACGTCGAGCGAGATTACGCCGGCGCCGTCGGCCGGCTGACGGTCGCCGATCGCCGCCTTGATCGCCTCGTCCAGGGTCTTCGGCCCCTCCTGCGCCGCGACCGGGTCGATCGGCAGCATGGCGAGGGCGGCGGCCGCGGCGCTGCCCGCCGCGACGGTGACGACGAAGCGCCGGCGGGTGATCCCGCTAAGCGCGCTCTGCTGCATGGTGCTGGTCTCCCGCATGGTTGCGCCTCTAGTTGCCCTTCAGGGTCAGCAGGTAGGCGACGACGTCCTCGACCTCCTGCGCCGTCAGGATCGGCTTGCCCCTGAACTTCTCGGCGACCCGATGCAGCCCCTCGACCTTGTAGAAGCCGGGCATCGAGGTCTCCGGGTTGATCTTCTTGGAATCGACGAGGCGCAGCCGCAGCTCGCCCTCGCTGAGGTAGGAGCCGACCGCCGAGAGATCGGGGCCGACTTCGCCGTGGAACGGCTGGTCCGGGATCGGCATGGCGTGGCAGGCCAGACAGTTGCCCTTCTGGCGGTGCACGGCGGCGGCCTTGCCGGCCTCGGGGTCGCCGGGCACGCCGGTCAGCGAGGCCGGGATCGCCCCCTCGACGACCTCGTAGGCGACCAGCTCCTCCGCCGCGGCGCCGCCGGCGCCCAGCGCCGGCGCCAGAACCAGGGCGAGCGGCAACGCGACTGCCGTCAAGAGCGGACGTTTCCTCAAGAGTCTTCCTCCTCTGGCCGCTTCGTCCGGGCCCGCCGGCCTGTCGGCGATGCCGCGGCCGGTCGTTCGTTGCCGGCAATCCTAGCGGCTTCCCTCGCTATATAAAAGCTGAATATATAATATCATGAATATGACTGCTCCTCTCGCCCTGTTCCGCCGGATCGGCGCGGCGTCGCTCGTCGCGCTGCTGCCGCTCGCGCCGGTCGAGGCCGGCTCGCCGCCCACGGCCCGCGCCCAGCTCGTGATGTTCCAGGCGCCCGGCTGCGCCTGGTGCCGGCGCTGGGAGGCGGAGATCGGCGGCGCCTACGCGCGCAGCTGGGCGGGACGCCTGGCGCCGCTGCGCCGGGTCGACATGGCGGCGGCCCGGCCGGCGGACCTCGCCGGCCTAGAGGGCATCCGCTTCAGCCCGACCTTCGTTCTGCTCCACGAGGGTGCGGAGGTCGGGCGCATCGTCGGCTATCCCGGCGAGCACTTCTTCTGGCCGCTGCTCGAGGACCTGCTCGAGCGCGTCCCGGAGCCCGAGACGACGGCCGCGAAGGAGGACTGACGACCGGGCGGCCGTGCCCCGCGGACCCGACCGCAACCTAGAGGGAGAGACGCCATGTACCGCAGTCTTGCCGTTGCCGCCCTGCTCGCCCCCCTGCTCGTCGCCCTGGCCGGGGCCGGCAGCCCGGCCCGTGCCGAGGACGACGCGCTGGTCGGCTTCGAGGTCCTGGCTCCGGACCTGGCGGCCGAGCTGGCCCGCGAGACGCTGGAGGCCTGCCGCGAGCAGGGCTTCCAGACCGCCGTCGCCGTGGTCGACCGCTTCGGCGTGCCGCAGGCCATGCTGCGCGACCGCTTCGCCGGTCCCCACACCCCGGACACCGCGACGCGCAAGGCCTGGACCGCCGTGTCCTTCCGCAGCGACACGCTGGAGCTCGCCGCCGCCACCGGCCCGGGGTCGCCGCAGGCCGGGGCGCGCGACATCACCGGCGCCCTGATGCTCGGCGGCGGCGTGCTGATCGAGGTCGCCGGCCAGACCGTCGGGGCGGTCGGGGTCTCCGGCGCGCCGTCGGGCGAGGAGGACGCGGCCTGCGCCGAGGCCGGCCTGGAAGCGATCCAGCACCGTCTGCCGCTGTAGGGCGGCGCCGGTAAGGGCGGAACCCGGGTCCGCTCAGAGCCAGCCGCGGCGCTTGAAGATCAGGTAGGGGATCAGCGCGGCGACGACCATGACCAGCAGGGCCAGCGGATAGCCGAACGGCCAGTCGAGCTCCGGCATGGCGCGGAAATTCATGCCGTAGATCGAGGCGACCAGCGTCGGCGGCATGATGATCACCGAGACCACCGAGATGATCTTGATGATGCCGTTCTGGTCGTTGGCGATCAGGCCGAGCACCGCATTGAGCAGGAAGTCGGCCTTGCCCGACAGGAAGTCGGTGTAGTCGGCCAGGGTCTCGACGTCGCGCACCAGGGTCTTGAGCCGGACCTGCGTCGCCTTGCTCAGGCTGTCGCCCTTCGCCCCGCCCTTCGCGCCCGGCGCGGCCCTGTCGAGCTCCTGGCGCCCGACGGTCGAGACGTAGAGCAGCGCGCGCTCGATGGTCGAGAGCGATTCGCGGGCCTTGCCGGTCAGGTCGGCGATGCGTCCCAGGCCGGCGAGCATGCCGGTGTAGTCGCGCGCGCCGGGCCGCCCGCCCGGCTTGGGTCCGCCCGGCTTGCCCCCGCCCGGCCTGGCGAAGACGCTGCGGCCGATGCCGTCGAGCTCGGCGCCCTGCAGCTCAAGAACGTCGGCGACCCGGTCGATCAGGGCGTCGAGCAGGCCGGCCAGGGTCGTCTGGGCGCCGTGGCAGCTCTCGGGATTCCGCCGCACGTACTGGGCGAAGGTCTTGAACGGCAGCGGGTCGGCGTAGCGCAGGGTCAGCAGGCGCTCGCGGGTCAGCACGAAGGTGATCGGCGTCGTCTGCGGCGTGTCGCTGTCGGCCTTGAGCAGCGCCGTGACCGTCAGGTAGATCGCCTCGCCCTCGCGGTAGAGCCTGCTCGAGGGCTCGATCTCGCTGGCCTCCTCGCGCGTCGGCAGAAAGATCCAGAGCGCGGATTCCAGGGCCTGGCGCTCCTCGTCGCTCGGCGAGACCGCGTCGATCCAGACGGCGTCGTCGGCGATCACCTCGCCGGTCGAGAAGTCGGAGTGCTCGACCGACGGCTCGCCGCCGCCGGCCGGCGCCTCGATATGGCGATAGACGTGGATCATCGTCAGGTCCCCCGTTGCCCGCTCCTTTTGGCAAAGGCCGGCGGACGGGGGAAGGGCCTAGCGCGGCCGGGGCCGCGGCAGCCTGCCGGCCTCAGGGGATCTCCTCGGGCAGCCCGACCTTCTTAAGCGCCTGCTTCTGGCGTTTGGCCAGGGCCTCGGCGTCGAAGCCGGCGGTCAGCTCGTTGAACACGCGGTGCCAGTTGATCCTGGCGTCGAGGTGCAGGAACACCGAACCCAGGCCAATCGCGGCGCGGTCCATCAGCACGAACTCGCGTGGCGGCTTGACCCCGCCCAGGCGCTTCAGCTCCTTGTGGACCTGGCCGACGGCCTCGGCCCCGGCCTCCGAGTTGCGCTCGCCCATGATCGACTGGATCCGGTCCTCGAGCAGCGGCTTGTAGAGGAAACGCGCCCAGATGTTCAGCGCCTGCATCAGGTCGGGCTTGTCGGCGATGCCCTCGAAGCCCCACGACTCGTAGGCGCGGATCGCCAGCTCGTCGCTGTCCTGCTCGAAGGCCTGGTAGAGCTCGATGACGCCGCGCACGAAGCCGGGCCGGAACACCCGGATGCAGCCGAAGTCGAGCAGGTTGACGCCGCCGTCGGCACGCACCGAGTAGTTGCCCAGGTGCGGGTCGCCGTGGATCACCCCGTAGTAGTAGAAGGGCACGTACCAGGCCCGGAACATGTTGAGCGCGATCTCGTTGCGCCGCTCCTGGTCGTCCTCCTGCTTGGCCCGGGCCGCGGCGTCGAGCAGCGGCTCGCCGTCCAGCCAGGTCATGGTCAGCAGGCGGCGCGTCGTCAGGTCGGGCAGCGGCTCGGGCACGGTAACGCCCGGCTCCTCGGCCAGCATCAGGCGGTAGAGCGCCATGTGCTTGGCCTCGCGCTCGTAGTCCAGCTCCTCGCGCAGCCGCGCCGTCAGCTCGGCATAGATGTCCGAGGTGTCGATGGCGCGGTCGTACTGGCGGTAGACCGAGAAGGCCAGGCGCAGCTGCTGGACGTCGGCCTCGACCGCCGAGGCCATGTCCGGGTACTGCAGCTTGCAGGCCAGCGTCCGGCCGTCCTTCTCGGCGCGGTGGACCTGGCCGAGCGAGGCCGCGGCCGCGGCCTCCCGGCCGAAGGAGTCGAAGCGCTTCTCCCAGCCGGCGCCGAGCTCGGTGCGCATGCGCCGGCGCACGAAGGGCCAGCCCATCGGCGGCGCGTTGGACTGCAGCTGGCGCAGCTCCTCCGCATACTCGCGGGGCAGCGCCTCCGGGATGGTCGCCAGGATCTGCGCCGCCTTCATCAGCGGGCCCTTGAGGCCGCCGAGCGCGGTCTTGAGCTGCTGGGAGTGGCGGCCGCGGTCGAGCCGGGTGCCGAAGACCCGGCTGCCGGCGAGCTGGGCGGCCAGCCAGCCGACCTCGCCGCCGACCTGGGCGAAGCGCCGCACGCGGCCGCTCAGCCGCGCATCCTCGTCGCCGTAGCCGCGCTCGTTCCGCTCCGCCTCGTCCGTCGTGTCGTGTTCGCTCATGGCCGAGGAAATGGGGTCGCCGGGGGCGAAGTCCAGCAGCGTCGCGGGCGGTGCGGCGCCCCGCCGCCGCGGCCCTGGCGCGAGCCATGGTATAGGAATTCTTAACAGAGTTGTGTGCTACTGAATGTCGAGCCGCGGCTCCCCCCCGGCACCGCCCGAAGCCGCCCCCCGTCGTCTTCCCCGATCGCCCCTTGCCGACGCCACGCATGCTGCCGCCCGCCCGAGCGTACGAGACGCCGCCATGCCGGCCCTGAGCCTGCCGTTGCCGCGGGCACGCGCCTGGCGACGCTCGCCGCTCTGGCGCAAGGCCGGCCTGCGGCTCGCGCTGCTGCTGCTGCTCTGCGCCGCCGGCGCCTTCCTGGCCGAGCAGCTGGCGCACCAGGACACCCTCACCCGCGCCCGGAGCGAGACCGCCGAGCAGCTCGGCGACCTGCGGGTCGCCCTGGAGCGCGCGTTGAGCAGCGACGTCCAGCGGGTCCGCGGTCTGGTCGCCTACACCCGCGACAATCCGGAGCTGGACCAGGCCGAGTTCGCACAGCTCGCCCAGTACCTGCTCTCGGACAGCGAGGGAGCGATCCGCAACCTCGCCCTCGCCCGGGACCTGGTGATCTCCCACGTCTATCCGTTGGCGGGCAACGAGCGGGCCCTCGGCCTGGACTATCGCCGCAACGAGGTCCAGTGGCCGCTCGTCGAGCAGGCGATCCGCCAGAACGACATCACCGTCGCGGGGCCCCTGGAGCTGGTCCAGGGCGGCATCGGCGTGATCGCCCGCTTCCCGATCTTCCTGCCGGTGATCGGCCCCTCGGATCCGCCCGAGCGAGGACCGCTCTGGGGCGTCGCCTCGATGGCCATCGACTTCCCGGCGCTGCTCGAACGGGTCGACCTGCCCCGCTTCCAGAAGGACGTGACGATCGTGTTCTACGGCCGCGACGGCACGGGGCGCGCCGGCGCGCCGTTCCTCGGCGATCCCGAGGCGCTCGCCGAGCGGCCCGTCGCCCTGGAGGTCCAGCTGGCCAGCGGCAGCTGGATCATCGAGGGGACACCGCACGGCGGCTGGCCGGGCCATTCCGACTATCTCTGGGAGATCGTCGTGGCGGCCACCGCCGTCCTGCTGGTCGGGCTCGGCCTGATCGCCTGGAACCTCCGCTTCGAGACCCGCCTGGTCGACGCCGCGGCGGCGCTCGAGCAGGCCCGCGAGGAGGCCGAGACGGCCCGGCGCACGGCCGAGCAGGCGAACCGCGCCAAAACGCTGTTCCTGTCGAACATGAGCCACGAGCTGCGCACGCCGCTGAACGCGATCATCGGCTTCACCGAGATCATGGAGCAGGGCACCTTCGGCCAGATCGGGAATCCCCGCTACCGGGCCTACGTCAGCGACATCTACCGCTCGTCGCGCCATCTCTTCGAGCTGATCAACGACATCCTCGACATCTCGCGCATCGAATCCGGCGACGTCGCGGTGCGCGACGGCGAGATCGAGCTGGACAAGGCGATCGGCGGCGCCGTCCACCTGCTCGGCAGTCGCGTCGCGGAGAAGCGGATCGCGCTGTCCACGGAGATCGCGGAGCCGGCCCCGCGGCTGCGCGGCGATGCGACCCTGGTGCGCCAGGTCCTGGTCAACATCGTCGGCAATGCGCTGAAGTACACGCCGGCCGGCGGCGCGGTGGAGATCGCCGCCGGGCTGGCCCCCGACGGCGCCGTCGTCGTGCGGGTCACCGACAGCGGCCCCGGCATCCAGCCGCATCTGGTCCACAAGGCGCTGGAGCCCTTCGTCCAGCTCAACCGCGCCCACGACGTCGCGCACGAAGGCACCGGCCTCGGCCTGCCGATCGCCAAGCGCCTGATGGAGGCCCACGGCGGCCGTCTCTCGATCCTGCCGCGCGAGCCCGCGGCCGGCGGCCGGGACGGAAGCGGCGGCACCAGCATCGTGCTCGAGTTCCCTGCCGAGCGCACGCTGCCGGCGGCGGCCGCTGTATCGGCGCTGCCCGGCGCGGCCGACTGACGCCGGGCAGCAACGGGTGGCGGGCCGGGCATTGAACCGCCGGCCCGGCGCTGGGATCATGGCGTTCGACCTGCGCCCGGCCCACTGCTCCCGAGGGAGGCCCGATGTACATCGCCATGAACCGCTTCAGGATCGTCCGCGGCCAGGAGGCCGCCTTCGAGGAGGTCTGGCGCAGCCGCGACAGCCACCTCAAGGGGGTCCCGGGCTTCGGCTCCTTCCAGCTGCTCAAGGGCCCGGAGCGCGAGGACCACACGCTCTACTCCTCGCACACGATCTGGCGCTCGCGGCAGGACTTCGAGGCCTGGACCCGCTCCGAGGCCTTCCGCCTCGCCCACGCGAACGCCGGCGACAACCGCCACCTCTACCTCGGCCATCCCGAGTTCGAGGGCTTCGAGGTGGTCGAAGGCACGGAGGAGAGCGCCGGCTGAGCGGCCGGCCCGGACGGGAGGCGGAATGACCGACGAGACGGAAGGACCGGCGAAGGCCGAACGGGTCGAGTCCGCCCAGGTCGACCCGGACGTGCGCAACGCCCTCGGCATCGACGATATCGCGGCCGCGGTCGGCATCACCACGGCCACAGCGAAGGCCGGCAAGGCCATCTACGCACACGTCAGGCCCGAGGTGCCGCTGACGGTCACGGTCGTCGACTCCAAATCCAGGCTCAACGACCGGATCGCCACGCTCTCCATCGCCAACGTCTCCAAGCACGGGGTCTATCTCGAGGCGATTGAAAGCGAGGATCTGGCGTCGTTCACCGTGATGCGGCCACCGAAAGTCGGCATGGGCGCCCGGCGCGAGAAGTCAGGCGAAGACCTGCCCACGCTCATCAAGCACAACGCAAGCGTGACGGTGGAGCTCTTGTTCCGGATCCCTCGCTCTTCGGAGCTGTTCGGCAGCCCGATGCGGATCGTGCGCATCGGTTACTGCTGGCTGTCCGAGGCGAAGCCCAATCGGGTCATCGAGGTGCCGGTCGCGATCCGCTGGCCCGGTTCCTTCCGGATGCCCTGAGCCGGCCATGGCGACAGATCTCGCCTCGCTCCGCGACGGCGGCAAGGCGGCGCTGGCGCGCGCCCTGGCCCGGCTCGAGAGCGCGCCGGAGGCGGCCGGGGTCGTGGCCCTGCTGGAGGAGGCCTACGCTGCCCCGCGGGCCCAGGTGATCGGCCTGACCGGGCCGCCGGGGGTCGGCAAGTCGACGCTGAGCGGCCGCCTGATCCAGGCCTACCGGGCGCGCGGCGAGAGCGTCGGGGTAATCGCCGTCGACCCTTCCTCGCGGCGCTCCGGCGGGGCGCTGCTCGGCGACCGCCTGCGCCTGCGCAGCGACGCCGAGGATACCGGCCTGTTCGTGCGCTCGATGGCGGCGCGCGACCGGCTGGGCGGGCTCGCCGAGATCACCTGGTCGGCGGCGATCCTGATGCGCGCGCTGTTCGACCGGGTGCTGGTCGAGACCGTCGGGGTCGGGCAGTCGGAGACCGACGTCGCGGGCCTGGCCGACACGGTGGTCTTCTGCGTGCAGCCCGGCAGCGGCGATTCGCTGCAGTTCATGAAGGCAGGCATCGTCGAGATCCCGCAGGTCGCCGTGGTCACCAAGGCCGACATGGGCGCCGTCGCGCAGCGCGCGCTGAGCGACCTCTCGGGCGCGCTCGGCCTGGCCGAGCCGGAGGACGGCTGGCCGGTGCGCAGCCTGGCGCTGTCGGCCGAGAGCGGCAGCGGGGTCGAGGCGCTGCTGGAGGCGCTCGACGCGCACTTCGCCTGGCTCGGGACCGGCGGCCGCCTGGCGGCACGCCGCCACGCCCAGGCCGAGCACTGGCTGCGCGAGGCGATCCGCGAGCGTTACGGCCGCGAGGGCCTGAAGGCGCGCGGCCGGCTGTCGCTGACCGCTGGTCAGGCGCCCTTCGCGCTGGCCGGCGCGCCGCCCGCCTGATCGGCGCGGGCCGGTCGCTGTACCGCGGCCCAGCCGGGGATTTCGGGCACCACCGTCGCCTCGCCCGCGATGAGCGGGCCCTCGGCGTCGAGCGCGTCGAGGCGCAGCAGCGCCAGGCCGCGCGCGCCGGAGCCCTCGGCGACCACCGAGCGCAGGCTGCCGACCTCCTTGCCGTCGGCCGTGACCGGCGTGCCGTCTTCGACGGCGCGGTCGAGGCTGACCGGCAGCAGGCGCCGCTTGATCAGCCCGCGGTACTTGGTGCGCGCGGTCAGCTCCTGGCCCATCCAGCAGCCCTTCTGCCAGTCGACGCCGCCGAGCTCGTCGAAGCCGGCCTCGAGCAGGATCGTCTTGTCGACCTCCAGGTCGCGGGTGCCGTCGGTGAGGCCGAGCGCCAGGCGTCGGCGGTCCCAGTCGGCGAGCTCGGCGAAGGCGAAGCCGGCGTCCTCCAGCTCGGCCCGGGCGGTCTCGCGGGGCAGGATCAGGCGGGCGCCGAGCGCGGCGAGGCGCGGGTCGACGAAGGCGACGCCGCCGCCCCAGGCGCGCGCCGCGCCCGGCGTCTCCGGCAGGCCGAGCGCGGCCAGCGCGTCCGCGCCGAAGGCCAGCGCCACGACCCGCTCTTCGCCGAGCTCGGCGACCTCGACCTTGGAGCGCAGCTTGTAGATCTTCAGGCGCTTGAGCAGGTCCGCCGCGCGCGCCGCCTCGGCGTCGAGCAGCAGCCGCTCTTCGGTCGCCGCCTCCTGCGCGGGCTCGCCGACCAGGAAGAAGTCGTGCAGGTACTTGCCCTGGGGCGTCAGGAAGGCGCTCCAGATCGCCCGCTCGGCGCCGGCCCTGGCGACGTCGTTGGAGACCAGCCCCTGCAGGAAGGTCACGCGGTCCGGGCCGCCGACCGCCAGCACGGTGCGGCTCTCGGGCAGCAGGGCGAGTCGCTCGGTCATGGACATCCTCTTCGCTCTTGCCTGGACCAGAGGTGGCGCGCGGCAGGGGCCGGCGCAAGCATGGCACCGCCCGCGGCGATCGCCTATAACGCCGCGCGTTCTTCCTCCCCTCCCAGCGGAGCCCTCCGGCCGCCCCCTCATGCGCCTCTTGTTCGTGACCTCGACCCGACTCGGCGACGCCGTGCTCTCGACCGGCGCGCTCGAGGCCCTGTTGCGCCGCCACCCCGGCGCCCGGGTGACCGTGGTCGCCGGGCCGGTCGCGGCGCCGCTGTTCGGCGCCGTCCCGGGGCTGGAGCGCGTGCTGATCCTGCGCAAGAAGCGCCTCGGCTGGCACTGGGTCGAGCTCTGGAGCCGGCTGGTCCGGCACCGCTGGCAGGCGGTCTGCGACCTGCGCGCCTCGGCCCTGGCCTGGCTGCTGCCGGCGCGCGAGCGCTACGTCATCGGCCGGCGCGACGCCGGCCTGCACCGCGTCGAGGAGCTCGGCCGCCTGCTCGGCGAGCAGCCGCCGCCGGCGCCGCGGATCTGGACCCTGGGCCCGCACGAGGAGGCCGCGACCCGCCTGCTGCCCGGCTCGGAGCGGCCCGACGCGCCGCCGGTGCTGGTCATCGGCCCGACCGCGAACTGGCCCGGCAAGGTCTGGCCGGCCGAGCGCTTCGCCGAGGTCGCCCTGGCGCTGACCGCGCCCGACGGGCCGCTGCCGGGCGCGCGCATCGCCGTGGTCGCGGCCGAGCACGAGAGCTTCCAGGCCAATCCCGTGCTCGCCGCCTTGCCGCGCGAGAGGCGGGTCAACCTGGTCGGCCGGGCGCCGCTGCCGGTGCTGGCCGCGCTGCTGGCGCGCTGCCGGCTCTACATCGGCAACGACAGCGGCCTGATGCACCTGGCCGCCGCGGCCGGCTGCCCGACCCTCGGCCTGTTCGGGCCGAGCCCGGAGTGGCGCTACGGCCCCTGGGGCCCGCACTGCGCCCTGGTGCGCACGCCGGAGAGCTACCGCGAGATCGTCGAGGCTCCCGACTTCGACCACCGCCACCCGACGAAGAGCCACATGGAGAGCCTGGCCGTGGCGCCGGTGCTCGAGGCGGCGACGGCGCTGCTCGCGCGCACGGCAGAGCGCACCGCCCGACGCTAGCGCGCCGAGATCGCGGCCAGCACCTCCTCGACGCCGAGCGCGGCGAGCGGGTCGCGCTGCAGGGTCGCCACGCGCGGGCCGCGCGGCGCGTTGCGCGCCGGGTCGGAGGCGCTGGAGAACAGTGCCAGCGCCGGGCAGCCGGCCGTGGCGATCAGGTGCATCGGCCCGGTGTCGTTGCCGACCGCCAGCTCGGCGCCGCGCGCCAGCACGACGATCTGCTCGATCGAGGTCTTGCCGAGCAGGTTGACCGCCGCCGGGCAGGCGGCGGCGATCGCCTGCAGCTCGCGCGCCTCGGCCGCCGTGCCGAGCAGCACCGGCGTGATTCCGCGGTCGGCCAGGCGGTTGGCCAGCTCGGCGTAGCGCTCGGCCGGCCAGCGCTTCTCGGGCCGGTGCGCCGAGCCGCCCGGGACCAGCAGGGCGTAGCGCTGCGGCAGCGCGAAGCCGGCGACCTCGGCCGCGACGAAGGAGAGGTCGCTCGCCGGCACCCGCTCGATGCCGGCGAGCGCCAGCTGCTCGCTCTCGCGCTCGACGATGTGGCGGCGGCCCTTGCCGACGTGGGGCGCGCGGTGCGAGCAGCCGGCGACCTTGCCGACCCACTCGGGCTGGCGCGGCCAGAGCGACCAGAAGTAGGCCGCGGTGCGGTCGTTGCGCTGCAGGTCGTAGACCCGCGCGAAGCCGGCCCGGCGCAGGCGCCGGCGCAGCGCCAGGAAGGCGCCGAGGCGGCTCAGCGGCCGGCGCTCGTCGATCCAGACCGTCTCGAACAGGCCGCTGGCCTCGGCCAGGCGACGCAGCGGCGGGGTCGTCAGAAGGACGATCTCGGCGCCGGGGTGATGGTCGCGGATCGCCCGGAAGGCGCCGAGCGACAGGACGAAGTCGCCGAGCGCGCCCAGCTTTATGATCAGGATCCGCTGCCGTGACGCCATGGCCGGGGGCTATAGGGGCTGGCCGGCAGGCTTGCAAGCCGGCCGCTCGGATAAGCAGCCCATGCTCAGGCGCCTTGACGATCCGATAACCCCTGCGGGTGCAGACTGCCCGGCCGCACAGACCGAGGACATGCCGGAGCCGACCGCCCGGAACAGCGATGCGCATCAGCCAGCTCTTCGCCGGCCCCTACGACGACGGGCCGCGGGCGCGCCTCTTCGCCCGCCTGACCAGCGCCTTCGCGCTGCCCGACGAGCTGCGCCAGCAGCTGGTCCTGGCGCAGCGTCCGGGCTGGCAGGCGCTGGCCGAGCACGGCCGGCCGGCGGTCGCGCTGCCGTTCCGGCGCTGGCCCGAGGGGCGGTTGCTCGACCCGGCCTGGCTCGACCCCGCCTGGTTCGACCGCCGCGGCCGGCGCGCGCTGGCCGACGAGCTGGCGCTGTTCAAACCGGACGTGATCGCGGTCTGGGACGCCGCCGCCATGGCCCGACTGCCTGAGGAGCTGCCCGACGACTGCGTCACGCTGGGCATCGCCACCGACCTGGAGAGCGCCGTGGCGCTGCGCCGCTGCCGCTACCTGGTGGCGACGGCACCGGCGATCGCCGAGCAGGCGGTCGCGCGCGGCTGGCCCGAGGAGCGGGTGCGCCGCCTGCCGGCCTTCGCCTCCGGCGACCTGGAGCAGCCGCTGCCGCGCGCCAGCCTGGCGACCTCCGACCAGGCGACCGTGGTGCTGCTGCCCTTCGCCTTGCCGGGCGAGGCCCTGGGCGAGGTGCTGACCGCGGCGCGCCGGCTGCCGCTGCCGACCCTCTGGATGCCGGGCGTGACCCGGCGCCTGCTGAAGCTGGCCGTGCAGAGCCAGGTGCCGCTGCGCGACCTGTCGGCCGGGTTCGAGCCGGCGCGCGCCCTCGCCGCCTGCGACCTGGTGCTCGACTGCGCCGAGGCCGACGCCCCGGGCCTGGGCATCGTCGAAGGCTGGGCCCAGAGCAAGCCGGTGGTCGCGGCCGGGCCGCCGGCGGCGAGCGGCCTGATCCGCGACGGCGAGACCGGCATCCTGGCGCGCGACGGCTCCGCCGCGGCACTGGCCGCGGCGCTGCGCCGGCCGCTCGACGACCCGCTGCTCTACGACCGTCTCGCCGCCGGCGGCCGCGCGACCTTCGACAGCGGCCACGCCGAGGCGCGCTCCCTGGCCCGCTGGCTCGAGACCTTCGTGCGCCTGGGCGGGCTGATGCTCCCGGAGTCGCGCGCCGCCCGCCGGGCCCGCACGCCGCAGCCGGCCGTCCACACCGACATCCAGATCTAGGCTCCGCCGGCGCCGATACGATCGGGGCGCGCCCACCGCCGCGCTTTGCGCTAGGCTGCGCGACGCCGGGCCCGGTCTCTGCACCGGACCCGGCGAGGCGACACTGGAACCCGGGAGACGCGCCGTGGCCGACAGCTTCGATACCATCCTCAGCGGCGGCAGGATCTATACCCCCAACGGCCTGGCCGAGGGCGACGTCGCGATCGCCGACGGCCGCATCGCGCGCATCGGCGACCTCGGCGGCGCCTCGGCCGCCGACACGGTCGACTGCCGCGGCCTGACCGTGCTGCCCGGCGTCATCGACACCCAGGTGCACTTCCGCGAGCCCGGCCTGGAGCACAAGGAGGACCTGGAGAGCGGCACCCGCTCGGCCGCCCTTGGCGGAGTCGTCGCGGTCTTCGAGATGCCCAACACCAAGCCTTCGACGCTCGACGCCGCGGCCATGGCGGACAAGCTGAAGCGCGCCGAGGGGCGGACCTGGACCGACCACGCCTTCTTCATGGGCACGGCGGCCGAGAACGCCGACAAGCTGGCCGAGCTGGAGATCCTGCCGGGCTGCTGCGGGGTCAAGATCTTCATGGGTTCCTCGACCGGCAGCCTGCTGGTCGAGGACGACGAGACGCTGCTCGACGCCCTGCGCCACGGCCGCCGCCGGGTCGCCGTGCACTGCGAGGACGAGGCCCGGCTGCGCGAGCGCCTGGCCCTGGTGCGCGACGGCGCCGCGCCCGACCAGCATCCGGTCTGGCGCGACGCCGAGACCGCGCGGCGGGCCACCGAGCGGCTGCTGCGCCTGGCCCGCCTGGCCGGCCGCAAGGTCCACGTGCTGCACGTCACGACCGCCGACGAGCTGCCGCTGCTCGCCGCCAACAAGGACATCGCGACCTGCGAGGTGACGCCCCAGCACCTCACCCTGGAGGCGCCGGACTGCTACGAGCGGCTCGGCAGCCTGGCGCAGATGAACCCGCCGATCCGCGAGGGCGCGCACCGCGCGGCGCTTTGGGAGGCGGTGCGCCAGGGCCTGTTCGACGTCGTCGGCTCCGACCACGCGCCGCACACGCTGGAGGAGAAGCAGGGCGACTACCCGCGCACGCCTTCGGGCATGCCGGGGGTGCAGACGCTGGTGCCGCTGCTGCTCGACCATCTCAACGCCGGCCGCCTGACGCTCGAGCGCTTCGTCGACCTGACCGCGCACGGCCCGAACCGCATCTACCAGATCGCCGGCAAGGGCCGCCTCGCGGTCGGCTACGACGCCGACCTGACGGTCGTCGACCTCAAGGCCGAGCGCGAGATCACCGGCGACTGGCTGGCCGCCAAGTGCGGCTGGTCGCCCTTCGAGGGGATGCGGGTCACCGGCTGGCCGGTCATGACCTGGATCCGCGGCCGCGCGGTGATGCGCGACGGCGAGCTGCAGGGCCCGCCCTCGGGCCGGCCGGTGCGCTTCCAGGACACCCTGCCGGCGCAGAACCTGGAATTCGAGAGCTCGGACCGCGCCTGACCCGGAGTCGGGACATGGCCTCGGTCGCCGAGCACTACGGCCGCGGCGGGCGCCTCGCCGAGCGCATCCTGGCGCTGGCCGGGGAAGCCGAAGGCGCTCCCGGCCGGAGGCTGACCGCGGCCGATCTCGCGGCCTTCGACCAGCTCCATCCGCGCGGGCGCTTCGCCACCGACGAGATCGCCGGCCTGGTCGACTGGCGGGGCCTCGCGCGTTTCCTCGATCTCGGCTGCGGCCTCGGCGGCCCGGCGCGCTACCTCGCCGAGCGACAGGGCGTGCCGGCGGTCGGCGTCGACCTGACCGAGAGCTTCTGCGCCGACGCCCGCGCCCTGGCGGCGGCGACCGGCAGCGATGCCCGCTTCGCCTGCGCCGACGCGACCCGCCTGCCCTTCGCCGACGCCAGCTTCCCGCTGGTGCTGACGCAGGCGGCCTCGATGAACATCCCGGACAAGGCGGCGCTCTACCGCGAGGTCGCCCGCGTGCTGGCGCCCGGCGGCCGCTTCCTGCTGCACGACATCCAGCTGGGGCCGGCCGGCGCGCCGCACTTTCCGGTGCCCTGGGCCGGCGAGCCCTGCCAGTCGCACCTGCTGACGCCCGACGCGCAGCGCGCGGCCATCGAGGCCGCCGGCCTGCGCTGCGCGCTCTGGCAGGACCGCACCGCCGAGGTGCGCGCCGCGGTCGAGGCGCAGCGCCGGGCGGCGGCCGAGGCGCGCGCCGCCGGGCGCGCGCCGCCGCCCGGCGCGCACAGCCTGCAGGGCCCGGAGTTCCGGGAGATGGCGGCCAACTTCGCGCGCAACCTCGCGGAGCAGCGGATTCGGGTCACGACGGCCCTGTTCACCGCTCCGGAAGCCGGAACAGGCAAGTAGGCGCGCGGCAGTTACCCGTTTCGAGAGCAATATTTTTGCGAAACCGAAACTATTGATTGGTCGAAGACTGACGCCAGGGCCTCCCGACAGACCGAAAACTTAACGAAAGCGCAATGCGCACCGCCGAGAGTGCTAGTCTCGACGACAGGCAGGACTCCCCGGAGACGGCCGTGCGCACACTGGTCGCCATGCTCGCTGTGCTGCTCGTCGCCCTCGCGCCGGCCGGTGCGGCGGCGACGCAGGCCGACGTGGCCGCGGCCGGCGACGCGAGACTCGAGCGGGTCGTCGTCCAGCTCAAGTGGCGCCACCAGTTCCAGTTCGCCGGCTACTACGCGGCGATCGCCCGCGGCTACTACCGCGACGCCGGGCTGGCCGTGGCGCTGCGCGAGCCCGGCGAGGGCGAGGATCCGGTCGAGGCGGTCGTCTCGGGCCAAGCGCAGTACGGCGTCGGCGGCTCGGAGCTGCTCTTGGCGCGCGCCGCCGGCGCGCCCGTCGTGGCGCTGGCCGCGATCTACCAGCACTCGCCCTACGCGCTCGTGACGCTGCGCGAGAGCGGCATCGGCTCGGTCCACGACCTGGCGGGCCGGCGTGTGATGATCGAGCCGCAGGCCGCCGAGCTGCTCGCCTATCTGCGCTACGAAGGCATCGACGCCTCGCAGATCGAGCAGGTCGAGCACGGCTTCGACATCGCCGCCCTCGCCGAGGGCCGGGTCGACGCCATGACCGCCTACGTGACGGACGAGGTCTTCGCGCTGGAGCAGGCCGGACTGCGCTACCAACTGTTCAGCGCGCGCGCCGCCGGCATCGACTTCTACGGCGACGTGCTGTTCACCACCGAAGCAGAGGTCGAGCAGCGGCCGGAGCGGCTGCGGGCCTTTCTGGACGCCACGCTCGCCGGCTGGCGCTACGCCCTCGACCACCCGGAGGAGATCGCCCGGCTGATCCGCAGCGACTACAGCGAGCGCCACAGCCTGGAGCACCTGCTGTTCGAAGCCGAGCGCAGCCGCCGGCTGATGCGCGACGACGTGGTCGAGATCGGCTACATGCACGCCGGCCGCTGGCGGCACATCGCCGAGACCTACGCCGAGCTCGGCATGCTGCCGGGCGGTGCCGAGCTCGACGCGTTCCTGTTCCGTCCGGATGCCCCCGACGGATTGGCCAGTCTCTACCGCCTGGTCGCGCTCTTCTCGCTGGCGCTGGCCGCGGCCGGCGGCCTCGGCGCCTGGTTCTGGGTTCTGTCGCGCCGCCTGCGCCGCGAGGTCGCCGAGCGCGAGGCCGCCCAGTGGCGGGCCGAGGCGGCCCTGGCGCGCGAGCGCAGCCTGCTGTCGATCCTGGCGCACGACTTCGGCACGCCGCTCAACGTCATCTCCGCGGCGGCCCAGCTGCTCGACCGCCATCTCGACGGTGACGACCGGACACGGGCGCGCGGCGAGGTCGAGCGCATCCGCACGGCGACGCAGCTGCTCGGCGAACAGATCGCGGCCTGCCTGGGCCGGGGCCGCGAGGTCAGGCCCGACGGCGGCCCGGTGCGCCCGCTCGAGCTGCGCCGCCTGCTCGACCAGCTGCTCAAGGAGCGGCGCTCGCTGGTGCCAGAGCGCAGCTTCCTGCTGGAGGTCGAGAGCGAGGAAGCGGGAACGGCGCCGATCGAGGGCGACGAGGTGCTGCTGGCCGCCGCCTTCGCCAATCTGATCGACAACGCGATCAAGTACTCGACGCCGCGCGGCGCGGTGCGGGTGCGCCTCGCTCTCGCCGGCCGCAATGCGGTCGTCGAGGTGCTCGACGAGGGGCCCGGCATCGCCGAGCCCGAGGCCGAGCGGATCTTCGAGAAGTACTACCGCGCGCCCCAGACGCAGAGCGCCGGCGGCATCGGCCTGGGTCTCTTCATGGTGCGCAGCGTCGTCGAGTCGCACGGCGGCACCGTGGTCGCCGTCCACGGGCCGGAGGGGCGCTTCCGGGTCACCCTGCCGCTGCTCGGCGCCCCGGCATCCGGGACCGCGGCGCCGCGCGCGGCCTGACCGACGGCCGCCGCCGCCCGCCTCGCCGGCCCCTGGTCGGCATGCCGGCCGCCGGTATAGGGTCGTTGCTCCCCCCCCCCCGCGAGACCCTCGACGGCCAGCCCAGGAAGGACCCTCGGCCCATGCGCATCCTGAAGATCCGCAAGATCGGCGAGTCCGCCGGCATCGTCCTGCCCGCCGACGTGCTCGAGGCGCTCGGCTATCCGGCCGAGGCGCGCCTGCACCTCAAGGCCGGCGAGGAAGGCTTCGAGCTGCGGCCCTACGAGCCCGACGTCGACGAGACCCTGGAACGCGCCCGGGGCATGGCGGAGCGGCGCGGCGGCGGGCTGTAGCTTGCCTCGCCCGCCGTTCCAACCGATGTTATAACTCGGCCGGAACCGACGGGAGCGAGCCGATGCACACCCTCAAGATCCGCAAGATCGGAAACTCCGCCGGCGTCGTGCTGACCGGCGAGGTGCTCGACGCGCTCGGCGTGCAGGTCGGCGACCAGCTGCAGCTGGTGCCGACCGAGCAGGGCTTCGAGGTGCGGCCCTACAGCAGCGAGCTGGCGGAAGAGCTGGAGCTGGCCGAGGAGTTCATGGACAAGTACCGCTCGGCGCTGCGCGAACTTTCGAAGTGACTCCGCGCTGGCTGTCGGCGGAGGCCGTCCGGGCCTTCCACCTCCGTTCGCTCGAGGAGCACGGCGGCCTGTCCGGGCTGCGCGATGCCGGTGCGCTCGAATCCGCCCTGGCGCGCCCGCGGCACAAGGCCGCCTACGGCGAGCCGAACGTCTTCGAGCTCGCTGCCGCCTACGCCTTCGGCATCGCCAACAACCATCCCTTCGTCGACGGCAACAAGCGCACGGCCGCCATCGCCATGGGCGTGTTCCTGATGAAGAACGGCTACGCCCTCGAGGTGCCGAACCCGCAGCTCTTCGTCGCGATCCGCGATCTCGCGGCCGGCGACCTCACCGAAGAGCAGCTCGCGCTCTGGCTCGCCGACAGCTGCGTCGCGAGCTAGCCCGAGGCCGACCGACCCTTCACGCTGCCAGGGCGGCTGCCGTTTCGTTCCGGCACCCACGCCCTTCGACAAGCTCAGGGCGAAGCGGCAGGGATCGCAGGAGGCGGCTTCGCCCCGAGCTTGTCGAAGGGCGTGGGAGCGCCGGCGGCGAGGCGGGCGCCACCGGCCTTCAGACGTCGCGCTCGCTCTCGGCCAGGGCGGCCTGGGCGGCGGCGAGGCGGGCGATCGGCACGCGGAAGGGCGAGCAGCTGACGTAGTCGAGGCCGACCGTCTCGCAGAAGCGGATCGAGGCCGGGTCGCCGCCGTGCTCGCCGCAGATGCCCAGCTTGATCGCCTCGCGCGTCTTGCGGCCGCGCTCGGTGGCGATGCGCACGAGCTCGCCGACGCCGTCGGGATCCAGCGAGATGAAGGGGTCCTGCTTGACGATGCCCTGCTGCTCGTAGGCCGGCAGGAAGTTGCCGGCGTCGTCGCGCGACAGGCCATAGGTCGTCTGGGTCAGGTCGTTGGTGCCGAAGGAGAAGAACTCGGCGGCCTCGGCGATCTTGCCGGCGAGCAGGGCGGCGCGCGGCAGTTCGATCATCGTGCCGGTCAGGTACTTCACCTCGACGCCGGCGGCCTGCATCGCCTCCTGCGCGGTCTTCTCGACCAGCTCCTTGAGGATCTCCAGCTCGCGCGGCATCGCGACCAGCGGGATCATGACCTCGGGCTCGACCGTCTCGCCGGACTCCTTCTGCACCTTGCAGGCCGCCTCGAAGATCGCGCGGACCTGCATCTCGTAGATCTCGGGATAGGTGATGCCGAGCCGGCAGCCGCGGTGGCCGAGCATCGGGTTGGTCTCGGACAGCCGCAGCAGGCGCGCGCGCACGTGCTCGACCGAGACGCCGGCCGACTCCGCGACCTCCGCCATCTCCTCCTCGCCGTGCGGCAGGAACTCGTGCAGCGGCGGGTCGAGCAGGCGGATGGTCACCGGCAGGCCGCGCATGATCTGGAAGATCTCGACGAAGTCCTCGCGCTGCATCGGCAGGATCTTGTCGAGCGCCCTGCGCCGCCCGGCCTCGTCCTCGGCCAGGATCATCTCGCGCACCGCCACGATGCGGCCGGCGTCGAAGAACATGTGCTCGGTGCGGCACAGGCCGATGCCCTCGCAGCCGAACTTGACCGCGGTGCGGCAGTCGCCCGGGGTCTCGGCGTTGGTGCGCACCTTCAGGCGGCGGATGCGGTCGGCCCACTCCATCAGCTTGGCGAAGTCGCCCGACAGCTCCGGCTGGATGGTCGGCACCTCGCCGAGCATGATCTCGCCGGTCGCGCCGTCGATGGTGATGGTCTCGCCGGCCTTCACCTCGACGTCGCGCACGCGCATGACGCCGGTCTTGTAGTCGATGCGCAGCTCGCCGGCGCCGGCGACGCAGGGCCGGCCCATGCCGCGCGCGACCACCGCGGCGTGGCTGGTCATGCCGCCGCGCGTCGTCAGGATGCCCTCGGCGGCGTGCATGCCGTGGATGTCCTCGGGGCTGGTCTCGACCCGGCAGAGCATGACCTTGCGGCCCTCGCCCTTGAGCCGCTCGGCCTCGTCGGAATCGAAGACCACGGCGCCGGAGGCCGCACCCGGCGATGCCGGCAGGCCGCGCGCGATGACCTTGCGCTCGGCGTCGGGATCGAGCGTCGGGTGCAGCAGCTGGTCGAGCGAGGCCGGCTCGACGCGGCCGACCGCGACGGCCTCCTCGATCAGCCCCTCCTCGACCATGTCGACGGCGATCTTCAGCGCCGCCTTGGCGGTGCGCTTGCCGGCGCGCGTCTGCAGCATGTAGAGCGTGCCGGACTGCACCGTGAACTCGATGTCCTGCATGTCGCGGTAGTGCTGCTCGAGCTTCTCGCGCACCTCGACCAGCTGCCGGTAGATCTCCGGCATGGTCTCCTCCATGGCCGGCAGGTCAGACTGGTTCTTCTCCTTGCCGGCGATGGTGATGTTCTGCGGCGTGCGGATGCCGGCGACGACGTCCTCGCCCTGGGCGTTGACCAGGTATTCGCCGTAGAAGCGGTTCTCGCCGGTCGAGGGGTCGCGGGTGAAGGCGACGCCGGTCGCGCAGTCGTCGCCCATGTTGCCGAAGACCATGGCCTGGACGTTGACCGCGGTGCCCCACTCCTCGGGGATGTTGTAGAGCCGCCGGTAGCTGATCGCGCGCTGGTTGGTCCAGGACTTGAAGACCGCGTCGACCGCGGCCCAGAGCTGCGCCTCGGGATCCTGCGGGAAGGGTTCGCCGGTCTGCTCGCTGACCCGAGCCTTGTACTGCTCGATGACCTGGCGCCACTCCTCGGCGGTCAGCTCGGTGTCGAGCGACTTGTCGAGGTCCTCCTTGGTGAGCTCCAGGATCTCCTCGAAGTGGTGGTGCTCGACGCCGAGCACGACGTCGCCGAACATCTGGATGAAGCGGCGGTAGGAATCATAGGCGAAGCGCGGGTCGCCGGAGCGCCGGGCCAGGCCCTCGACGGTCTCGTCGTTGAGCCCGAGGTTGAGCACCGTGTCCATCATGCCGGGCATCGAGACCCGGGCGCCGGAGCGCACCGAGACGAGCAGCGGGTTCTCGACGTCGCCGAAGGTCATGCCGAGCTCGGCCTCGACCTTGGCCAGCGCCTCCTTGACCTGGTCGCGCAGGTCGTCGGGGTAGCCGCCCTTCTGGGTGACCTCGGTGCAGACCTCGGTGGTGATCGTGAAGCCCGGCGGGACCGGCAGGCCGATCGAGGCCATCTCGGCGAGGTTGGCGCCCTTGCCGCCGAGCAGGTTGCGCATGTCCGCGCGGCCTTCGCTCGAGCCGCCCGCGAAACCGTAGACCCACTTCGTCATCCGTCCCGTTCCTGCCCTGCCGTTGCGAACCGTTGCTTTGCGTGACCTCCGAGCCGCGTCGGCGGCTCAGCCTTCGATGGCCGAGAAGTCGGCGACCGTGCCCAGGGTTCCGCCGATGCGCGCGAGCAGCCGCAGGCGGTTCTGCCGGAGCGCCGCGTCCTCGGCGTTGACCGTGACCTTGTCGAAGAAGGCGTCGAGCGGCCGGCGCAGCAGCGCCAGGGCGCGCATCGCGCCGACGAAGTCCTCGCGCGCCAGCGCCGCGGCGGCCTGCTCCTCGGCCTCCTCCAGCGCCATCAGCAGCGCCTGCTCCTCGGGCTCGGCGAGCAGGGCCGGCGCGACCTCGCCGTCGTGGCGCGCCTTGTCCTTCTTCTCCTCGATGCGGACGATGTTGGCGGCGCGCCGGTAGGCGACCAGCAGGTTGGCGCCGTCGTCGCTGTCCAGGAAGGCGGCCAGCGCCTCGACCCGCGCGAGCAGGCGCACCAGGTCGTCCTCCGGGCCGCCCTCGGGGCGCTCGACCGCGAAGACCGCGGTCACCAGGTCGTGGCGCACGCCCTGCTCGCGCAGCGTCACCTTCAGGCGGTCTGCGAAGAAGCCGAGCAGCGGGCCGGCGACCGGCTCGGCCGGCAGCTGGCGGTAGGCCGACTGCGCGGTCTCGAAGGCCCGGCGCAGCGGCAGCCGCAGCCCGTTCTCGAGGATCAGGCGGATCACGCCGAGCGCGGCGCGGCGCAGCGCGTAGGGGTCCTTGGAGCCGGTCGGCTTCTCGTCGATCGCCCAGAAGCCGACCAGGGTGTCGATCTTGTCGGCCAGCGCCACGGCGACCGAGACCGGCGCGCCGGGGCAGCGGTCGGCGGGGCCCAGCGGTGCATAGTGCTCCGCGACCGCGTCGGCGACCTCGGCGTGCTCGCCGTCGTGCAGCGCGTAGTAGCGGCCCATGACGCCCTGCAGCTCCGGGAACTCGCCGACCATGCCGGTCGTCAGGTCGGCCTTGCAGAGGCGCGCCGCCGAGCGCACGCGGTCGAGGCCCGCGCCGGGGATCGAGGGCGCCAGCGCGACCGCCAGGGCGGTGATGCGGTCGACCTTGTACTCCAGGTCGCCGAGCCGCGCGTGGAACACGATGTCGCCGAGCGCGCCGACCCGGCTCTGCAGGCTGTGCCGGCGGTCCTGGTCCCAGAAGAAGGCGGCGTCCGACAGGCGCGCGGAGAGCACCCGCTCGTTGCCGCCGACGATGTTGCGCCGGCGCGGGCTGTCGGCCTCGGCGGAAATGTTGGCGACCACGACGAAGCGGTCGGCGAGCTTGCCCTCGGGCGTCTCCAGCGAGAGGTAGCGCTGGTGCGCCTTCATCGAGGTCGTCAGCACCTCGGGCGGGATCGCCATGAAGCGCTCCGGGATGCGCCCGATCAGCGCGACCGGCCACTCGACCAGCCCGGCGACCTCGTCGACCAGGCCGGGGTCCTCCTTGAGCGTCAGGCCCTCGAGATCGGCCAGCGCGCGCGCCTGGCCGAGGATTTCGTCGCGCCTCTCCTCGGGGTCGAGCAGCACGCAGGCCGCCCGCAGCTTCGCCTGGTAGTCGGCGAAGCCGGTGACCGCGAAGGGCTCCGGCGCCAGGAAGCGGTGGCCGACGGTGGTATTCGTAACCGGGATCTTGCGTGGCTTCTGAGTAACCGGATCCAGCCCCAACTCTGCAAACCGGAATCGGTAAAGGATCGAATCGGACACTACCTGGCCGTCGAAAACGGCGAGGATACCTTGGAGCGGACGAACCCAGCGGCCTCTACCGGCACCCCACCGCATTGATTTCGGCCAATGAAGCTCGTCGCATGCAGAAAAGATGATCTCAGGCAGCACTTCTCTAGTCGTGCGTCCCTCAATGTGCTTCACGACGAAGTAGAAGCGGCCCTTGTCGGTCTCGCGCTCCTCGGCCTGGCCGATGTCGTCGAGGCCGTTGGCCTTCATGAAGCCGGCCAGCGCCTGCTCGGGCGCGCCGACCTTCGGGCCCTTCTTCTCCTCGGTGACGTCCGGCTGGCGCTCGGGCAGGCCCTCGACGACCAGCGCCAGGCGGCGCGGCGTCACGAAGGCGCGGGCGCGCTCGTAGGCGAGGCCGGCAGCGGCCAGCTTGCCGGTGACCAGCTTCTCCAGCTCGGCGGCCGCGCGCGCCTGCATGCGCGCCGGGATCTCCTCGCTCAGCAGCTCCAGCAGCAGCTCAGCCATCGGCCCGCTCCGCGCCGGCCGGCGCCTCGCCGCTCAGCTTTGACACGCCCCAGCGCCCCCTTCTCCCGTCATCCCCGCGAAGGCGGGGATCCATGGTGAGCAGCTCTCGCGCGCCGCCCCCCGTCGCTGCGCACGGCAAGTCCCGATGGATCCCCGCCTTCGCGGGGATGACGGGACACAGGGAGCGGCGCGCCCGGCTCGCAACGGCAGCCCCGCCCCTCACGGCCGCTCCCCTCCGGCGTCGGCGAAGCTCGCGACCCAGGCCTCGCAGCAGCCCTTGGCGAGCGCGCGCACGCGGCCGATGTAGGCCTGGCGCTCGGTCACCGAGATGACGCCGCGCGCGTCGAGCAGGTTGAACAGGTGGCTGGCCTTCATGCACTGGTCGTAGGCCGGCAGCGCCCGGCCGCCCTCCAGGATCAGCCGGCACTCGGCCTCGGCGTCCTCGAAATGGCGGAACAGGCGCTGGGTGTCGGCGACCTCGAAGTTGTAGCCGCTGAACTCCCGCTCGGCCTGCAGGAAGACGTCGCCGTAAGACTTGCCGCCCCGCTCCGCCGGGATGCCGTCCCAGTCGAGGTCGTAGACGTTGTCGACGCCCTGGACGTACATGATCAACCGCTCCAGGCCGTAGGTCAGCTCGACCGGCACGGGATCGCAGTCGATGCCGCCGACCTGCTGGAAGTAGGTGAACTGCGTCACCTCCATGCCGTCGCACCAGACCTCCCAGCCGAGGCCCCAGGCGCCGAGCGTCGGGCTCTCCCAGTCGTCCTCGACGAAGCGGATGTCGTGCTCCAGCGGGTCGATGCCGATGGCCCGCAGCGAGCCCAGGTAGAGCTCCTGGATGTCCGGCGGCGAGGGCTTCATCAGCACCTGGTACTGATAGTAGTGCTGGAGCCGGTTCGGGTTCTCGCCGTAGCGGCCGTCGGTCGGGCGCCGCGAGGGCTGCACGTAGGCGCAGTTCCAGAAGCGGTCGGGGCCGAGCGAGCGCAGCGTCGTCGCCGGATGGAAGGTGCCGGCGCCGACCTCCATGTCGTAGGGCTGCAGGATCACGCAGCCGCGCTCGGCCCAGTAGTCCTGCAGGGTCAGGATCAGGCGCTGGAAGCAGGTCGTCTTGTCGGCGTGGCGCTTGGGCATGGGACCGATGGGCAGGAGCGGAGAACCGAAGAGCCGGAAGGCAAGCGGCCGGAAACCGCGGAACCGCGCGCTCTTGTGCGCTGCGGAAAAGCGAGCCGCACCCTATCGACGGCCCCGTGCCGAATCAAGCCGATGGCGGCGCCGCGGCCGAGGGCGGCCACGGCAGGGGAGCGTCGGCGGATCGGCAGGACCGGCTAGTAGGGGCAGTCCGCCCGGCCGCAGCTGCGCGCCTTGCCGGCCGCGACATACGCGCCGCAGGCCGGACAGGGCTCCATCTCCTCGGCCTTGAGCTCGGCGCGCGCGTTGCCGCGCGGCCGCTTGCCCGCATCGGCGCCGCCGCGCTGCTCGTCGAGCTTGCGCTCGGCCTTGCGCTGCTCGCTGAGCCGGCCGATCAGCTTGAAGCCGTACCAGACCGCCAGGACGATCGCGGCCAGCACCAGCAGCTTCTGGATCGAGGGGAGACCGAACATGCAGGCGTTGTAGGGGGGGCCCGGCCGGCCGGTCAAGCTGCCCGCTCGCCGCAGGCGCGCCGGGCCCGCCCGGAACGCGAGCGAGGAAAGAGGGGCGGCGCACGGCCGGGACCGGGAAGTCAACCGTGCGCCGCCCGCCGGACCGCCGACCTCCCCCGCGGGCGGCGGCCCGGAACCCTCGGCTGCCGTCAGTGCAGCATCGTCGCCGGCGTCGCCGCCTCCGGTCGGTCGGCCTGCCGGAGGTCGAACTCGCGCAACGGCAGCGCCTGGCCGCAGGCCAGCAGCGCCTCGCCGAGCCGGGCCGCGGCTTCCGAGACCGGCGCGACGCCGGCCGGCGAGACCAGCAGGGCGGCGAGCAGCTCCGGACGCGGCCCGATGCGCCGCTGGGCGCGGGCGACCAGCTGCAGCAGGGTCATCTCGTCGGGCCCGACGCAGCGGCAGCAGGGCTTGTGGTAGGTGACGCGGCCGTCGGCGTGCAGCGCGACGCGCCGGATCGTGCGCTCCATGGCAGCCAGCACGCTGCGCGCCGCTTCCGGGCCCAGCGCCTTGGCGGCGTCGTTCCAGGCCGCCTGCCACTCGGCGTAGTCGCCGTGGGTCGCGCCTTCGAGCCAGCGGCGCAGCAGCGACAGCAGCAGCCGCTCGGCCTCCTCCAGGACAGGGACGGCGGCCTCGTCGCTCTCGATGACCTCGCTGTCGACCATGCGGCGCCTCCATAAACGCGAACGAGTCGCATTCTCATTCATTGGCCGGCCCCGTCGCTCGACATCGACCCCCGAGCGGTCGAAACGGCACCGTGACGCCGGCACCTCCCCTGTCTAGCCTAATCGCAAATGATAATCAATCTCATTTAGCGCACCTATCGGAAGACGGCCTCCACCACGGCGCCGCGGCCCCAAGACTAGAGCCCGTAGCGGCTCCACAGCAGGCGCTCCTCCGCGCTGGACAGCAGCTCGGCGGCGAGCTCGCCGGTCCAGTCGCCGCGCCCCGCCAGAACACCCGCCAGCCCCTCGGCGGCCTCGCCGTCGAGCCCCGGCTTCAGCAGCTTGGCCAGGCCCTTGCGCTCCTGGCGGACCGGCCGCAGCCGAACCTTCTCGCCGAAGCGCGCGCGCAGCTGGGAGCGGATGTCGCCGAGGCCGTCGACCAGGCCGAGCTCGAAGGCCCGGCGGCCGGTCCAGAACTCGCCGGTGAACAGCTCCTCGCCGGCCGCGAGGCGCGGCCCGCGCCGTGCGCGCACCCAGGCGGCGAAGCTCTCGTGCAGGTCGGCCTGCAGGCTCTTCAGGATGGCGACGTCGTCGGGGTTCTCCGGCCGGAAGGGATCGAGGATCGCCTTGCGCTCGCCGGCGGTGTAGACGCGCCGCTCCATGCCCAGCTTGTCGAGCAGGCCGACGAAGCCGAAGCCGGCCGAGACGACGCCGATCGAGCCGACGATCGAGCGCTCGTCGGCGTAGATCTCGTCGGCCGCGCAGGCCAGCCAGTAGCCGCCGGAGGCCGCCACGTCCTCGACGAAGGCGATGACCGGCACCTGCTTCTCGTCGGCCCACTGGCGGATCCGCGAGGCGATCAGCGCCGACTGGGCGGCCGAGCCGCCGGGCGAGTTGACGACCAGGGCGACGGCGGTCAGGCGCTTGGGCTGGAAGGCGCGCGCGATCGGCTCGGCCAGGGCCTTCATGTTGAGGCCCCGGCGCAGCGTGCTGCCGGGGCCGATGCCGCCGTCGAGGCGCAGGACCGTGACGACGGGCGCGGGCTCGCGGAAGCGCTTCAGGGGAATCCAGGAGAGGGGGCTGCGGTGCTTTTCCATGGCGGCTCAGATGGCGCGGCCGCAGCGGTCCGGCAAGGCGGAGGGGCGGCGCTTCACGCCGACTCCTCGAAACCGGTCAGCACGCCGGCGGCGTTCACGCCGATCTGCTCGACGGCGTAGCCGCCCTCCATGACGAACAGCGTCGGCAGGCCGAGCGCCGCGATGCGCCGGCCGATCACCGGATAGTCGGCCTCCTCCAGCTTGAACTGGCTGATCGGGTCGTCCTTGTAGGTGTCGACTCCCAGCGAAACGACCAGCGCGTCGGCGCCGTAGCCGGCGATCCGCTTGCAGGCGGCCTCCAGCGCCTCCGACCAGCGGTCGAAGCCGGTGCCCCAGCGCAAGGGGTAGTTGGCGTTGCAGCCCTCGCCGGCGCCGGCGCCGGTCTCCTCCTCGTAGCCGAGGAAGAAGGGGTACTCGTCGAGCGGATGGCCGTGGAGCGAGGCGAAGAAGACGTCGCCGCGCTCGTAGAAGATCGACTGCGTCCCGTTGCCGTGGTGGTAGTCGACGTCGAGGATCGCGACCTTGGCCGCGCCCTGGTCGAGGAAGGCCTGTGCCGCGATCGCCGCGTTGTTGAGGAAGCAGTAGCCGCCGTAGAAGCCGGCGGCGGCGTGGTGGCCCGGCGGCCGACACAGCGAAAAGGCGGCGCGCGCGCCCTCGGCGACCCGGCGCTGCCCGGTCAGCGCGACGTTGACCGAGGCGGTCGCGGCGCGCCAGGTGCCGGCGGTGATCGGCGTGCCGGCGTCGAAGGAGTAGAAGCCGAGCTTGCCGTCGATCGAGTCGGGCACCCGGTCGCGGCGCAGGCCGTGGACCGGCCAGGAGAAGGGCAGCGCGTCGAAGTCGCGGCCGGTCGCCGTCCAGAGGTCCCAGGCGTCGCGCAGGAAGCCGACGAAGTCGGCGTCGTGGATCCGCAGGATCGGATCGACGCCGAAGTCCTGCGGCTCGACGACCTCGCCGAGCGAAAGATCGCGCACGCGCGCCAGCACCAGGTCGGCGCGCCGGGGCATCTCGTAGCAGGGCACCAGCTTTCCGCCCTCGAGCTCCACCTTGCCGTCCTGCAGCCGGTGGTCGTCGCTGTAGATCGTCAGCATCGCCTCAGTCCTCTCCCCTCTCGGTCGCCTGGACCGCCCGGACGTGATCGGCCCGCCAGGCGCCCGGCCAGACCTCGGCCTGGCCCTGCTTGAGCTCGCGGATCGTCGCCAGCGGCACCTCGGCGACCAGCAGCGGCCCCTCGTCGGCGACGCTCGCCGCCGGCGGGATCTCGGCGACCCGGCCGGTGTATCCGAGCGGCTCCTCGCAGGGCACGAAGAGGCTGCAGCCCGAGACGCTGCCCTCGCGCGGCTTGCCGGTGGCCCCGCCGCCGATCGTGCCGACCGCGGCGACGGCGCACTGCAGCTCGACCGCCCGGGCCTTGGCGCAGCCGAAGACCCGCGAGTAGCCGCTGAGCTTGCTGGTCATCGAGGGCACCAGCAGCAGGTCGAGGTCGAGCGGCGCCAGCAGGCTCGACAGCGCCGGCATCTCGACGTCGAGGCAAATCAGCGTCGCCAGGCGCACGCCCTTCCACTCGACGATCCTGACCTCGTCGCCGGTCGAGAGGTTCCAGCCCTCGGGATCCTTCTCGCCCGGGGTCAGGCAGAGCTTGTCCTGGCGCACCACCCGCCCGTCGGGCAGCAGCAGGTGGGCGCGGTTGAGGAACGGCGGCACGCTTTCCTCGCCGGCCTCGAAGGCGACCGGCACGGTGCCGGCGAGCAGCGCCATGTCGTGCTTGGCCGGCAGCGCGCGGATCGCCTCCAGCGCCGCGTCGGCCTGGGCGGCCATCCAGGGGATCTCCTCGGTCGCGGCGAGGCCCTCGGGGGCGAAGGACAGCCACTGCTCCGAGCAGTACTCGGGCATGACCAGCAGCTCGGCGCCCTGCGCCTTGGCCTCGGCCATGCGGCGGTCGACCAGGGCGGCCCAGCCGTCGATGCCGTTGACCGCCTGCGCGAGGTTGGTCGCCCAGAGCGCGACGGTCAGGCTGGTCGGCGGAGAGGTCGGGACGTCGGTCATGGCGGGAACCCTCGGGCTGGTGTTGCCGGGCGGGGCGGCGGTGAAGGGACGAGGTGGCGACGCCGGGCGGCCGGATCAATCGTCCGGATCCGGGTGCCGGCGACGACCCTGCGGCTCAGTCGCGCAGCACCTGCACGGCCTCGGCCGGCAGGCGCACGCCGACGGTGTCGCCGGTCTCGTGCAGCCGGCACGCGCCGTCGCGGTTCTGCAGGCGCACGACGAAGCGGCCGCCGCCCTCGAGCGTCACGTGGTAGGTCGTGTCGGTGCCGAAGTAGACGATGTTCTCGACCCGCCCGGTCATCTGCGCGGCCTCGGCCTCGACGATCTCGGCGCGCTCCGGGCGCACCGCCAGGGTCACGGTCTCGCCGACGCCGTGGTCGAAGGCGTCGGCGGCCGAGAGCTCGCGCCCGCCGGGCAGGCGGAAGCGGTGCAGCTCGCCCTCGCCGGCCAGCACCTCGGCCTCGACGAAGTTGGTCTCGCCGATGAAGTCGGCGACGAAGCGCCGCGTCGGCTTCTCGTAGATCTCGGCCGGGCTGCCGATCTGCAGGATCTTGCCGTTGCTCATGACCGCGACGCGATCTGACATGGTCAGCGCCTCCTCCTGGTCGTGGGTCACGAACACGAAGGTGATGCCGGTCTCGCTCTGCAGGCGCTTGAGCTCGATCTGCATCTCCTTCCTGAGCTTCAGGTCGAGCGCCGAGAGCGGCTCGTCGAGCAGCAGCACCTTGGGCCGGTTGGCGAGCGCCCGGGCCAGCGCGACCCGCTGCTGCTGGCCGCCCGAGAGCTGCGCCGGCTTGCGGTCGGCCATGCCGCCGAGCTTGACCAGGTCGAGCGTGCGCTCGACCGTCGCGGCGATGGTCTTGCGGTCCTGGCCGAGCATCTCCAGGCCGAAGCCGACGTTCTGCGAGACCGTCATGTGGGGGAACAGGGCGTAGCTCTGGAACACCGTGTTGACCGGCCGCCGGAACGGCGGCGTGCCGGCGATCGGCTTGCCGTCGAGCAGGATCTCGCCGGCGGTCGGCTGCTCGAAGCCGGCGATCAGGCGCAGCAGGGTGGTCTTGCCGCAGCCCGAGGGCCCGAGCAGCGTGAAGAACTCGTTCTGGCGGATCGCCACCTCGACCTCGTCGAGCGCGTGCACCGCGCCCGGGCCGCTGCCGAAGATCTTGCTGACTTTCTGCGCCTCGACCGCGTTGCCCGTCTCGACCGCGTTGCCCGTCATGTCCTTCCCGTCATCCGATCCCTGGTCCTGGTGGGGGCCAGTCTAGCCGATTTCGCCGGCCGGACAGCAAACGGACCGGGCCGCGCTGGGGCGACCCGGTCCGATAGCTCGCTCGCCGGGCGCTCAGCCCTTCAGGCGGGTCCAGACGCGGTCGCGCAGCTCGACCGCCTTCTCGGAGCACTCCTTGTAGCCGCGCAGGCGGTCGGCGTACTCCTCGGGCATGTTGACCGCCGGGTCGGCCTTGAGGCTGTCGTCGAGGTACTCGCCGGAGCCCTTGATGGCGTTCATGTAGCCCGTGTAGTTGCTGGCGATGGCCGCGTTCTCCGGCGCCATCATCCAGTTCATGAAGGTCTTGGCGTTCTCCTTGTTGGGCGCATTGGCCGGCACCATCATGCTGTCCGACCAGAAGGTCGTGCCCTCCTTCGGGTAGACGTAGACGACGCTCGGGCGCTCCGCCTTGACGCGGTGCGCGGCGCCGTTCCACTGCATGTGCACGGCGACCTCGCCAGCGATCATGCGGTCGATCGTGCCCTCGGAGCTGTAGAGCTTGAGGTGCGGCTTCTGCGCGGTCAGCAGGTCGAGGATCGCCTGGGCTTCGTCCGGGTTCTCTGTGCACTTGTCGTAGCCGAGGTAGTAGGCCGCCGCGTAGTAGACGTCGCGCATGTCGTTGAGCGAGGCCATGCCGAGCTGCGCCAGCTCCTCGCTCGGCTTGAAGTACCACTCCCAGCTCTCGGCCAGGCTGCCGCCCGGCACCTTGTCGCTGTCGTAGCTGACGCCGGTCGTGCCCCACATGTAGGGAATCGAGTAGGCGCGCTCCGGATCGGTCGTCGGCGAGTCGTGCGGCGCCAGCACGTTCTTGAAGTTCGGCAGCTCCGAGGCGTCGATCTTCTCGGCCAGGCCCTGCTCGATCAGCACGGTCACGGTCGACCCCGAGGGGAAGACGATGTCGTAGCCGCCGCCGCCGGCCTGGATCTTGGCCAGCATGTCCTCGTCCGAGGCATAGGTGTCGAGGCTGACCGAGATGCCGGTGTCCTTCTCGAACTTCTCCATCAGCTCGGGCGGGAAGTAGTTCGACCAGTTGAAGAGGTGCAGCTCGCCCTCGGCCTGGGCGGCCTGGGGCAGCGACAGCGTCGCCGCCAGGGCCAGCGCCCCGGCGCCGGCGGCCAACGTCTTCCCGGCGGTCAATGTCTTGAGGGTCCTCATGGGTAAAGCCTCCCGTTTCTTTGGTTGAACGGTCATTCAGCGAGTTTAGCACGCCGCGGCGCAAAGCCCAAATCGGCCGCGGCCGCGGGCCTCTGCAGAGAGCCGGGCGCCTAGATCCGGTGCTTGCCGCTGGCGAGCACGAAGGACAGCGTAACGAAGGAGATCGAGATCAGCAGCATCATCGCCGAGATCGCGTTGACCTCCGGGGTCACGCCCATGCGGATCAGGCTGAAGATGTAGACCGGCAGCGTCGTCGAGCCGGCGCCGGCGGTGAAGAATGTGATGACGAAGTCGTCGAGCGAGATGATGAAGGCGAGCATCGCGCCCGACAGGATGCCGGGGAACAGCAGCGGCAGGATCACCCGCACGAAGGACTTCCACTCGTTGGCGTAGAGATCGGCGGCGGCCTCGCGCAGCGCCGGGTCCATGTCCTCGAGACGGGCGCGGATCGGCAGGTAGGCGAAGGGGATGCAGAACACCGTGTGGGCGATGATCACGGTCAGCAGGCCGAGCTGCAGGCCGAGCGCCACGAAGAACAGCAGGGTCGCGACCGCCGTGACGATCTCCGGCACGATCAGCGGCAGCGACAGCAGGGCGGTCACGCCGGTGCGGCCCTTGAAGCGGCGCCGGCTCATGCCGAGCGCCGCCAGGGTGGCCAGCACCGTCGCCAGGGTCATCGCCGAGGCGGCGATGATCAGCGAGTTGGCGGCGGCCTGCAGCATGTCGTCGTTGGCCAGCGCGCGGGCGTACCAGTCGGTCGTGAAGTCGGTCCAGATGGTCGCCGTGCGGTTGGCGTTGAACGACAGCGCGACCAGGATCGCGATCGGCAGGTAGAGATAGGCGAAGAACACCGCCGAGATGGTCGGCAGGCCGGGGAAGCGGCGCGTCTGGAAGCCGCCGCGGCGACGCGCGGGCTTCTGCGCCGGCGGCGAGTCCGCGGCTTCGGTCATTCCCCCTCCTCCTGGCGCCGGGCGCGCAGCGCCTGGAAGGTCATGGCGGCGAGCACCATGGCCAGCAGGAAGAACGCGAGCGCGGCACCGAACGGCCAGTCGCGCGCCTCGCTGAAGCGCCCGGCGACCAGGTTGCCGATCATCAGCGTCTTGCTGCCGCCGAGCAGCGCCGGCGTCACGTAGGAGCCGAGGCAGGGCACGAAGACCAGGATCGAGCCGGCGACGATGCCCGGCTTGGCGAGCGGCAGCACGACCCGGCGCAGCATGGTTCGGCGGTCGGCATAGAGGTCGTAGGCCGCCTCGACCAGGCGGAAGTCGATCTTCTCCAGGCTGGCGTAGATCGGCAGCACCATGAAGGGCATGAAGGAGTAGGCGAGCCCGACCGCGACCGCGAAGGGCGTGTAGAGCAGCGGCAGCGGCTGGTCGATGATGCCGGCGCCGAGCAGCGCGCCGTTGATCAGGCCGGTGTCGCGCAGCAGCAGCACCCAGGCGTAGTTGCGCACCAGCAGGTTGGTCCAGAACGGCACGGTCACCAGGAAGATCAGCACCGTGCGGTAGGGCTCGCGCTGCAGGGTCATGTAGAAGGCGACCGGGAAGCCGAACAGCAGCGCGACAACCGTCGTGATCGCCGAGAGCACGAAGGAGCGCAGGAAGATCTGCAGGTAGATCGGGTTGAAGGACAGCGTGTCGTCGAGGTTCCGCTCGAACAGGAACTTGACGTAGGCCTCGGTCGAGAAGGTGTCCCAGTGAACGCCGCCTTAGATGTTGCGGTCGAGCAGCGAGACCACGACCATCAGGCACAGCGGCACCACCATGAAGAAGCCGATGACCCAGACGGCGGGACCGATCAGCAGCAGGCGCTGCAGGGCGGGATGGCGGCGAAGGGTGGCGAGCATGCTCCGCTATTCGTCCGTTGAACGGTCCCTCGGCGGCGCGGCCTGACGCGCTAGGCGGCGCCGGCTGCCAGCGGCAGAGACGCCGCGTCCCGCAGTACCGCGTTCGCCGCAAGGGTAAAGCGCCCGTCGCTTTCATGCAAAAGCATTCCGGGCAGCAGCACCAGCGGCGCCCGGCCGCCCTTGCGGCTCTGCAGCAGGACCCGGCCCGCGGGCCGGTCCGGCTTCGGCCAGAGCGGCAGCACCCGCGTGTCGCCGGCCTTGCCCTCGAGGGCGGCCAGCACCTCGGCCAGCCGGTCGGCGCGCAGGATCAGGGTCAGGCTGCCCTGCGGCCTGAGGCAACGCAGCGCCGTCCCCACCCAGTCGGCGAGCCGCCCGCGCTCCAGATGATGCGCCGCCGCGCGCTGCGCGTCGGGCGCCGGGCTGGCGCTGTCGTGGAACGGCGGGTTGGCGAACACGCGGTCGAAGCCGCGGCCAAGCCCGTCCGGCAGCCGCCTCAGGTCGGCCTCGACGACCTCGAGGCCTGGGTCCAGGCCGTTCGCCGCGGCGTTCCGTCGCGCCAGCGCCGCCAGCTCCGGCTGCAGCTCGATGCCGGTGATGCGGCAGCCGGGCACGCGCACCAGCAGGCAGAGCGCCGCCGCTCCGCTGCCCAGGCCCAGCTCGAGCAGGTGCTCGCCGGCCCGCGCCGGCACGGCGGCGCCGAGCAGCACGGAGTCGATCGAGGCGCGGTAGCCCTGGGCCGGCTGCCAGAGCCGCAGGCGGCCGCCGAGCAGGCCGTCTGGCGCGCCGCGCAGGTCGCCGGCGGTGTCGTGCGGCGCCGGGCCGGCCGGCTGCGGCCGGGACTCAGCCGAAGAATCCGTCACTGCGGCTGATCTCCTCTCCCGCCTCCTCGAGCACCCGGCGGGCCGCCTCGAACTCCTCGTCGACGACCGCCAGGCGGCGCGGAATCGCGACCGCCGAGCCCTCCAGCACCGAGGTGTGGAGGTCGAGCTCCAGGGCCTCGATGCCGGCGTCCTTGAGCAGCGCCTTGATCCAGGAGAGCTTGACGGGATCGTTGCTGCGCAAAACTTCTTTCAATAGGACCTCCCGGAGGGCGGTTTTCGGCGGACTCGATGGGGACCGGGAACCGGGTTCCGCTTGACCGCCTTGCAGCCGCCCCTATTCTGCGCGCCACGGTCCGGGCGGCAAGCGCCGCGGCAGGCCGGCCGGAGTGAGTCGGGCCGGCGACGGCTTCGACCTGCCGCTGCGATACCGCGGCGCGGACCCGACGGGCGACGCCCGTCCAGACGCAAGAGACGGAATGCGACCTTGGCCGTAGCCATCGACCTCAAGCAACAGAAGCCGTCCGGCGGCGGCGGTCTCGAGCCCCTGACGCGGCTGGTCGAGGGCGACCTCAAGCGGGTCAACGAGATCATCCTCGACAAGATGCAGTCGCCGGTCGCGCTGATTCCGCAGCTCGCCGGCCACATCATCGCGGCCGGCGGCAAGCGGCTGCGGCCGATGCTGACCCTGGCCAGCGCGCGGCTCTGCGAGGCCGAGGGCGAGCGCCAGATGGCCCTGGCCGCCTGCGTCGAGTTCATCCACACCGCGACCCTGCTGCACGACGACGTGGTCGACGCCAGCGAGCTGCGCCGGGGGCTGCAGACCGCCAACGCCGTGTTCGGCAACAAGGCCAGCGTGCTGGTCGGCGACTTCCTGTTCAGCCGCGCCTTCCAGCTGATGACCGCCGACGGCTCGCTGAAGGTGCTCAAGGCGCTGTCCGACGCCTCGGCGATCATCGCCGAGGGCGAGGTCCACCAGCTGATGACCGCCAACGACATGGCGACCGACGAGGCCGCCTACCTGGAGGTCATCCGGGCCAAGACCGCGGCGCTGTTCGCGGCGGCCTGCCAGATCGGCGCGATCGTCGCCGAGCGGCCGGAGAGCGACGAGGACGCGCTCTACGCCTACGGCCTGAACTTCGGCATCGCCTTCCAGCTGGTCGACGACATCCTCGACTACACCGGCGACGACGGCGGGCTCGGCAAGAGCCGGGGCGACGACTTCCGCGAGGGCAAGATCACCCTGCCGGTGGTCCTGGCCTATGCCCGCGGCGGCGAGGACGAGCGGGCCTTCTGGCGGCGCTGCCTGGAGGATCTCGACCAGCGCGACGGCGACCTGCCCCACGCGCTCGAGCTGATGGAGCGCCACGGGGCCATCGAGGAATCCAAGGAGCGCGCCCGCCTCTACGGCGACCGCGCCCGCGAGGCTCTCTTGAAGCTGCCGGACAACGAGGCGCGCCGGGCGCTGCTCGACGTCGTCGAGTTCTGCGTCGAGCGGCTCTACTAGGGCCATGCGCGACGGCGGCTGCCAGTGCGGCGCGGTCCGCTACCGGTGCCCGAACGAGCCGCTGGCGCTCTACGCCTGCCACTGCTCCGAGTGCCGCAAGCAGTCGGGCTCGGCCTTCGGCCTGTCCTACGAGGTGCCGCGCGCCGAGGTCGCGCTGCTCGCCGGCACGCCGCGCCGCTGGTCGCGCATCGCCGACAGCGGCCGCCGCCGCGACTGCCTGTTCTGCCCCGACTGCGGCACGCGGCTGTGGCACGAGGGGCCGGACAGCGACACGATCACGATCAAGGCCGGCACCCTGGACACGCCGGTCGACCTCTCGAGCGCGATCCACATCTGGACGAAAAGCCGGCTGCCCGGCGTGGCGATTCCGACGGACGCGCGACAGCTTCCGGGCGAGCCCGACTAGACCAGCTCGTCGGGGACCAGCAGGGAGTTCTCGGCGAAGGCCTCGACCGCGGGCTCGGAGAGCGGCACGACGTAGCCCTGGCGCTCCTCCGCGGGCAGGCGGATGTTGCGGTGGGCGATCTTCTTCCAACGCTCCAGCAGGCCGTTCTCCCACTCGGAGACGTCGAGCCCGAGGGCGTGGCGCCACAGGCGCTCGCGGTAGCGCCGCACCGCCTCGGGATGGCGCCACAGGATCGCCGTCTCGGTATCGCAGAGCAGGCTGCGGTCGTTGAGGTTGGCCGAGCCGATCATCGCCAGGCGGTCGTCGACGACCATCGTCTTGGCGTGCACGTAGATCAGGTTGCGGGCGACCTCGTCGCGGTCCTTCTCCGGGTCGATCGCGCCGGTGCCGTTGCGCAGCAGCGTGAAGATGCCGACGCGCTCGGCCAGGTTGCGGCGCAGCTTGTGGACCGCCCGCTCCTGCAGCTCCTGCCCCTTGGTCGTGGCGCCGTTCGGCTCGCGGAAGCGCAGCAGGTTCTCGGGCAGCAGCGGCAGCAGCACGATGATCTCCAGCCCCTCGACCTGCTGCGCGCGCTCGACCAGGGCGTCGGCGATGGTCTGGCTGCGCAGGAACTGCGTCTCGATGTAGATCAGGCGCTCGGCCTGGCCGATGGCCCAGAGGTAGCCGTCGCGGATCTCGGCGAAGACGTTGCGCGGGGCCCGCGAGAAGGACGACTTCATCTGCGCCGAGATGGTCCGCAGCGGCACCGCCTCGATCTCCCCGGCGTTCGCCGCCGCGGCGTCCGCCGCTCCGTCCGGCGGCTCGACCGGGATCTTCTCGACGTCGCGCGGCTCCGGCAGCGGGGTCACGCGGCTCGGCCGCCGCGTCTTGCGCAGGAAGGCCAGGTAGTCGTCGAGCTCGGCGTTCCAGCGGCGCCGGTAGTGGCTGGCGAAGGCGCGGGCGACCGGTCCCTCGACGCGGCAGGCGACGTCGTGCCAGGCGAAGCCGTTCTCATGCTCCTGGCTGTCGTCGCGCTGGGCGTCGATGTCGAGGCCGCCCAGGAACACCAGGCGGTCGTCGATGACGCAGAGCTTCTCGTGGTGCGCGGCCGGGTAGACGGTCGGCCAGGCGTAGGGCATCAGCGAGAAGCCGCCGCGCCCGAACGGCCGGATGTAGCGCCACAGGCCCGGCAGGTCGGCGAGGCGCTCGAGCGCGGCCTCCCGGCCCCGCTCGGCGAGGAGCTGCCGCAGCTCGTCGCGCGACTGCTTCAGATAGCGGCGGATGACCGGCTGCGACAGCACGCGCACGGTCTGGCCGATGCGCGCCTCGTGCCGCGTGCAGACCACCTTCAGGCGCGGCTTGGCCTCCTCCGCCAGGCCGTCGCGGATTCTCAGGAAGCGCCGATAGGCCGTCCACGCGGCCTGATGGAACTCGCGGCCCAGCACGGGGTCGAAGTCGGCGATCAGGATCCGCACCGTGACGCCCCGCTCGACCGTCGAGGCGACGAGGTCGAGCCAGGTTGCCGCCTCTCCCGACTCGCGCCGCTGCGGGTCGCCGCCGAGCACGTCGGAGCGCAACGGCAGGCTCGGATCGATCGTCCAGTAGGCCATGTGCACGCTCTCGCGCGCTCCGGCGATCGCCTCCTCGAGCGCCGGATAGGTTTCCGCTGCCTCGATCAGAGGCTCGACGCGATTGCCTGCGATGAAATCCACGGTCCGGTCGGCCTCGATTGCTCCCCAGGGGTGGCGGAGGACCGGTCCGGCGCCTCCGGCGCGACGATCCGGCGTCGGTCAACGCGGCAGGCGCCCAAAGGTTCGCCGCCGCCGGCCCGAGACCGCTCGGGAGCGCACGGGGAGACGAAAAAACGCCCGCCGCGGAAACCGCGGCGGGCGTTCTTCTCTTCCACCGGTTTGGTCGGGGAGAGAGGATTCGAACCTCCGGCCCCCACGTCCCGAACGTGGTGCTCTACCAGGCTGAGCTACTCCCCGGCTGCACCCGCGCCGCCGAAGCGGTCCGCGCGGGAGCGCGCTGTATAGCGCCCCTTCCCCGGCGATGCAATGACGCGTTGAAGCGGCGGCGCAGACGCCGGTTCAAGGTCCTCCGGGTTGCGTTCTCTTGCGTTTTGCCTTGTGCGAAATGCATAGCGCGCGATAGCTTTGCGGCACCCAAAGCAAGGGTCCGGCGGTCGTTCGACGGCCGCAAAGAAGGACCCGCCGGGAACGGGGCCCGGCACGACAACCAATGAACGGGAGGGCATTCCAAGATGGGATTCCGTAAAGCGACCACCTCTGCGGTGGCGGCGGCCGCGCTCGCCGGCCTCGCCATGGCCGGCACCGCGGAGCGGTCCGCGGCGCAGACCGAATGGAACATGCAGTCGACCTACGCCAGCTCGCTGACCCAGCTCGGGTCGATGGGCGTGGTCATCGCCGACCGCGTCAAGGCCGTCTCGGGCGGCGAGCTGGTCATCAACTTCCAGGAGCCGGGGGCCATCGTGCCGGCGCTGGAGGCCTTCGACGCGGTCTCGGCCGGCGCCGTCGAGGCGGCCTGGTCGACCCCCGGCTACTGGACCGGCAAGGAGGTCGCCCTGGCGCTCTTCGCCGCGGTGCCCTTCGGCCCGAGCGCCGGCGAGTACGCCGCCTGGATGTACTTCGGCGGCGGCCATGAGCTGTTCGACGAGATCTACGCCAAGTACAACATCAAGTCGCTGATCTGCGGCGTCATCGCCCCGGAGGCTTCGGGCTGGTTCCGCCAGGAGATCAAGTCGACCGAGGACCTCAAGGGCCTGAAGATGCGCTTCTTCGGCCTCGGCGCCCGGGTCATGGAGAAGATGGGCGTGTCGACCCAGCTGCTGGCCGGCGGCGACATCTTCCCGGCGCTCGAGCTCGGCACCATCGACGCCACCGAGTTCTCGATGCCGGCGATCGACCTCAACCTGGGCTTCTACCAGGTCGCCAAGCACTACTACTTCCCGGGCTGGCACCAGCAGTCGACCTTCTTCGAGCTGATGATGAACAAGGACGTCTGGGACGGCCTGTCCGACACCCGCAAGGCGCAGCTCGAGACGGTCTGCCAGTCGGCCATCACCTACGGCCTGGCCGAGGGCGAGGCGATCCAGTTCAAGGCCCTGAAGGAGCTGCAGGACAAGGGCGTGACCCTGCACCGCTGGCCGCCGGAGGTCCTGGACGAGCTGCGCGCGGCCTGGAACGAGGTGGCCGCCGAGCTGGCCGCCGAGAATCCGACCTTCGCCAAGGTCTGGGAGTCGCTCTCCACCTTCCGCGAGGGCTACGCGACCTGGAAGGAGCTCGGCTACCTCTAGCAGCCGCAGCTATCTCGAGGCCGTGACGGCCCCGAGCCATTGAGTGCGGACGCGGGCGTCGGAAGCGATCTGGCCATCGGGCCGCGACTTCGGCGCCCGCGTTCCTTGTCAACTCGCCCCAAGGTCCCCTGTGCCCCGCGCCGTGACGGCGTCGTCGGCCGGGAAGCGGTGAAGACTCTCAAGCAATGCAATCCCTGCTCAAGATCAGCGACGCGTTGAGCGCCTTCGTCTCGGCGATCGGCCGTCTCGCCTCCTGGCTGTTCATCCCGCTCGCCGCGATCATCATGATCGACGTCGTCTGGCGGGTCTGGGTCGGCAACGACCCGAGCCTGACCGAGTCCTGGTTCCACAAGAACATCGGCTCGACCAAGCTGCAGGAGATGGAGTGGCACCTGCACGCCGCCCTGTTCCTGCTGTGCATCGGCTTCGCCTATCTCAAGGACGCCCACGTGCGCGTCGAGATCGTGCGCGAGAAGATGAGCCCGCGGCTGCGCGCCTGGATCGAGCTGTTCGGCTGCCTGCTGTTCATCCTGACCTACTGCTACATCCTGCTCGACTTCGGCACCGACTTCGCCCAGCGCTCCTACAACACCAACGAGGTCTCGGCCGCGATGACCGGCCTGTCCGAGCGCTGGATCATCAAGTCGATGCTGCCGCTCTGCTTCGTGCTGCTGGCGATCTCGGCGGTCTCGGTCGTGCTGCGCCACGTCGTCTACCTGTTCGGCCCGCCCGAGCTGCAACGCCGCAGCAACCAGTTCGTCGAGGTCGACCACATCGCCGAGCTGAAGCACAAGACCGAAGAAGAGATCGCTGCCTACGAGGCCGAGCACGGCCTGCGGCGCGAGCGCCCGGGGGACCGCTGAGCGATGACTTTCCTGGAATTCCTGCCGCTGCTGATGTTCCTGGCCCTCGCGGTCTTCATCTTCACCGGCTACCCGGTCGCCTTCGTGCTCGGCGGCGTCGGGCTGGGCTTCGCGCTGTTCGGCGACCTGATCGGCGAGTTCCGCTACATGCAGTTCTTCGCGCTGCCGCTGCGCATCTACGGCGGCACGATGGAGAACCTGGTCCTCGTGGCGATTCCCATGTTCATCTTCATGGGCACGATGCTGGAGAAGTCGCGCGTCGCCGAGGACCTGCTCTACACCCTGCAGATCCTGACCCGGCGCCTGCCCGGCGGCCTCGCGCTCTCGGTCACGATCATGGGCACGATCCTGGCGGCGACGACCGGCATCATCGGCGCCTCGGTGGTGCTGATGACGCTGATGGCGCTGCCGGTGATGATCCAGCGCGGCTACTCGATCCCGCTGGCCACCGGCACGATCGCCGCCTCGGGCACGCTGGGCATCCTGATCCCGCCGTCGATCATGCTGGTGATCATGGCCGACCTGCTGTCGATCTCGGTCGGCGACCTCTTCGTCGGCGCGGTGATCCCCGGCTTCATGCTGTCCGGCTTCTACCTGCTCTACATCCTGTCGACCGGCTTCGCCCGGCCCCACCTCGCGCCGCCGCTGCCCGAGGACGTCGGGCCCGACAGCTGGGGCGAGCTGGCGGTCCTGGTGGTGCGCAGCTTCATCCCGCCGGTGCTGCTGATCGTCTTCGTGCTCGGCTCGATCTTCGCCGGCTTCGCGACGCCGACCGAGGCGGCCGGCGTCGGCGCGGTCGGCGCGACCCTGCTGGCGATCGCCAACCGGCGGCTCAACTACCAGACGCTCAAGGAGGTCTGCATCCGCTCGGCGCTGACCGGCGGCATGCTGTTCGGCATCTTCATCGGCGCGACCTGCTTCTCCTTCGTCTTCAAGTCGCTGCACGGCGACCGCACGATCATCGACCTGGTGCAGTCGGTCGGCCTCGGCCCCTGGGGCGTGCTGATCGCCCTGATGGCCATGGTCTTCGTGCTCGGCTTCTTCTTCGACTGGATCGAGATCACGCTGATCGTGCTGCCGGTCTTCGCTCCGATCGTCGCGCTGCTCGACTTCGGTGCCCACATCCCGGACAAGAGCGAGGTCCTCTACTGGTTCGCCATCCTGCTGGCGGTCAACCTGCAGACCTCGTTCCTGACACCACCCTTCGGATTCGCGCTGTTCTACATGAAGGGCGTGGCGCCGCCCGAGGTGAAGATCCAGGAAATCTACCGCGGCATCATCCCCTTCGTGCTGCTGCAGCTGGGCGGCCTGGGCCTGGTCATGGCCTTCCCCGACCTGGCGCTGTGGCTGCCGCGCGTGCTGCTCGACTGAGGCCCGGCCGCCGGCCGAAACGCAAGCGCCCGGCCGTCTCGACGGCCGGGCGCTTCGTCTCAGGGGCCGGCCGGAGCCGGCGGCAGCGAGGTCTGCGAGGGTCGGCTCAGGCGGCCATCTGGGTCAGCTTGCGCGCCAGGAACTCGCGGTCCGCCGCCTCCAGCGCCGTTTCCTGGTCGCCGACGGTCAGCAGCCGCTCGAGCATCCGCTCGACGAAGCGGCGGCGATCGTTGCCGGTGCCGTCGTAGTCCGTCTCCTGGCGCACCTCGAGCGCGGTGCGGAAGGCCGGCAGCAGGCGATCGGGCAGGCCGGCGCGACGGCACAGCGAGCTCAGGCCGAGCTCGCCCTCGTCGTGGATCAGGATGCGCGCGTTGACGACCGGCACACGGGCGAGCCGCGCCAGCGAGGCCTCGAAGAACGCCAGGTCGCCGAAGCAGAGCGTGCGCAGCATCAGCCAGGGGGAGAGGCGCCCGGCGCTGGACAGCTGCTCGACGAGCCGGGCCAGCTCGGCCTCGTCGCCGTCGCCCTCGACCGAGACCAGATCGACCAGGGCGCGCTCGCGGGCCTGCAGGATCAGGTCGGTGGCGGCGTCGGGGGACAGGCTGCTGCGGCGGATCAGGTAGTCCTGCAGCTGCTCGGCGACCAGCGCGATCATGCGCGCGGCGACGCTCGGCGGCAGGTTGCCGCGGCGCGCCAGGGAGTCGCCGACCGAGCCCTGCTGTCCGTGCGCCGCGACGGCGCGGTCGTAGGCGGCCTCGGTGATCTCGGCGCCCTCGTTGTCGATCAGCCGGGCCACCACCGTGGCGTCGCCGTTGTCGATCAGGGCGTCGGAGACCTGCTCGGGCACGTGCGCCCGGCTGGCGATCGCAAGCTGGCGGTTCTGCTGGCCCTCGCGCACGATCGCGATCAGGTCGTTGGCCGACAGCACCTCGCTGAACTGCAGCACCGGCAGCGCCACGGCGTCGACGTCGGCAGCCAGGCGGCGCGCCACGTCTGGCGGCAGGTCGGGGCAGCTCTTGAGGTTCGCCGCCAGCGCCTCGCGCACCACGACCTCGGCGTCGCGCGCCAGGGTGCGGAAGATGTCTTCGGCGAGCCGCCGCTCCGATTGGCTGAGCGCGCCGCTGTCGAACTGCCCGGCGACCTTGGCCGCGGTGTCGGCGCGCCGGTCCGGAGAGGAATCGTGCAGGAGGCGATCGACGTCGTCGCGGGTGAGGCAGCCGGCCATGGATTGCTTCCGGATAGTGCGAACGTGAACGGGTCGCGGCGGCAGAGGGATCGCCGAAGGTTTGATTCCTACGCGCAAAGCGTTAAGTGCGGATTAATCGGTCGCGCGCGCGAGCCGCGCGGCCTCCGTTCCGCCGGGAGAGTTGCCATGATCCGCCCGCTGCCGCTCCGGCCGCTCCTGACGGCCCTGGTCATCGCCCTCGCCGCCGCCTCGATGCCACGCCCGGCGGCGCCGCTCGCGGCCGAGGAGGCGACGATCGCCGCGCCCCGGGCGCTGGCGGCAGCGCGCAGCGGCGAACGCCTGCTGATCGACGTGCGCTCGCCGGCCGAGTGGCGCCGGACCGGCCTGCCCGCCGGCGCCGAGGCCGTCTCGATCCACCACCCCGACGGGCTCGAGGCCTTCCTGGAGGAGGTCGCGGCGCTCGCCGGCGACCGCGACCGGCCGCTGGCCCTGATCTGCGCCGGCGGCGTGCGCTCTGCCCGCGCGGCCGAGCTGCTGCGCGCCCGCGGCTTCAGCGACGTCGCCGACGTCGGCGAGGGCATGCTGGGCTCCGCAGACGGCCCCGGCTGGCTCGGCCGCGGTCTGCCGACCGAGCCCTGCGGGCGCTGCTGAGCGGCCCCTTCAGCCGAGGGCCTCGCCGAGGCGGCGGACGTCGGCCTGCAGGTCGATGTCGAGGTAGGAGGTAACCTCGAGCTCGCGGTCCTCGAAGACGTCGGGCGGCGTGCGCTGCTGCTGCCAGCGCTGCACCGCCAGGTCGCGCCGGCGCAGCAGCTGGGCGACGACCGGGCGGTAGAGCGCGACCAGGCCGGTGATCCAGCGGTTGACGGGCCAGGAGGGCCGCGCGTGGTCGATGGCGAAGCAGGGCAGCATCCGAACCACGTCCTCGGCGGCGTACCAAGTCTCGCCGGTGACCCAGCGGTTGACGGTGAACAGGCGCACCGGCAGCCCGCGGCTGTCCATCGAGATGGCGATCAGGTGCGACAGGGCGTCGTCGGGATCGGCGGGCGCCTGGCGCTTGGCGACCGGCGCCGGCCGGATTCCGGCCGGCATGCCGCGCGGCCGCAGGAAGGTGTGGAAGTGGCCGTGCTCGTCGGGGAAGCGCTGCTCGGGCGGGTGGGCGTGATAGTAGTATTGCCCGTGGGTCTCCTGGTCGTAGACGTCGCCCTTCGGATAGTGGTCCCACTCGTAGAAGGTGCCGCTGTTGCGCAGCAGCTCGCCGACGACGTTGTCGCCGGTCTTGGCCAGCACGCGGTGCACCTCCATGACCTCGGCCGCGGCCTCCGCCATCGCCTCCAGCGTCGGCCGCTCGAAGCCCGTCAGGTCGAGCTGGGGCAGCGGCTCGCAGCCGGCCAGGCTGCGGCCGCGCAAGGGGGGCCGTGGCGGCGCGCCGCGGGCGGTGGACTCCATGGGGGCCTGCTGCATCGCTGGTGGCCGGATCATCGGACGGGAACCTGACTGTCCAGATGTGGTCGGCGGCGCCGCTCGCCAAGACGGCACGCGCCCGCCGCGTCCTGCACGGTCCCGGCCACCCCGCGGACGAGCCGGTGCCGCGGCGGCGTCAATCGCGCACCACCAGGACCGAGCAGGCGGCGTGGCGCACGACCCGCGCCGCGTTCGGACCCAGCAGGTAGTCCTCCAGGCCCGGGTTGTGCGAGGCCATGACGATCAGGTCGATGGACAGCTCGCGGGCGTAGCGCAGGATTTCCTCGTAGATCCGGCCGTGGCCGACGATGTGCTGCACCGCGACGTCGTCGGGGATCGCCTGCTCGGTGAAGCGGTGCAGCGCCTGGCGGGCGTGCTCCAGCGCCTCCTGTTCCTGGCCGGCCGGAAAGAAGCTGCCGACGATCGACAGGCCGTAGTCCGGCACGACGGTCAGCGCGTGCAGCGTCGCGCCGAAGCTGCGGGCCTGGATGACGGCGGTCTCGACCGCCTTGCGCTGGGCGTCCGGCTGGGCGAGGTCGAGCGGCAGCAGGATATGGCGGTACATCGGTCTTTCCTCCGCACCCCGGTCAGAAGGCCGGCACGGTGGCGCGGCGCCGCTGCAGCAGCACCACGAGCACCAGCAGCACCAGCGCCGGCAGGTAGAAGATCTCCTTGGCCATGCGGTCGGCGGGCACCTTGACCTCGGCGATCGTCACCGGGGGATCGCCGTAGAAGTCGAAGCCCTGCAGGTCCTCGAAGAAGGTCGTGCCGGGGAAGGGCTCCTCCAGCACCGCCTGCTCGCCGTCGATCGAGACCAGCAGGCCGCTGCCCTCCTCCAGGCGCAGCGCGCCGTCGTCGCCGTCGGCGAGCGGCGCCACCAGCGTGACCTGCCGCAGCTGCTCCGGGTTGTCGAAGTCGGGCCCCGTGACCACGACGCGCAGGCGGCTGCCTTCCGGCCGGTCGGCCGCCGCCTCGAAGATCTGCGCCGGCGGCACCTGGCGGTAGGGCGCCTCGACCTGGTCCAGCCAGAAGCCCGGGCGGAACAGCGTGAAGGCGACCAGCAGCAGCGCCACCGTCTCCCAGATCCGGTTGCGGGCGAAGAAGTAGCCCTGGGTCGCCGCCGCGAAGATCAGCATGGCCAGCGTCGCCTTCACGAAGATCGCGATGGCGCCCAGCCAGTCGACGCCGATCAGCAGCAGGTCGGTGTTGAAGATGAAGATGAACGGCAGGATGACCGTGCGCAGCGAATAGAAGAAGGCGGTCAGGCCGGTGCGTATGGGGTCGCCACCCGACACCGCCGCGGCGGCGAAACTCGCCAGTCCCACCGGTGGCGTCACGTCGGCCATGATGCCGAAGTAGAAGACGAAGAGGTGCACCGCGATCAGCGGCACGATCAGGCCGTTGGCGGCGCCGAGCTCGACGATCACCGGGGCGAGCAGCGAGGACACCACGATGTAGTTGGCGGTGGTCGGCAGGCCCATGCCCAGGATCAGGCTGAGGATCGCGGTGACCACCAGGATCGCCATCAGGTTGCCGCCGGAGATGAACTCGACGAACTCGCTCATGACCTGGCCGATGCCGGTCAGCGTCACGGTGCCGACGATGATGCCGGCGGTCGCCGTCGCGATGGCGATGCCGATCATGTTGCGCGCGCCGGCGATCAGGCCCTCGACCAGCTCGATCGCGCCGGTCCGGAAGGCGTCGGCCTGCTGGTTCATCTCGCCGCGGAACAGCGCCTTGAGCGGGCGCTGGGTCAGCAGGATGACGATCATCAGCGCGACGGCATAGAAGGCCGAGAGCCCCGGCGACTTCTGCTCGACCATCAGGAACCAGACCAGCACGACGATCGGCAGGATGTAGTGCAGGCCGGTCGGCAGCACGTCGCCGGCGACCGGCAGGCGCACGACCTGGGCGTTGGGGTCGTCCATCTCCAGGTCCGGCCGGCGCGAGGCGAACCAGACCAGGGCGATGTAGATCGCGAAGAGCAGGACGATGAGCAGCGGCGTCGCGACGCCGCCGGGCAGCAGCGCCTGGACGCCGAGAATGCCGAAGTAGACCAGTCCGGCCAGGATCAGGATCGAGGAGACCGAGATGCCGGTCGCCAGCAGGCGCGCCTTGGCGGTCTTGACGATCGGCTTCTCGAGCGCGGTCATGCCGGTCTTCAGCGCCTCGAGGTGCACCAGGTAGAGCAGCGCGATGTAGGAAATCGCCGCCGGCAGGAAGGCGTGCTTGATGACCTCCAGGTAGGAGATGCCGACGTACTCGACCATCAGGAAGGCGGCCGCGCCCATCACCGGCGGCATGATCTGGCCGTTGACCGAGGAGGCGACCTCGACGGCGCCGGCCTTGTCGCCGGAGAAGCCGACCCGCTTCATCAGCGGGATGGTGAAGGTGCCGGTGGTGACCACGTTGGCGATCGAGGAGCCGGAGATCAGGCCGGTCATGGCCGAGGCCAGCACCGCCGCCTTGGCCGGGCCGCCGCGCAGGTGGCCGAGCAAGGCGAAGGCGAGCTTGATGAAGTAGTTGCCGGCGCCGGCCTTGTCCAACAGGGAGCCGAACAGCACGAACAGGAAGACGAAGGAGGTCGAGACCCCGAGGGCGATGCCGAACACGCCTTCGGTGGTCAGCCACATGTGCTCCATGGCGCGGCGCATCGAGGCGCCGCCCCAGCGGATCACCTCGGGCACGATCTCGCTGGAGCCGAAGAAGACGTAGAACAGGAAGACCAGGGCGATGATCGCCAGCGGCGGGCCGAGCGCGCGCCAGGTCGCGGCGAGCAGCAGGATCAGGCCGACGACGGCGATGCCGACCTGCAGCTCGGTCGAGCGGCCGGCGCTCGCGGTGACCGCCAGGGTCTCGTAAAACCAGAACAGGTAGCTGGCGCAGAAGGCGGCGACCAGCGCGCAGATCCAGTCGTACCAGGGGATCCGGTCGCGCGGGCTGCGCTTGAAGGCCGGGTAGGCGCAGAACGCCAGGAACAGCGCCAGGCCCAGGTGGATCGAGCGCGTCTCGGTGTCGTTGAGGACCAGCGAGAAGGGCATCGCCGCCGACACCCAGAACGGCAGCGGCGAGGCGATCCAGATCTGGAACAGCGACCAGAAGATCGCGACCCCGGCGAGCAGCACCGCGACCCAGCCGGTCGGATTGCGCGCGCCCGTGTCGGTCGAGGCGACGAGATCCGCGAGGTCGTCGTCGCTCAGCGTCTTCGGTTCGTCCAGCTTGGCCATGGAGGTCCCCCCGGAAAGCCCCAGTCAGCCCTCCGCCGCGGACCGGGCGGGAGGCGGCCCGTCCCCCTTTTCGACGGACCCGAGGAAGGCCGGGCCGGCGGGCGGCCTTGCGCCCCCGCCGGCCCGGAAGGCGGCTACATCCAGCCGCGCTCCTTGTAGTACTTCTCCGCGCCCGGATGGAGCGGGGCCGACAGGCCG
>JAUILQ010000036.1 GCA_030433005.1 Alphaproteobacteria bacterium
GCGACCTGGCCGGGCCCGCGCAGCAGGCTCGGCGGCACCGAGAGGCGCTGGCCGTAGAGTTCGACCGCCTGGTCGACGTCGAGCTTGTCGAGCGCCTCCGGGCTGGCCTGGGCGAGCCGGGCGACGAAGCCGGTCAGCCGCTCGATCGAGCCGGAATCGACCGCCTTCTGCGCCTGCGCCAGCAGCGAGACGAAGACGACCTCGAGCTCGCGGCCCTGCAGCTCCGCGGGCGCCGGCGGCAGCAGCCCGCCGCGCGCCAGGATCGCGAAGACGCGGTCGATCAGCGGGCGCAGCAGATCCTTGTGCAGCCGCTCGAGCACCGGGCCGAGCGCCAGCAGCTTCTCCTCGTGGCGCTCGGCGACCTCGGTCGCGGTCATCTGCCGGCGGTCGCTCTCGACCATCATCAGGAAGAGATCGGCGTAGAAGGCGCGCGCGATCCGCCCCTCCAGCTTCTCGATGTCGAGCATCAGCGGCTGGATCTGCGGGTCGAACTGGTAGGCCGGCTGGAAGCCGGCCTGGCCCTGCTGGACGTCGACGTAGGTGATCGAGCCGGGCAGGATCGAGGCGGCGCGCTTCTGCAGGCTGGTCGGCGCGATCATCGGCGGGCGCACCAGCTTCTCGATCGCCTCGGCCTTGCGCTTCTCCTCGTTCTGCAGCTGCTTGACGTCGCCCAGCGCGTCCATCGCCGGCGAGCGGCCGTAGATGTCGCCGCTCGCCAGGTGCCAGCGCGGCGCCATCAGCGGGAACTCCTCGAAGCCGCGCTCGGCCAGCGCCTGCGGCCGCGACTGGCCGGCCTCGAAGTAGAGCGAGCGCCAGGGCTTGCCGCCCGCCCTCGGGACTGCCTCGCCCTCGCGGTTGGGTTCGATCGCGTGGACGACCTCGACCCACTGGTCGTAGGCGCCGCGGTCCCAGAGGCCGCGCACCGTCGCCGAGACCGCGTCCAGGCCGAACTGCTCGACCAGCTGGGCCACGGTCATGGCGTACTCGCGGTAGAAGCTGTCGACCCGGCCCTTGTGGTCCTGGGCGATCATGTACTCGCCGGCGGTGAAGCCGCGCACCCGGATGACGTCGTCGGGGTCCTCGAAGACGGCAAGCGCGGCGGTGCCGAAGCAGCCGAGCTCCTCGTACTGCGCCTGCAGCACGGGATAGAGGTTGGAACGGTCGAAGACCGCCTGCATCAGCCGCTCGACCTGCTCCAGCCACAGCTTGACCGGCTGCCAGTCGGCGAGCTCGGGGTCGGGCGTCGCCAGCTTGAACCAGGGCCGCGCCGGGCTGGTGACGCCGGCCGAGAGGCCGGACTGCAGGGTCCGCAGCGCGATCGTTCCGCTGCCGTTGACGATCCGGCCGTTGCGCTTGCCGCCCTGGTTCGGCCGGCCGCCGGCCGGCCCGGACAGGAAGCGGCCGCTGCGCGGCAGCAGGTGCTCGGCCAGCTCGCTCCAGTGCGGCAGCCAGGAGCTGCGCTCGCCGCGCAGCGCCTCCAGCCGGGTCTCGACGTGCTGTCTCAAGGGTCTCATGGCTGTCCTTTCGGAAGGGGGCGAGGTCCCGGCGTCCACGTCGCAGCGCCCTCACCCGCCCAGCAGCGTGGCCTTGGCGCTGTTGCCCCGGCCGAGGCGGCTGCCGGCGGCGACCGCGGGACTGCGGCCGGCGACGCGGGCCTGGCTCGCGGTGCGGCGCCGGGCGCGCTGGGCATTCTCGTCAGCCGGGCGCGGCGGCTCTGCCTTCTGGGCGGCGCTGCCGGCCTGCGGCGGCGGGCCGGGCTCGCGCGCAGCCGCCGGCTCCGGGTCCGGCGGCGCGAGCTCGCGGCCCCAGCGGTCGATCAGCCCGGCGGCCTCGCGGCGCTGCAGGGTCTCGTAGTCGCGGCGATCGGCCGGCTTGTCGAGGTCGAGCGTCCGACCGTAGACCTGCAGGACGTTGCGGACCGCCGGGGCCGCGGGAGCGGCCGGAGCCATGCACATCGCGTCGCCTCCCCTCAGCCGCCGAGCAGCGTGCGCTTGGCGCTGTTGCCCGGGCGCAGCACGCCCTGGCCCGAGGTCAGGATCGTCGCCTTGGCCGGGCCGCCGGCGACCAGCGCGGTGCGGCGCTCGTCCTGGCGCGCCGCCTTCTGGGCCTGGCTGACCGGCCGCGGCGCCTCCTGCCGGCGGTCCTCCTCCGCCTCCTCGACGGCCGGGTCGCGTCGGCTCTCGATCCGCGGGCTCGGAGGCGGCGGCGGTGGCGGCGGCGGCGGCGGCGGTGCCGGGATGGCCGGCGCCGGGGGACTGGCGAAGAAGCACATGGGGCTCGTCACTCCTCGAAGGGGTTCCACTCGGCCTTGAGGCCGCTCGCCGCGGCGGGGTCGAGCGCGCCGGGGTCGCGCGCCCCCCATTCCGCCCAGAAGGTCAGGGCCAGGGCGTCGGCGCGGTCCGGCGAGGCGAGGCCGCGCGCCTTCATGTCCTGCTTGCGCTCCAGGCGGATCTGCAGGGTCGGCGAGTAGCCGTACTCGCGGCCGACCAGCTGGTCGCGCAGCAGCGGGTCGGCGGGCAGCGCGCCGCCGGCCAGCCAGTCGCGCAGCCGGCCCCACATCTCCGCACCCTTGTCGGCGTAGACCCGCGGGTCGTCGGCGCGGCCGCCGAAGTTGGCCTCGATCACCGGATGGCCGACCTCGCGCAGGCGGTCGACGACGCCGGCCCCGACGCCGCCGCCGTCGACGACCACGGCGTCGGGGCGCAGCCGCCGGATGACCTCGACGACGCGCGCCGCGACCTGCATGGAATCGAGCCCGCGCAGCGGGATCCAGGCGTGAGTCCGGGCGTCGCGGCCGACGCGCACCGCGATCACCGTCTCGTCGCCGCCGTAGCGCGCGACGTCGACGCCGACGACCACCGGGTCCTGCAGGCCGTGCGCCGCCTCGCGGGCCTGGGCCTGCTCGACCAGGTCGCTGGCGACGAACTGCGCCGTGCCGACGCGCGGGAAGACGCCGCGCACGCGCACCCGCACGAAGTCGCTGTCCTCGCCGTAGTCCTCGACCCACTGGGCGATCTGCGCCTTGTTGGTGAAGCCGACTGAGCGACTGTCGATCTGGCGCCGGCTCCAGCGGTGGGCGTAGCGCCCGAAGCACTCGCGGAAGCGGCCGCTGGCCTTGGTCGGATTGCCGGCGACCAGCCAGAGGATCTCGGTGTCGCGGTCGGTCAGCGCGCCCTCGGCAGTCTCCCAGATGACGTCGGGGATCGCCGAAGCCTCGTCGAAGACCAGCAGGATGCGGCCGCCCTGGTTGTGCAGGCCGGCGAAGGCCTCGGGATTGGTCTCGTTCCAGGGCACGGCGTCGCAGCGCCAGGTGCGCGCGTGGCCCGGATCGGCGGCGGCGAGCGACAGGCCGGAGAGCTTGAAGCCCTTGGAGAAGCGGCAGCGCCGGTGCCAGGTCGCCAGCTGCACCCAGGTCTTGGTCCTGAGCTGCGTCTCGGTGTTGGCGGTGACCACGACCTGGGTGTCGGGCCGCGTGGTCAGCGCCCAGAGGATCAGCCAGGCGACGAAGGCCGACTTGCCGATGCCGTGGCCGGACGCGATCGCCAGGCGGATCGCCGCGCCGGTGTCGTCCGGCTCCTCGCCCTCGCGGCCGGGCTCCGGCAGCGCGGTCAGGCGCCGGCCGATCTCGGCCAGCGCCTCGCGCTGCCAGGGCTGCGGGCCGGCGTGGCCGGCGAGCCGGCCGCGGTCCCAGGCGAAGGCCTCCTCGACCCAGCGCAGCGGGTCGCGCCGGCAGGCCTCGAGCAGCGCCGCGGCCGCATCCGGCGGCTCGGGCGCGGCGGCGGGCTCAGCGGCGGCGGCGGGCTGAAGGGGGACGGCGGGCGCCGGCCCGCCGGCCGCCGCCTCCAGCACGAGGGGATCCTGGCGCCGGGTCTCGCGCGGGGAGGACGGGCGGGGGGACGAGACCATGCGTCGGGAGGTTCCTCGCTTCGGGGACGGCGGGCCGGCGGACGCGGCAATGCGATAGTCGCAACGAGGCCAAGCGCGTCGCAACGCCGCGCGGAGCCTCGGATGTTTTTGTTATGTTCTCATACCGCCCGCCGCTATCCTGCCGGCCATGGAACAGCGCATCAGCCTCGTCACCCTCGCCGTGCGCGACCTCGACCGCGCCACAGCCTTCTACGAGCGCCTGGGCTGGCGCCGCTCGGTGCGCGAGGCCGAGCGCTGCGCCTTCTTCCAGTGCGGCGGCCTGGCGCTCGGGCTCTATCCGGTCGCCGACCAGGCCCGCGACCTCGGCCTCGCCGCCGACGAGCTGGTGCCGCCGGCCGGCGTCGTGCTTGCCCAGAACCTGCGCAGCCGGGAGGAGGTCGCGGCCCTTCTGGCCGAGGCCGAGGCGGCCGGCGCCGAAATCCTGCGCCCGGCCGGCGCGGCCTTCTGGGGCGGCTGGTTCGGCTTCTTCCGCGATCCCGACGGCCACGTCTGGGAGATCGCCTGGAATCCCGGCTTCGCGCTGGACGAGGCCGGGAACCTGACGCTGCCGGCGTGAACGACGGTCGGCCCGGCGGGCCGAAGGCATCGGCGGTCGCCTGCCGAGGCCGGCTCCCCTTCCCTCTCGACCGCCGCCGCGGCGCGGCGCAGACTGCGGAGCGAGACCGACGGAAGGGATTCTGCCGCCATGGCCAAGCGGACGCTGGGGGCGCTGGTGTTCCCGGGCTTCGAGCTGCTCGACCTCTACGGGCCGCTCGAGATGTTCGGCTTCTTCCCCGAGGAGTTCGAGATCCGCATCCTGGCCCGCACGGCCGACCCGGTGGCCAGCCGCGCCGGCCCGCGCACCGAGGTCGATCTGGCCTGGGGCGAGGGCTGCAGCGGCGGCGCCGCCTGGACCGAGGCCGGCGGCGACCGGGCCGCGGCGCCCGACATCCTGCTGGTGCCGGGCGGTCCCGGCACCCGCGAGCTGGTCGACGAGCCGGTGACGCTGCACTGGCTCGCCGAGGTCGCGCCGCGTGCCGCGCACACCCTGTCGGTCTGCACCGGCAGCGCGCTGCTGGCGCGCGCCGGCGTGCTCGACGGCCGCCACGCGACGACCAACAAGGCGGCCTTCGCCTGGGTCGAGTCCCAGGGCCCCGGGGTCTCCTGGGTGCGGCGCGCGCGCTGGGTGCGCGATGGCAGCTTCTACAGCTCGTCGGGGGTTTCGGCGGGCATCGACATGGCGCTGGCGGTGATCGCCGACCTGCTCGGCCGCGAGCAGGCCGACCAGGCCGCGCTCTGGGCCGAGTACACCTGGCACGACGACCCCGGAAACGACCCCTTCGCCGGGCGCCACGGCCTGGTCTGAGGCGTCGCCCCCCCCCCGCCGCTCCCCCCGCGCTGCGGCGCGGCGGTCGGCCGGCGTCAGCCGACCGCGTGCAGGGGCGTGCCGGCGGCGTCGGCCCGGAGCGAGCCCTCGAGCTCGCCGCAGATCTCCTCGCCGAGCCGCTCCATCGTGCGGCGGCTCTCCTGCGGCTGCTGGCCGAGCAGGCAGAGCGCCTCCAATCGCCGGTAGCCGAGATAGCCGGCGGTCCCCTTGACGCTGTGCGACGCGCGGGAGAAGCCTTCCCGGTCGTCGGCCGCGAGCGCCCCGCGCAGCTGCGCCAGATGCTCCTCCGCGAAAGGGGCCCACAGGTTGACGATCTCCCGGAAGCGTTCGGCCGGAATGGCCTCGCCCAACGCCTGCTGCACCGAGGGATCGAACGACGGCAGCGCGCCGCAGGCCGTCTCGATCGTCTCGTCGATCGTCCGCTCGTCCGCCTCGGCCGCGGCGGCGCCGGCGACAAGGCTCGGGCGGCGGTCGCGCCGCACCACCGTGACCGCGGCGATCAGCTCCGACCAGTCGACGGGCTTGTGCAGCACGCCGTCTAGACCGGCGCTCTGGTAGTGGCGGCGGTGCTCGGCGACCACGTCCGCGGTCAGCGCCAGGATCGGCAGCTCCGCCTGCGCGCCGCCCAGCGCCCGGATCTGCCGCGCGGCCTCGACGCCGTCGAGCACCGGCATCTGCATGTCCATCAGCACGACGTCGAAAGCCTCGCCGCGCACGCGCTCCACCGCCTGGGCGCCGTCCTCGACCAGCAGCACAGAGGCGCCGAGCTTCGTCAGCATCTCGCCAAGCAGCAGCCGGGTCACCGGCGCGTCCTCGGCGACCAGGATTCGGATGCCCTCGAGCGGCCGGGCGCCGACCGGATCCGCCGCCCGGTCGGCCGCCGAGGCGGACGCCTCGGATTCCGTCTGCGGCGGCAGCGGGGCGGCCGTCGCCGCCGGCGAGGCCGCCTCGGCGCCGACCGGCGGGGCCTCGACGAGCGGCAGGGTCAGGACGAAGCAGGAGCCCAGCCCCTTCTCGCTGCGCACCGTCAGGCTGCCGGCCATGATCTCGGCCAGGCGCCGCGAGATCGCGAGGCCGAGCCCCGAGCCGCCGAAGCGCTTGGTCGTCGAGCCGTCTTCCTGCTCGAAGGGCTCGAAGATTTGCTGCTGGCGCTCGCGGTCGATGCCGATGCCGCTGTCGCGCACCTCGAAGCGCAGGAGCGGCTCGCCCTCGGACCCGGAGTCCCGGCGGATCGAGACCTCGACATGGCCGCGCTCGGTGAACTTCAGGGCGTTGCCGACCAGGTTGAACAGGATCTGGCGGACCCGATGGTCGTCGCAGAGCACCGTCTCCGGCACGTCGTCCTCGAGATTGAGGCGCAGCGCCAGCTCCTTCTCGCGGGCGCGGGGCTGAAAGAAGCTCATGACGTCGAAGGCGATCCGCTCGACCCGGACCGGAGCCGGCGACAGGCTCATGCGCTCGGCCTCGATCTTCGAGAAGTCGAGGATGTCGTTGACCAGGGTCAGCAGCGTCTGGCCGGAGCTGTGCATCGCCTCGACGTAGCTGCGATGGGTCGCCGGCAGAGAGGCCCCCCGCATCAGCTCGAGCATGCCCAGCACGCCGGTCAGCGGCGTGCGCAGCTCGTGGCTCATCTGGGCGAGGAAGCGCGACTTCGCGCGGTTCGCCGCGTCGGCGGCGCGGCGCGCCTCTTCCGCCGCGGCCAGGGCCTCGCGCCGCCGGTCGTCGAGCAGCAGCAGGTAGCCGAACAGCGCGGTGCCGCTGACCGCCGTCACCGTGTAGGCGGGACCGAGCGAGGCGGCGATCGCCAGCGCCGTCTCGCGGCCCAGCAGGAACAGCGCCGAGAACAGCGTCAGCGCGCAGGCGGCGCCGGCCGTCGCGAAGACCGCGACGTTGAAGGGACCGCCGCGCCGGCGCAGCCACCAGAGGCCGACCGAGATCGCGAGCATGCCCAGCGAGACCACCGAGGCCGGCAGCGCGCCGTCTCCTCCGATCAGGAAGCGGTTGCCGGTGACCAAGCCGACGGCGGTCGCGGCGGCCAGCGGCCCGCCGCCGAAGGCGCCGGCCAGCACCATCGGCACCGAGCGGCCGTCGAAGATCAGCCCGGGCGCGAACTCGATGGGCAGGCTCATCAGCGCGACGCCGGCGCCGCCGAAGACGAAGCCGTAGGCCAGCTGGCGCGCGACGCCCGAGAGCCGGGCGAGCGGCTCGGCGGCGGCGGCATAGACGACGACGAGCAGGGCCAGCAGACCGACGTTCTGGACCAGGGAGAGCAGGCCTGCCGTGTTCATCGGCGTTCGAACTCCAGGGGGGCGGCCGCCGGACCGCAGCGGCTTCGGAGCGCTTTGCTTCGAAAAGGAAGCTTTTGAGCGAAAGCCGTTAATTTCGGATTAAGCAGTGCGCCGCCGACGCCGGCCCGTGCGCCGCGCCCGAAGCCGCGCCCGAAGTCGCGCCCGAAGTCGCGCTCAGTCCGGCTCGGGCGAACCGCGCTCCGAACGCTCGGCCGGCTGCAGCGGGGTCGCGGCCTGCCCGGCGCTGTCGAGCGTGCGGCGGATCTCCTGCGCGATCTCCGGGGCGAACTCCTCGAGCAGGCTGCGCTCGCTCGCCGTGCGCTGGGCGAGCAGGCACAAAGCCTCGAGCCGCGCGAAGCCTAGATAGCCGGCGGTCCCCTTGATCGAGTGCGCCGCCCGGGCCAGCGCCTCGGCGTCGCCGGTCTTGCGGGCGCTCTCGACGTGGCCGAGGAACTCGCCGGCGAAACCGGGCCAGAGCTCGACGATCTGCCGCGTCCGCGCCTCGCCGATGGCGCCGGCCAGGGCCGTCTGCACGGCCGGGTCCAGGGTCGGCTGGCTGTCGCAGGCCTCGCGGATCAACTCGCGCGTGCGCCGGGCCGTGCCGCCGCGGGGGGTGCCCTGCGGATCGCGCGGCGGCAGGCTGGCGAGCACGGCGGCCACCAGGTCGGGCCAGTCGACCGGCTTGCTCAGTACGGTCTCGATGCCGGCCTCGCGGTAGCGCGCTGTCCCGCGCGGCAGGACGTCGGCCGTCAGGCCGAGCAGCGGAAGCCGGTCGTAGGGTGGCCCCAGGGCCCGGATCGCGCGGGCCGCCGCGAGGCCGTCGAGCACCGGCATCCGCAGGTCGAGCAAGGCGACGTCGAAATCGCCGACGCGCACGGCGTCGACCGCCATGCGACCGTCGTGCACCAGATAGGGCACCGCCCCCAGCTTCCTCAGCATCTCCCCGAGCAGCAGCCGCGTCAGCGCCGAGTCCTCGCCGACCAGGATGCGCAGGCCGGCCAGCGGCGTGCCCAGTGCGGCCGGATCCGCTTCGGCCCGCCCGCCGGCAGGGCGCTGCTCGCCCGAGGGCGCCGGGAGCGGGAGGCCAGGGCGCTCCGGCGCCGACGCCGGCGGACTCGTGCGCTCGGCCAGCGGCAGGCGCAGGACCAGCAGAACGCCGCTCTCTTCCCCCTCGCCGGTGGCCAGCGAGCCGCCCATGGCGCGGGCCAGGCGCTGGCCGGCCAGCAGTCCGAAGGGCGGCAGCGCCTCGCCGGAGGCCGCGGCCAGCAGCGCGGCGTCGCGCATCGCCGTCCCCTGGCCGGCCGCCGTCTCGCGCGCCGCCTGCCTCAGGACGACGCGCAGGCCGCGGCGCGTCGCCTCGGTCTCGCCGTAGAGTCGCAGCTCGAAGGATCCGCGCAGGCGGGCGATCGCGGCTTCGGCCAGCAGGTGCAGCAGCCGCTTGAGGCGTCGCCGGTCGCTGCGCACCACGGTCGGCGCGTCGGCGTCGAGACGGCAGGTCAGGCGACCGCCGTTGCCCATGCTCCGCTGCGCCAGCTCCTGCTGGATTTGCCGCAGCAGCGGCTCCAAGGCCACGACATCCTCGCCCGGCTCCAGTGCCCCGGTCTCGACCTGCGCCAGCTCGACCAGGTCGTCGAGCACGCCCTGCAGCTTGCGCCCGGCGCCATCGGCCAGCTCCAGGAAACGCCGCTCCTCGCTCGGCAACTCGACGCGGCGCAGCAGCTCGAGCATGCCGAGCAGACCGGTCAGCGGGGTGCGCAGCTCCTGATTGAGGCTGGCGAGCAGGGTCGCCGCCGCGGGCGCCGCCGCCACCGAGGATTCCGCCGGGCGTTCCGCGCCGTCGCCGTCTCGATCGGCCGCGCGCGCCCTCTCGGGCGCCGGCCGCGCCGCCGCCCGGGTCCGGCGTCGACGCATCCAGGCGATGCCGAGCGCGCCGCCCACCGCGAGGCCGACCGACAGGGCGGTGAGCAGGGCGACCACCAGGGCGACGGTCGTCGACAGCAGGTCAGGTCCCGTGGGCACCTTGCCGATAGTCTCCCTGCCAGCTGGAGAACAGGCCGCCGCTACAGGCTAGCCCGGCCGCTTTACCGCTTCGTTAACCCTGACCCGCCGCCCGACTCTGCCGTGCGCCCCTGGGGCGAGCGGCCTGTTCCTGCCGCGCGCGGGGACGACCGCCGGCGTGCGCAGCCCCCAGCGACGCGCGAACACAAGAGTTACAAAAACCATTGCTCGTTACATTGTATTTACGATAACTTTGCCCAAGAAGCCAAACTTGGTTAACGGGGCCCTCTCATGAGCAGACTGCTCGTCGTCGATGACCATGCACGGGATCTCGAGGCTTCGGCGAGCCTGCTGGCCCGGGGCGGCTTCGAGGTCGACTGTTGCGTCGAGGGCGCCGAGGCTCTGGAGCGGCTGCACCGCGACCCGGCCGCCTACGACGGGCTCGTCGTCGACATCTTCATGCCCGAGGTCGACGGCCTGGAAATGATCCGCGATCTGCGTCGCCGCGGCTACCGCGGCGCCATTCTCGCCCTCTCCGACGTGCCCGTCTACGGCCGCTTCGAGCCCTTGCGGGTGGCGCGCCTGCTGGGCGCCGACGCCGCCCTCTGCAAGCCGCTCACCGACGAGGTCTTCGCGGTGATCGAGAAGCTTCTGCCGGCCCGACAGGCCGCCTGAGGAGGGGCGGGCCGGCTCCTCGGGCGGCGGCTGCGCACGACGCCGGCCCCTCGGAGAAGCGACCGGCTCCCGAGACGATCCGTCCAGGTCTAGCGATCCTCCTCCGGCACCGTCGCGGCGACGCCGGCTCTGCGGTCCGCCCGCCGGCGCTGGGCCACCAGTTCGGCGAGAATCGACAGCGCGATCTCCTCGGGCTCGATCGCGCCGATGTCGAGGCCGGCCGGACCGTGCAGCTCGCCCAGCCGCCCCGCCTCGGGCGTCGCGCCCAGCTCTTCGCGCAGCCGCGCCGAGAGGGTCTCGACCTTGCGCCGGCTGCCGACCATGCCGAGATAGCCGGCGCCGCTGGCCAGCGCCGCCTTCAGCGCCTCGCGGTCGCGCCGCCCCTGGGTCGCCACAACCACGGCGTCGCGCGGGCCGAGGCCGAGGTCGGCGAGCGCGTAGCCCTCGACCCGGCGCACGCCCTCGGGCAGCGCTTCCAGCTCGCCGGCCGGCGCCGCCGCCACCAGCCGGTAGCCGACCGTGCCGCCCTGGTCGAGCAGCGCGCGCGCGACCGGCGAGGCGCCGCAGACGACCAGCCGCGGTGCCTGCCCGAGCGGCTCCAGGAACAGCTCGACCGTGCCGCCGCTCGGGCACATCGAGGCGTGGAGCGCCACGCCGTCCGTGTCGAGCGGCCCCGAGGCGAGCCGCCCGGCGGCCTCCTCCTTGGGGCGCACGCGGATCATCGCCGCTTCGCCGCGCGCCAGCGCCGCGAGGCCGGCCTTGCGCACCGCGCCGGAGACGCAGCCGCCGCCGACGAAGCCGTGCAGCGTCCCGTCGGCCGTGACCACGGCCTTGGCACCGGCCTTGGCCGAGGTGGCATTGGCGGTGCGCACCACGGTCACCACGCAGAAGTCCGCGCCCTCGCCGCGCAGCCGCTCGATCAGGTCGAGGATGCGCCCCGCCGTGGTCGTGCGCGTGGTCATGTCACTCGTTCCCTTCCTGCCGCCGCCGCTCACAGCCGGGCCAGCTCCGGCTCCAGCGCCGCCAGCGAGTCGAGCGTGTTGGCGGCGGCGAAGCGGTCGATGTGCGGCAGCGCCGCCTGCATCGCCGCGTTGACCGGCCGGTAGTCGCGCCAGCCGAGCAGCGGGTTCAGCCAGACCAGCCGCGGCGCCCGCTTCTTCAGCCGCGCCAGGGCGGCGGCCAGGGCCTCGGGGCTGCCGGTGTCGTAGCCGTCGGAGAGGATCAGCACGACGCTGCGGGCGTTGAGCGCGCGCCGCGCGTAGTGGCGGTTGAAGTCCTCCAGGCTCTCGCCCAGGCGGGTGCCGCCGCCGAAGCCCTCGGCGAGCAGCGCGAGGCGGGTCATGGCCTTCAGGGAATCGCGCTCGCGCACCGCGTCGGTGACCCGGACCAGGCGGCTGTGCACCAGGTAGGCGTCGCTCTCCAGCCAGCGGCAGACCAGGCCCTTCACGAACTGCAGGAAGAAGCGGCTGTAGTGCTGCATCGAGCCGGAGACGTCGAGGAACACGACCAGGCGCACCGGCTGCTCCGGCCGGCGCCGGCGCACCAGCTCGAAGGGCTCGCCGCCGTGCGCCAGGCTGCGCCGGATCGTGCGCCGCAGGTCGAGCCGAGCGCCCTGGGCGGCGAGGCGCTGGCGCCGCGACAGGCGGAAGCGCAGGGCGCTGGCCAGGCGGAAGGCCAGGGCTTCGGCCGCGGCCATCTCGGCCGGGTCGACGATGTGGCGCAGGTCGGTGCGCGCGAGGCGCTCGTCGCGTGCCGCGATCAGGCGGCCGCTGGCCTCGCCCTCGGTGGCCTCGCCGGCGGCGCTCTCGATCTTCGGTCCCTCGCGCTCGGCCGCCTCGCTCTCGGCCTGTTCGCCCAGGTGGCTGCGCCACAGCCGCTGCTGGGCCCGGTTCCGCCGCTGCCGCTCGGGCGGTCGCTCGACGCCGTCGCGGCGCCGGCCGCGACCGTACCAGTAGGCCTCGAACAGCGCGTCGAAGCGCCGCCACTCCTCCGGGCGCCCGGTCAGCAGCGCACGCAGCCGGTGCCGGCTGCGCGCCGGATCGAGCGGGTCCTGCGCCAGCACCGCCAGCGCCGTCGCGGTCTCGGCCGGTCCGAGCGCGAAGCCGTTGAGCCGCAGGTGGCCGACGAAGCCGCTCATGCGCGCGGCGATCGCAGAGGCCGGCGCATCCGCCACCGCCCTACTCCGCCGCCAGCCGTGCCGCGACCTCGGGCGTCACGGCCTTGAGGTCGGCCTCGGTCTTGAGCAGGCAGATCAGGCTGCGCTGCAGCGTCTCGCGGTCGCCGCCCAGGCGCTCGACGCCGAGCCCGGTCAGCGCCGCCGCCCAGTCCAGGGTCTCGGCGATGCCCGGCTTCTTCTCCAGCTCCTCGCGGCGCAGGGCCTGCACGAAGCCGGCGATCTCGCCGGCCAGGCGCGCGTCGAGGCCGGGCAGCCGGCGACGCAGGATCTCCGCTTCGCGCTCCGGCCCTGGAAACTCGACGTAGCTGTAGAGGCAGCGTCGGCGCAGCGCGTCCGACAGGTCGCGCGTGCCGTTCGAGGTCAGCACGACGTGCGGGATCGCGGTGGCGGCGATGGTGCCGAGCTCGGGCACCGAGACCTGCCAGTCGGAGAGCACCTCCAGCAGGTAGGCCTCGAAGGCCTCGTCGGCACGGTCGATCTCGTCGATCAGCAGCACCGGCGGCGTCTGCTGGCTCAGCGCCTCGAGCAGCGGGCGGCGCAACAGGTACTCGTCGGAAAAGATCTGCGCCTCGACCTCGCGGGCGCTCAACGCCTCGCGCTCGCGCGCCTTGATGGCCAGCAGCTGGCGCTGGTAGTTCCACTCGTAGAGCGCGTGGCCGGCGTCCAGGCCCTCGTAGCACTGCAGGCGGATGAGCCGCGCCTCCAGCACCGCGGCCAGGGCCTTGGCGACCTCGGTCTTGCCGACGCCGGCCTCGCCCTCGAGCAGCAGGGGCCGCTGCAGCTGCACGGCCAGCTCGACCGCCAGGGCCAGGGCCTCGTCGGCGACGTAGCCGACCTCCCTCAGGCGGTCCGCGATGTCGAGCGTCTGAAAGGTCATGGTCTCCCTACCGGTCCGGCCCGGAGAAGGTTCCGGGAAAGGCCCGGGCAGGCGGCCGGCGGCGGCCGGCCCCCTGCCCGCTCCCTTTCCTCCCCCTGGTTCTTCGCGCCCCCTCGTCCGGCGACCTGCCAAGGGGGTCTTGCCGCGGGGGGCGCGCGTCCCTCTCGCCGGCTCCAGCCTACTCGGCGGCCGCCGGCTGGCCGGTCAGGCCGAGGCGCTGGGCCGTCTGCCAGACGCGCCAGTGGTCGTGGGGCATCTGGGTGTGGGTCAGCCCCAGGTGCGCGAAGGCGTCGTTGACGGCGTTGGAGAAGGCCGAGACGCCGCCGACGTTGGGGCTCTCGCCGACGCCCTTGGCACCGATCGGGTGGTGCGGCGAGGGCGTCTCGGTCCAGTCGGTCTCCCAGGTCGGGGTCTCGACCGCGGTCGGCAGGAAGAAGTCCATCAGGCTGCCGCCGTGGACGTTGCCGTCCTCGTCGTAGGTGATCTCCTGGCCCATAGCGATGGCGAGGGCCTCGGTCAGGCCGCCGTGGACCTGGCCTTCGATGATCATCGGGTTGATCCGCGTGCCGCAGTCGTCGAGGGCGTAGAAGCGGCGGATCTCCGTGACCCCGGTGTCGACGTCGATGTCGACGACGCAGACGTAAGCGCCGAAGGGATAGGTCATGTTCGGCGGGTCGTAGTAGGAGACCGCCTCCAGGCCCGGCTCGAGGCCCGGGATCGCCTGGTTGTAGGCGGCGAAGGCGATCTCCTTCATGGTCTTGTGGCGCTCCGGGTTGCCCTTGACCTGGAAGCGGTCGACCTCCCACTCCAGGTCGCCGTCGTGGACCTCCAGCAGGTAGGCGGCGATCATCTGCGCCTTGGCCCGGATCTTCCGGCCGGCCATCGCCGTGGCGGCGCCGGCGACCGGCGTCGAGCGCGAGCCGTAGGTGCCGAGGCCGTAGGGCGCGGTGTCGGTGTCGCCCTCCTCCAGCGTGATGTCCTCGGCCGGGATGCCGATCTCGCTGGCCAGGATCTGCGCGAAGGTCGTGGCGTGGCCCTGGCCCTGGCTGATCGTGCCGAGCCGCGCGATCGCCGAGCCGGTCGGATGGATCCGGATCTCGCAGGAATCGAACATCCCGAGGCCCAGGATGTCGCAGTTCTTGACCGGCCCGGCGCCGACGATCTCGGTGAAGAAGGCGACGCCGACGCCCATCAGCTTGCGCGTCTCGCCGCGCTGGAAGGCCTCGCGGGCGGCCTTCTGCTCGGCGCGCAGGCCCTGGTAGTCGACGGTCTTCAGCGCCTTGTCCATCGCCGTCTCGTAGTCGCCGGAGTCGTACTCCCAGCCGAGCGCCGAGGTGTAGGGAAACTGCTCCTTGCGGATGAAGTTCTTCAGCCGGATCTCGGCCGGGTCCATGTCCAGCTTGCGCGCCAGCACGTCGACCATGCGCTCGATGAAGTAGCTGGCCTCGGTGACCCGGAACGAGCAGCGGTAGGCGACGCCGCCCGGCGCCTTGTTGGTGTAGACGCCGTCGACCGCGACGTAGGCGGTCGGGATGTCGTAGCTGCCGGTGCAGATGTTGAAGAAGCCGGCCGGGAACTTGGTCGGGTCGGCGCAGGCGTCGAAGGCGCCGTGGTCGGCCAGCACGTGGCACCACAGGCCGGTGATCCTGCCGTCCCGGGTCGCGGCGATCCTGCCGGTCATGTGGTAGTCGCGCGCGAAGGCCGTCGTGGAGAGGTTCTCCATGCGGTCCTCGATCCACTTGACCGGCACGCCGAGCACGATCGAGGCGACGGCCGAGCAGATGTAGCCCGGATAGACGCCGACCTTGTTGCCGAAGCCGCCGCCGATGTCCGGCGAGATGATGCGGATGTTGTGCTCGGGGATCTTGGTGATCAGCGACGCCACGGTGCGTACCGCGTGGGGCGCCTGGAAGGTGCCCCAGATCGTCAGCTTGCCGTTGATCTTGTCCATCGAGGCGACGCAGCCGCAGGTCTCCAGCGGGCAGGGATGGACGCGCTGGTAGGAGACCATCTCCTCGGCGACGACCTCGGCGCCGGCCAGGGCCTGCTCCGTCGCCGCCTGGTCGCCGGCCTCCCAGGTGAAGATGTGGTTGGGGTGGCGGCGCGGGCCGTGGGCGCCCTCGGTCTTGTCGGCGATGTCCTCGCGCAGCGTCGGCGCGCCCTCTTCCATCGCCTTGAAGGGGTCGACCAGCGGCGGCAGGTCCTCGTACTCGACCTCGACCAGCTCGACGCCGTCGGCCGCGGCGTAGCGGTCCTCGGCGACGACGAAGGCGACCTCCTGGTTCTGGAACAGCACCTTCTCGTCGGCCAGCACGGCCTGGACGTCGCCGGCCAGGGTCGGCATCCAGTGCAGGCCGAGCGGGCGCAGGTCGTCGGCGGTCAGCACCGCCTTGACGCCGGGCACGGCGAGCGCCGCCTCCTTGTTGATCGACTTGATGCGGCCGTGGCCGATCGGCGAGCGCACGAAGTCGCCGAACAGCATGCCCGGCAGCTTGATGTCGTCGACGTAGTTGCCCTTGCCCTGGGTGAAGCGGGCGTCCTCGACGCGCTTGCGCGAGCAGCCCAGGCCCTGCAGCTTGTCCTTGCGCTGCTCGAGCGAGATCGGGGTCTCGGCGTTCATTCCGCGGCCTCCTTTCCTGCGGCCATCTCGGCGGCGGCCGCCCGGATCGCCTTGACGATGTTCTGGTAGCCGGTGCAGCGGCAGAGGTTGCCCGACATGCCGAAGCGGATCTCCTCGTCGCTCGGCGTCGGGTTCTCCTGCAGCAGCCGGTAGGCCCGGGTGATCATGCCCGGCGTGCAGAAGCCGCACTGCAGGCCGTGGTGCTCGCGGAAGGCCTCCTGCAGCGGGTGCAGGCTGCCGTCGGCCGCGGCCAGGCCCTCGATGGTCGTGACCTCGGCGCCGTTAGCCTGGGCGACGAACAGCGTGCAGGACTTCACCGACTTGCCGTCGAGGTCGACGGTGCAGGCGCCGCAGTGGCTGGTATCGCAGCCGATGTGCGGGCCGGTCAGGCCGAGCTGCTCGCGCAGGAAGTGGATCAGCAGGGTGCGCGGCTCGGCCAGGCCTTCGACCTGGCTGCCGTTCACGGTCATCTTGACGTGCATCTTCGACATGAAGGGCTCCCGTCGAGGGGTGCGTGGTCTGTGCGGAGGTCAGCCGGCGCGGCGCTTCGCCGCCTCGATCGCGCGGGCGACCATGACGCCGGTCAGGTGGACCCGGAAGGCGCGCGGCCCCCGGCCGTCCTCGGCCGGCTCGGCGATCGCCCGGGCCGCCGCGGCCGCGGCCTCGACCGCCGCCGCGTCCAGGCTGCTGCCGACCAGCGCCGCCTCGGCGTCGGCCGCGTGCAGCGGCGTGTCGCCGACGTTGGTCAGCGCCACCGAGGCCTTGCGGCAGGTCCCGCCCTCGAGCTCCAGCAGCACCGCCGCGGCGGCCGTCGCGTAGTCGCCGATCTTGCGCTTCTGCTTCTCGTAGGCCCAGCCGTGGCCGGCCGCCGGCGCGGCGATGCGGATCGCCGCCAGCACCTCGCCCTCGCCGAGCGCCGTCGTGAAGGGGCCCTCGTAGAAGGCCCGCGCCACGACCTCGCGCTCGCCCTCGGGCCCGCGCAGGACGAAGGCTGCGTCGAGGGCCTGCATGACCGCCGGCATGTCGTTGCCCGGGTCGCCGTTGGCGACGTTGCCGCCGAGCGTGCCGAGGCTGCGGATCTGCGGGTCCGCGATCTGCAGCGCCGCCTCGCGCAGGATCGGGCAGGCCGAGGCCAGCTCCTCGGAGCCGATGACCTCCTGCTGGGTGGTCATCGCGCCGATGGTGATCTGCCCGCCCTCGACCGCGATGCCGCGCAGCTCGGCGACCTCGCGCAGGTCGATCAGGTGCTCCGGCACGGCCATGCGCAGCTTCATCATCGGGATCAGGCTGTGGCCGCCGGCGACGACGCGCGATTCCTCGCCGAGCGAGGCGAGCAGCGAGATCGCCTCGTCCAGCGTACGCGGCCGGTGGTAGTCGAATGCGCCCGGTATCATGGCGTCGGGACTCCTCCTTGTCCGGGTGGCGGGCGCCGGCGCTCTCGACGCGGACCCGCCGCTTCTTGTTGCTCTTGCCGCAAGCATGACGGGCTGCGCGCGCCGCTTAAGCCTGGAGGCACGAAGCACCGCCGGCCTGCACGAAATGCGATCTGGCTGCACGAAATGCGGCCGCTCGCCGCACGCCCACCGTCGGCTAGGAATCGCTCCCGTCGACCGCCCGGCGCAGCGCCGCCCGGGCCAGCAGCCGCGTCGAATCCAGGGTCGGCAGCGGCGAATTGCCGTCGTCGAGGACCAGCGGCAGCTCGGTGCAGCCCAGCACCGCCGCGTCGCAGCCGGCCGCCTTCAGGCGCGCCAGCACGGCCTGCAGCCCGGCGACGGCGGAGGGTCGGATCTCGCCGCGCACCAGCTCCTCCAGGATCACGCGGTCGATCTCGGCCCGGTCGTCGACAGCGGGACGTACGCCCTCCAGGCCGTACGCGGCGAGGCGCCCGGGATAGACCTCGCTCTCGACCAGCCAGCGCGTACCGGTGATCGCCAGGCGCCGGTAGCCGCGCGCCGCCGCCGCCTCGGCGACGACCTCGGCGATGTGCAGCCAGGGCAGCGGCGAGGCCGCCGCGACCCGGTCGAAGGCCTGGTGAATCGTGTTGTCGGGGCAGACCAGGAAGTCGGCGCCGGCCGCCGCCAAGCGCTCGGCCGAGGACAGCATCAGCGCCGCGACGCCGTCGAGGTCGCCGGCCTCCAGGCAGGCGACGTAGGCGGCCAGCGAGCGGCCGTGCAGCGAGACCTCGGGGTGGCCGTAGCGGCCGAGCAGCGCCTCGCCCTCGAGGCAGATCGTCCGGTAGCAGAGCGCAGCCCCCTCGGCCGAGCAGGCGACGATGCCGATGTGAGCTGTCATGGCGGAGCGGGCCCTGCGCGCGCCCCTAGGCGAGCCCGAGCAGCGCCTCGACCTGGTGCAGCCGGCCGCGGCTGACCGGCACCTCGAGCCCGGCGCCCTCGCCGAGCAGGCAGGCGCCCTTGTCGCCGAGCTTGCGGAAGCCGCTGATGTGGTGGCGGTTGACCAGGTAGCTGCGGTGGGTGCGCAGGAAGGTGGCCGGGTCGAGGCAGCGCTCGACCCGCGAGATCGACCAGGGGCAGAAGAACTCGCCGTTGGCGTCCTTGATGCGGCTGTAGTGGCCCTCGGCGCGCACCGCCAGGATCGCCGTGCTCGGCAGGAAGCGGATGGTGTTGTCCTTCTCGTAGGGGATGCGCGTGACCGCCACGGCGACGCCGGCCGCCGGCTCCCCGGGCGCGCGCACGAAGGCGCGCGAGAGCGCCGCCGCCTGGGCGGCCATCGGTCCTGCCCCCTCGGCCGGCGGCGGCGCGGCCTCGAGGGTGCCTTCGGTGGCGCTGCCGGCCGCCTCGTCCAGCGCCCGCTCGCCGGGCACCGCCATCAGCAGGAACAGGCCGCAGATGACGAAGGCGGCGAGCGCGACGATCAGCGCCAGGCTGCCCTGCGAGAGCGCCGGGACGGCGGTCGCGCTCGGCGCTGGGCTCAGGCTGAAGGTGGTGAAGGCCATCGCCGAGTAGTGCATCGCCGAGACCGCGAGGCCGAGCACCAGGCTGCCCAGCATGGTGGCGCGCTGCGAGCGCCGACGATAGGCGAGGCCCATCGCCAGGATCGAGGCGCCGACCCCGATCGCCGAGGCCGAGACCACGCCCCAGGGGCCGAAGGCGACCAGGCAGTTGCCGGTCACCGCCGACATGCCGAGGTAGTGCATCGCGACGATGCCGAGGCCTGTCAGGCAGCCGGCGGCGACGATGCGCCGCGGCGTGCGCTCGCCGAAGTGCAGCAGCAGCAGGGCGGCCCCGGTGACCAGCACGGCGATCAGCGCGGAGCCGAGCGTGCGCAGCGGGTCGTAGAAGATCACGACGTTGAGCTGGACGGCCATCATCGCGACGAAGTGCATCGACCAGATGCCGCCGCCCAGCGCGATCGCCGCCTGGGCGATGCGCAGCTTGCGCGTCTCGGCCGGCAGGCCGCGCAGCCCGCTGGTCAGTCGCAGGCAGGTGAAGGCGGCCATCACCGCGACCGCCACCGACGCGGCGACCAGCCAGGGGTCGTAACGCACCTCGATCATCGAGCCGGCCGTCCTCCCACCGCCCAAGGAGACCCTCGGCGCCGACCGCGGCCGTCTGGCGGGCCGCTGGTCCGGTCTCGGCCGGCCCTGCCGGGCCGTGCCGCCGCCCCCCGGCGGGGGAGCGGTCCTAAAGGTAGATCGGAGCCGCCCCGCTACTCAAGGCTCGCGCGTGACGGCCGACCGCGGCCGCTCAGCGCGCGACGAAATCGTAGCGCCCGACCAGCGGCCCTTCCCCCTCGCCCTCCACGCGCATCAGCAGCGCCGGGTCGTAGAGGAAGTCGCGGGCGTTGCGCGGCTCGTCCGGGAAGTAGAGCTGGGTGGTCAGCGGCCGTGCGCCGCGCGCGGCCAGTATCAGGTGGAAGTGCCGGGTGCGCCCGGGGTAGAGACCGGGCACCAGGGTCTGGAAGCGGAAGCGGCCCTCGGCATCGGTCACCTGGTGGCCGCGGAAGCGGAAGCCGTCGTTGTCGTAGCGGCCCTCGGGATCGGCGTGCCAGAGCTCGACCACCGCGCCCTCGAGCGGCCGGCAGCCGCGGTCGCGCAGCACCGCCTCCAGGTCGAAGGGCCGGCCCGGCCCGGCGTCGCTGCGCAGGTCGCGCCGCAAGGGCGTCCCGGGCGAGAAGAACGGCCCCTCGGTCTGGCGCGGCGTTGCCCCGGCCGGCGCCGCGCAGCCGCTCGCCGCCCAGGCCAGGCGCGCTCCGGCCGCAAGGCCGAGGCCGAGCGAGAGGCCGCCTGCGACCAGCTGGCGGCGGGTTCTACGGTCGGTCATGCTCCCCCGGCTCCTTGTCGAGAGGTGGCGTCCGCTCCCTCCGATATAGGTGACGGACGCCGGAACGCGAGCCAAAGGCCGGCGGCGGACCGGCCAAGCGTCTTGCCACACAAAAATACTCTTGTGTGGCAAAGGAGGGCCGGATGAGCGAAGGCTTCCGTCGTCACTCGCCGATCGCACAGACGGCCTACCACGAACTCGTCTCGCTGCTGCTCGACGAGGCGCTGTCGGATATCCGGGGCACCCCGACGCCCCGCAAGCGCAACGGCCGCACCTACTGGTACGACCGCTACCGCGTCGGGTCGGCCGTCCGGGAGCGCTATCTGGGCGAGGACTCGCCCGCCCTGCGGCAGCGGGTGGAGCGCCACGCCGAGCTCAAGGCCGCCAGTGACACCCGTAAGCGCGAGCGCACGCGGCTCGTCCGGCTGCTGCGCAGCGAGCGATTTCTCGGTCTGGACGGGGCCACCGGCAGCCTGGTCGCCGCGCTCGCCCGGACCGGCGTCTTCCGCCTCGGCGGGGTCCTGGTCGGCACCAACGCCTTCCGTCTCTACGAGGGCGAGCTCGGCCTGCGCCTGTCGTTCGACCAGACGGCGACGACGAACGACATCGACATCGCCAGTCTCGAGCGTCTCTCCCTGGCACTCGGCGAGACCGTCCTGCCCTCGGTCGACGAGGTGCTCGGCGACTTCGACTTCGCCCCGGTGCCCAGCCTCGACGGCGGCAGGGTCTGGCGCTGGCGCCAGACCGGCAGCGAGCTGCTGGTCGAGTTCCTGACGCCGTCGTTCGACGAGGAGGAGGAGGGCTTGCGCGACCTCGCGGCGCTCGGGGTCAGCGCGCAGTCGCTCCATCACCTGAACTACCTGATCGCGGAGCCGCTCCAGGCCGCCGCGGTCTATCGCGACGGCGTGCTGGTCCGCATCCCGCGCCCCGAGCGCTTCGCGATCCACAAGCTGATCGCCGCAGACCGCCGTCGCGACGGCCCCGACAGCCTCAAGGCCCGCAAGGATCTGCTGCAGGCCGAGCTGCTGATCGAGCTGCTGTCGATCGATCGCCCCGGCGATCTCGAGGAGGCCTACGCGGAGGCGAAGGCCCAGGGGCCGCGCTGGCGCGAGCGCATCGCGCGCAGCCTCCGGCGCGCGCCCGGCGCCGCCTCGCGCCTGGGCGCGGCGGCGGATCGCTAGGAGACCGCTGCCGGCCTGCGCCGCCGCCGCCGCGTGGCGCAGGGCGCGTCACAAGCGGGCTGGCTCGCTCGTCTTGTGTCTGGAAGCCCGCTCCCGGGAGGGGAGCGGGCCGAGCAGACAGCAACGAAGGAGCCCGCCATGTCCGCCCACGACCGCCTGTCCCTCCAGCAGACCGCCGGCCCCGTCCTGCAGGCCCTCGGCCAGGTCGAGAGCCTGCTCGGCGAGGGGCCGCTCGACCCGCTGCTGCGCCACCTCGTCAAGCTGCGCGCCTCGCAGGTCAACGGCTGCGCCTTCTGCGTCGACATGCACCTGCGCGAGGCCCGCGCCGACGGCGAGAGCCAGGCCCGGCTCGACCGCCTGGTCGTCTGGCGCCAGGTCGGCGACTACACGCCGGCCGAGCGCGCCGCCCTGGCCTGGACCGAGGCCCTGACGACGCGCGGCCAGGGCGAGCCGCTGGCGCCGCTGCACGACGAGCTGGCCCGGCATTTCGACGCGGCCGCGATCGCCGCCCTGACCGCGCAGGTGGTGATGATCAACGGCTGGAACCGCCTGATGGCGGCCTCGCACAACGACCGCTTCTGATCGGGCGGACACCTGGTCCAGGATGCCCGGCGAGATGACGCAGACGACGAGCAGGAAGCTGGCCACGGTGCCAGAGGACGGCGCCCTGGCCGCCTTCGAGGCCGCGCGCCCGCGCCTCTGGAGCCTCGCCTACCGCCTCCTCGGCTCGGCCGCCGACGCCGAGGACGCGGTGCAGGCGACCTGGCTGCGCTGGCAGGCCGCGGCACCGGCCGGCGACGGCGATCGCCCGCACGACGGCGACGGCGAGGCGATCCGCAGCCCGGAGGCCTGGCTGGTCACGGCCTGCACGCGGCTCTGCCTGGACCTGCGGCGCGCCGCCGACCGCGCGCGCGTCGACTACGTCGGGATGTGGCTGCCCGAGCCGGTGGTCGCGGATCCGGCGCCGGACCCGGCCGAGCAGGCCGAGCTCGCCTCCTCGCTGTCCTTCGCCTTCCTGCACCTGCTGGAACGGCTGTCGCCGGCCGAGCGTGCGGCCTACCTGCTGCGCGAGGTCTTCGACTACGGCTACGCCGAGCTGGCCCCGGTCCTCGGCCGCAGCGAGCCGGCCTGCCGGCAGCTGGTCAGCCGGGCCCGGCGCGCGCTGGCCGCCGAGCCGGCCGCTGCGGGTGCCGGCACGCCGCCGGCAGACCGCGAGCCGGTCCTGCTGGAGGGCTTTCTGGAAGCCCTGCGCAGCGGCGACCCGACGCGGCTCGAGGGCCTGCTCGCCGAGGGCGTCGAGGTGCTCAGCGACCACGGCGGCAAGGCGACGGCGGCGACCCGGACGGTGCGCGGCCGGCGCGCCGTCTCCCGGCTGCTCGCCGGCCTGTCGCGCCGCTACTGGAGCCCCGGCGGCGTCGAGCGGGCGCGCCTCAACGGCCGCGAGAGCCTGCTGCTGCGCGAGGCCGGCCGCATCGTCGGGACGCTGTCGCTGGCGGTCGACGCCGAGGGCCGCTGCCTGCGCGTCTTCATCCAGCGCAATCCCGACAAGCTGGCGCACCTGCGGCGCCTCGACGGCGAGCCGGCGCTGCCCGACGGCTTGTGACGGCGGTTCACGAAACCTGCGATGGCCGGCGCGGCTCTTGCGCGACTCCCGGCACGGCCTGATCTCCTGCTAGGACTACCTGCCCCCGCACCGGCCGAAGGAGCCGCCATGATCCCGCTCTCCGTTCTCGATCTCGCGCCGGTCGCCGAGGGCCGCACGCCGGGCGACGCGCTGCGCAACAGCCTCGACCTGGCGCGCCACGCCGAGCGTGCCGGCTACCGCCGCTTCTGGATGGCCGAGCATCACAACATGGTCGGCATCGCCAGCGCCGCGACCGCCGTCGCGCTGGCCCACGTCGCCGCCGGCACCGAGACGATCCGCGTCGGCTCGGGCGGCATCATGCTGCCCAACCATGCGCCGCTGGTCGTCGCCGAGCAGTTCGGAACCCTGGCCGAGCTGCACCCGGGGCGCATCGACCTCGGCCTCGGCCGCGCACCGGGCACCGACCAGCGCACGCTGCGCGCGCTGCGCCGCGGGCCGGCCTCGGCCGAGGACTTCCCCCAGGACGTGCTGGAGCTGCAGGCGCTGCTCGGCGACCCCGAGCCCGGCCAGGCGATCCGCGCGGTGCCCGGCGCCGGCACCCACGTGCCGATCTGGATCCTCGGCTCCAGCCTTTTCGGCGCCCAGCTCGCCGCCCACCTCGGCCTGCCCTACGCCTTCGCCTCGCACTTCGCGCCCGACGCCCTGATCCCGGCGCTCGAGGTCTACCGCGAGCGCTTCCGGCCCTCGGCACAGCTCGAGCGGCCCTATGCCCTGGCCTGCGTCAACGTCATCGCCGCCGACAGCGACGCCGAGGCGCGCCGCCTCTTCACCACGCCGCAGCAGTCCTTCACCAACCTGATCCGCGGCACGCGCGGGCGCATGCTGCCGCCGATCGACGACATCGAGGCGCTCTGGTCGCCGATGGAGAAGCAGCAGGTCGAACGCATGCTGGCGCGCTCCTTCGTCGGCGCGCCGGCGACCGTGCGCACGGGCCTCGAGGCCTTCGTCGCGGAGACCGGCGTCGACGAGGTCATGGTCGCCTCGGCGGTCTTCGATCACGCCGCGCGCGTGCGCTCCTACGCGCTGCTGGCGGAGGCCTGGGGCGCGGACGCGCCCGAAGCGGCCCGGCGGGCCGGTTAGCCCCGCCCCCGCGCCTCGCCGAGCTGGCGCCAGGCGAGCAGGACCGCCGCGACCAGGCTCAGCGCCGCGACGACGAGCCCGTGCCACAGGCCGAGCGCCCACCCGTGGTAGCCGGCGACCAGGCCCCAGAGCAGCGGCAGCAGCGCCAGCGGCAGGGCGAGGCGGCCCTGCAGGCGCAGCAGCAGCCCGAGGGTGAACAGCGCCGTCGGCCCCGGCATCAGCCCGACGAGCGGCGCGCTCGCCCAGCCGCCGGCGCCCGGCGGCGCGCCGAACATTCCGGCCAGCGGCCCGGCGAGCGGCAGCACGACCAGCGCGAAGCCGGCCAGCGCCAGCCCGACGCCGGCGAAGGCCGAGCTGCCCTCGACGCGCGGCCGGGCGAGCGCGGCGACGGCGGCGAGCAGCGCCGCCTCGGCCAGGAAGGCCCAGCCGTAGAGCGGCGCCAGGAAGTCGAAGCGTGCGAAGCGCTCCAGGAAGAAGCCCCAACCGACCCAGGCCCAGCCGAGCGCCAGAACCAGCGCGACGAGCCGCCCGCTCCAGGCGCCGGCGAGACGGCGATGGGCGAGCAGCAGCGCGGCGGCGCCGAGCGCCAGCGCAAGCGGCTGCAGCGGCCAGAGCGCCTCGTTGTAGCGCGCGAGAAAGCTGAGCAGCACCTCGGCGTCGTAGGGCAGCATGCGGAACATGGCGGGCGGCCCGCGGCGCTACAGGCTCTCGACGTAGTCGACCATGCGCCGGCGCAGCGCCGCGTCGGGCAGGCGGCCGGTGAGCGCGCCCATGTTCTCCTCCATGTGCGCGACCTGGGAGGTCGCCGGGATGGCGACGGTGACGGCCGGGTGCGAGACGATGAACTTGAGGAAGAACTGGGCCCAGTTGGCGCAGTCGATCTCGGCCGCCCACTCGGGCAGCGGATGCTGCTGGAACAGGCGGAACAGCTGCTTGCGCCGGAACGGCCGGTTGATCACCACGGCGAGCCCGCGCTCGGCGGCCAGCGGCAGCAGGCGGCGCTCGGCCTCGCGGTCCAGGATGTTGTAGGTGAACTGCACGGCGTCGATCGGCTGCGAGGCCATGATCTCCTCGAACGCCTCGTGCCGGCTGCCGTGCGAGGTGGTGATGCCGATCGTGCCGATGCGCCCGGCCTCCTTGTCGGCGAGCAGCGTCTCCAGATGCCCCTGCCACTCCAGCAGGTTGTGAATCTGCATCAGCTCGAAGCGCTCGAGGCCCCAGAGCGCGCGCGAGTTGGCCATCTGCTCCGGGCCCTCGTCCTCGGACCAGGTCCAGACCTTGGTCGCCGCGAAGGCGTCCTCGCGCCGGTCCAGCTGCGCCAGGCAGTGGCCGATGACCTCCTCGGAGGTGCCGTACATCGGCGAGGAGTCGATGACCCGCCCGCCGCGCTCGAAGAAGGTCCGCAGCACCTCGACGCGCTGCGCCCTGAGCCCGGGGTCGTCGCCGACGTTGAAGGTGATCCAGGAGCCCATGCCGATCGCCGGCACCGGCCCGCCGTAGGCCGGGAACGGCCGGGTCAGCGGCGCCGCCTGGGCCGCCCGGGCCGCGAGGCCGCGCGGGGCCAGGCCGGTCGCGCCCAGGGCGCCGGCGGCACCGAGCCCGCCCAGCAGTCCGCGTCGTGTCAGCATCGCTCGCTCCTGTTGGTTTCTCGCCCCGCCGACGCAACAGGAGATGGGGTTCGGCCGCCGCGCGCCAACCCCGCGCCCGCCTCCGGATCGCGGGGCGCGGCCGCCGGCGTTCCCTGCTAGACTGACCGTCTGACGCCGGATCCGTGCTGTCCCAGGGAGCTTCCCCCGTGCGCCTCTACAGCCTGCACCAGAACTCCGCCGGCTGGCGCGTGCGCATCGCGCTGCACCTCAAGGGCCTGGCCTTCGACTATGTGCCGGTCACCTCGCTGAGCGAGGAGCGCTACCGCGAACTCAACCCCCAGGGCCTGCTGCCGGCTCTGGAGATCGACGGCGCCGTCGTCGCCCAGTCGGGAGCGATCCTCGAGCTGCTCGAGGAACGCTACCCGGAGCCGGCGCTGCTGCCGGGCGACGACCTGGCGCGTGCCGCGGTGCGCGCCTTCGCCAACCTGATCGCGACCGACCTGCACCCGCTCAACAGCCGGCGCACCCGCGCCTATCTCGCCGACCCGCTGGGCCTGTCGGACCGCGAGATCCTGGCCTGGTACCGGCACTGGGCCTCGCTCGGCCTGAGCGCGCTGGAGCGCAGCCTGCAGCGGCGCCGCGGCGCCGGCCTCTACTGCTTCGGGGCCCAGCCGAGCCTCGCCGACGTCTACCTGGTGCCGCAGCTCTACAACTGCCGGCGCTACGAGGTCGACCTCGCGCCCTATCCGGCGCTGCTCGCCGCCGAGACCGCCTGCCGTCGCCACGCGGCGTTCCGCGCCGCCGCCCCCGAGCACCTCTCCGACTTCCGCGGCCAGCAGGAACCCTGGCTGGACAGCTGAGCGTCCGCGCCGGCTCCTGCGCATGACGGTTTTGTTAAGGATTTCAGTCACCTGAGTCGCTTGACGGAGCCGTTCCGGCGGGGCATGGATCGGGCTCGCCGCCAGCCTCGATCCCGGGAGACCCGTCCTGGCCGTTTCGTCCAGCAGCGCCGAGAAGAGGCGCGCCGGCTCGCCGCGCGAGGTCTTCCTGGCCTTCCTGAAGCTCGGGCTGACCTCCTTCGGCGGGCCGATCGCCCATCTCGGCTACTTCCGCGACGAGCTCGTCGTGCGCCGTCGCTGGCTCGACGAGTCGGCCTACGCCGACCTGGTCGCGCTCTGCCAGTTCCTGCCCGGCCCGGCGAGCAGCCAGGTCGGCTTCGCGCTCGGGCTGCTGCGCGGCGGCGCGCTGGGGGCGCTGGCCGCCTGGACCGCCTTCACCCTGCCCTCGGCGCTGGCGCTGCTGCTCTTCGCGCTGCTGCTGGTCGGCGGCGGCGGGCTGCTCGAGGACCCGCTCGGCCGGGGCCTGGTCGAGGGCCTCAAGCTGGTCGCCGTCGCCGTCGTCGCCCAGGCCGTGCTGGGCATGGCGCGCAGCCTCTGTCCGGACCGCGCGCGCGCCGGCATCGCGGTCGGCGCGGCCCTGGTCGCGCTGCTCGTCGGCGGCGCGCCCGCACAGCTGGGTGCGATCGCCCTCGGGGCACTGGCCGGCCTGCTGGTCTGCCGCGACCTGGCGAACGGCGAGGCGCCGGCGCTCGGCCGGCGCCTGTCCCGGGCCGCCGCCTGGAGCGCCCTCGTCCTGTTCTTCGCGCTGCTCGCCGGCCTGCCGCTCGCCGCCGCGGCGCTCTCGCTGCCCGCGCTCGACCTGGTCGACGCGCTCTACCGAGCCGGCGCGCTGGTGTTCGGCGGCGGCCACGTGGTGCTGCCGCTGCTGGAGAGCGCCGTCGTGCGCCCCGGCTGGGTCGGGCAGGACACCTTCCTGGCCGGCTACGGCGCGGCCCAGGCGGTGCCCGGCCCGCTGTTCAGCTTCGGCGGCTACCTGGGCGCGGTGCTCGCACCGGCGACGGGAGGGATCGTGGGCGCGCTGGCCGGCGCCGCCCTCGGCCTGGTCGCGATCTTCCTGCCCGGGCTGCTGCTGGTCGTCGCCGCGCTGCCGTTCTGGAGCGCGCTGCGCCGCCAGCCCCGGGCGCGCGCAGCCCTGGCCGGGACCAACGCCGCCGTCGTCGGCATCCTGGGCGCCGCGCTCTACGACCCGCTGTGGCGCGAGACCGTGCGCACGCCGGGCGACTTCGCCCTGGTGCTCGTCGCCGTCGTCCTGCTGGTCTCCTGGCGCCTGCCGCCCTGGCTGGTCGTGCTGCTCGCCGCCCTCGCCGGCGTCCTGCGCGCCCTGCCCTAGGACGGCGATCGGCGGCCCGGAGCCCGGTGCCCGGACCCGGTCACCCGGCAAATCGCCTGTTTACCAAGCTTTAACTATCGTCATAGAACTATTGACTTGGCAGATATGATCGCGTGGCGCACCGAAGGGGATCCAGGTCGCGCCGCCGCGGTCGGCCAGACGGGCGGCGGCCGCAAGGTACCGTCCGACGAGGGGGCGCGCGGCGCAGACGGGGCGGATCGCTAGCTGGGGGGCTGGCCATCCGGCCCGGGCCGCAGCGCCCCCTCTCTCTTTTCCGACCTGCCGCCCGCCGGAACCGACGCCGGCGCGCAGCGGTTTCACAGGCTATGCGGCAGATCGGCTTGGTTCGCGCAGCTTCGGGACGATCCGCCGGCCTCGTGCTGGCGGCGGCGCTGAGCCTCGCCCTCGCGGCCTGCGGCGAGGAGGCCCAGCTGCCGATCGAGGCCGGCCAGGGCCCCGATCCCGTGCTGCCGCCGCCCTCGCCGTCGCTGATTCCCACGGTCAGGATAGCCGAGGCCGTCGGCTGGCCCGAGGGCGCGGCGCCGACGCCGGCCGAAGGCCTGGCCGTCAGCGAGTTCGCCGGCGACCTCCGGCACCCGCGCTGGCTCTACCTGCTGCCCAACGGCGACGTCCTGGTCGCCGAGAGCAACGCCCCGGAGCGGCCCGGGGACAGCGGCGGCCTGCGCGGCTGGATCACCGGCCTGGTCATGGGCTACGCCGGCGCCGGCGGGCCGAGCGCCGACCGCATCACGCTGCTGCGCGACGCCGACGGCGACGGCGTGCCCGAGACCCGCAGCGTCTTCCTCGACGGCCTGCGCTCGCCCTTCGGCATGGTCCTGGTCGGCGACGATCTCTACGTCGCCAACACCGACGCCCTCGTGCGCTTTCCCTACGAGCCGGGCCAGACGGCCATCGAGGCCGAAGGCGAGACGCTGGTGCCGCTCCCGGCCGGCCCGATCAACCGCCACTGGACCCGGAACGTCGTCGCCGGCCCCGCGGGCGAGGCGCTCTACGTCACGGTCGGCTCCAACAGCAACGTCGCCGAGAACGGCATGACGGCGGAGCGCGGCCGGGCCGCGATCTGGCGCGTCGACCGCGACACCGGCGAGCACCGGATCTTCGCCTCGGGCCTGCGCAATCCCAACGGCCTCGCCTGGCATCCCGGGACCGGCGTGCTCTGGACCGTGGTCAACGAGCGCGACGAGCTGGGCAGCGACCTGGTGCCCGACTATCTGACTTCGGTCCGGGACGGCGGCTTCTACGGCTGGCCCTACAGCTACTTCGGCGACCACGTCGACGAGCGGGTCGAGCCGCAGGACCCCGAGCTGGTCGCGCAGGCGATCGTGCCCGACTACGCCCTCGGCGCGCATGTCGCCGCGCTCGGCCTGGCCTTCGCCGGCACTGCGGACGTCCTGGCGCCGCGCTTCGCCGAGGGCGCCTTCGTCGGCATGCACGGCTCCTGGAACCGCGATCCGCGCAGCGGCTACAAGGTCGCCTTCGTGCCCTTCGCCGACGGCCGCCCGACCGACGCGAAGCCGCTCGACGTGCTGACCGGCTTCCTCGACGAGGCGGCCGACGAGGCGCGCGGCCGCCCGGTCGGCGTCGCGTTCGACGGCCGCGGCGGCCTGCTGGTCGCCGACGACGTCGGCAACAAGGTCTGGCGCGTCACCGCCGCCCCCGCGCCCGGGGCCGCCCCGGGGCTTGCCCCAGATCAATGACCGGCCGGCACCGCGGCGCGCCAATGGGCCGATGAGCGACGCCACCATGAAGGCCTGGGTGATCGAGCGCCTGGGTCCGATCGATCCCGATGCGACCGAGGGTCCGCTGCGCCTGGTCGAGCGGCCGCTGCCGCAGCCCGGCGCGGGCGAGCTGCGCCTGCGGCTCGCCGCCTGCGGCGTCTGCCACACCGAGCTCGACGAGATCGAGGGCCGCACGCCGCCGCCGCGCCTGCCGGTCGTGCCCGGCCACGAGGCGGTCGGCAGGCTCGATGCCGCCGGCCCCGGCGCGACCCGCTACACGCCCGGCACCCGGCTCGGCGTCGGCTGGATCCATCGTTCCTGCGGCGGCCCGCTGGAGAACCTCGACCGGGCTTTCGAGGCGACCGGCCGCGACGCCGACGGCGGCTACGCCGAGTACCTGCTGGTCCCCGAAGCCTACGCCGTGCCGATCCCCGACGGCCTGGGCGACCTCGAGGCCGCACCGCTGCTCTGCGCCGGGGCCGTCGGCTGGCGCGCGCTGGCGCTGACCGGCATCGAGGACGGACAGGTGCTCGGCCTGACCGGCTTCGGCGGCTCGGCGCACCTGGTGCTGCAGACCGTGCGGCGGCGCTTCACGAACCTGCGGGTCATGGTCTTCGCGCGCGACGCCGAGGCCCGCGCCTTCGCCCTCGAGCAGGGTGCCGACTGGGCCGGCGCCACCGAGGAGCGGCCGCCGGAGCCCTGCCACGCGATCATCGACACGACGCCGGCCTGGACCCCGGTCGTCGAGGCCCTGGCGAGCCTGCGGCCGGGCGGACGCCTGGTCATCAACGCGATCCGCAAGGAGGAGACCGACAAGGCGGCGCTGCTCGGGCTGTCCTACGAGCGCCACCTCTGGCTGGAGCGCGAGGTCAAGAGCGTCGCCAACGTCACCCACGCCGACCTCGCCGCCTTCCTGGCGTTCGCCGGCCGGGTCGGGCTGGCGCCGACGCTGGAGCGCTACCCCTTCGAGGCGGCCAACGAGGCGCTCAGGGCCCTGCGGCGCGGCCGTGTGCGCGGCGCCAAGGTGCTGGCGATCGCCCCTTCCGGCCTCTAGCGCCCGGAGCCGGCCAGCGGTCGGGGTCAGGCGGTCGAGGTCAAGCGTTAGGGGTCAGGCGGTCGGGGTCAGGCGATCGCGGTCGGGCGCTCGCCGGGGCGGCCGAGCGGCAGCGACAGGCGGAACAGCACGCCGTCGGCACCGAAGTCGATCGCCACCGAGGCGCCCTTGATGCCGCGGAAGGCGGAGTTGATCAGCGCCATGCCGACGCCGCGCTCGCGCGGCTCGCGCACCGCGGGCCCGCCGCTCTCGCGCCACTCCATCTCCAGGCGCTGCACGGGGTCGCCGGTGCCCTCGAGCCGCCAGGCGATGGCGACCTCGCCGGAGGCGCCGCGCCAGGCGCCGTACTTCAGGGCGTTGGCCGCCAGCTCGTGCAGGATCATGGCCATTTCCATGGCGGCGTTGGAGGCCAGCATCACCGGCGGCCCCTCCTCGACGCGGATGCGCTCGGCGATGTCCTCGTAGGGCGCCAGCTGGCTGGCCACGATCTCAGCCAGGCCGATCGCGCGCCAGCCGCTCTTGAACAGCAGGTCGTGGGCCGCGGCGAGCGATCGGATCCGCTCGCGGAAGGTCGCCAGCTCCTGCCGATTGCCGTCGCTCTTGCGGAACGACAGCGAGGCGATCGCCTGGACCGTCGCCAGGGAGTTCTTCACGCGGTGCTGCAGCTCGGCCAGCAGCACCTCCTGGTGGCGCTCGTTCTCGTCGCGCTGAATGGTGGCGGCGAGCACGTTGGCGACGGCCTGGAGGAAGCGGACGTCGTGCTCGTCGAAGAAGCGCACGCTGCGCGAATGCACCCCGAGCACGCCGAGCGGCCAGCCGCTGTCGCCGATCGCCACGCTGAGGCCGCTGCGCACGCCGTGGCTGCTGAGCAGCTCGAGTCCGGCGAAGCGCGGATCCGAGGCCATGTCCTCGACGAAGATCGGTTCGCCCGTCTCCAGGGCCAGGCCGGCCTGGCTGCGCGCCCCGCCGGGGACCACGAAGCCGCTCTCGGGGACCGGGCAGAAGCCATGAGAGCCGCGCAGCAGGAAGTCGCCGCTCGCCGGCCGGTGCTCCAGCAGCTTGACGAAGTCGGCGGCCAGGACCTCTGCGATCTCGCGCGGCACGCTGGCGCAGAGGTGTTCGAAGCGCTCGCCGCGCAGGCTGCGCGCGCCCAGGCTGGCGACGTAGTCCTGCTGGCGGGCGCGCCGCTCGGCGTCGGACTGCGCCTTGACCATCGCCGAAATGTCGTCGAACACGCCGACGACCCGCTGGATCTCGCCCTGCTCGTCGTAGAGCGGCGCCGCCGCCATCTGGAACTCGAAGCTGACGCCGTCGTCGTTCTCGTAGCGGGCGCGGAAGCTGCGCACCGCCTCGCCGGTCCGCCAGACCTTCTGCAGCGGCAGCTCCTCGGCCGGGACCAGGCGGCCCTGCTGGTAGAAGCGATAGGGCGCCTCGGCCTCGCCGGCCGGCGGCACCCGCGGGTCCAGGCGCATGATCCGCGCGCCGTGGCTGTTCATGAAGATCTCGCGGCAGTCCGGCGTGTCGGAGAAGGCGATGCCGACCGGCGCGACTTCGAGCAGTGCCTCCAGATCGACGACCTGCTCGCGCAGCCGGCTGTTCACCGATTCCATCGCCCGCTCGAGACGGCCGGCCGCAGGATCGCTGGGGGCGCCCGCTCCCTCGTCGCCACGCATCATCGGGCGCCCCGGCCGGCTCACGGCCAGGCTCCGCTCGCTTCCTGCCTTCCGCTCATCGGCCGCACCCCGGCTGCGGCGCCCGCCCCGCGGCGAGGCCGTGCAGCACCTCCAGCGCGGCGCGCTCGTCGAGCGGCTTGCGCAGCAGCACCGACTGGCGCAGCACCGGCTCGTCGAAGCTCTCCGCGGAATAGCCGGTGAGCAGGGCGAAGGGGATCTCGCGCTTGTTCAGCGCCTCGGCGACCGGCGTGATCATCGCGCCGTTGAGGTTGACGTCGAGCAGCGCGAGGTCGGGTGCGCTGTCGTGCAGGCGCGCCATGACGTCCTCGATCGACGACAGCGGCCCGATCACCTCGAAGCCGGCGTCCTCGAGCAGCATGCTCATCTCGAGGCCGATGAAGACCTCGTCCTCGGCGAACAGAATTCTCGGTTTGTCGTTTGTCATGGCAATCCCCAGTCCCAACGCCCTCAACGCGGCGACCGCGTGGATTGTTTCACGCCGGACACAATTCTTTTGTCCCACCCCGCCGCCTTGCCGGCGGCGACCCCGGCGTACGCCGCCCCCCGCCAGCCGCATGGCCGGGTCCCGCCGGTTCGGGCGCACCACGGCTTTACCCGGCGCGGCGGCCGGCGCAGCCTCGCGGGCAGGTGCCGCCCTCCTCCCACTGCAGACTGCGGAGCGCCCGATGCAGGAGATCCCCCCGGAAGACCCGCCGCCGGCCGACGACGGCCCCGATTCCCAGGACTGGCCGGACGTCCGCCGCTGGCGCAAGCGGACCCGGGCGCGGCTGCTCGAGCGGCGCCTCGCCCTGCCGGAGCGCGGCGCCGGCGAGGCTGCCGCCATCGTCGGCAACCTCGAGGCGGCCGGGATACCCGAGCTCGAGGAGGGACGCATCAGCTTCTACTGGCCGTTCAAGGGCGAGATCGACCTGCGGCCCTTCCTGCGCGCGCGCCTGGCCGGCGGCGCGCGGGGCGCCCTGCCGGTGGTGGTCGAGAAGAACTGCGCGATGGAATTCTGGCACTGGCAACCGCGCATGAAGATGAGCGCGGGGATCTGGAACATCCCGGTCCCGGCGGAGCGGCAGCCGGTCCGCCCGGACGTCGTCCTGGTGCCGCTGCTCGGCTTCGACGCCGCCGGCTACCGGCTGGGCTACGGCGGCGGCTACTACGACCGCACCCTGGCCGGCCTGTCACCGCCTCCGCTCACCCTCGGCGTCGGCTACGAGTGCGGCCGCCTGGAGACCATCCACCCGCAGCCCCACGACGTGCCGCTCGACGCCATCGCGACCGAGCGCGGCATCGCCTGGCACCGCAGCCGCGGCCGGCCGCTCGACGAGGCTGGCTTCGCCTCGCCGCCCTGCTTCCGCCACGAGGTCGATCCGACCCCGCGGCAGTGACCCGGACGCGCGACCGGTGATCCGGGAGCGCCGCCGGCCGGCGGCCTCAGTCGACCGCCGCGCGCATGCGCCGGATCTCCCGGCAGAGATCGTCGATCGCCGCATGGGCGAAGTCGAGCGTCGCCTGGTCGGTGAGCCGGCCGTCGGTCATCTTGCCCGCGACCTGGGCGATGGTGACCTGCGGACGCACCACGACGCGGCTGAGCGCCGCCGCCAGCGCGTCGCGGATCGGCGCATGCGCCCGGGCGCCGCCGCCGGCGCCGGGCGAGGCCGTGACGATGAGGGCCGGCTTGTCCTTGAGCACCGACTTGAAGCCGGGCCGCGAGGCCCAGTCGAGGGCGTTCTTCACGACCCCGGGGATGCCGTAGTTGTACTCGGGCGAGACGACGATCAGGCCGTCGGCCGCGGCGATCGCCTCGCGCAGCGCGGCGACGCCGGCCGGCGGCGGGTCGTCCCGGTCGGCGTTGTAGAGCGGCACCTCCTCCAGGGTCAGGACCTCGATGGCGATGCCGGGCCGTGCCGTCTGCGCGAGCGAGCGCGCCACCGCCGTGTTGTGGGACTCGCGGCGCAGGCTGCCGGAGATCGCGAGCAGCCGGTAGGTCGGGGTCTCTGCCATGGACGGCCTGGCTCCTTGTTCCGTTGTCGAGAGGTCCGCTCAGGAACCTAGCGCCCTTGGTGATTCCGGCAAAACCGCTGCTCAGCCGCTCCCCCCGCTTCAGGCCGCCCGCTTCAGGCCCCCCCGCTTCAGGCCCCCCCGCATCAGGCCCCCCCGCATCAGGCCCCCCGCATCAGGCCCGTGAGACCGTCAGCTGCTGGCTGCGGTCGATCGCCAGCTCCAGTCGCAGCCGCAGCGGCTCGCCGCGCTCGGCCGTCGCCGCGAGCGACAGCAGGTGGCGGCCCGGACCGAGCGGCAAGTCTCCGGCAGCGAGCTTGAGCTGGAACGATGCGGTCCGCTGGCGCTTGCCGGTCTCGCGCTCGGCGACCAGCAGCTCGCGCCTCTCGCCCGCCGGCAGCGAGACGCTCGGCGCCGCCGCGCCGGCGCGCGCCCGCCAGAGCAACGGCTGGCCCTGCGCGGCTCCCAGGTCCTGCAGGACCCCGTCGCTTTCCAGGCCGTCCAGCCGCACCGCGCAGTCGACCACCCGGGTCGCACCGAGATTGCCGACCGGCAGCAGGCAGCTGACCCGCACCCGGCCGCCGGGGAAGTCCTCGCGGCTCTGAACGCGCGGCTGGCCGACGTCGAGGCCGCTGCCCTCGCGGTAGCTCGGCCAGCGCTGCTCGAGGTCGGCCCGGCTGGTCAGCAGGTGGTCGTAGCGGCCGCCGCCAAGCAGCGGGTCGGCGAGCAGCGAGGCCGGCAGATCGCCGTCGCGGAGCCCCGCCGCCTCGCCTCCGAGCGCCGCGGCCGGCCCCTGCGCCGCGGCGCGCTCGGCCAGCCGCTGCCAGGTACTCCGCGGGACCGCCTCGACCACGCCGTCGGCGCGGCGCCGGCCCCAGACCGTCACCTGGCCCTCGGCGGCGGCCTCGAGGACCTGCAGGAAGCGCTCGCCGATCGCGCCGGGGCCGAGCGCCTCGACCTCGGAGAGCGGGTGGCCCCAACTGCGGAAGGCGATGTAGGACAGCGCTTCGGACAGGCCGACGTCGCGCGGCTGGCCGAGCGAGACCGGCACCAGCGCGCTGACCGGGCTGGCGGCGTCGGGCGCGCCGCGGGAGCCGCTCCCGTAGAGCCGGCGCCGGCGCGCCTCCGAGCGGCGCAGCATCTCGTCGGCCCAGAGCGCCAGACCGGCGCCGAGCAGGATCAGCGCGGCATGGCTCGCCGGCCCGTCGACCAGGAACGGCCACCCGGATAGCGGGAGCAGCGGCCCCTCCTGCAGCACCAGCAGCGCCAGCGCCGGCAGCGCCAGCCAGGACAGGACGATGCGAAAGGCTGCCCGCATGTGCATTGCAGCATGATGCAATCAGCACGTTAGAAGCGGGAGATCGTTTACCCCTTGTTAACTATTTTGACGGGACGGCTTGGACAGGCCGCTGCGCTCGCCGCCGGGGCTCCGGGGCGGTCACGCGCGACGTCCGGCAGACCGCTCAGTAGAGCGTCGTCTTGAGACGCTCGGGATAGGCGGCGTCGTAGCCGGCGCCGTCGAAGCCGCGGTCGATGGCCTAGAGGATCTGCCCGACGCTGGGCAGCTCGCCTCTCGCGATCCGGGAATCGGCATCCCAGAGGCGCGAGCGAACCAGCGCTTTCTGGCATTGCACGTAGACCCGTTCCGCGGTGACCCGGACGACGCTCCGGGCCGGCTTGCCCTGCATCGCGAAAGCCTCGCACAGCACCGGATCGACCAGGATCTCCGCGCGCCCGTTGACCCGCAGCGTCTCGCCGGCGCCGGGCACCAGGAACAGCAGGGCGATGCGCGGGTCGCGCACCAGGTTGCGCAGCGTGTCGACGCGGTTGTTGCCGCGCCGGTCGGGCAGCAGCAGGGTCTTGGCGTCGACCACCTTGACGAAGCCCGGCGGGTCGCCGCGCGGCGAGCAGTCCAGGCCCTCGGGCCCGCTGGTCGCCAGCAGCACGAAGGGCGCCTTCTCGATGAAGGCGCGGTAGTGCGGCGAGACGTGGTCGATCTCCTTGGTCACGGCGGCCGGTACCGGCTCGCCGTAGAGCGCGTCGAGCTGCGCTTCCGAGGTGATGCGCTCGGCGCCGTCGAGGGCGGCGCGGAGGTCGGGGAGCGGCTGGTCCATGGCGAGGGTCTCCGTCGGCGTGATCGCGGCGCACAGTAGAGCAGAGCCCGGCGCCTGGGAATCGCGCTCGGCCTCAGCAGGCGCCGTCGGCCGCCACGCTGACGCCCTCGCGCCCGGCCGCGCAGGCGTTCGGATAGGTCTCGCCGTCGCAGCCGCAGACCGGCCGGTACTCCTGGGTGCAGACCTCGGGCAGCGGCACGCAGACGCCGGTCGCGTCGGCGGCGCCGCATTGGGCCGCCGGCTCGTAGCGGCAGTAGGTCTGCGGATTGCCGCAGGAGACGCCGCGCAGGCCGCCGCAGGCGCCGCCCTCGCCGACGCTCTGGCCGACCGGGCTGGAGGCCGCGGCCGGCGCCTCGGCGGCGCCCCCGCCGCCGCCGGCGGTCTTGCAGGCGGCGAGCGGGGCACCGAGCAGCAGGCACAGCAGCAGCACGCGGATCGGAGGACTCATCGGGCTCTCCCGCTTCGGGTTGTCGCGCGGACCAGCCCACAGAGGACACCCGGACCTTGCCGCCTTCATGGCAGGGATCCGTGGCAGGCCCCGTGGATGGGTCGCGGGGCCGGGTGCCGGCGGCGGGACGGTCTCCGCGGCAATGCGGGGTCGGCCGTCGCGATTCCCGCAGGCCGCCCCGCCGCCGCGCCGCCTCGCCGCGCCACCGCCTCGCCGCGCCACCGCCTCGCCGCGCCACCGCCTCGCCGCGATCCGCAGGCGCGCTTAGAACCCTTCTGAACTCAATCGCCAAGTCCCCCCCGATGCTCTATGCTACCCTCGGTCGAACGTCGGGGCGGGATCCCAAGCCACCCATGAGCGGTGGCGGCCGCCCAACGGCGCGCGACCGCGAGAACCGGCCACGCCGACTGAGACGCTCGCCTGGAAGAATCGGCCGGCCGGACGGAGGAAACGACAACCCCGGAGGCAAGCATGCTATCGAGCAGGAAGACGGGGGCCGCGCTGGGCGGCCTGCTGCTGGGCGCGACCCTGGCCGCGACGCCGCTGGTCAGCGGACCGGCCGCCGCGCAGTCGCAGAGCAATCTCGACAAGCTGAGCAAGTTCCAGACGACCGGCGTCACCGAGTTCAAGACCGTCGAGCAGGGCGGCGACCGCGCCGCTGCGATCGCCCGCACGCTCGAGCGGATCTCGCTGCCCGACGGCTTCTCGATCGAGCTCTACGCGATCGTGCCGGACGCGCGGCACATGGCCGTCGGCCCGCAGGGCATCGTCACCTTCGTCGGCACCCGCAAGACCGACGTCTGGGCGGTCACCGACCGCGACAAGGACCGCACGGCCGACGAGGTCAAGCGCTTCGCCCCCTCGATCGACTTCACCATCCCGAACGGTCCCTGCTTCTCGAAGGACGGCTTCCTCTACATCGCCGAGCAGAACCGCGTGCTGGTCTATCCGGCCGCGGAGTTCTTCTACGAGAGCCCCGACGTCGCGGCCTTCGAGGTGGTGCCCGAGGGCGAGCTGATCCCGGCCAGCGAGGTCAGCTACAACCACACCGCGCGGGTCTGCCGCATCGGCCCCGACGGCAAGCTCTACATCTCGCTCGGCCAGCCCTACAACGTGCCGCCGGCCGACAAGATGGACCTCTACGACCGCACCGGCATCGGCGGCATCATCCGGATGAACACCGACGGCACGGGACGCGAGGTCTATACCCGCGGCGTGCGCAACTCGGTCGGCATGGACTTCGACCCGGCGACCGGCGAGCTCTGGTTCACCGACAACCAGGTCGACGGCATGGGCGACGACATCCCGCCGGGCGAGATCAACCGCCAGACCGAGGCCGGGCAGAATTTCGGCTTTCCCTGGTACGGCGGCGGCCACACCCGGACCAACGAGTACAAGGGCGAGGAGCCGCCGGCCGACATCGTCTTCCCGGTGGTCGAGACCGTGGCCCACGCCGCCGACCTCGGCATGACCTTCTACGACCGGGCGATGTTCCCGGCGAAGTACCGCGGCGGCATCTTCTCGGCGCAGCACGGCTCCTGGAACCGCACCACGCCGATCGGCGCCCGGGTCATGTTCACGCCGGTCAACGACGACGGCAGCGTCGGCACCACCGTGCCCTTCGCCGAGGGCTGGCTCAACGAGAACGGCGAGTACCTCGGCCGCCCGGTCGACGTGGCGGTGCTGCCGGACGGCTCGCTGCTGGTCTCCGACGACCTGGTCGGCGCGCTCTACCGCATCTCCTACGGCGGGTGAGCCAGCGCCCTGCCGCGCGGCGACGGCCGGGGCTGCACGCCCCGGCCGTTCGCACGTCCGACGCCGCTGAACCGCCACGACCGGAAGCCGCCATGCCCGTCCCAACGCCCCCTGCCTTGCCGTCCGCCGCCGTCCTGCTGCTGCTTGCCGGCCTCGCCGGCGCCGCGCCCGCCGTGGCCGGCGACCTAGCCGCCGGCCGCCAGAAGGCGCAGGCCTGCCGCGCCTGCCACGGCCTCGACGGCATCGCGACCATGCCGATGGCGCCGAACATCGCCGGCAACAACGAGCTCTACCTGCGCAACCAGCTGGAAGCCTTCCGCTCCGGCAAGCGGACCAACGAGATGATGTCGGTGGTCGCCAAGGGGCTGTCCGACCAGGACATCGCCGACCTCGCCGCCTGGTACGGCGCCATCGAGATCGAGGTCACCCTGCCCGACACTCAGTAGGCCGGCCCGCCGGCGACGAGGGCGCCCGGCCGAGCGGCCGCACCTCGGTAAAGCCGTAGCCGGCCAGGGCCGGGCGCAGCGCCGCGACTCCGGCCTCGGGCCCGGTGAAGAGGAAGCGGCGCAGCGGTGCCGCAGCGACCTGCTCCGCGGCCGTCGGCCGGCCAGCGAGCCGCGGCGCCAGAACGCGGCAGAGCTGGCGCGCGATCGCCGGCGCAGCGTCGAGCCAGCGCACGCCCGGCAGCGTCGCGTCGAGCGTTTCGACGATCAGCGGAAAGTGCGTGCAGCCCAGCGCCACGGCGTCCAGCCCCGCCGCCTCGGGCGCCCGGAAGGCCGCGAGCTCGGCCGCGACCGCGGCAGCCTCCGGCGGCCGCCCGCGCAGTGCCGCCTCGGCGAGCGCCACCAGGCCGGGCGCGGCGACGCGGATCACCCGGCAGTGCGCGGCATGCTCGGCGATCAGGCGCTCGACGTAGGGGCGGCGCACCGTGGCCGCGGTCGCCAGCAGGCCGACGACGCCGCTGCGGCTGACCTCGGCCGCGGTCTTGATCGGCGGCACCGTGCCGACGACCGGATAGCCCGCCCCTGCGCGCAGCGCCTCCAGAGCCAGGGTGCTGGCGGTGTTGCAGGCCACCACGAGGGCGTCGAGCGGCGCCTCGCGCTCGAGCCGCGCCTGCAGTCCGGCCAGGCGCTCGGCCAGCGCCGCGTCGCTCTTGGCGCCGTAGGGCAGGCCCTCGAAGTCGGCGAGGTAGAGGATCGAGGCGCCTGGCAGCGCCGCGGTGACGGCGCCCAGCACGGACAGCCCACCGACTCCCGAATCGAGCAGCGCGACGGTCGGGCCGGACACGGTCATCGCTCCTCGCGGCTCTCCTCGCCGAGCAGCGCCGTCACCGGCACCGCGGGCTTCTGCACCAGCGTCTTGATGACGATGTAGCTGAAGTACTTCTCGACCCCCAGGTCGCGGTCGATCATGTCCTCCATGATCTGCTGGTAGTGGTCGACCGAGCGGGTCACGAACTTCATCAGGTAGTCGTAGCCGCCGCTGATCAGGTGGCACTCCTCCAGGCAGTCGTAGCGCCGGATGCCGGCCTCGAAGCGCACGAAGTCCTCGCGCCGGTGGTTGGCCAGGGTCAGTTCGGTGAACACGGTGAGCGCGTCGAGCAGCCGCGAGAAGGCGACCTGGGCGCCGTAGCCGGCGATGTAGCCGGCGGCTTCGAGCCGTCGCACGCGCTGCAGGCAGGGGCTGGGCGACAGCGCGACCCGCTCGGCGAGCGCGGCGTTGGTCACCCGGCCGTTGCGCTGCAGCTCGGCGAGAATCGCGACGTCGATGCGGTCGAGGCGGGGAAGCGCGCTCATGGCCAGGGGCCTATAGCAGAAGTGGGCCCGAACGCGCCAAGCGGATCGCGCAGGACGTCTCGGAGGCGTCGGCGGCTTGCCGGCGGCGCGGCGGGCATGGTCCACTCGGGCACGCTCTCCATTCCGCCGCAGCGAGCGAAAGGCCCGACGCCATGGACGCGACCCTCGTGCTGATCGCGGTCTTCGCGATCTTCATTCCCGCCCTGGTCCTGCCCGGCCCGGACTTCGTCGCCGTGGTGCGCTCCTCGATGACCCGCGGGCGTCGCGCCGGCCTGCTGACCACGCTCGGCGTCTCGGCCGGCCTCGGGCTCTATGCGAGCCTCAGCCTGCTCGGCCTCTCGGCGATCCTGATCGAGTTCCAGTGGCTGGCCGTGGCGGTGCGCGTGCTCGGCGCCGCGTACCTGATCTACCTCGGCCTGCGCCTGCTGCTCGCCCGGCCAGCGCCGCTCGGCGTCGAGGCGGTGCCCGACGCGCGGGCGCGCGGCAACCCGCTGGCCTTCGGCTTCCTGGTGACGCTGACCAACCCCAAGGCCGTGGTGCTGTTCACCAGCGTCTTCGCGACCGCGGTCACCGAGACGACGCCGACCTGGCTGATGGCCCTGATGATCGGACTCGTCGTCGCCAGCGCGCTCGCCTGGTACAGCGTGGTCAGCCTGTTCATGTCGTCGCAGCCGGTGATCCGCCGCTTCGGCCGCGCCCAGCACTGGATCGAGCGCGCCGCCGGCGTCTGCTTCGTCGCCATCGGCGGCCGGATCCTGGCCGACGCCCGCAATCCCGTGACGCCCTGAGCGGCCCGCGCCCCGCTCCCCCTGCGCCCATGGAGCCGATCGTCGAGCCCTACGCGCCGCTCGATAGCCCGAAGCCCTTGGCGCCGGAGATCTGGACCGTCGACGGCCCGGCGATCGGCTTTCGCTACCTCGGGATGACCCTGCCCTTCCCGACCCGCATGACCGTCGTGCGTCTGCCCGGCCGCCGGCTCTGGCTGCACTCGCCGACCGAGCCCTCCGACGCGCTGTTCGAGCGGATCGAGGCGCTCGGCGAGGTCGCCTTCCTGATCGCGCCGAACACCCTGCACTACTGGTGGCTGCCGGAGTGGCACGCGCGCTTCCCGAACGCCGGAATCCACGCCGTGCCGGGCCTGGAGCGCACGGCGCGCCGGCCGCTGCCGGCCTTCGAGACGCTGGCCGAGGCGCCCGAGCCCGGCTGGGCCGCTGCGCTCGACCAGGTGCGCGTCTTCGGTGGCCTGGTCGACGAGGTCGCCTTCTTCCACCGGCCCTCGCGCACGCTGATCCTGACCGACCTGATCGAGAACTTCGAGCCGGCGCGCATCCGCTCGGGCCTGTGGCGCCGGCTGCTGCGCCTCGCCGGCGCCACGGACCCCGACGGCAAGGCGCCGCTCGACCTGCAGCTCTCCTTCCTGCTGCACCGCCGCGGCCTGCGCCGGGCGGTGCGCCGGATGCTCGACTGGGCGCCGGAGCGCGTCGTCCTGGCCCACGGCCGCTGCTACGAGGCCGACGCCCTGGCCGAGCTCAGGCGCGCCTTCCGCTGGGTGCTGTGAGCGGGCCTCAGCCCGCGCGCAGCGCCTCCTGGTGCGCGGCGACCAGGTCGCGCATCGAGTTGAAGCGGAACTCGGGCGGGGTCAGGTCGCTGACCGGCATGGTCGCGCCGAAGCCCTGCTGGTCGTGGCGCCGGTAGACCCAGCAGCGGGTCAGCCCGACCTTCTCGGCCGGCCGGTGGTCGTGGAACAGGCTCTCGGCGGTGTGCAGGATCTCGTCCTTGGTGCAGCCGATGTCGCCGATGCGCTCCAGCAGGTAGTCGAAGTTGCGCGGGCTCGGCTTGTAGGAACCGATGTCCTCGGCCGTGTAGATCGCGTCGAACTCGACCTGGAGCTTGCGGTTGCTGCCGACGAAGGAGCGGTTGTCGACGTTCGAGAGGATGACGAGCTTGTAGTACTTCTTGAGGTACTGCAGCGCGCCGGCGGAGTCCTCGAAGGCCGGCCAGTTCTCGACCGAGCGGCCGTAGGCCTCGCACTCGTCCCAGCTGGCCGAGACGCCCCAGTGCTCGGCCAGGCGCTTGTACACCGTGGCCAGCAGCGACTGGTAGTGCTTGGCCGGCGTCTGAGCCTGGTGGAAGGACTCCTGGCGGGCGTGGGCCTCCAGGATCTCGTCGCGCGACAGCGGCTTGCCGCGCTGCTGCTCGACCCGGTCGGTCAGCAGCTTGAGGCCGGCGACCATGCCGCTCTCCCAGTCGATCAGGGTGCCGTAGCAGTCGAAGGTCAGGACCTTGTAGTCGGTGAGTTTCATGGGGGCGCTCTCCTGCCGCTCTTGCCGGGAAACGGCGCGAGCCTAGCGCAGAGCACCCGGTGCCGGCTGCCGAAGGCGGCCGCGCCGAAAGCAAAAAATGCCGCGGCTGCAGGCGGCGGCGGCAGAACCTGCCGCCGCCGCCGAAGAGCCGCCTCAGACCCGGGTCTCGAGGCCCTTGAGCACCTTGTCGAGCGTGATCGGGAAGTCGCGCACCCGCACGCCGCTGGCGTTGTGCACGGCGTTGGCGATGGCGCCGCCGATGCCGCAGATGCCGAGCTCGCCGATGCCCCGGCTGCCGAGCGGGTTCGAGCGGTAGTCCGGCTCCTCCAGCATCACGACCTCCAGGTCGGGCACGTCGCGGTTGACCGGCAGGTGGTACTCGGCGAGGTCGCGGTTCATGAAGGCGCCGCGCCGGCTGTCCATCATGGCCTCCTCGAACAGCGCGCCGCCGATGCCGTAGATCATGCCGCCCATCAGCTGCGAGCGCGCGGTCTTGGCGTTGAGGATGCGCCCCGCCGAGAACACGCCGAGGCAGCGGCGCAGGCGGATCTCGCCGCTCGCCGGATCGACCCCCAACTCGACGAACTGGGCGCCGTAGGAGTACTGCGCGAAGTCCTCGTGGTCCTGGCCGGCCTCGATCGAGCCCTCGGCGCTGACTCCGTCGGGCCCGCCGAGCGCCGCGATCGCGTCGAGGCCGGCCTCGGCCGCCGTGCCGTCGGCGCGGCGGCCCGACAGGCGGCCGCCGGCCAGCTCCAGGGCGTCCGGCACGCAGCCGTTCAGCGGCGAGTCGGCGTGCTCGCAGGCGATGCGCGCCAGCTCCTCCTTGAGCGCCAGGCAGGCCCGGTAGAGGGCCGAACCCGAGGTCCCGGCGCCGAACGAGCCGCCCGAGCCGGAGGTCTGCGGCAGGTCGCTGTCGCCCAGCTCGACCGTGACCCGCTGCGGCTCGACGCCCAGGGTCTCGGCGGCGATCTGGGTCAGCACGGTGTAGCTGCCGGTGCCCAGGTCGGTCATGTCGAGCTCGCAGACCACCTGGCCGTTGCCGCCCAGGCGGGCCCGGGCCGAGGCCTCCATCAGCAGGTTCGGCCGGACCGCCGAGGCCATGCCGTAGCCGATCAGCCAGCGCCCGTCGTTGCGGCTGCGCGGCCGCACCGGCCGCTCGTGCCAGCCGAAGCGCTCGGCGCCCTCCTTCAGGCAGCGCTCCAGGTCGCGGCTGCTGAACGGCCGGCCGCCGCCGGGCTCGCGCTGCGGCGCGTTGCGCAGGCGGAACTCCAGCGGGTCGAGGCCGAGCTGCTCGGCCATCTCGTCGATCGCCGCCTCGAAGGTCGGCGTGCCGATCGCCTCGCCGGGAGCGCGCATCGAGTCGATCGGCGGGCGGTCGACCGGCACCACGCGGTGGCGCGTCAGCAGCGCGTCGCAGGCGTAGGAGGCGCGGGTCGCCGAGGCCACCGGCTCGGCGAACTGATAGCGCCGGGCCATCGGCTGCAGGCTGTCGTGGCCGATCGCGAGCAGGCGGCCCTCGGCGTCTGCGCCGAGCCGGATGCGCTGGCTGGAGTGGCCGCGGTGCGGGCCGCTGAAGAAGAGGTTGCGGCGGTGCTGCACGACCTTGACCGGCCGGTCGAGCTCGCGCGCGGCCAGCGCCGCCAACACGCCGTCGGCGTGGACACCCAGCTTGGAGCCGAAGCCGCCGCCGATGAAGGGGCTGAGGATGCGCACCCGCTCGGGCTCGATGCCGAGCGTCTGGGCGATCGCCTGCTTGCCGCTGGCGAGGATCTGCAGCGACATGTGCAGCGTCAGCTTGCCGTCCCGCCAGGAGGCCTCGGTGGCGTGGGGCTCCATCGCCGAGGCGATCTGGTCGGCGGTCGTGTAGCGCTGGTCGAGCGAGACCTCGGCGCTGCGCAGCACGGCGTCGAAGTCGCCCTTGCCGAGATCCGGCTGGCCGCCGCCGTCGAGGCTGTCGGGGATCTCGCCCTCGTCCTCCGGCGAGGCCTCGTAGCGGCCGCTCTCGGCGTCGTAGTCGACCTCGACGAGGGCCGCGGCGGCGCGCGCCTGCTCCAGGGTCTCCGCGACCACCAGCGCAACCGCCTGGCCGAAGTGGCGGATCTCGTTGCCCTGCAGGACCGCCCGCGACTGGGTGAAGCGTCCGGCGTCCTCGGGCAGGCCGTAGGGCGTCTGCTCGGCGGCGTTCTCGTGCGTCAGCACCAGCAGCACGCCCGGCGCCCGCTCGGCACGCCCCGCGTCGATCCTGGCGATCCGGCCGTGGCCGATCGCCGCCTCGACGATCCAGCCGACCGCCGGCCGAGCGCCGCCGTCGCGCCGCTCGGTCGCGTAGCGGGCGCGCCCGGTGACCTTGAGCGGGCCGTCGACCCGGTCGAGCGGGCGGCCGATGACGCCCGCGACGTCCTGCTCGCTGTCCAGCTGGCTCATACCGGCTCTCCTTCCTCGGCCTCGGGCGTCAGTCCGGCGGCGTCCGCCAGGGTCGCCGCGATCACGCGGCGCGCGAGCGGCAGCTTGAAGTCGTTGCCGCCGTGCCCGACGGCCTCGGCCAGCTCGGCCTCGGCGGCGGCGCGGAAGCTGTCGCGGGTCGCCGGCTGGCCGAGCAGCGCCGCCTCGGCGCGGCTCGCCCGCCAGGGCTTGTGCGCGACCCCGCCGAGCGCCAGGCGCAGCGACGAGACGGCATTGCCCTCGACCTCGAGCGCGACCGCGACCGAGACCAGGGCGAAGGCGTAGGACGAGCGGTCGCGGACCTTGCGGTAGAGCTGCCGGCCCTTCGGCGGCGGCGGCAGGACGACCGCCTCGATCAGCTCGCCCGGCTCCAGCACGGTCTCCAGCTCCGGCCGCTCGCCGGGCAGCCGGTGCAGGGCTTCGACGGCGACGCGGCGGCGCCGGCCGTCGGGCCGCAGCGTCTCGGCCTCGGCGCCGAGCGCGACCATGGCGACCGCCATGTCGGAGGGATGCGTGGCGATGCAGTGCTCGCTGGCGCCGAGGATCGCGTGGATCCGGTTGAAGCCCTCCAGCGCGCCGCAGCCGCTGCCGGGCTCGCGTTTGTTGCAGGGGCTGGTGGTATCGTAGAAGTAGTAGCAGCGGGTGCGCTGCAGCAGGTTGCCGCCGGTCGTCGCCTTGTTGCGCAGCTGCGCGGTGGCACCGGACAGCAGCGCGCGGGAGAGCAGCGGCCAGGTCGCCTTGATGCGTTCGTCGTTGGCGAGGGCGCTGTTGGTCACCAGGGCGCCGATGCGCAGGCCGCCCTCCTCGGTCGCCTCGATGCGGTCGAGCGGCAGCCGGCTTACGTCGACGAGATGGCTCGGGCTGAGCACCTGCAGCTTCATCAGGTCGACCAAGTTGGTGCCGCCGGCGATGAAGCTGGCGGACGGATCGGCCGCCCGGCCGGCGGCGGCCTCGGCCGCCTCGGCGCGTTCGTAGGTGAAGGCGCGCATCAGCCGGTCCCTCCCCTCGCACCGTCTCTGCCGGGCCCTCGGTCCGCGCGCTCGGCGCCTTCCTCGATCTGCCCGAGCGTGCGGCGCAGCGCCCCCAGGATGTTCGGGTAGGCGCCGCAGCGGCAGAGATTGCCGCTCATCCGCTCGCGCAGCTCCTCGTCGCTCGCCGGCGCGGCGCCGACGGCGTCCGCGCCGTCGGCATCGGCCCGCTCCCAGGTGACGATCGAGGCTTCGCCGGCCGCCAGTTCGCCGAGCAGGGCCACGCCGGAGCAGAGCTGGCCGGGCGTGCAGTAGCCGCACTGAAAGGCGTCCTCGCGGACGAAGGCGGCCTGCAGCGGATGCAGCGACGGCACATCGCCCAGCGCCGCCGCGCCGGACCCCATCGTGCCGCCGGGAGCCAGGGTCTGGGCGTCGATCGCCTCGAGGCCCTCGACCGTGACCACCTCGTCGCCGTCGTGCATCACCGCCAGGCTGAGGCAGGCGTTGATGCGCCGACCGTTGACCAGCACCGTGCAGGCACCGCACTGGCCGTGGTCGCAGCCCTTCTTGCTGCCGGTCAGGTCGAGCTGCTCGCGCAGCAGGTCGAGCAGGCTGCGCCGGACGTCGACCTCGACCGTCTCGCGGCGGCCGTTGACGGTCAGGGTCACGCTTTCGCGCTGGGCTGCGCCGGTCTGGCCGGCATCGGCGGCAGCGGCGCGGGACAGCGTGTCGGGAGCGGCCGCCGGGCCGGCGCCGGGGCGACCGGGGCGGTCGAGGGGATCGCGGTGGGGCAAGGTGGTGGCTCCTCTCGGGGGCGAGCCCGCTGAGCGGACCGGCCCGTCGGACAGTTGTCGTCGCAACGGCACCGTCCCCGGGAGGTTCCAGAAGGCCCTTCTGCTCGCCCCGCCCTCAGTCGGGCGGGAGCAGGGTCACCGCATCGCCGAGCGTCAGCCGTCCCGCGACCTCGACACGGCAGAGCGCGCCGAAGTTGCCGCCGCCCTGGCGGGCGATCGCCTGCAGGATCGCCGGATCGAGCGGCAGGTCGCCCTGGGCCAGGGTCGTGAAGGCGCAGCGCTGGCAGGGCTCGCTGATCCGGACGCGGGCCTCGCCGACGGCGAGGGTGCGGCCGATCAGCCCGGCCTCGACGAAGCCCTGCCGCTCCTCGCCCGTCTCGATCACCAGGTTCGGGCGGAAGCGCCGCGGGTCGAGCCGGGCGCCGTCGGGCAACCAGGCCTGCAGCCGCGCCAGCGAGGCCGTCGTCAGGATGTGCAGGTCGTCGCGTCCGTAGCGCGGCATCACCCGGTCCGGAGGCACCGGAACCGGGGCGCCGTCGTCGGCCTCGCGGTACGCGACGTGGCGCCGGAAGGCGACGGCGAAGCCGAAGTGGCGGCCGGCCAGCTCGGCCGCCGCCGGCGAGTCGACCGGCTGCCAGTCCGCGTCCGGTCCGGCGACCTCGACCGCCGGTGCCTCCGCTCCGGCGCCGCCGGCCGACAGCCGCGCCTTGAGCTCCGGCGCCGGGCGCCAGCGCCGGCGCCGCTCGGGCATCGCGACCTCGCCGCTGTCCCGATCGGCGACGCCCCACAGCCGGTCGCCGGGGATCCCGCCGGAGGCGAGCGCCGCCTCCGGCAGCCGCTCGCCGCCCAGCGAGCTCACCGGATAGCGCCAGATCTCCGCGATCCGTCCGAACGCCTCGTCGCCCGCCATGCCTGCCGCCTCCGGTTCGCTGCCGTCGCGGGCAGGAGTAGCCGCCCCGGGTCGACGAGTCGAGGCCGCGGCCTTGACGCCTGGCGCTGCCGCCGCAGGTCAGGGGCGCAACGGAGTCCCGCCGAGAGAAGGAGCCTTTGACGATGCGCACGGACCCCAGATCGAGCGACGAGCAGCGGATCGACGAGGCCGTCGACGAGAGCTTCCCGGCAAGCGATCCCCCGAGCGTCCTGCCAAGCCGCGAGCCGGGACCGGGGGACGCCGCGCGCGACGACGCCACCGCCGAGCAGCTGCGCGCTACGATCGACGCCGGCCGCACCGGCGAGCGCACGCCGGCCAGCGACCCGGCGGCGGCGCCGCTGGGCACCGACGAGGAGGCCGCCGGCACGCCGCTGGCCGGCGATTCGGTGGCCGCCACCCTGAGCCGGGAGGCGGACACCGACGGTGCGTCCCGTGACCGGGACGGCCAAGCGCCTGGCGCCGGCAGCGGTCCGGGCGGCCTGCGCCGGGCGCTGGGACGGCTGCTCGGCGGCGCGCCGGGCGGCCGCTAGCGACGGCGGACTCGGCGCCGCGCCGCGAGCGTGCGTCAGGGTTGCGCGGCGCGGCGGGTGACTCCGCCCGCCGGCCCGCGCATGCTGCGCGCAAAACGCAAGCAGGGAGCACTCCAATGAAGGTCTTCATCACCGGCGGCACCGGCTACATCGGCGGCTCGGTCGCCCGCGGCCTGCTCGACCGCGGCGCCGAGGTCCATGCCCTCGCCCGCTCCGAGGCCGGGCTCGGCGCCGTCGAGGAGATGGGCGCGAAGCCGGTGCGCGGCAGTCTCGCCGACTGGTCGCTGCTGATCGCTGAGGCCCAGGCGGCCGACGCCACCTTCGAGTGCGCCGCCGCCGACGACCCCTACGCCGCGGCCGCCTTCATCGAGGCCCTGGAAGGCAGCGGCAAGGCGCTGATCCGCACCAGCGGCTCCAGCGTCGTCGGCGACATGGCCAAGGGCCGGCATTCGGCCCCGCTCTACACCGAGGACAGCTTTCTCGGCCCGCGCTTCGAGAAGGCCGGCCGCACGGCGATCGACCGGGCCGTCATGGACGCCTCGACCCGCGGCCTGCGCGGCATCGTGATCTGCCCCTCGCTGATCTACGGCGAGGGCGGCGGGCCGAAGCCCGAGAGCATGCAGGTGCCGGAGCTGATCAAGCTGGCCAAGGAAAGCGGCGTCGCCCGCCACGTCGGGCCCGGCGAGAACGTCTGGTCGCACGTCCAGGTCGACGACCTGGTCGAGCTCTACCTGCTGGCGCTCGACAAGGCGCCGGCCGGCTCCTTCTTCTTCGCCGAGCAGGGCGAGTGCCGGATGAAGGACATCGCCATGGCGATCGGCCGCATGCTCGGTCTCGGCGAGGAGACGCGGGAGCTCAGCCTCGACGAGGCGGCGCAGCGTTGGAACGCCTCGGCGGCGCACTACACCTTCGGCTCGAACAGCCGCGTCTCGGCGGCCAAGGCGCGGGCCCAGCTCGGCTGGGCGCCGAGCCGCCCGGGCGTCATCGCCGACATCGAGAGCGGCTACTACGCCCGGCGCCACCGCGACGGCCCGGCGACCGGCTGAACCGGCCCTAGATGGCGGCGATCCCGACGATCTGTCGCACCGGCGGGCGGCCGCGCCTGGGCCGCGCGCCGGCCGGGGCCAGCGCCGAAGCGCCGGCCAGCGCTTCGAGTTCCCGGCGCGCCCGCTCGAGGTTCTCCAGCTCGCGCCGGTCGTCGCGGTCCCAGACCTCGAGGCAGCTGAGCTTGATCTCGACCAGGTCGAGCAGGGTCTGACGGCTCGTTTCGGACAGCATGGGTGATCGCTCCCTGGGGTTCGGGCGAGCGCGCTCGCTCGCTCGCCCGCAGTCGACCCCAGTCTAGGGATCGCGCCGCCCGGCGCCACGGCACCCTTCGGCTAGCCGGCCTATCGTTCGGGCAGGTGACCTCGCCGAACGGCCAGGGTCGAGGGCGCGAACCGGGGCGGCGGAAACCAGGGCGACAGGAACCGTGGCCGCGCGCTGCCGTTCCGCAGGCAACAGGCTTCGGCGGCCCGGGCGCGCGGCGCCCGCGGTCCCTGCCCTGGCCCCGCATCCCCCTGACCGGAGGGCGACCACCATGACAGCTGCGACAGTCCTCGAGGCCGGACACCCCGGCGATCCCATACCGCCCGGACCGTTGCCGCCCGACCCGCCGGCGCCCGAGCCGATTCCCGACCCGACCGAGCCACAGCCGCCGCACCCGCCCGGCCCCTTCCCCGGACCGATGCCGCCGGGCCCCGCCAAGCCGGATCCGGTGGCCGGCTGACGCCGGGTCCGCCGGGCCGGGTCGCGCTCAGCCGAGCGCGGCGGAGGCCTGGGTGGCGCGCTGCATGGCCGCCGACATCTCGTTGGCGGCGTTGCTCTGCTCGTCGACCGCCGCGGTCGTCGCCGTCACGTACTCGTTGACCTTGCCGATGGCCTCGCGGATCGCCGAGAGGTTGGCGACGACGTCCGACGAGACGCCGCGCATCTCCCCGATCTCCCGGGCGATCTCCTCGGTCGCGGTCTTGGCCTGTCCGGCCAGTCCCTTGACCTCGTTCGCGACCACGGCGAAGCCCTTGCCGGCCTCGCCGGCGCGCGCCGATTCGATGGTGGCGTTGAGCGCCAGCAGGTTGATCTTCGCGGTGATCGCGTCGATCGCTTCCAGGATGCCGCCCATCGACTTCGCGGCCTCCGAGAGCCGCTCGGTCGAGCTGTCGGCCGAGCGCACCAGGGCCTCGGCCTGATCGGAGTTGGCCTTCGACTGGGTCATCGACTGGGCGATCTCGCGCACCGAGGCGTTCATCTCCTCGGCGCTGGCGCCGACGTCCTCCAGCATCCGGCGCACCTCGGCGCGGGCGGCCACCCGGGCGGTCACGTCGGCGGCGAACTTGACGACCTTCACGGGCCGGCCCCGGGCGTCGAGGATCGGGTTGTAGGTCGCCTGGATCCAGACCTCGCGCCCGCCCTTGGCGATGCGCCGGAAGCGCCCGCTGTGGAACTCGCCGCGGCCGAGATGCTGCCAGAAGGCGGCGTAGTCCGCGCTGTCGCGGTCCTCGGCAGTCAGGAAGATCGAGTGGTGCCTGCCCTGGATTTCGGCCAGCTCGTAACCCAGGGTCTGCAGGAAGTTCTCGTTGGCCGTGATGATCGTGCCGTCGAGCTCGAACTCGATGACCGCCTGCGAACGGGCGATGGCGGCCAGCTTCCCGGCGACCTCGGCGGCGCGCCGCTTCTCCTCGGTGACGTCGCTGGCGAACTTGACGACCCGGTAGGGCCGGCCGGCGGCGTCGAGGATCGGGTTGTAGGTCGCCTGGATCCAGACCTCGCGTCCGCCCTTGGCCAGGCGGCGGAACTCGCCGGACTGGAACGTCCCGCGGCGCAGCGACTGCCAGAAGGCCTTGTAGTCGGCGCTCTCGCGCTCGGCCGGGTCGACGAACATCGAGTGGTGCCGGCCCTCGATCTCGGCCAGCTCGTAGCCGAGGGTCTCGAGGAAGTTCTCGTTGGCCGTGCGGATCGTGCCGTCTAGCTCGAACTCGATGACTGCCTGCGAGCGGTCGATGGCCGCGATCTGGCTCGCCGACTCGGCGCTGCGCTGCTTGGCCTCGGTGATGTCGCTGGCGAACTTGACGACCTTGTAGGGTCGGCCGGCCTCGTCGAGGATCGGGTTGTAGAAGGCCTGGATCCAGACCTCGCGCCCGCCCTTGGCGACGCGCCGGAATTCGCCCGACTGGAAGCGTCCGGCACGCAGCGCGTCCCAGAAGGCGCGGTAGGCGTCGCCGTCGCGCTCGACCGGCTCGACGAAGAGCGAGTGGTGCTTGCCCTGGATCTCTTCCAGGCGATAGCCGAGCGCCGAGAGAAAGTTCTCGTTGGCGGTGATGATCGTGCCGTCGAGCTGGAACTCGATGACCGCCGCCGAGCGGTCGATGGCGGCCAGCATCGCGTCCGCCTCGTGCCGGTTGCGGCGCGCGGCCTCCTTGCGTTGAAACACGGGCGCTCTCCTTTGCTGCCGGCGCGACGCCGCCGGCACAGGGGGGGAAGGACGAGGCCGCAACTTTTCCGCTAGCCGTCTTAAAAACGAATAAACTTTCTGGCGTGGAAGGCGTGACGGCGAGACCGCCTCGGGAGCCTAGCCGATCGCGGCGGCCTCGGCCGAGGCCCGGCGCATCGACTCGGACATCTCGCCGGCGACGCCGCTCTGCTGCTCGATCGCCGCCGCCGAGGCGGTGACGTGCTCGCGCACCGCGTCGATCGACTCGCGGATCGAGCCGAGGCCGCCGACCACGTCCGCCGAAACGCTGCGCATCGCGTCGATCTCGCGGGCGATCTGCTCGGTCGCGGCCTTGGCCTGCCCGGCCAGCGACTTGACCTCGTTGGCGACGACCGCGAAACCCTTGCCGGCCTCGCCGGCGCGCGCCGACTCGATCGAGGCGTTGAGCGCCAGCAGATTGATCTTGGCGGTGATGCCGTCGATCGCCTCGACGATGCCGTTCATCGCCTTGGCCGCCTCGGCCAGGCGCTCCGTCGTCTGCCCGGTGTCGCTGACCCGCTCGAAGGCGCTCTCGGAGGCCGAGCGCGAGCGCGACATGGCCTCGGCGATCTCGCGCACCGAGACGTTCAGCTCCTCCGCGCCGGCGGCGACGCTCTCCATGGTCTTGCGGATCTGCTCGTTGCGCAGCCGCGCGATCACCTGCTCGGTCACCTCGCTGGCGAACTTGACGACCTTGAAGGGGCGGCCGCTGGCGTCGAGGATCGGGTTGTAGGTCGCCTGGATCCAGACCTCCTTGCCGCCGCGGCCGACCCGCCGGAACTCGCCGGCCTGGAAAGCGCCCTGCCGCAGGCTTTCCCAGAAAGTCCGATAGGCCTCGCCGTCGCGCTCGGCGGGCTCGACGAACATCGCGTGATGCTTGCCGCGGATCTCCTCCAGCCGGTAGCCGAGCACCGCCAGGAAGTTCTCGTTGGCGCTGATGATCGTGCCGTCGAGCTCGAACTCGATGACCGCCTGGGACTTGTCGATGGCCGCCAGCTGGCCGGCCATCTCGGCCTGGCGCAGCTTCTCGCGCGTCACGTCGCTGGCGAACTTGACGACCTTGTAGGGCCGGCCCGAAGGATCGAGGATCGGGTTGTAGGTCGCCTGGATCCAGACCTCGCACCCGCCGCGGCCGAGCCGCTTGAACTCGCCCGCCTTGAACTCGCCGCGCCGCAGGCCCTCCCAGAAGGCGCGGTACTCGGCGCTCTCGCGCTCCGCCGGCTCGACGAACATCGCGTGGTGCTTGCCGCGGATCTCCTCCAGCCGGTAGCCGAGCGCGGCCAGGAAGTTCTCGTTGGCGTCGAGGATCGTGCCGTCGGGCCGGAACTCGATGACCGCCTGGGACCGGCGGATCGCCGACAGCTGGCCGTCGGCGTCGGCGGCGCGCAGCTTCGCGGCGGTGACGTCGCTGGCCAGCTTGACCACCTTGACCGGCCGGCCCCGGCGGTCGAAGACCGGGTTGTAGGAGGCCTGGATCCAGATCTCCCGACCCGCCTTGTCGTGGCGCAGGAACTCGCCGGACTGGTACTCGCCGCGGCGCAGCGTCGCCCAGAAGGCCTTGTAGGCCCCGCTGTCGCGCTCCTCCGGCGGCATGAACATCGAGTGGTGCCGGCCGACGATCTCGGAGAGGTCGTAGCCCATCGTGGCCAGGAAGTTCGCGTTGGCCGCCAGGATGGTCCCGTCCATGCCGAACTCGATCACGGCCTGCGACTTGTCGATCGCCGCCACGAGAGCGGTCAGCTCCTGCCGATCGGCAGGCCGGGCGAGACTGAGCATGGATCCCCCAGGAAAGCGTTGTCTCAGCCGCCGGCGTGCGCCTCGGCGGCCGGCCGGTTTGGTCCGGCATGAGGATCGAAACTATGATGGAAAAGTTAATTGCCGCTGAACGTTCATAGGTCCACGGCTAATTCTACTCTGTTCGCACCAAGAGTCGACTAGTCGACTGGCCGAATCCAGTACTCTTGATTGCAATTCAAGGACAGCAATACTGCTACTTGTTCAAATGACCGGCGCCGAGGGCGGCCCTTCGCTGGGCCGCCCTCGGACGCGGGCTCAGGCCGCGCGGACGCTCGACAGGAAGTCGTCGATGACGCGGCTGAGGTTCTCGGACTGCTGCGACAGCTCGCTGGCCGCACCCAGCACCTGGGTCGCCGCCGAGCCGGCCTCGCCGGCCGCCTTCTCGACCGAGACGATGTTGCTGTTGACGACCTCGGTCTGCTGCGCCGCCTCGGTCGCGCTGCGCCCGATCTCCCGGGTCGCCGCGTTCTGCTCCTCGACCGAGCTCGCCACCGTCGCCGCGATCTCGTTCATCGAGGCGATGCGCTCCAGGATCTGCTTGATCGCCTCGACCGTCGACTGCGTGCGGTCCTGCACCGAGCGGATCTGCTGGCTGATCTCGTCGGTCGCCTTGG
>JAUILQ010000096.1 GCA_030433005.1 Alphaproteobacteria bacterium
GCCCTCCATGCGGCAGGCGACCTTCAGGCCCGGCACCGCCTCGTGGGTCAGGCTACGCAGGTCCATCATCGGCTGCACGGGGTCGATCAGCTCGGGAAAGCGGCCCTGCTCGACGCTGCCGTCGACGCGCTCGATCTCGACCGGCCGGCCCGCCAGGTCGGCGGCGTGCAGCACCACGAAGCCCGTGCGGTTGGTGTCGAAGTCGGTGACCGCCTCGCCCTCGGCGCCGAAGCGCACGCCGTCCGGCGAGCCCTCGATGCGGGCGCGGTAGCGGAAGGCCTGCTCGTCGTCCTTCGTCGTCGCCTGGTAGGTCACGGTGAAGCGATCGCCGTCCTCCTCGACCTCGAGGTTCTCGATCTCCGGGTTGTAGGTGCCCCAGTTGCGGTCGCGCACGATGAATGAGACGGCGCGCAGCAGCTCGAGGCCGTCGAGCCGGATGTAGCGCAGGTTGCCGGCCTCCAGCTCGGCGGTCAGCCTGCCCGCGCGCAGCACGCGCGGCGGCTCGACCTCCTGCTCGGTGCCGTAGAGCCGGACCGCCAGGTCGGGATCGCTGGCCATGTCTTCCTCCCCTCTCGTTCGTTCGGGCCCTTGCCGGGCCGCTCTGGTGTCAGCTTTCGGAGCGCGAGCGCACGAGGCGCTCGACGAGCAGCGCCATGATGATGATCCCGCCGATCGCCGAGCCCTGCCAGAACGGCGAGACGCCGAGCAGGTTCAGGCCGTTGCGGATCATCACCATGATCAGCACGCCGATCAGCGTGCCGACGATCGTGCCGCGGCCGCCGTACAGGCTGGCGCCGCCGATCACCACGGCCGCGATGGCGTCGAGCTCCATCAGGTTGCCGGTCAGCGGATCGACCGACAGGATCTGCGCCACGGAGAAGGTGATCGCGACCGCGGCCAGCGCGCCCGAGACCACGTAGGGCAGGATCGAGTAGAGCAGCGTGTTGAGGCCGGCGGCGCGCGCCGCCTCTTTGTTCGAGCCGACCGCGTAGATCGTCCGCCCGCCCTTGGTGTGGGTCAGGTAGCCCCAGGCCAGCAGGTAGGCGAGGCCGAGGAACAGCACGTTGGTCGGGATGCCGAGCACCGTCGTGTAGACGATCGAGGAGAGCTCGGACGGAAAGCCCGAGATCGCCGTCTGGCCTGAGAAGATGTAGGCGAGGCTGCGGCCGATCGCCATCATGCCCAGGGTGACCACGAAGGCGGCGAGGCCGAAGTAGCCGATCAGCACGCCCGAGACCAGGCCGACGAAGGCGCCGGTGCCGACGGCCATCAGGATCGCGACGGGGATCGGGTAGTCCTTCAGCGCCAGGCCCAGGACGATGCCGCTGAGCCCCGCCACCGAGCCGACCGAGAGGTCGATGCCGCCGGTCAGGATGACGAAGGTCATGCCGATCGCGACGATGCCGATGACCACCGACTGGTCGAGGATGTTGAAGATGTTGTTCTGGGTCAGGAAGTAGGGCGACAGGAACGACAGCGTCACCGCGATGATCAGCGCGAGCGCCAGCATGCGCACCTCGAGCCGCATCAGCAGCCGCATCCCCAGCCCCTTGCCGCCGCCGGCACCGCCCTCGTCAACCTGCTTCTGCATTGAGCGCCTCTATTCTTTCCTTCACCTGCGCCGCGTCGGGCCGCTCCCCGCCCTGGGGAAGCGTCAGCCCGATCCAGCCGAGATCGTGGCCGCGCCGCGTGCGGATCGGCACCAGCAGCGTCGCCAGGCCCTCGGGTTCCTCGACGAAGCCGGCTGCCTGGCCCTCGCCGGCCCGCGCCGCCAGCGCCGCGGTGATCCGCGTGTCCTGCAGGCGGCGCGCCTCGCCGGCGGCGAAGCCGGGGTCGGCCGTCCGGTCCGCGACCACGCTGTTGAGGCAGATCAGGCTGTCCTCGTCGAGCAGCACCCAGAAGCCGGCGCCGCCGCATTCCTGCGCCAGCCGCGTCAGCAGCTCGGTGTTGCGCGCCATCGAGGTGCGCGGCGCGGCGAGCAGGGTCAGCTTCTCCTCGTCGAGCATCGCGCTCGGCAGGTCGGCGATCGAATAGCCGTCGCTCATCACCACCACGCGCTCCGAGATGCCGAGCAGCTCCTCGAAGTCCGAAGAGATCACCACGACCGCGACATCCTGCTCGGCGATGCGGCGCAGGATCTCGTAGATCGCCTGGCGGGTGCCGATGTCGACGCCCTTGGTCGGCTCGTCGAGGATCAGCACCTTCGGCTCGAGCAGGAGCCAGCGGGCGATGATGATCTTCTGCTGCATGCCGCCCGAGAAATTCAGCATGTTGGCGTCGAGCAGCCGCTCGGCGGGCAGCCCCAGCGCCTCCATCAGCTCGTCGATCTTGGCCTGGCGCGAGCGGTAGCCGAGCCCGAAGCCGCGGTGCGCGCCGAGGTGCGCGAGCAGCAGGTTCTCCTTCACCGACAGGTCCGGGACGATGCTCTGGAAGCGGCGGTCCTCGGCGACGAAGCCGATGCCGGCGCGCACCGCGTCGGCCGGCTTGCGCGGCGATACCTCCCGGCCGTCGACGCGGATCGTTCCGGCGGTGCGGTGGCGCAGGCCGAAGATCGCCTCCGCCGTCTCGGAGCGGCCGGCGCCGACCAGGCCCCCGAGGCCGAGGATCTCGCCGCGGCGCACCGCGAAGGAGACGTTCCGGACGACCGGCGGCGTGGCGACGCCCTCGACCTCGAAGACGACCGGCGCCTCGCTTCCGGCGTCCTGCAGCCCGGGCGTGGCGTAGAGCGCGCCGATGTCGCGGCCGACCATGTGCCGGATGACGTCGGCCTGGCCCAGGCTCGCGGTCGGCTCCGAGGCGGCGACCGTCGCGCCCTCGCGCATGATCGTCACCCGGTCGGTGATCGTGAAGACCTCCTCCAGGCGGTGCGAGACGAAGATCAGCGCGCAGCCGTCCTCGCGCAGCTTGGCCATGATGTCGAACAGCCGCTCGACCTCGGAGGGGCTGAGCGAGGCCGTCGGCTCGTCGAAGATGATCAGGTCGGCGTCGAGCGCGAGGGCCTTGGCGATCTCGACCAGCTGGCGCTGCGCCGCCGAGAGCCGCGCGACCTCCTGGTCGAGCGGCAGCACGTGCTCGTGGCCCAGACGGCCCAGCAGCTCGCCGGCGCGCCGGCGCATCGAGCCGTAGGACAGCAGGCCCGGGCGCCTGAGCTCCGGCAGGAAGATGTTCTCCAGGACCGTCAGGTCCGGGGCCAGGCTGGTCTCCTGCATGACGATGGCGATGCCCGCCTCCAGGGCCTCGCGCGTCGAGCGCAGGTTGAGCGGGCGGCCCTTGTAGAGGATCTCGCCGGCGTCGCGCACGACGTGGCCGGAGATCACCTTCGACAGCGTCGACTTGCCGGCGCCGTTGGCGCCGAGCAGGCCGTGCACCTCGCCGGCGCGCAGCTCCAGGCTGGCGCCGTTCAGCGCCCGGGTGCGGTCGAAGGTCTTGTCGACGCCCCGGGCCACGAGGATCGGCTCGGAGCGATCGGGAGCGGCCGCGGCGTCGTGCGCAACGGACATGGAGGGCGATCCTGGCGCGAGACCGGCGGCGGCGGCCGCCCGGCCCGGAGTTCGAGAAGCGGTGAGGTGGACACGGAACGGCCGGCGCGGCGAGGCGCCGCGCCGGCCTGCTGTTCCGCGCTACTCCATCTCGTTGGCGAAGACGGTCTCCTTCACCGTCGGCAGCAGCTCCTCGATGTTCTTCGAGGTGACCACCAGGATCGGCACGACGATCTCCTTGTCCGGGGTGCCGCCGTTCAGGTGCTCCATCATCGCCTCGGCCGAGCGCACGCCCATCAGGTAGGGCTGCTGCATGCCGCTGGCGACGATCTCCTCGTTCTTCAGCAGCTCGACGAAGTCGGGGATGCCGTCGAAGGCGGCGACCAGAAGCTCGCCGGAGCGGCGCGCCGCCTTGATCGCGCGCAGCGCGCCGATGGTCGGCTGGTCGGTCTGCACGAAGAGGCCGCGCATGTCCGGGTTGGCGACCAGCATGTCCTGGGTGAACTTGAAGGTCTCCTCGGCGGTGTAGGACTGCATCTGCTGCAGGCCGGCCTCCTTGGTGTCGACGCCGCCGGCCTTGAGGCCGTCGCGGAAGCCCTTCGTCCGGGCCTGGCCGTTCTTGCGGGCCTGGGAGATGGTGATCAGGCCGACCGAGCCGTCCTCCCAGCCCTTCTCCTTGAGCGCCGCGGCCAGCGCCTCGCCGACGCCGTAGGCGCCCTCGTAGTTGTCGGAGATGATGAAGGAGACGTACTCGCCGCTGTTCGTGCCGATGTCGGCGACGACGACCGGGATGCCGGCCTTCTCGGCCAGCGTCAGGACGCTGGGCGCGGTCGAGCTGTCGGTCGGCGAGATGACGATGCCGGCGACGCCGCGGGCAATGGCGTCCTGCGCATTCTGCAGCTGGGTCTGCGCGCTGTTGTGGGAATCCAGCGCCTGGTAGCTGTAGCCCTGCTCGGTGGCGACCGCCTCGACGCCCTTCGAGAGATAGCGCCAGAAGGGCAGGTCGAGGCCCGGCGTCAGGTAGACGATCTCCTTGCTCTGCGCCTGGGCCGGCTGGACGCCGCCGAGGCCGGCGGCGACGCCGAGCGCGACCGCCAGGGCGGTGCCGGCGAGAATCCTGGTGAAACCGCGTCGTTCCATGGTCTTCCTCCCGTGTTCGGCCGCTTTGCGCGGCCCTCTAGAGTTCCTCGACGGTCCCTCGGGCGCCTGACGGCGCCCCGCCGCACCGTCCGGCGGCGGGGTTCTGCTCCGCGTCCTCCGCGTCGGCGAGAATCGAGCGGGTCGTGGCGTAGATGCGTTCGATGTGCAGGCCGAAGGCCGCGACCACCGCGTCGGCGTCGCGCGCGCGCAGGCCCTCGACGATCATCTCGTGGTCCCGGAAGCTGCGCGCGATGGCGCCCGGCCGGCCGACGGCCCGCCGGCGATGCTCCATCATGTAGGTGTAGAGGTCGCTGACGAAGTCGGCGAGCGCGGCGTTGCCGGAGCAGCGGTAGATCGCGAGGTGGAACTCGCGGTCGCAGATCAGGAAGCGCACCGGGTCGTCGGTCGCCCGGCGCTGCTGGACCAGCGACTCCTCGAGCAGGCGCAGCGTCGGCTCGTCGATGCGCCGCGCGGCGTCGGCGACGACCTCGCGCTCGACCAGCAGCCGCGAGGCGTGGATCGACTCCAGGTCGTAGCTGTTGATCAGCTTGGATTCGCGCAGGCTGGTCGCGATCGGGCCGACGTCGGCGCTGATCACCCGGGTGCGCGCGCCGTGCGAGACCTCGATGATCTCGCGCGTCGCCAGGATCTGCAGGCCGCCGCGCACCGTCTCCCGGCTGACCCGGAAGGCGGCGGCGAGCTCGCGCTCACTCGGCAGCAGGTCGCCGACCTGCAGGATCCCCGACGCGATCAGCGCCGCCACCTTGTCGGCGACCAGCGTGCGGATGCTGCGGCGCTCGAAGCCGTCGCGCAGTTCGGGCACCTGTTCGAGCAGGGAGAAGGTCGGCTGCATCGTCCCGTCCGGGCAATCTGTCCTGCTGGCCCAGCCACTAGACCAGTGACGCACAGCAAGCCGTACGTGCCGCCGTCTGTCAAGCGCCGCCCTGCCCCCGGGGTCCTCAGGGCATGGGGTCCTCAGGGCATGGGGTCCTCAGGGCATGGGGTCCTCAGGGCAGCAGCAGGCCGACCAGGCAGAGCGCCGCCATGGCGGCGACCATGAAACGGAAGTTCGTGCCGAGCGCGAGCCGCCGGGCCGAGACGCCGAGCAGGGTCACCGCCGCCAGGAAGGCGATCGAGCCGGCCGCCGACATCGAGCCGAAGGCCCAGCCGAGCAGGCCGCCGAGCCCGAGCAGGACCAGGTGTGCGGCATCCGGCATGACCGGCGCGAAGGCGGTCAGCAGGATCGTCGCCGTGACCAGCATGTGCACGCCGAGCGCGGCCGGCAGGGCGATCCCGACGATGGTCACGCCGACCAGGCTGCCCGGGCCGAGGACGCCGGTCAGCTCGCCGACCAGGGCGCGCACCTCGGGCAGGCTGGTGACCACGCCGGCGAAGACCAGCGAGCCGACGAAGATCGCGATCTCGCCGTCGAAGCGGCGCCAGTCGGCGAGCAGGATGTCGCGCATCTGCCGGCGTGCGCCGGCGCTCCGGTTGGCGGCGACCACCGCGCCGAGCAGCGGCACCAGCAGCACCGCCCCGTGCACCGGCGTCAGTCCGATCGTGAAGACCAGCGCCAGGTTGGCGGCGATCAGCAGACCGACCGGCAGCAGCACGCGGCGCAGCGCCTGCCAGAAGGCCGGCGGCAGGCTGGCCGGAAAGCGGCACTGCCCGGTCAGGTGCGGAATGCCGGCGAGCAGCAGCGCGGTGGCGAGGCCGGCGAGCAGCAGCCAGGCCATCGGCAGGCGCTCGCCGAGCGACGAGACGACGAGGCCCATGGCCACGGTGAAGGGCGAGAACAGCACCGCCAGGCCGACGCCGCGCATCGCCCAGGTCGCGATGTCCTCGCGGCGGGCCGGATCGGCCTCCTTGGCCACCAGCGGCGCGATCACGCTGACCGCGCCGATCGCCAGCGGCACCGCGAAGACCAGTCCGAGCAGCTGCAGCGCGCCGCGCCTGGCGGCCGGCCGAAAGGCGACGAAGGCCGACTGCACCGTGGGCAGCGCCGGCGAGGCCTGGACCAGGGCGCGCAGGCCGTAGAGGCAGGCGAGGAAGGCGGCGAAGCCGGCCGCCCGGTCGAGCCCGGCCAGCGCCGCCTCCCAGTGATCGGTCAGCGCCGCCAGCCCCACCCCGCCGCCGCCGAGCAGCAGCAGCATGCGCCGCGCCATGCCGCGGCCGGTCGCCAGGGTCGCCAGCGCGATCAGCGCCGCGCAGGCGCCCGCGGCATGGCGGAACAGCGGTTCGCCGGACAGGATATCCGCCGCCGAGGCCGTCCAGAGCGCGAAGATGACGGCCGGCAGCAGCCGTCGCCAGCCGGCCGCCAGAGCCGCGGCCCGACCGCCCGACCCGACGCTCACACGGCCCGCTCCCGGGCTCGCGGGGCCCGCTTCGGATCCCGCGTCCGCCTCGCATCAGCTTTCTCCATCGCCCGCCGTCCTACAGGAAAGCGCGCAGAGGGAGTCGGCCGAAGAGCGCAGGTCGGCGATGTGCCGGGCGGCAGGCTGCCGGCCGGCGGCGGGGCCGCTTCAGTCGACCAGGCTGGCGTCGAGCGTGATCTCGGTCTTGAACAGCTTGGAGACCGGGCAGCCGGCCTTGGCCTTCTCGGCCAGCTCCTTGAAGCCGGCCTCGTCGGTGCCCGGCACCTTGGCCTTAAGGGTCAGGTGCACCGAGGTGATGGCGAAGCCGCCGTCGACCTGGTCGAGCGCGACCTCGGCCGTGGTGTCCATGCGCTCGGCGGTCAGGCCGGCCTCGCCGAGAATCAGCGACAGCGCCATGGTGAAGCAGCTGGCGTGGGCGGCGCCCAGCAGCTCCTCGGGGTTGCTGCCCTTCTGGCCCTCGAAGCGCGCGGCGAAGCCGTAGGGATGCTCCTTGAGCGCGCCGCTCTCGGTCGAGATGCTGCCGCGCCCGTCCTTGAGGCCGCCCTGCCAGACGGCCGAGCCCTTGCGCTTGATGCTCATCGCTCGCTCCTTCGTTGGAAATGCCCGCCCTGCCAACGCGGGCGCCGCGCCGGAAGATCCAGGCGCTCGGCTATTCGCCGGGCAGGCGCCCCTCGAGCAGCCAGCGGCGCGCGGCCGCGACGTCCCGGAAGCCGCGGACCCGGCCGTCGGCCAGGTCGCGCAGCGCGCCCGACGCCGAGCTGAGCACGTCGAAGCCGTCGGGTACCTGGGCGTGCTCGGGCAGGACCACGGCTTCGCGCTCCAGGCCCGCCTCGAAGATCTGCGGCATCAGCTCCTCGACCAGCCAGGCCCGCGAGGCCATGAAGCTGCGGGTCAGGTGCCGCAGGTCGGCCAGCCAGAGGCGGTAGCCGCCGCCGCGCATCAGCTCCAGCACGCACTCGAGCACGGCGCGGAACTCCTCGTCGCGCTCGAAGGCGCCGAACCAGATGTCGTGCAGCAGCTGCTGGCCCGGGTTGTGCGCGACCAGGGCATAGATCTGCCCGTTGTCGAGACGGAAGGAGCGCAGGCTCTCGAGTTCGAAGGCGCGCCTGAGACCCGGGTCGATTTGCTGGCGCGCTATCATGGCCTGTCCCGTCCGCCCGCCGGCCCGTCGCCGGCCCGTCCGTCTGCCGGCCCGCGGCCGCCCGACACCTTGGACGAGCACGGCAGCGAGGTCCAGCCGATCGGGGCAGCCTCACGCAGTCGTGGGATCGCTACGACCGGCCCCGGCCCGCTGCAGGGCGTGCCAGACGCGCTGCGGCGTCGCCGGCATGTCGAAGTCCTCGACACCGGCCGATGCCAGGGCGTCGCAGACGGCGTTGATGCCGGCGGACAGCGCGCCGACCGTGCCGGCCTCGCCGACGCCCTTGACGCCCAGCGGGTTGAGCGCCGTCGCCGCCTCGGCGAAGTCGCAGGCGATGGCCGGCAGGTCCTCGGCGCGCGGCACGGCGTAGTCCATGTAGCTGGCGCTCAGCACCTGCCCCTCGCCGTCGAGCCTGACCTGCTCGCAGAGCGCCTGGCCCAGGCCCTGGACGACGCCGCCGTGGATCTGGCCGGCCGCCAGGGCCGGGTAGAGCACGCGGCCGATGTCCTCGACCGCGACGTAGGACTCGACGGCGCAGTGGCCGGTCTCCGGGTCGATCTCGACCTCGCAGATGTGGCAGCCGTTCGGGTAGGTCGCGTCCTCCGGCGTGAAGTCGCCGTGGCCGGCCAGCGGCGCCGCCTCCGGCCGCGCGCCGACGACGCGGGCCAGCTCCTCCAGGCCGACGCTGCGGTCGGTGCCGACCACGGTGAAGCGGCCGGCCGCGTACTCGAGGTCCTGTGCGGCCGCTTCCAGGGTCTCGGACGCGATCTCGCGGGCGGCCTCCACCAGGCGCTCGACGCCGCGCAGCACCGCC
>JAUILQ010000037.1 GCA_030433005.1 Alphaproteobacteria bacterium
GTAGGAGAACAGCTCGCCCGAACTCGCATCGCCGCCGCGCACGCCAAGCCTCCCTCGGCAAGACCACAGCGGAATCGAATCATCTCCCGGACCGAGCCGGAAGACACTTTTTCAGCAGCCTGCTAGACCTTCAGGTCGAGTTCGCGGGCGAGCAGCTCGCGGATGCCGCGCGCGTTCTCGAGGATGGCTTCCGCCGGGAACTGGTTGAGGACCTCGCCGCTTTCGCGGTCGGTCACGGTGGCGACGACCCGGTTGGTCGACTCGTCGACGTCGAGCTCGATCTTCACGCCGGTGAGCGCGACGCTGTCGCTGCGGTCCTTGCCGAACAGCGCCTCCATCGAGCGCACGGCGAAACCCGAACCCTGGGCGGCGGCGCGAGCGGCAGCGTCGCCTTGGCCAGGGGCCAGGCGGTCTGCGCCGGAAGCGGCGGCCGTGTAACTCGGCGGCAGGATGGAAAGCTGGTCCATCTCTCGGTCTCGCCCTCAGTCCATCAAGGTCCAGTCTTACGCATTCGACGCCCTTTCGGCCGGGAGGCCGGGGCGCCGCATTTGCCTGTGTTTTTTCGAAGCAAGATGCGGGCCAGTCGACGGTCGCATCGCAAGGAAGACCGGGGAGGGCGCGGGCGCCCTCCCCGGAAGTCCGCGGCCGGTTAGCCGAACAGACGCATCAGGTTCTGCGGCATCTGGTTGGCCTGGGCCAGCATCGAGACGCCGGCCTGCACCAGGATCTGCTGCGAGGTGAACTTCGACATCTCGCTGGCGACGTCGAGGTCCATCAGGGCAGAACGCGCCGCCTCGGAGTTCTCCGTCGCCGTCGCGATGTTGGCGGCGGCGAACTCGAGCCGGTTCTGGTTGGCACCCAGCGACGCACGGTTCTGCGCCAGGGTGTCGATCGCGTTGGTCACGGCCGTGATCGCGTTCTCGGCGTTGGTCACCGTGTCGATCGTGGCGGTGCCCAGGCTGCTGTCGAGCGCGGTCGTGTCGGCCTTGGCCAGGGAGACGGTGATGTCGTCCTGGGCGTCGGTGCCGGTGCCGACCTTGAAGCTCAGCGACAGGGTGTTGGAGGTGCCGCCGCCGACGACGAACTGGTTGTTCGCCGAGATGGCGGAGGTGTCGTCGAACTGCGAGTTGAGCTGGATGCTCAGGCCCGCGCCGTTGATCACGACCTCCTTCAGCTCGCCGGCCGACGGAGCGCTGACGCCAGCGTCCGAGGTGTAGGCGATGCCGGTCTGGGCGTTGGTGACCGTGAACTGGTCGGTCGTCGCGTTGAAGGCGACGGTGACCGAGTCGGTGGCCGAGAAGGCGCCCGGATCGCTGCCGAAGACGAACTGCTCGATGCCGTCGTCGGCACCGATGTTGGCACCGATGGTGCCGGCGGAGAAGGTGTTCGAGCCGTCGAGCAGCTTGGTGCCGTTGAACTCGGTGTCCTCGGCGATACGGTCGATCTCCGACCGCAGGGCCGTGAACTCGTCGTTCAGCATGCTGCGCTCGGTGTTCGACAGCTGGCCCGAGCTGGACTGCACGGCCAGGGTCTTCATGCGGGTCAGGATGTCGTCGACGCGGCTCATCGCACCGTCGGCGATCTGCAGCATCGAAACCGCCTGCCCGGCGTTGACGGAGGCCTGCTTCAGCGAGCCGACCTCGGCCTTCAGGCGCGAGCCGATGGCCAGGGCCGCGGCATCGTCCTTGGCCGACAGCACGCGGCTGCCGGCGGAAAGCTTGGCAACGGAGTTGGTCGCCGAGGAGTCGGACATCGTCAGGTGACGGTGGGCGACGTTGGCGGCGAAGTTGGAAACGACGGAAAGAGCCATTGTAAGTCTCCTACTTGGATCGTTGGCGTGGATGCCGGCTTCCTGCCGGCGTGCCGCCTTCCTGGCGGCGTTCCCCTAGATGCAACCGGCGTGCCAGACTCGGCAGGCCTTGCCGGGCAAGGATTTCCGGGCGGTCCAGGCGGGGCCGCCCCGCCGGCCGGCCGTTTCTGCCCGGCAGCTTTTGCCGGGTTGCGGCGATTCTTGCCGGGTTCCGGCCGGCAGCGGCAAAGCTTGCCCGGCAATCTTTGCCGGGCGGCGCGCCGAGCACGCTCGCCGCGCCGGCCGGGGGCGGGCGCCTGGCCGAAACGCGTCGGGGCCGGCCTCCCGTCTGGAGGCCGGCCCCGTCTCGCGCGAAGGAACTGAAGGAGGCGTCAGCCGCCCAGGCTGTGTCGGATCGGGTAGTCCGGGTTCTGCAGGACGATCTGCCGGCCGAGGTGGCGCTCCAGGTCGACGATCAGCGGCGCGCGCAGGTTCGCCGTCATCTCGATGCCCTCGCCGGCCGGACGCAGCGTGACCATCAGGAACACGGTCGCCTGGTCGAAGGCGACGCCGGCGCTGCGGCAGGCGCCCTCCAGGTCGGCCCGGGCGATCAGGCCGCTCTCGGGCGACAGCGGCGTGATGATGAAGGACAGGCTCGGGTCCTGCAGCGACTGCATCAGCTTGTAGGCCTCGAGCTCGGGCTGCGGCAGGTTGCCGACGCCGAAGCGCTGGCGGCCGGCGAAGCCGAGCAGGCCGAAGGGAAACTCCAGCGTGTTGCTGTCGTCGAAGGCGTAGACCCCGAAGCGGGTCTCCACGACCGTCTCCGGCGCCGCCGGCGCGGGCGTCTCGGCCAACAGGGCTTGGCTAGCGGGCATGGTGCAGTTCCTTCTCTATCTGCGTGCGGAAGCTGGCGGAAAGGGAGCTAGAGGAATTTCAGCAGCGAGACCTGGCCGAGCCTGGCGGTCACCGAGTAGGACGCCTCGAGCATCACCTCGTCGGCCGAGAAGCGCGACATCGCCTGGGCGACGTCGACGTTCTGCAGGTCGCTGATCGACTGTTCGATGTAGTCCATGACGGTGGCGTGGCGGCCCTTGGCCTCCTCGAGGGCGAGCTGGTCGGCGCCGACCTCCGAGCGGACGTTCGGCAGCCGGTCGATGGCGTCGTTCACCGCTTGCAAGGCCTGTTCCAGTTGCACCATGTCGCCGTTGGCCCCGCGCGTCAGGAAGATCGCGCGGCCCAGCGCCTCGAAGGCCGGGTCGTCTGCGGTAACGCCGTAGACCAGCGTTTCGTCCTCGTCGATGCGCGCCGCCTGCTGCAGGGAGTCGCCGGCGTAGTAGCCGCTGTTGGCGACGCTGGGGTCGGTCGCGTCGTAGCCGACCGCGGTCGGGTCGAAGCTGCCGAGCGCCACGGGCGCGCTGTTGGTGACGCCGCCGGCGAAGAGGTAGCGGCCGTCCTCCTGGGTGTTCAGCAGGCCGGCGAACTGGTCGAGCATGGTCTGGCCGCGGTCGCCCAGCGCCAGGTCGTCGGCGTTGTCGCCGCTCGTCGCGTTGACCAGCAGGGTCTTCAGGTTGCTGGCGATGTCCTGCAGCTGGGAGATCGTGCTCTCCATCGTCGTCAGGCGCGAGCTGACCAGGTCGATCTGCTTGACGAAGTTGGTCGAGCGCAGGTGGCTGTTCTCCAGCGAGACGACGCGGCGGCTGTCGGTGGCGATGCCGGCGTAGTCCTGGCTCTTCTTGCCGCTGGAGATCTGGATCGTGGTTTCCTGCAGCCGCGTCTGGGTGCGGTTGGCGTTGAACAGCTGGTGCTCGTGCAGGGCGTAGGTCGAGGTGCGGATCATCGCGAACGTCCCTAGCGGATGATGTTGCTCAGAGTGTCGAACATCTCCTGGGCCGTGGAGATGACCCGGGCCGAGGCGGCGTAGGCGTTCTGGAAGACCACCAGGTTCGCCATTTCCTCGTCGATGTTCACGCCCGACAGCGACTTGTGCTGCTGCACGAGCTGCTGCTGCAGGCTCGACTGGTAGTCGTAGTCGGCGCTGTTGTTGGCGGTGATGCGGGCGGCGTCGGCGACGATCTCGGCGCCGTAGCCGCTCAGCGTCGCCGAGGTCGCCGCCAGGCCGCCGGCGGCGCCGAAGCTGACGGTCTCGTCGAACTTGCGGCCGAGCGCCAGGGCGATGCGGTTGTCGGAGAAGGCGACGCCGGGCGCGCCGGCCGCCGGCGCCGTCGCGGCGTCGCTCAGCTGGCCGCGCGACAGCCGCGAGGGATCGGCGGCGAGGTCGTCGCGCACCTGGAGCTGTTGCGCCAGGCCGGTGATCGCGCCGCCCTGGACGGCGCCCGGGGTGGTGAAGAAATCGTTGAGGCCGAAGTAGTTCGAGAAGCCGCTGATGGTGTTGCTGCCGTCGGTGACGCTCTGCGTGCCGAGGTCGACGATGGCGATTCCGTTGGGCGAGGCGTCGGCGGCGATCGACAGCGGGCCGGCGGCAGCCGTGGCTGCCGTGGCGTTGCCGGCCAGGTTGGCGTTGATGGCGTCGCGCACCTGGTTGACCGTGTAGGTGCCGGCGGCGAGGTCGAAGGAGTCGACCATCAGCCCGTCGTCGTCGAGCACCGCGATGCGCACGGCGCTGCTCAGCGTCACGCTGTCGGTCGTGGGGTCGGCGAAGCTGCGCGTGCCGGTCAGGCTGGCCGCGGGCGGCAGGCCGGTGCCCTGGTTGTGGACCAGGTTGAGCTGGTCGCGCAGCTGCTCGGCGAGTCGGTCCATCTCGGCCTGCATGTCCGGCAGGGTCGAGTCGCGCAGGTCGATCAGGCCGTCGATGCGGCCGCCGCGGATCGTCGCGGTGATGTCCTGGCCGTTGATCGAGATGCCGTCGATGCCGGCGCCCAGGGACATCGTCGGGTCCATGACCGTGACCGCGGTGTGGCTGAGCGTGGCGGCGGTGCCGTCGGCGAGCAGCATGCCGCCGGTCGTGTAGACCGCCAGCGCGCCGTCGCTGCGCACGAAGGAGGAGACCTCCATCTCGGCGCTCAGCAGCTCCAGCGCCTTGTCGCGCTCGTCCTCCAGGTCACCGGTCGGGATGTCCTGGGCGGCATTGGTCTTGATCTTGCCGTTGAGCTCGGCGATGCGCTCCAGCTGCGTATTGATGACCTGCACCGAGCTGGCGATCGCCCGGTCGGCATCGAGGCGCAGCTCCTGCAGGCCGTCGGCCATGTCGCCGACCTGGCGCGCCAGGTTCATCGCCGCCTCGACGGTCTGGTTGTGGACCGTCGCGCTCTCCGGCGTCGTCGCCAGGGCGTCGACTTCCTGGGCCAGGGTCGAGATCTTGTGCGAGACGGTGCTCTGGTCGCCGGGTGCGCCGAACATCTGCTGCACCGACTTTAGGAACATCTCCTTGACCTCGAGCGCCTGCAGCTTGGTCGTCGCCTCGCGGGCGTCGGCCTGGACCCGCGCGTCGACGGTGCGCACGACGTCGCCGAGCTGCACGCCGGCGCCGACCCCGACCAGCGTGCGCGCGGTCGGCTGGGCGACCTTGCGGGTGTAGCCGTCGGTGTTGGCGTTCGAGACGTTGTTCGAGATCGTGCTGAGCGCGCCCTGCGTCGTGCGCAGTCCCGAAAGGGCCGTGTTGAGGGCGAGGGTGAGGCTCATGGCGGGGTCGGCCTTGCTGGCGGGCGAGGGGCGGGGAGCGCTAGAGGCGCTGGTCCAGGGTCACCGACACGGCGCGCCGCTGGGTCGGCGCGGCCGGCATCCGGGCCTGGCTGTCCGGGCCGTAGGTGCCCGGCCCGCGCTGCTGCTTCTCGACCTCCGAGACGATGTGCTTGAGCAGGCGGTTGGTCGCCTCCTTGGTCGCGCGCAGCGCCCGCTCGTTGGCCGCCAGGACGCGGTGGAAGCGCTCGGTGACCTCCTGCAGCTCCTCGCGCACCGCCGGCGTGATCGTCTGCGCGGCGCCAGGCTCGGTCTGCAGCGCCCTGATCGCGGTCTCGTAGGCCGCGGCCAGCACGATCTTGTCGTGCTGCAGGCTCTGCATCTCGCTCGGCTTCATGGCCCGCAGCATCTCGATCTCGCGCTCGAGCACCTCGATGAGCCGGGTCGTGATCTTCAGCAGGTCGGCGACCTGAGCATTCTCGGGGATCATCCCTGGACCTCCTGCATCTTGAGCATTTCGCGGGCGATCTGGTCGGCCAGGCCGATGCCGCCCGACTGGGCCATCGCCTTGCCGTACTCCTGGACCAGCATGCCGCGGTAGGTCTTCTCGGCCTCGCCGCCGCCGAACATGCCGTCGGTCTTGAGGTTCTCGAACATCGGCTTGAACATCTCCGAGAGGAACATCGCCTCGAAGTCCTCGGCGGCCTCGCGGATCTGCGGCGAGATCTCGCCGCGCCCGGCGGCCCCGCCGGCGATGCCCGCGCCGGCCATCGCCGACGGCAGGCTCGACTGGAGCCGGGCGGACTGCAGCTGGGCGGCAATCGCGCTGTTCATCACATCACCTCGATTTCGGCCTGGAGGGCGCCTGCGGCCTTGATGGCCTGCAGGATGGTGATCATGTCGCGCGGGCCGACGCCCAGCGCGTTGAGGCCGTCGACCAGCTCCTGCAGCGTCACGCCGGCCTCGAGCATGGCCAGGCGGCGGTCGGCGTCGTCCTCGATCTCGATGTTGGTGTTCTGGGTCACCTCGGTCTGGCCGGCCTCGGCGAAGGGGCCCGGCTGGCTGACCTGCTCGCTCTCGGTGATCCGGATCGTCAGGTTGCCCTGGGCGATCGCGACCTCGCTGATGCGCACCTGGCTGCCCATGACGATGACGCCCGAGCTCTCGTCGATGACCACGCGGGCGATCTGGTCGACGCGCACCGGGATCTGCTCGATCTCGGTCAGCAGCGCCACCGTGTCGCCGGGGTAGTTGGCCGGCACCTGGATCTCGACGGTGCCGGGATCGACGAGGCGGGCGACCGGCACGTTCAGGCGGTCGTTGATGCCGTCGGCGATGCGCTTGGCGGTCGTCAGGTCGGGATTGCGCAGGGTCACGTTGACCCGGGTCAGCTGGTTCAGCTCGAAGCCGATCTCGCGCTCGACGATGGCGCCGCCGGCGATGCGCGCCGAGGTCGCGACGCCGCGCGACACCGTCGCCGCGTTGCCCTGGACCTTGAAGCCGGCGACCGCCAGAGAGCCCTGGGCGACCGCGTAGACCTCGCCGTCGGCGCCCATCAGCGGAGTCACCAGCAGGGTGCCGCCGACCAGGCTGTCGGCGTCGCCGAGCGCGGAGACGTTGATGTCGATGCGCGAGCCCTGGCGCGAGAAGGGCGGCAGGTTGGCGGTGACCATCACCGCGGCGACGTTGTCGGTGTCGAGGTCCTCGTCGCGGGCGTTGACGCCGAGCCGCTGCAGCATGCCGATCAGGCTCTCGCGGGTGAAGATCGCCGAACCGAGGTCGTCGCCGGTGCCGTCGAGGCCGACGACCAGGCCGTAGCCGACCAGCAGGTTGTCGCGGATGCCCTCGAACTCGGCGATGTCCTTGATGCGCGACTGGGCGGCCGCGTCCTCGGCCACGGCGAGCGGGCCGAAGGCCAGGGCCAGGGCGGCGAGAGCGGCGCTGATCAGGGGGCGAAGGGGCATGTCGGGTCCGTGACGATCTCAATTTGCCTAGCCGGGCGCCTGCTGCGATCCGGCAGCGCTCAGGGATGCGAAGAGCGTGCCAAGACCGGTCGGCGCCATTAACCTGCTGACTTTCAAAGAATCTTCCCCGAGCTCTGCTTGCGATCGGGCGGCGCGGCGGCGGCGGCGGCAAGTCTTGCCGGGCCGATCCGGCCGCTTTACGGCTTCTTAACCGCGTTGGCGCCAGTCTCCGGGCTGACGGAAGGACACGCAGACAGCGATGAACGTCGATCCCCTATCGAGACTGAGAGCCGCCGCCCTCAAGCGGGCGGACAAGCGCGGCAGCAGCACGGGCACCGGATTTGCCGAGGCGCTGGGCGGCGAGAGCCGCGCCGGCGGCGTCTCCGGCTCGTCGCAGCTCGGCTCGGTCGACGCCCTGCTGGCCCTGCAGGCGGTCGGCGAGCGCCCTGACGGCAGCGCCCAGGCCCGCGAGCGTGCCGAGGAACTGCTCGACCAGCTCGACGAGATCCGCCTGGGCCTGCTGGTCGGGGCGATCCCGCGCGCGGAGATCGAGAAGCTGTCGGCGATGATTCAGCGCAAGCGTGCGCATGTCGGCGACCCCCGGCTGGCCGAGTTGCTTGACGACGTCGATCTGCGCGCCAGGGTAGAGCTGGCCAAGCTCGATCGTCGCTGATCTCGTGAACGTGTCCTCGCCGGGCCTCTTGCCCGGCGGATAATTCTCCCGCATTTCAAAGAGTTGCCGCTCGCTCGCCAGGATTCCGCGGGGGCTTGTTCGGCGCCCGCGGATTCATATACTCCCGGCGCGTGAAGCGCGGCCGGCCCGTTTCCCGGGCGGCCCCAGGAACGGGATGCGGCATGACGGTGACTCTTTCTCCCGATTATCGTCCCAGCGACGACGAAGACTTCATGAATCCGCGGATGAAGGAGTACTTCCGTCTCAAGCTGCTCAAGTGGAAGACCGATCTGCTGCGCGAATCCGGCGAGACGATCGAGCACATGCAGAGCGAGAGCCTGGCCGAGCCGGATATCGCGGACCGCGCATCGCTGGAGACCGACCGCTCGCTCGAGCTGCGCACCCGCGACCGCGAGCGCAAGCTGATCAGCAAGATCGACGAGGCGCTCGCGCGCATCGAGGACGACACCTACGGCTACTGCGAGGAGACGGCCGAGCCGATCTCGATCCGTCGACTCGAGGCCCGGCCGATCGCGACCCTGTCGATCGAGGCCCAGGAGCGCCATGAGCGCCTGGAGCGCACCCACCGCGACGACTAGGGCTTTCCCGAAGAAGATCGCTCCGCGATCTTCGGCTCCAGCCCGCTCCCCCACCCGGCCCCCATTCCAGGGTACTGACGTGGGTGGCCGGGTGGGGGAGCGGGCTGGAGCCGGCGCCGTCGGAGACGGCGCTCGAGACATCCGCCCGGGAGGGGGTGAGGGCCGGTGCCGGAGATCGCGGAGCGATCTTCTACGAGAAGCGGTGCCGGCGCCGTCGGAGACGGCGCTCACGCAAAAAAGAGCCGGCGTCCTGGGACGCCGGCTTCAGGTTTTCCGGGCACGGGCAGTGACCCGGTGCGTTCAGGTGGGCCGCGGCGAGGCGGCTCGGCCTCAGAAGGGCCAGAGGATGTCGTAGATCTGCTGACCGTAGCGCGGCTGCTGGACGTCGGAGACGGTGCCGCGGCCGCCGTAGGCGATGCGCGCCTCGGCGATCTGGTCCCAGTCGATGGTGTTGGTCGCGGTGATGTCCTCGGGCCGGATGATGCCGGCGATCTGCAGCTGGCGCAGCTCGTAGTTGACCCGCGTCTCCTGGCGTCCGGCGACCACCAGGTTGCCGTTCGGCAGGACCTGGGTGACCATCGCCGCGACGCGGATGTCGATCTGCTCGGAGCGGCCGATGCTGCCGGTGCCGTCGGTCGCCGAGTCGGAGCTCGCCTCGATCAGGTTCGAGGGGTCGACCGCGTCGGGCAGGAACTCCGCGAACTTCGTCTCGAAGCCGAGCACCGCGGGCAGGCCCGCGCCCTCGCTGGCCGAGCGGGTGCGGTTGGTGCTGTTGCTCAGCGAGGCGCTGTCGTCGATCTGGATGACCACGGTCAGGATGTCGCCGACGTCGCTGGCCCGCTGGTCCTTGAAGAAGGCCCGGCTGCCGGTGCGCCACAGCGAGTTGGCCTCCTGGTGCAGCGGCTCGGGCGCCGGCATCGGCATGGCCAGGGCCTCGGGACCGGCGATCACCGCCGGGTTCTCGATGTCGCTGAGCCGCGGCTCGGAGCCGACCTCGGACAGGCGGGTCAGGGTGTTGCACCCGCTCAGCGCGAGGCCGACGACCAGGGCGCCGGTGAGGGGCAGGAGCTTTCTGGCGAACATGGCGGGATCTCCGGGTTCTGGGCCGCGCGAGGGGGCGCTGCGCAGGCGGGCTTGAGGGGCGAGCCGCGGGCTCAGTTGGTCAGGACGCGCTGGGCGGCGGCGACGTCGACGACGCCGGCGGCGCTGACCACGGCCTGCACGATGGTGTTCGACTTGAGGTTGACGACGCGCACGACGCTGCCGGCGCTGCCCTCGTCCAGGGCCTTGCCCTGGGCGGTCAGGGTCATGTTGTCCGCCTTCAGGCGCAGCGTGACCAGCGAGTTGCGGGGCACCAGGATCGGCGCCTGCAGGTCGGCGGCGCGCACCGGCTCGCCGGCGCGCAGGCCGCGCTTCGGGCTGAGCCCGACGATGCGGCTGGGGTCGGTGATCAGGTTGCCGGTCAGCCGGTCGGCGCGGCGCTTCTCCCAGCCGATGTCGGCCGGGCGGATGATCTCGTCGCCGCCGACCCGGCGCAGCAGCACCGGCACCTCGACCAGCTCGACGACCCGGCCGCTGAGCGGCACCGAGACGCTCGGCTGGCCCTCGGCCGGGTAGACCAGGGTGACGGTGAAGCGGCCGCTGCGCTCGTCGCGGCGCAGGTCCTGCAGGCCGAACCGGCCGTCGGACTCGAGCGGCAGCGCGACCGAGAGGCTTCGGTTGTCGACCGAGACCTCGAGGTCATCGCCGCCGGCCAGGTCGTCGAACAGGCGCGCCAGCTCGACCTCGACCTCGCCGGCGCCGACCACCACCGCCTTGTGCTCGACGACCGTGCCGTCGAGGTGCGAGCGCGGCTGCCAGTCGACCTCGTAGTGCTTGGCCAGGCGGCCGAGCCAGGCGGCGTCGACCGGGACCGACTGGCCGAGCTGCGGCGCCCGGGCGATCGGCGTCTCGGCCTGATCGGCCGGCAGGCCGGTGAACAGGTCGCCCAGCGTCACCACCGCGCCGGAGACGACCGCCGGATCGCGCAGCTGGACCGAACCCAGGGGCAGTTCGCTCGGCAGGGCCGGCTGGCCGAGCGCAGCGGTCTGCTCGCTGCCGGCGGCCAGGGCCGGCGTCCAGGCGGCCAGCGGGCCGGCCAGGAACAGGACCAGGGAGGCGGTGCGGATCGAGCGGAACATGGCGGATCTCCGGGGCAGGCAGAACAAGGTCGGGCGGAACCGGCTCAGCGAGCCGGACGTCAGCGCAGCTGGTTGATGTTCTGCATCATCTCGTCGGCGGCCTGGATGACCTTGGAGTTCATCTCGTAGGCGCGCTGGGCGGTGATCAGGTTGGTGATCTCCGAGACGACGTTGACGTTGGAGGTCTCCAGCGCGCCCTGCAGGATCGCGCCGAAGCCGTCCTTGCCGGGCACCGAGGCCAGCGGCACGCCGGAGGCCGCGGTCTCCAGGAACATGTTGTCGCCGATCGCCTCGAGGCCGGCCTCGTTGGGGAAGTTGGCGAGCTCGAGCTGGCCGACCCGGGTCGCGTTGACCTCGGAGCCGGTCTGGACGAAGACCTCGCCGTTGCCGTTGATCGAGATCGAGGTGGTCTGCGGCGGGATGGTGATGCCGGGCATGACCATGTAGCCGTCGGGGGTGACCAGGTCGCCGGTCGGGCTCAGCTGGAACGAGCCGGCGCGGGTGTAGGCGATCTCGCCGGTCGGCAGCTCGACCTCGAAGTAGCCGCGGCCGTTGATCGCCAGGTCGAGGCTGTTGTCCGTGATCGTGATGTTGCCCTGCTCGGTGATCCGGTAGACCGCCGCCGCCTTGACGCCGAGGCCGACCTGGACGCCCGAGGGCACGATGGTGCCGGCGTCGGAGGAGGCCGAGCCGACGCGGCGCAGGTCCTGGTAGAGCAGGTCGTTGAACTCCGCGCGGCCGCGCTTGTAGCCGGTGGTGTTCATGTTGGCGATGTTGTTGGAGATGACCTCCACGTTCATCTGCTGGGCCAGCATGCCGGTGGCCCCGATCGAGAGCGCTCTCATCTCCGGTAACTCCTTCTTGTCCTTGCTGCTGCCGGCGCCTTAGGCGGACAGGCTCGACTTGGTCAGGGTGTCGATGGCGCGGCGCTGGCGCTCGTGCTCCTGCTCCATGACGTTGGTCGACGACTGGTAGGTGCGCACCGTCTCGATGAGCTTGGTCATCTCGACGATGCCGTTGACGTTCGACTTCTCGATCATGCCCTGGAAGACCTTGGGCGCCTCGACCAGCTGCGGGTTGGCGCCGTCCTCGGGGCGGTACAGGCCGTTGGCCTCGCGCTTGAGCTGGTACTCGTTCTCGAACTCGGTGATCTTGATCCGGCCGAGCACGAGGTTCTCGCCCTGCAGCAGCGGGTTGCGCGCCGAGACGGTGCCGTCCTGGGCGATCTCGATCTCGCTGGAGTTCGGCGGCACGACGATCTCGCGGCCGCGCTCGCTGAGCACCGGCCGGCCGGCCATCGTCACCAGGCGGCCCTCGCCGTCCATCAGGAAGGCGCCGTGCCGGGTGAAGCGCTCGCCCTCCTCGGTCTCGATCGAGAAGTAGCCGGGGCCGGAGATCGCGAGGTCGAGCGGGTTGTCGGAGTGGAACATCTGGCCCTCCGACAGGTCGCGAACGGTGGCCAGGTCCTTGACGAAGGAGATCGTGCGCATGCCGCGCGGGCCCTGGCCGGCGATCTTCGACTCGTGCTCGATCACCATCATCGACTCGGCCTTGAAGGCCGGCGTCGACATGTTGGCCAGGTTGTTGGCCAGCACGTCCATCTGGCGGCGCAGCACCGACTGGCGGGAAAGGGTGATGTAGCTCGGATTTTCCATCGTCCTGGCTGCCCGTTTGCTGCGGGCCTTTGCGGCCCTTGTCTGGTGCGCCGGGCTCTGGCGGCCCTCGTGGCGACGCCGGAGGGAATGCAGGCCGCGTGCCAGGGAGAGGAATCTCTTGATTTCAATCACTTGGATCTGGCCGGCCGGTGCCGCGGCGGGTCTTGCCGGCCGCCGCGCGGCGCCGGGGCAGAGCTTGCCCGGCAGGATTTGCCGCAGGCCCCGGGGGCGCAACGGCTTGTTAACCGTCCGGGCCTTAGGTTGCCTGCCGAGAGCGCCGGCGAGGGCGCGCGATCCCGGTGGGAGCGAGAGATAGAGATGGTCGACCAGGCTATCGGTGAAGGCGGGGGCGGCGACGTCGAGGTCCAGGCGGTCCCGCGAAAGGGCGGCATGAGCGGCAAGAAACTGGTGATGATCGTCCTGCCGCTGCTGCTGATCGGCGGCGGGGCCGCGGCCTACCTGACCGGCATGGTCGGCGGCAGCGAGGAAAAGGCCCATGCCGAGCCGGCTGTCGAGGCGGAGCCGATCGCGACCGTCTACTACGAGCTGCCGGAGCTGCTGGTGAACCTGAACAGCAGCGGCCGCAAGACCAGCTTCCTGAAGCTCACGGTCAGCCTGGAGCTGGGCAGCGACAAGGCGGTGGCCGAGATCCAGAAGGTCCAGCCGCGCGTCATCGATGCCTTCCAGGTCTACCTGCGCGAGCTGCGCATCGACGACCTCAAGGGCTCGGCGGGGCTGCAGCGCCTGCGCGAGGAGCTGCTGGTGCGCGTCAACGCCGCCGTGGCGCCGGTCCAGGTGCACGACGTGCTGTTCAAGGAAATGCTGGTGCAGTGACGCGCCGGAGCCGGCGACCCGCCGGCTGAGCCATCGTCCGGAGGACGGAGCGCCATCGTGGCAGACGATATCGAGCAGGAAGACGACGACGACCTCGCCGCCCAATGGGCCGCGATGGCCGAGGACGACGGCGAGGACGGCGGCGAGGGCGGCGGCGGCTCGACGCGCGTGCTCGACCAGAACGAGATCGATTCGCTGCTCGGCCTCGACGACCAGGACGCGCAGTCGAGCGACAACTCCGGCATCCAGGCGATCGTCAACTCGGCGCTGGTTTCCTACGAGCGCCTGCCGATGCTCGAGGTGGTCTTCGACCGCCTGGTGCGCATGATGTCGACCTCGCTGCGCAACTTCACCTCCGACAACGTCGAGGTCAGCCTCGACAACATTTCCTCGGCGCGCTTCGGCGACTACCTCAACTCGATCCCGCTGCCGGCCATGCTGGCCGTGTTCAAGGCCGAGGAGTGGGACAACTACGGCCTGATGGTCGTCGATTCGGCGCTGATCTACTCGATCGTCGACGTCCTGCTCGGCGGCCGCCGCGGCACCGCGGCGATGCGCATCGAGGGCCGGCCCTACACGACGATCGAGCGCAACCTCGTGCAGCGCATGATGCACGTCGTGCTCGCCGACCTCTCGGCCGCCTTCGACCCGCTGTCGCCGGTCACCTTCCGCTTCGAGCGGCTGGAGACCAACCCGCGCTTCGCGGCGATCGCCCGCCACGCCAACGCCGCCATCGTCACGCGCCTGCGCATCGACATGGAGGATCGCGGCGGCCGGGTCGAGCTGCTGCTGCCCTACGCGACGCTGGAGCCGGTGCGCGAGCTGCTGCTGCAGATGTTCATGGGCGAGAAGTTCGGCCGCGATTCGATCTGGGAAAGCCACCTGACCGCCGAGCTCTGGCAGACCGAGGTCTCGCTCGAAGGCGTGCTCGACACCGTCGAGACGACGCTCGGCGAGGTGCTCAACTGGAAGGTCGGCACCCACGTCGCGCTCAACCGCTCGCCGCAGTCGAAGGTCGAGCTGCGCTGCGGCGACATCTCGATGTTCCGCGGCGCCATGGGGCGCAAGAACGGGCAGATCGCGGTGCGCGTCGCCGACAAGCTGCTGCGCGAGTCTCCGGAGGACATGTGATGGATATGGGCCTGCTCGCCGACGGCTTCCTGGCGCTGCTCCTGGTCGTGACGATCGGCTATGCGGTGGTGCTCAACCGCAAGCTCGCCGCCCTGCGCGAGACCAAGGACGACATGGCGCGGATGCTCGCCGAGTTCGTCCAGACGACGGCCCAGGCCGAAGCCGGCGTGCGCGAGCTGCGCGAGCGCGCCAGCGCCTCGGGCGAGGATCTCAGCTCGATCGTCGCCGAGGCCTCGGCCAAGCTCGAGCAGGCGACCGGCCTCAAGGAGGACCTCGGCTTCCTGATCGAGAAGGGCGACTCGCTGGCCGACCGCCTGGAGCGCGGCATCGAGGGTGCGCGCGCCAGCCACGTCCGCCCGGCCGCGGCGCGTCCCGCGACCGCCAAGGCGGCGGAGGGCGGCAAGCCCGGCAAGACCGGCAAGGCCGCGCCGGCCCAGGACGACTCCCTGATGCGCTCGCTCGCCGGCGTGCGCTGAGACCCGACGCGCCTTCCTTCCCAAACGACGAGACAGGACGCCCGCCCGTGACCCCTCGACTGCTGCCCTTCGTCATCGCCGCCGCCGGTATCGCCCTCGCCCTGCGCGTCGGCGGCCTGCTGCACGACTTCGAGGCCGTCGCCGAGGAGAGCGCGGCGGTCGCCGAGCCGGTGGCGAGCTACGACGAGGGCGCGGCGGCGCGGCCTCTGCAGGTCGCCGAGGGCGGGGCGGCCGGGGCGCAGCAGGCCGCGGAGGCGACCGACGGCGCGTCCGGCGAGGCGCCGCTCTACGGCCTGCCGGCCGATCCCCTGGAGATGAGCGACCAGGAGATCGAGCTGCTGCAGGCCCTGGCCCAGCGGCGCCAGGAGATCGCGGCGCGCGCCGCCGAGGTCGAGCAGCGCGCCGCGCTGCTGAGCGCCGCCGAGGGGCGCATCGAAGAAAAGATCGGCCGGCTGGAAAGTCTTCAGGCGCAGATCGAGGCGCTGCTCGTGGAGTACGACGAGCAGGAAGAGCAGCAGATGGACAGCCTGGTCAAGATCTACGAGAGCATGAAGCCGAAGGACGCCGCGCGGATCTTCGAGAAGCTGGAGATGGACGTCCTGATCTCGGTGATCGAGCGCATGAAGGAGCGCAAGTCCGCTCCGGTCCTGGCCGAGATGGCCCCCGAGCGCGCCCAGGAAGTGACGCTCGAGCTGGCGACCCGGCGCGAGCTGCCGCTGCCGCGCGAGTAGGCGGCCGGCCCGCCCGTCCGGCGGCGCACGCCCCCGATCTCGCCAAGTATCGGCAAAGTCGACGAAATTTACCGTCGTTTAATCGTCGCGACTTAGTTTGACGGTTCCGGTCGCTCGGGCGGCCGGAATTACGGGACAAGCGACCAACTATCGGAGTGACCCCAATGGCCGCCGTCGATATGAACATGCCGATCCTCATCGTCGATGACTACAAGACGATGCTGCGGATCATCCGGAACCTGCTCAAGCAGCTCGGCTTCGACAACGTCGACGAGGCGACGGACGGCTCGGCCGCCCTGCAGCGCCTGCGCGACAAGCCCTACTCCCTGGTCATCTCCGACTGGAACATGGAGCCGATGAGCGGCCTGCAGCTGCTCAAGGAAGTGCGCGCCGATTCGCGCCTCAAGGAGCTCCCCTTCATCATGATCACGGCCGAGAGCAAGAGCGAGAACGTGGTCGCCGCCAAGCAGGCCGGCGTCACCAACTACATCGTCAAGCCGTTCAACGCCGCGACCCTGAAGACCAAGCTGTCGGCGGTCATCGGCAACTTCTGACCGCCGGCGGGATGCGCCCCGGCGGGACCGCCGGGCGCGAACGGGCCGCCTGGCGGCCAGCAATCGGAGGGTTGATCCATGGCGGTTCACGCAAGCAACGGCGCCCACGACCTCGAGGTCCGCGTCAGCCAGCTGCTGAAGGCGCGCAGCGACGTCGACCCGCGCCAGCTGATCGAGGCTGTGGAAGCCATCATGGCGACCGCTCAGGGCGACCTGTCCAGCGCCAACCTGAAGCTATACGCCGAGATCGAGTCGCTCGCGCACTACATTCAGAACGCGCGATCCGAGATCGCCTCGCTGCGCCCGGACGAGATCACCGACGAGCACCTGCCGGCCGCCGGCGAGGAGCTCGAGGCGATCGTCGGCGCGACCGAGCAAGCGACCAACTCGATCATGGAGGCCGTCGAGGCGATCGAGGCGGTGGCCGCCGAGCTGCCGCCCGAGCAGGCCGAGCGGATCACCAACGCGGTGACCTCGGTCTACGAAGCCTGCGGTTTCCAGGACATCACCGGCCAGCGCATTTCCAAGGTGGTCAACGCCCTGCGCCATATCGAGAGCAAGGTACAGGCGCTGCTCATCGCCTTCGGCGGCGACGCGCTGCCGAAGCCGGCCGCCAAGAAGGGCAGCAAGCGGGCCGACGGCAAGGACCGTCCCGACGAGCACCTGATGAACGGCCCGCAGAACGCCGCCGAGGCGATCAGCCAGGACGACATCGACGCGCTGCTCGCGTCCTTCGACTGAGGACCAAATCATGGTGGCAGGGCCGCTGCCCGGCGCAGACGAGACGGTCCGGCCGTCGCCCGGCGAGGGCGACGGCAAGGCCGATCCAGGCCTGGTCGCCCTGCTCAGCCTGCAGCTTCTGCTGCTCGCCTTCTTCATCCTGCTGACCGCGCTCTCGCGCTTCGAGCAGGACCGGGTCCACCGCGTCGTCGAGAGCGTCACCGACTCCTTCGGCGTGCCCTTCGTGGCCTCGGCGCCGCAGCCGGCGGCCCACGGCAGCCTGGGCTTCCACGAGGCGATGAAGCCGATCGTCGAGGAGCTGCGCCGGGTCGCCGCGGCGACCCTGCCGGTCGAGCTCGAGATCGAGCTGCGCCGCGACGGCGAGCTGCGCATCGAGATTCCCGACGACCTGCTGTTCGGCGCCGCCGACGCCACGCCGCGCGCGACCGTGCGGCCGCTGCTCACCGCGGTCGCCCGGGCGCTCAACGGCCCGCGCTTCGAGGCCCGGCCCTGGGCTCTCGACGCCTCGGCGCGTGCGGTCCCGCTGCCCGGCCGCGACCGCGCGGGCGCGCAGGAGCTGGCCGTGCGCCGCGCGGCCGCCACGGCGCGCTCGCTCGCCGCGCTCGGCCTCGAGCGGGCGCGTCTCGCCGCCGGCCTGCTCGACGACGGGCGACGCAGCCTGCGCCTGACCGTTCGGCCGCTGCCCGCGGGAGCGCAGCCGTGACCCGCGAGTTCGAGAGGCCGCGGCGCCTGCGCACCGGCGAGGCGCCGGAGGCGGCCGAGGCGGCCCGGCCCGACCCGCGCCGTCCGCGGCTGCTGCCCTTCGCCTCGCTGCGCCGCGGCGAGGGACAGGCCTGGATGGTCACCTTCACCGACCTGATCGCCCTGCTGCTGACCTTCTTCGTCATGCTGTTCTCGATGATGAAGGTCGAGGAGCAGCAGTGGCAGGGACTGACCAGCAGCCTCGCCAGGCAGCTCGACGGCATCGAGGGACCGCGCGTCCCGCTGCCGCGCTATGCCCGGGATTCCGAGGCGACGCCGCTGGCCCCGGCGACCGACCTCGACTACCTCTCGGCGCTGATCGGCGCGCGGCTCGCCGAGCGCGGCGACGCCGGCGCCTACCGGGTCGAGCGCGGCGCCAACGCCCTGATCGTGCGGCTGCCGGTGCGCCTCGCCTTCGCGCCGGGCGGCGTGCAGCCGATGGCCTCGGCGAGCGCGGCCGTCGAGACGCTCTCGACGATCCTGCGCAACCTGGACAACCGCGTCGAGCTGGCCGGCTATCCGGGACGCGACGATCCGGCCGCCCCCTACGCCACCGCCTGGGAGCTGTCGCTGCACCGGGCGCAGGCGGTGGCCGACCTGCTGCGCGCCGCCGGCTACGCCCGGCCGATCTCGGTGCGCGGCTATGCCGTCGCCCCCGCCGAGGGCGCAGCGGTCGACCGCGCCGGCGGCCGCGTCGACCTGCTGATCCACGCGGACAGCGGAGACGGGCGGTGACGGCGCGGCGCGTCCGACCGGCGCGGCGGGGCGCGGCTCTGCTGGCGCTGGCCGTGATGCTGACACACCTCCTCGGCGTGACCCCGGTCCCGCTATCGCCGGCCGTCGCCCAGGAATCCGCCGGCCCGGCGGTGGCGGTCACTGCGCAGCGTGCCGCGGCCTTCGATCGCCTGGTGCTCGACTTCCCCGGTCCGGTGGCCTATCGCGTCGCCTTCGACGGCAGCGACCTGGTGTTCCGGTTCGAGCAGCCGGCGGAGCTGGTGCTGGCGCCGCTCGGCGGCGTGCTCACCGATCTCGCCGGCAGCCCGCGCATCGAGGAGGCGGGGCGGCGGCTCGTGCTGCCCTTCGCGCAGCGCCGCGCGCTGACGCACTTCCAGCTCGGCGGACGGCTGATCGTCGACCTCGGCCGCGACGGCAAGGCGCCGCCGACCTCCGAGCGCATGCAGGCGGCGCTGCAGGCGGCGACCGCCGACGCCGCGCCGGCCCGGCCGCCCGCCGTGGCGCCGGGTAGCGCCCAGGGCGGCCAGCCGGCGCCCGCTGCCGCGCCCACTGCCGCGCCCGCACCGGCGCCGGCGCGGGCCGCACCGCCGGTCCCGGCGGTCGGGGGGCTGCCGGTCCTGCTGCGCGTCGGCGTCCACGAGGAGTACGACCGCCTGGTCTTCGACTGGCCGGAGAACGTCGGCTTCGAGCTGGAGGAGGCGGCGATCGGGACGACGCGGATCCGCTTCGCCGAGCCGGGCCGGCTCGACGCCTCGGTGCTGTCCGGCACGCGCGTCGCCCGCCTGCGCGAGCTGGTCGCGACGAACGCCGAAGACGGCCTGACGATCGAGCTGAGCTATCCGGCCGGAGTCAGCGCCCGCGCCTTTTCCCTGGACCGGCGTATCGTCGTCGACCTGGCCGGGCCGAAGGGCCGGCTCCGGCTGGCGCGCGTGCGCAAGAGCGAGCGGCCTTCGGCGGTCGCGCAGGCGGCACCGGCGCCGGCGCCCGCCGCATCGGCCGGGCAGGGTCCGACCCCGCTGTTCCCGACTCCCGCCGCGAAACCCGAGCCGAGCCCGCCGAAGGCGCCGGCGCCGGCCGCGGCGGAGAAGGCATCCGCCGAGGCCGAGGAGAGGGAACGGGACAAGCGGCCGCCGCCGCAAGTCCGCGAGAGCCAGCCGATGGGCTTCCAGATCGAGCGCACCGACGCCTTCGGTCGCCAGCGCGCGCTGCCGCAGCCGGGCTTCGCGGCGCCCTGGCCGGAGCCGGTGGTCCTGCGCTTCGACTGGCGCAAGCCGGTCCGCGCGGCGGTGCTGCAGACCGGGCCGGCGGTGCTGCTGGTGTTCGACCGGGAGGCGCCGGTCTGGGCCGAGCAGCGCATCGCCGACCTGGCGCCGGAGCTGGCCGGCTTGCGGCGCTACGACCTGGAGACGTCGACCGCCTTCGGCTTCGAGGTCAGCGCGCTGGTCTCGCCGCTGCTGCGGCGCGACGGCGATTCCTGGATCCTCGACCTGCGGCCGCGCCCGGCGCTGCTCGACCAGCCGCTGCCCCTGGCCTCGGATCCGCGGACCGGCACGCTGCGCCTGAGCGCGCAGGACCCGGGCACGCCGATCCTGCTCGCCGACCCGGCGACCGGCGGCCGGCTCTACGCCGTGCCGCTGGGCGAGGAGGCCGGCTTCTCGCCGGGGCGGCGCTTCCCGCAGTTCGAGATCCTGTCGAGCCCCCAGGGCCTGTTCGTGGCGGCGCTCAGCGACCGCGTCAGCGTCGCCGCCGACGGGCGCGGCGTCACCGTCAGGGGCGTCGACGCCCTGGCCGTGGCCAACCAGCCGGCGCTGCCGGAGGCTCCGGCGACGATCGAGACCGGGCGCCGGCTGTTCGACCCCGAGGCCTGGCGGCTCGACGAGGCCGGCGAGTACTCGGAAACCCGGCAGGAGCTGCAGACCGCCGTCGCGACCAGCCGCACGGCGGCCGAGCTGACCGCCGCACGGGTGTCGCTGGCGCGCTTCTACTTCGCCCACGGGCTGGGCCGCGAGACGCTGGGCCTGCTGGAGCTGCTGTTCACCGACCAGCCCGGGCTGCGGCGCGATCCGGAGCTCCTGCTGCTGGCCGGAGCCAGCCAGGTGCTGGCCGGGGAGTACGCCGCGGCGGTCGAGACGCTGGGCGATCCGGCGCTGGTCGGCGAGCTCGAGGCCGAGCCCTGGAAGGGCCTGCTGGCCGCCGCCGCCCAGGACTGGCCGGTCGCCGCCGACCGCTTCGCCGGGCGCCTGGCGATCACCGAGGACTACGCGCGTCCGGTGCGGGTGCGCTTCGCCCTGGCCGCCGCGGAAGGGCTGCTGCAGACCGGCGACATCGCCGGCGCGTACGAGCTGCTCAAGAACGCCAAGCCGCTGCTGCGCACGGCGCCGGAGCGCGCCCGCCACAAGCTGGTGCGGGGCCGGGCGATGCTCGCCGACGGCCAGACCACGGCGGCGCGCAAGCTGCTCGACGAGGTCTCCTACGGCGGCTTCGGCGCCGCCTCCGCGCAGGCCCGGCTGCTGCTGCTGGAGCGCGACCTGGCCGACGGCAGCCTGGCCGGAGCGGCGGCGATCGAGGAGCTGGAGAAGCTGCGCTTCGCCTGGCGCGGCGACGCCTTCGAGTTCGCCCTGCTGCTGCGCCTCGCCGAACTCTACCAGGCCGAAGGCCGCTACCGCGAGGCGCTGCGCAGCCTGCGCAGCGCGGCGGCCAACTTCCCCGGCAATCCGCGGGTCGAGACCGCGGCGATCCGCATGCAGGAGCTGTTCACCGACCTCTTCACCGGCGAGCAGGCGGCCCGCATGGCGCCCTTGAGCGCGCTGTCGCTCTACGACGAGTTCCGCGAGCTGACGCCGCCGGGGCCGCAGGGCGACGCGATCATCGAGGCGCTCGCCGACCGGCTGGTCGATATCGACCTGCTGGAGCGCGCCGCGCTGCTGCTCGAGGACCAGGTGGCCAACCGCCTGACCGGCCTGGAGCGCGCCCGGGTCGGCACACGGCTGGCGCTGCTCCGGCTGCTTGACCGCAAGCCGGCCGAGGCGATCGAGGCGCTCGACGTCTCGGCCAGCTCCTCGATGCCGCCGGAGCTGCGCGCGGAACGCACGCGCCTGCGCGCCAAGGCGGCGATCGACCGCGGCCAGGAGCAGATCGCCCTCGACCTGCTGGCCGGCGACGAGAGCCTGGAGGCCGACCGCCTGCGCATCGAGGTCGACCGCGCCGCCGGGCGTTGGTCGCGCGTCGCCGAGACCCTTGCCAAGCACCTGCCGGCGGCCGGCGTGCCGCTCGAGCCCGCGGACGCCGCCAAGGTGGTCGAGACCGCGGTCGCGCAGGTGCTGGCGGAGCAGCGCGCCGAGCTGCAGTTCCTGGCGCGCAGCTACGGCGACGCCATGGCCGAGACCGACCACGCCGAGACCTTCCGGCTGCTCGCCGGCCAGGCCGGGCCCGAGGCGCTCGCCTCGATCTCCGAGCAGCTCGGCCAGGTCGAGCAGGCCCAGGCCTTCATGGCCGACTACCGCCAGCGCCTGACCGACGGCTCGCTGAGCGCGCTGAACTGAGGCGCCGGCGGCGGCCTCACAGGCAGTAGGCGACGACCTCGCCGTGCGGCCGGTCGATGGCCTCGCCCCCGGCCGATCGGCTCCAGCTCACCTGGTAGAGCCGCTTGCAGAGGATGTCGAACGCCTCCGCGCGTGCCGCGTACCAGCGGCGCTCGCCCGGCAGCGCCCGCAGACCCTCGACGAGGGCGGCGGAGGCGGCAGTGCCGGGCTCCAGCTCGACCACCGCGAAGCCCTGTCCGGCCAGGGCGCCGGCGATCGCCGCGTGGCCGGTGCCGGCCGGGAAGCGCTCGCGGATCCGTTCGGCGAAGGCGGCGGAGGCAGCGGCCGGCCCGTCCGGCAGGTCGCGGCCGAGCGGCGGCGGCGCTTCGGTCAGCAGGACGCCGAGCAGCAGCATCGCAGCCAGGGCCGCAAGCAGGCCCGCGCCGGCGCGGGCGGCGACCCGACGCCGACGCCGGCGCCGCTGGTCCGGGCCGTCCGGCTCGGCGGGGGAGGGCGTGGCCGAGGTCATGGGCACGCAGGCTAGAGCAGCTTGCCCGCCGAGAGAATCGTCGGAATCGGGCCGGTCAGCCGTAGCTGGCGACCAGGCTGCCGGCGACCAGATACCAGCCGTCGACCAGCACGAAGAAGATCAGCTTGAAGGGCAGCGAGATCATCACCGGCGGCAGCATCATCATGCCCATCGACATCAGGATCGAGGCGACGACCATGTCGATGATCAGGAACGGCAGGAACAGCAGGAAGCCGATCTCGAAGGCGCGCTTGAGCTCGCTGATCATGAAGGCCGGGATCAGCGCGCGCAGCGGTGTCTCCTCGGGCCCGGCGACCGACTCCTCGCCGGCCATGTCCATGAACAGCCGCAGGTCCTGCTCGCGGACCTGGCCGAGCATGAAGTCGCGCACCGGCGCCGCCGCCTCCTCGAGCGCGGTCATCTCGTCGATGTCCTCGTTGACCAGCGGCGTGATCGCCTGGTCGTAGATCTGCTCCAGAGTGGGCATCATGATGAACAGCGTCAGGAACAGCGCCAGCGAGATCAGCACCGAGTTCGGCGGCGTCTGCTGGATGCCGAGCGCGCTGCGCAGGAACGACAGCACCACGACGATCCGGGTGAAGGAGGTCACCATCACCAGGATCGAGGGCGCCAGGCTGAGCACCGTGACCAGCGCGACGAGCTGCAGGATGCGCCCGGTCGAGGAGCCTTCGCCTTCGCCGAGGTCGAGCGACAGGGATTGCGCCGCCGCCGGCTCGATCAGCAGCCAGCCGGCGAGCCCGGCGAGGAGCAGCGGCAGCAGCCTGCGCGGCACGGCGCCGGAGACGGGCAGGACGGGACGGGTCACGAGCGGCGCTCCAGGGTTTCCGCGAAGTCGGCCGGCTCGGCCTCCTCGGCTCCGGCGTCGCCAGGGCTGAACAGCGAATCGACGACGAGGTCCGGCGTCGGGCCCTGGTTGAGCAGCAGCAGGTGCTCGCGGCTGTCGCAGCGCACCAGCACGAGCTTGCGGCGCGGATCGAGCGACAGCACCTCGACCACGCCGAGGCGGCGGCCGGTGCCTTTCTTCGCGGCCGTCGGCATCAGGCTGCCGGCGACGCCGCTGCGTCGGATCAGCCAGGCCAGGCCGCCGATCAGCGCGAGCACGAACGCCAGCGCCGCGACGAACTGCAGGTATCCGGCAAGCTCCACGGTCTTCAGCGCCCCTTGCCGCCGGGCTTGCCCGGCTTGGCGGCGGCGCCGGGCGCCGGCGTCTGGCTGTAGGCGGAGACCGCCTGGCGGCGCCGGCCGCTCTCGCCGATCTGCTGGGCCACGGTGTCGAGGCCGCGGCGGAACTCGTCGGTCAGGCGGTCGATCTCCTCGAGCAGCGAGATCAGCCGGGGCCGCAGGCCGGCGGCCGCGTCGGCCGGCAGCCCGGCGGCGCGGTCGCGCAGCGCCGCCATCTCGCGGTCCAGGCCTTCCAGGTCGGCGGGCACGCCGGCGGCGAGCGCGGCATGGGCGGCGGCGAGACGTGCCTCGAGGCGCGCGACCAGGGTCTCGACGGCCGGGTCCAGGGGCGCGTTCGCGCTCACGACGCGATCTCCAGGTTGGCCCGGTACAGCCGGTTCAGGATCTCCGCGACGGCGCCGAGCGCGGCCGCCGGGATCTCGCAGTCGATCTCGACGGCGGCGAGCACCTGCGCGAGGTCGGCGTCGCGGCGCACGGCGACGCCCTGGGCGAAGGCGATCTCCAGCATCTGCCGGGCGAGCGCGCCCTGGCCCTTGGCGACGAGGCGCACGCCGCTGCCGTCCTCGGCGCGGCTGAGCGCGACCGCGAGATCGTCCTCGGCCGGCTGGTCGAGGGGAGGCGGGGCGGGAGGGGGATGCTCGGGCAAGGCGGTCGACTCGCTCGGTTGGGCTCGCGGGGGACGCCGGTCGTCGGCGCGAGCGCATCCTTGCCGAACTATGCTTAACGAATGCTTGAGGCCGCCGCCTCGCGGCTGCTCCTCCCGGCCTCTCCGATGCGGGGCGCGACAGGACGGCGCAGCTGGATCAACGGTCCCGGCGGGTCAGCGGTCCTCGCCGTCCTCTCCGCCACCGCCGGGGCCGCGGGGCGACGGCGTCTTGCCGCCCTTGCCGCCGAAGGCCTCGGCCAGCACCTCGCTGCCCGCCGCGGCGGCGCGGTTTTCTTCCTGGATGCGCTCGTAGATCTCGCGGCGCAGCACGGTCGCGGTCTCGGGGAAGGTGAAGCCGAGCTTGATCGACTTGCCCCGGATGTCGACGACCGTCACCTCGATCTCGTCGTTGATCACGACGGACTCGCCGATCTTCCGGGTAAGATACAGCATGGGCGGTGGCGGCCCCTCGTCCCCGTCAGGCGCCAGGCGGCGCTGCTACGATCCCCAACCTTGAAACTCGTCTATCAGCTTTTACCCGATCTTAACAAGCTGCGCGCCACCCTGCGGACGGGTGCGACAGGCAGGATCGCCGGTGGTGGCGGCCCGCGACGCGCACGGCCTGGAACGGGAATGACTGCGAAGCTGAGTCTCTTCGAGGTGTTCGCCAAGCGCTTGGACTGGCTGTCCCAGCGCCAGAACATCATCGCCCAGAACATCGCGCAGTCGGACACGCCGAACTACGTGCCGCGCGACCTGGACCCGCAGTCTTTCGTCCAGGAGCTGCGCAACACCAACGTCTCGCTGCGCGCCGCCAAGACCGAGGGCAACCACATCCCCGGGACGCTGGAGAACGGCAAGGGCACGCCGGCGCGCGAGTCCCGCAAGCTCTACGAGTCGGCGCCCTCGGGCAACGCCGTGGTGCTCGAGGAGCAGCTGATGAAGATGGCGCAGACCCAGATGGACCACGCCACGGTCACCAACCTCTACAACAAGTACATGGGGATGTTCCGCATGGCGCTGGGCAGCGGCGGCCGCTGAGCGCGGCGGCGGCTTCCCTGGGCGGTACCGGATAGGGCGAGGACGCGATGGATCTCTACAAGAGCATGCACATCTCGGCGAGCGGCATGAAGGTGCAGGGCGCGCGCCTTCGGGTCATCTCCGAGAACATCGCCAACGCCGACTCGACCGGCCAGATGCCGGGCGCCGATCCCTACCGCCGCAAGGTCATCTCCTTCGGCGAGCGCATGGACCGCGAGCTCGGCGTGCCGCTGGTCGAGATCCGCAACGTCTCCGAGGACGAGACGGAGTTCACGCGGCGCTACGATCCCGGCCACCCGGCCGCGGATCCCGAGGGCTACGTGCTGATCCCGAACGTCAACACGCTGATCGAGGTCACCGACATGCGCGAGGCGCAGCGCTCCTACGAGGCCAACCTCAAGGTGCTGTCGACCTCGCGATCGATGCTGGAGCAGACGCTCGGCATTCTGCGCTGAACCGCGGGACAGCGGACGCGCGAAACCAAAGACGCACGCCAGGACGGCGCGCGCCAACGGACGGCCAGGACGGCTCCACGGGCAGGCGGCGGATCCAAGGGACCGCCGCGGAGGGCTGAGTTATGGCGATCAACTTCAACGAGGCGGCGCAGGCCTACGCGCGCGCCGCCGGCAAGGCGATCCAGGCTCCGGGCGGCGCCCAGGGGCTCGACTCGCGCAACGCCGGGCCGGACGACGGCTTCTCGGCAGCGCTGGAGCGGGCCGTGAATGCCGGCATCAACCAGATGTACCAGGGCGAGAACCAGTCGGTGATGGCCGCGACCGGCCAGGCCGACCTCAACGAGGTCGTGGTGGCGGTCAGCAAGGCCGAGCTCACCCTGCAGACCATGACGACGCTGCGCGACAAGGCGATCCAGGCCTACCAGGACATCCTGCGCATGCCGATCTGAGCCGCCGGCGGAGCGATCCGCAGCGGCGCGGCGCTCGGGGCGCCGCATCCCCCCGTCCTGCCCAGCGCCACCGTATTGCGCGGAGTCTCGTTAACCATGAATGCCGTCGACGCCCTCGAGATCGGCCGGGAGGCCGTCTGGACCATGCTCAAGGTCGGCGGGCCGATCCTGCTGCTCGCCCTCGTGGTCGGCCTTGCCATCGCCCTTTTCCAGGCTTTGACGCAAATGCAGGAGATGACGCTCTCCTTCGTCCCGAAGATCGTCGTCATCTTCCTGTCGCTGCTGGTCTTCCTGCCGTTCATGCTGACCACCCTGGTCGAGTTCACCGAAGGCGTGATGGACCGGATCGTCGCCCTCGGATGACCGACGCCGGGAGTCTCACGTCCGGCGGCGGCCGGCGGCGGCCGGCCGGGAGGGGGCCGTGCTGAGCGAGCTGCTGCCGGCCGGCATCTACAGCTTCCTGCTGGTGTTCGCGCGGGTCGGCGCCGTGGTCATGCTGATCCCCGGCATCGGCGAGGCCTACGTCGCCTCGCGCGCCCGCCTCGCCCTGGCGGCGCTGCTGTCGCTGCTGATCGTGCCGCTGGTCGCCGCGCGCCTGCCGGCGGCGCCGGCGGAGCCGGTGCTGCTGGTCGTGCTGCTGCTCGGCGAGATCGTCGTCGGGCTGTTCCTCGGCGCCATAGCGCGCATCCTGATGACCGCGCTGGGTACCGCCGGCATGATCATCGCCAACATGAACTCGCTGGCCAACGCGATGGTCAACGACCCGACCTCGCAGCAGCAGGGCTCGATCGTCGGCAACTTCCTGTCGCTGCTCGGCCTGCTGATGATCTTCACCCTCGACCTGCACCACATCTCGATCAGCGCCGCCGTCGACAGCTACATGGTCTTTCCGCCGGGCGGCGGCCTGCCGAGCGGCGATCTCTCCGAGACGATCGCCCGGATCGCCAGCGAGAGCTTCGTGCTGGCCATGAAGATGGCGGCGCCGGTGATCGCCGCCGCCGGCGTCTTCTACCTCGGCCTCGGCCTGCTCGCGCGGCTGATGCCGCAGGTCCAGATCTTCTTCATCGCGATCCCGCTTCAGGTCACCCTGGGCCTCGTCGTGCTCGGGCTGTCGCTGCCGGTGATCATGCAGGTCTTCCTCGGCACCTACGAGGACCGCCTGCTGTTCTTCGTGGCCAACTAGGGGGAGGCGGAGCGTGTCCGAGGAAACCGACGACTCCCAAAAAACCGAGGAACCGACTCCGAAGAAGCTGCGCGAGGCCCGCGAGAAGGGCGAGGTCGCGCGCTCGCAGGAGGTCAACCACTGGTTCATCATCCTGGCCTTCGCGGCGACGGTCGGCATCCTGGCGCCGACCTTCCTGGGCCAGCTGACGCGCGCGCTGCTGCCGTTCATGGAGCGGCCGCACCAGATCGTGCTGGGCGGCGACAGCGGCCGGATGATGCTGGCCGGCCTGCTGTGGGACGTCGCCAAGGCCCTGGCCATGCCCTTCGCGGTCACGATCACCGCGGCGCTGGCCGCCAACGCCGTCCAGGGCGGCATCCTGTTCTCGACGGAATCTCTGAAGCCGAAGCTGGAGAAGATCTCGCCGCTGTCCGGCGCCAAGCGCATCTTCGGCTCGCGCGCGCTGGTCGAGTTCGCCAAGGGAATCCTCAAGATCAGCCTGGTCGGAGCGATCATCACCCTGCTGGTGATGCCGCGCTGGCAGACCTACGTGCACCTGCCCGAGCTCTCGCTCGAGGAGCTCCTGGCCCTGCTGCGCAGCGAGGCCCTGCGCGTGCTGGTCGGCGTCCTCGCGGCGATGACCGTGATCGCCGGCGCGGACTACCTGTTCCAGCGCTACAAGACCATGCAGAAGCTGCGCATGTCCCGCCAGGAGGTGAAGGACGAGATGCGCCAGTCGGAAGGCGACCCGATGGTCAAGGCGCGCCTGCGCCAGCTGCGCCAGGAGCGCTCGCGCCAGCGCATGATGGCATCGGTGCCCACCGCCGACGTCGTGGTCACCAACCCGACCCACTTCGCGATCGCGCTGAAGTACGAGGGCGAGATCATGAACGCCCCGGTGGTGGTCGCCAAGGGCGTCGACTTCCTGGCCCAGAAGATCCGCGAGGTCGCCAAGGAGAACGACGTGCCGATCGTCGAGAACCGGCCGCTGGCGCGCGCGCTCTACGACGGCGTCGAGATCGACCAGGAAGTGCCCCCGGCGCACTACAAGGCGGTCGCCGAGGTGATCGGCTACGTCATGCGCCTGCGCGGCCGCATGCCGGCGCGCCGCTGAGGCGCCGGGCGAGCGGGGACGGCGCTCCCGGGACGGCGCTCCCGGGACGGTGCGGCCGGACGGCCCGCGCGATCTAGGCTAGCCCGCGCAGCCGGGGCTAGACTGGTGCCCGGGTGGCCCGGCAGAGAGGATGTTCCGGCAGAGTCTGGCCGGGCAAGGGAACGGCCGCAGGCCGCGGGAAGAGCGGGGGAGCGTCGACTTGGCGAGTGGCTTCTGGGGGATCGGGCCGGGCCCGCTGCTGGCGTTGCTGGCCGCTGGGCTCGTCGCCGGCGCCCTGCTGGGCGGCGCCGCCGCCTGGTGGCTGACCGGCCGCGCGCGCCGTGCCCGGCGGAGCGGCGCCGACCGCCTGCGCCGCGGCTTCGCGACCTACGGCCGGCCCCTGCAGATCGTCGGCGCCGACGGCGCCCTTCTGGAATCCAACCTCGCGGCCGAGGAGAGCTTCGGCATCGGCGTCGCCTTGCCGGCGGACATCGAGCGGCGCGCCGGCGACGAGGAGATGCGCGAACGGGTCGGGCGGCTGGCCGAGAAGGCGGTGCACGGCGTCGGCGGCCGCGAGGAGGTGGTGATCGCCGACCGCAACGGCGAGCGCCGCTGGATCCAGCTCGAGGCGCACAGCCTGGGCGGCGGCTCCGGCGAAGTGCTGTGGCTGACCGAGGACGTCACCGACCGGCGCCAGATCGAGCAGACGATCAGCGAAGAGCGCGACCGCATGCTCGATCTCTTCGAGAACGCGCCGGTCGGCGTCTACTCGGTCGACGCCGCCGGCCGCTTCGACTACGTCAACGCGACCCTGGCGGACTGGCTCGGCCGCAGCCGCGCCGAGCTGCTCGGCGGCCTGACGCTGCGCGACGTCCTGGCGGCGGCCCCCGAGACGCTGCCGCCGCACCTGCCGTTCGACGGCGACCCGCGCCGCGGCGAGACCGACTTCCTGGACGCCGCCGGGGAGGCCTTCCGGGTCTCGATCGTCCAGGAGATCCTCGAGGAGGGACCCTCGCGCCTGCACACCCGCTCGGTGGTCCGCCACCTGGCGCAGGAGCGGGCCGCCGAGGAGGCCCTGCTGCAGGGCGAGAAGCGCTTCCGGCGCTTTCTCGACGAGGCGCCGATCGGCGTCGCGCAGATCGACCCGGCCGGCGTGGTCTCGGAGTTCAATAAGACCTTCGCGGCGATGGTCGCGGGGCAGGAGCGTCTCGAGGGCCGGCGCCTGGCCGACCTGCTGACCGCCGCCGACCGCGAGGCGCTGGTCGCCGCGATCGCCGAGGCGGCGGCCGGGCGTACGCCGGAGCCGATCGAGATCCGGCTCGGGCCCAGCCGGGAGACGGTCTGCCAGCTGACGCTGCGCGGCGTGGCCGGCGAGGGCGCCGGGGGCGGCGAGGGCGCCGGCGGCGGCGAGGGCGCCGGCGGCGGCGCGATGATCGTCCACCTGCAGGACCTCACCGAGCAGAAGGCCCTGGAGGCGCAGTTCGCGCAGTCGCAGAAAATGCAGGCGGTCGGCCAGCTCGCCGGCGGCATCGCCCACGATTTCAACAATCTGCTGACCGCGATGATCGGCTTCTCGGACCTGCTGCTGCTGCGCCACCGGCCCGGCGACCAGTCCTTCGCCGACATCATGCAGATCAAGCAGAACGCCAACCGCGCGGCCAACCTGGTGCGCCAGCTGCTGGCCTTCTCGCGCCAGCAGACGCTGCAGCCGAAGACGCTCAACGTCACCGACGTGCTGGCCGAGCTCGCCCACCTGCTGCGCCGGCTGATCGGCGAGGCCATCGAGTTCAAGGTCGTGCACGGCCGGGGCCTGGGCTCGATCCGCGCCGACCAGGGCCAGCTCGAGCAGGTCATCATCAATCTCGTGGTCAACGCACGCGACGCCATGGCGGCGACCGGCGGCGAGCTGACCATCCGGACCGCCAACCTGGAGCTCAAGGCCGAGCGCCGGATCGGCGGCGAGACCATGCCGGCCGGCCGCTACGTCGTCATCGAGGTCAGCGACACCGGCTGCGGCATCCCCAAGGAGATCCTGGGGCGCATCTTCGACCCCTTCTTCTCGACCAAGGAGGTCGGCGAGGGCACCGGGCTCGGGCTCGCCACGGTCTACGGCATCGTCAAGCAGACCGGCGGCTTCGTCGGCGTCGACTCGACCGTCGGCAAGGGCACCGTCTTCTCGATCCACCTGCCCGAGCACCAGGCGGCGGCCGGGGCGGTCGCCGCCGAGACCAGCGAGAGCCGGGACCTCTCCGGCATCGGCAAGGTGCTGCTGGTCGAGGACGAGGACGCCGTGCGGGCCTTCTCGGCGCGCGTGCTGCGCACCAAGGGCTACGACGTCATGGAGGCGCGCTCCGGCGAGGCGGCGCTGGAGCTGCTGCGCGGCGGCAGCGGCGCCTCGGAGATCGACCTGCTGATCACCGACGTGGTCATGCCCAAGGTCGACGGGCCGGCGCTGGTCAAGGTCGTGCGCGAGCACCAGCCGCGCCTCAAGGTGATCTTCATCTCGGGCTACGCCGAGGACTCCTTCCGCCGGCGGATCGGCGAGGAGAGCGGCATCTACTTCCTGCCCAAGCCGTTCAGCCTGAAGCAGCTGGCGACCAAGGTGAAGGAGGTCATGGGCGAGCGCGCTGCCTGAGCGCCGGCCCGTCGGGAGCGGCGCCGGCGCCGGGCGTTGCCTGTTGTCGGCCCCCGTCTTTTGCCGCATACCGGTCCGCCGATCGCGTTCGGGGGGCGCGCCGCACCGTCATGCTCGACCTGAGAACCATCTTGCTCGTCGTGGTCTTCATCGCGGCGATGCAGAGCGTCGTCTGGCTCTTCGTGTGGCTGACCTGGCGGCGGCTTTACGAGCTGAAGCTGATCGCCGCGGCCTCGGTCTGCTTCATGGTCGGCGTGCTGTTCTTCGTGCTGCGCGGCCCGGCGCCCGAGGCCTGGCAGATCGTCGCCGCCAATTCCATCGTCAAGCTCGGCCTGCTGCTCATGGCCGACGGCCTGGCGCGCTTCCTCGGGCAGCCGCGCTATCCCTGGCTCGGGGCCCTGCTGCTGGTCTCCCAGGTGGCGTTCTGGAGCGGCGCCATGGCCTGGGCGCCGGAGACGCTGTGGCTGCGGGTCAATGCCTCGACGCTGTTCACCCTGGCCGTCATGGGATTCATGTGCCTGACCCTGGCCCGCGACCGCAGCCAGCCGCGGCTGCTGCGCTGGGTCACGGTCGCCGTGCTGGGCGTGCACATGGGCGCCAACGTCGCGCTCAGCCTCCTCGAGACGCTGAACCCGGCGGCGCCGGCGGCCGCGGCTCTGGGGGCAGAGGCGGGCGCGCCGGTGCTCGGCGCCCGCAACGCCTGGTTCTTCTTCGAGAGCCTGCTGTTCCTGATCGCCTTCTTCGCCTGCCTGCTGTTCATGGTCAGCGCCCGGCTGTCGGCCGACCTCAGGGCGCGCAACCGGGCGCTCGCCGCCGAGGTCGCCGAGCGCCGGCGGCTCGAGGACGAGCTGTCGGCCAGCCTCGCCACCGAGCGGCGGCTGCGCGAGGAGCAGCGGCAGTTCATGCGCATGGTCGGCCACGAGTTCCGGACGCCGCTCGCGACCATCCAGCTCGAAGGCGAAATGATCGGCATGAACCCCGACGAGCCCGAGGCGACGACCGCGCGGCGCCTGGCCGGCATCGCCGGATCGGTGCGCCGCATGGCCGGGCTGATCGACCGCTTCCTGGCCGCCGAGCGAGAGGACGGCGAGAGCCTGCGGGCCGAGCCGCTCGAGGTCGCCGCGCTGCTCGCCGAGGTCGAGCGCCACTTCGCGGCGCTCGGGCACGGCGATCGCCTGCGTTTCGCCCCGGCCGCCGGCGCCGGGCGCTACCGCGGCGACAGCGGCATGCTGCAGACCGTGCTGATCAACCTGATCGACAACGCCCTCAAGTACTCGCCGGCCGACCGGCCGGTCGACGTCATCGCCGGCCTCGGCGACGGCGCCCTCGAGTTCCAGGTCGTCGACCGCGGGATCGGCATCCCCGAGGGCGAGCGCGCGGCCGTCGGACGACGCTTCTTCCGCGCCTCCAACGCCGCCGGCGAGACCGGCACCGGGACCGGTCTCTACAACAGCCAGCGGCTGCTCGACTACCACGGCGGGACGCTGCGCCTCGGCCCCGGCGAGGCCGGCGGCACAGTCGTCCTGGTGCGCCTGCCGCTGCCGGGCCCGCCGCCTATCCCGGCGCAGGCCCCGACCCGGGCCGCGCCACCGGCCCCGTCCGACCGGGCGCCGGAAGCTCCGGCCGGCGCGCGCCCGGACGCCTGAGCCCGTCGCTCGCCGTTCGCTTTCTGTTCGACATGCGCGCATTGCGTGCATTTCCACAGGGCGGTGCGGCCCGGCGTGCCGACGAACCACAAATGTTCTATTTTCGTACGCTCTTGGTTGCCGGAAAAGAACAAAGCGGGTATAGTCGATCCACATTGCGGCGCAGCGCCGTGCATGAAATACAGGGGACCCTCTCAATGGCGGAACCGGCACTGAAGCTCGTGGGCAAGGAACAGGCTGACAAGGAACGCGCCCTCCAGGCGGCGCTGACGCAGATCGAGCGGGCCTTCGGCAAGGGCTCGGTCATGAAGCTCGGCCAGCGCGAGGTCGTGCAGACCGAGACGGTCTCGACCGGCTCGCTCGGCCTCGACATCGCGCTCGGCATCGGCGGCCTGCCGCGCGGCCGCATCGTCGAGATCTACGGTCCCGAATCCTCCGGCAAGACGACCCTGGCGCTGCACGTCGTCGCCGAAGCCCAGAAGGCCGGCGGCACCTGCGCCTTCGTCGACGCCGAGCACGCCCTCGACCCGACCTACGCGACCAAGCTCGGCGTCGACATCGAGGAGCTGCTGATCAGCCAGCCGGACGCCGGCGAGCAGGCGCTCGAGATCGCCGACACGCTGGTCCGCTCCGGCGCGGTCGAGGTGCTGGTCATCGACTCGGTGGCCGCGCTGGTGCCGCGCTCCGAGCTGGAAGGCGAGATGGGCGACCAGATGCCCGGCCTGCAGGCGCGCCTGATGAGCCAGGCGCTGCGCAAGCTGACCGGCTCGATCTCGCGTTCGCGCTGCATGGTCATCTTCATCAACCAGATCCGCATGAAGATCGGCGTGATGTTCGGCAGCCCCGAGACCACGACCGGCGGCAACGCCCTGAAGTTCTACTCCTCGGTGCGCCTCGACATCCGCCGGATCGGCGCGATCAAGGACAAGGACACCGTGGTCGGCAACCAGACCCGGGTGAAGGTGGTCAAGAACAAGCTGGCGCCGCCGTTCCGGGTCGTCGAGTTCGACATCATGTACGGCGAGGGCGTCTCCAAGACCGGCGAGCTGCTCGATCTCGGCGTCCAGGCCGGGGTCGTCGAGAAGTCGGGTGCCTGGTTCTCCCACGACGGCCAGCGGATCGGCCAGGGCCGGGAGAACGCCAAGGCCTTCCTCAAGGAGAACCCCGCCGTCGCCCAGGCCATCGAGAAGGCGGTGCGCGCCAACGCCGGCCTGGTCGCCGACGCCATGCTCGAGGGCCCCGACGCGCCCGACGAGGGTGGCGCTTCCGATCAGGAGTAGCCTGCGGCGCCCGCGGTGGCCCCGAGCTGCCGGACGGACGGACGGGGGCGCTGCCCGAGAAGGGGCGCTACCATAGGAAAGGGCCGGAGCGGCTGCCGCTCCGGCCCTTCCTGCGTTCGGGGGCGATCGGGGCGCCCGGTGCGGCCTCAGCCGCGCGCGGCCATCATCGCGTCGAAGGCCGCGGTGAAGCCGAGCAGCGACACGGTGCCCTTGACCGGCTGGCGGGAGCGGTCGTGGATCGTCAGGTTGATCTGCGTGCCGGCCTTCATGGCCTTGAGCAGCGGCGCCTCGATCAGGATCTCGGTGACGCAGCCCTGCGGCGAGCAGCGCTGCACCGGCACCCGCTGCTCCTGGCCCGAGTCGAGCTGGAAGCCGATGCCCGGCGGCAGCCAGGTGGCCAGCGGCGAGAGGATCAGCATGCCCGGGTTCTCCGAGCTCGGCGGGAAGCCGACGGCGATCTTCGCGATCTGCTGTTCGGTCGAGCCCTCGCGGAACACGTCCTGCTCCATCTGGCAGACCTTGCGCTGGGCATTCGGCGGCGTGCCGCAGCGCAGCTCCCAGGCCTGGAAATTCTGGACGGTCTCGTCCGCCGGCGCCTGCGGCGCGACCTGCTGGGCCGACGCGGGCGCGGCGAGCAGGGGCGCGGTCAGCAGCGCGGCGAGGGCGATCGCGGCCGGCGCCCAGAAAGCGCGGCCGGGGCGCGCCGCGGCTGCCCGGACGGCGCGGTTGCGTAGGGAAATGGCAGGCATTCGACGCATCACATTCTTTCCGTTGGAGGACGGGGCGGAGCATAGAGGAACGGCTTGGCCGCGGCCACCCCGGCGCAGCGACCCCGCCGGGCCGGGCGCGGCGCCCCGGGTCGGGCCCGGCCCGGACGCGGCTTCCGCCCTCTCCGGGACGGCGGCACGCTGGACAGGGCCCGGACTCGGGGCTAGAACCGGCGACCTCTTGTCGTGGAGGCGAACGTGCCAGGGCAGCGGCGGTTCCGGACTCCGGGAACCCCAGCGACGCGGCGGGCCGGACCTCTCCCGCCGGCCTTGCGGCCGAACCGGCGCCGGCCTTCCGATCGAGGCCTCCGACCCGGGCGCGTCCCCGGCCGCGCGCGCCCAGCTTGAGTGCAACGGCCCGATTGCCTAGATCGAGACCATGACCAGCACCAACGACATCCGCTCGACCTTCCTCGACTACTTCGGCCGCCAGGGCCACGAGGTCGTCGAGTCCTCGCCGCTCGTGCCGCGCAACGACCCGACGCTGCTGTTCACCAACGCCGGCATGGTGCAGTTCAAGAACGTCTTCACCGGCGTCGAGCAGCGCCCCTACCAGCGCGCCGTGACCTCGCAGAAGTGCGTGCGCGCCGGCGGCAAGCACAACGACCTGGAGAACGTCGGCTACACGGCGCGCCACCACACCTTCTTCGAGATGCTCGGCAACTTCTCGTTCGGCGACTACTTCAAGGACCGGGCGATCGAGCTGGCCTGGAACCTGGTGACGCGCGAGTTCGGCCTGCCCGCCGAGCGCCTGCTGGTCACGGTCTACGCGGAGGACGACCAGGCCTTCGACCTCTGGAAGAAGATCGCCGGCCTGCCCGAGGAGCGGATCATCCGCATCGCCACCTCGGACAACTTCTGGGCGATGGGCGACACCGGGCCCTGCGGTCCCTGCTCGGAGATCTTCTTCGACCACGGCGAGGGCATCCCGGGGGGCCCGCCGGGCAGTCCCGACGAGGACGGCGACCGCTTCATCGAGATCTGGAACCTCGTGTTCATGCAGTACGAGCAGCGGCCCGACCAGCGGGTCGAGCTGCCGCGCCCCTCGATCGACACCGGCATGGGCCTGGAGCGCATCGCGGCGGTGCTGCAGGGCAAGCACGACAACTACGACATCGACCTGATGCGCGCCCTGATCGAGGCCTCCGCCGAGGTCTCGAACAGCGACCCCGACGGCGAGCGTGCGGTCTCGCACCGGGTCATCGCCGACCACCTGCGGGCCAGCTCCTTCCTGATCGCCGACGGCGTGCTGCCCTCGAACGAGGGGCGCGGCTACGTGCTGCGCCGGATCATGCGGCGCGCCATGCGCCACGCCCACCTGATCGGCGCGCGCGAGCCGGTGATGTGGCAGCTGGTGCCGGCGCTGGTCCGCGAGATGGGCCAGCACTTCCCCGAGCTCGGCCGGGCCCAGGCGCTGATCACCGAGACGCTGCGTCTCGAGGAGACCCGCTTCAAGGACACGCTCGGCCGCGGCCTCAAGCTGCTCGAGGAGGAGACCGCCAAGCTCGACGGGACGGCGGCGCTGCCCGGCGAGGTCGCCTTCAAGCTCTACGACACCTACGGCTTCCCGCTCGACCTGACCCAGGACATCCTGCGCGGCCAGGGCCGCAAGGTCGACGAGGCCGGCTACGAGAACGCCATGGCGCGCCAGCGCGCCGCCGCGCGCAAGGCCTGGGCCGGCTCGGGCGAGGCGGCCACCGAGGCCCAGTGGTTCGACCTGCGCCAGCGCCTGGGCGCCACCGAGTTCCTGGGCTACGACAGCGAGGTCGCCGAGGGCGTGGTCACCGCGATCCTGGTCGAGGGCGAGGAGGTCGAGACGGCGCCGGCCGGCAGCGAGGTCGCCTTCGTCGTCAACCAGACGCCCTTCTACGGCGAGTCCGGCGGCCAGCAGGCCGACAACGGCGTCGCCATCGGCGCCGACCGCCTCTCGGTCGCGGTCACCGACGTGCAGCGCAAGCTGGGCGACCTCTTCGTCCACTACGGCAGGGTCGACCACGGCACGCTGAAGCGCGGCGAGGCGGTCGAGCTGCGCGTCGACGGCACGCGCCGCGCGGCGCTGCGCACCCATCACTCGGCGACCCACCTGCTGCACGAGGCCCTGCGCCGGCGGCTCGGCGAGCACGTCACCCAGAAGGGCTCGCTGGTCGCACCCGAGCGCCTGCGCTTCGACTTCAGCCACCCCAAGCCGCTGGGCGCCGAGGACATCCAGGCGATCGAGACCGAGGTCAACGCCCGCATCCGCCTGAACGACGCCGTCACCACCCGCTTCATGACGCCCGACGAGGCGATCGAGGCCGGCGCCCTGGCGCTGTTCGGCGAGAAGTACGGCGACGAGGTGCGGGTGCTCTCGATGGGCGGCCTCGACGAGAGCCACAAGGGCCCGGGCAAGCACTACTCGACGGAGCTCTGCGGCGGCACCCATGTGCGCCGCGTCGGCGACATCGGCTTCTTCAAGATCGTCTCCGAGCAGGCGCTGGCCGCCGGCGTGCGCCGCATCGAGGCGGTGACCGGCGCGGCCGCGCTGGCTCACGTCGAGCGCCAGGAGGCGCTGCTCTCCGAGGCGGCGGCCTCGCTGCGCGCGGCGCCGGCCGAGCTGCCGCAGCGCATCAGCGCGCTGATCGACGAGCGCAAGCGCCTGGAGCGCGAGGTCGGCGAGCTGCGCCGCAAGCTGGCGACCGGGGGCGGCGCCGGCGGCGGCGCCGAGACCCGCGAGGTCGCCGGCGTGAAGCTCGCCGCGCGCATCGTCGAGGACGTGCCGGCCAAGGACCTCAAGCCGATGGCCGACGCGCTCAAGACGCAGCTCGGCTCCGGCGTCGTCGTGCTGGTCGCGGTCGCCGAGGGCAAGGCCTCGCTGGTCGTCGGCGTCACCGACGACCTGACCGGCCGCTTCTCGGCGGTCGACCTGGTGCGCGCCGGCTCCGCGGCGCTCGGCGGCAAGAGCGGCGGCGGCCGTCCGGACATGGCCCAGGCCGGCGGCCCCGAGGGCGCCAAGGCCCAGGAGGCGGTCGCCGCGATCGAGGCGGCGCTGTCGGAGATGGCCCCGGCGGCCTGAGCGGTTTCGCGAAGCGGCCCGAAACGAAGAAGGGCTCCATCCGCCGGGATGGAGCCCTTTTCTTCTTGGAAACGTCTCGTGGCCGAGCCTGTCGAGGGGCGTGAAAGCCCGTCCGGCCGCTACTGAACGTCGGACTGGACCTTCAGCGACTCGATGACGTCGGGATTGCGCACCGAGCCGTTGGCGCTGCGGTCGCCCTTCTTGATCAGGTGCACGTTCTCCATGCCGTCGACGACCTGGCCGAAGACGGTGTACTGGCCGTCCAGGAAGTCGCCGCGCTCGAACATGATGAAGAACTGGCTGTTGGCGCTGTCCGGGTTCTGTGCCCGGGCCATGCCCAGCGTGCCCTCCTCGAAGGGAACGCGGCTGAACTCGGCCTTGAGGTCGGGCAGGTCGGAGCCGCCGGTGCCGTCGCCGCGCGGGTCGCCGGTCTGGGCCATGAAGCCCTCGATCACCCGGTGGAACTTGAGGCCGTCGTAGAAGCCCTGGCGGGCCAGGGTCTTGATGCGCTCGACGTGGTTCGGCGCCACGTCGGGGAACAGCTCGATGACCACCGGGCCGTCCTTCAGCTGCATGATCAGGGTGTTCTCGGGGTCGGCCGCCCGGCCTTCGTTCGTCGCCATGGTCAACAGGCCTCCGATGAGCAGTGCGGAAAGGAAGCCGCGCCGGGTGGCGCGGCCGAGGGTCTGGGTCAGTCGCGTCATGCCATCGCCTTCTGCAGGTTCTGGTCGAGCTTGTCGAGGAACTCGCGGGTCGTCATCCAGGCCTGGTCGGGCCCGATCAGCAGCGCCAGGTCCTTGGTCATGTGGCCGGCCTCGACGGTGTCGACGCAGACCTTCTCCAGGTTCTCGGCAAACTCGACCACCTCCGGGGTGTCGTCGAAGGTGCCGCGGTACTTGAGGCCGCGGGTCCAGGCGAAGATCGAGGCGATCGGGTTGGTCGAGGTCTCCTTGCCCTGCTGGTGCATGCGGAAGTGCCGCGTCACCGTGCCGTGGGCGGCCTCGGCCTCGACGGTCTTGCCGTCGGGCGTCATCAGCACCGAGGTCATCAGGCCGAGCGAGCCGAAGCCCTGGGCGACGGTGTCGGACTGCACGTCGCCGTCGTAGTTCTTGCAGGCCCAGACGAAGCCGCCCGACCACTTCAGCGCCGCCGCGACCATGTCGTCGATCAGCCGGTGCTCGTAGGTGATGCCGGCGGCGTCGAACTTCGCCTTGAACTCCTTGTCGAAGACCTCCTGGAAGAGGTCCTTGAAGCGGCCGTCGTAGGCCTTGAGGATGGTGTTCTTGGTCGAGAGGTAGACCGGGTAGCCGCGCCCCAGGCCGTAGTTGAAGGAGGCGCGCGCGAAGCCGCGGATCGATTCGTCGTGGTTGTACATGCCCATGGCGACGCCGCTCTCCGGGAAGTCGTGGACCTCCCAGGTCTGGGCCTCGCCCCCGCCGGCCGGCTGGAAGGTCATGGTCAGCTTGCCGGGGCCCGGCACCTTGAAGTCGGTGGCGCGGTACTGGTCGCCGAAGGCGTGGCGGCCGATGATGATCGGCTGGGTCCAGCCCGGCACCAGGCGCGGCACGTTCTGGCAGACGATCGGCTCGCGGAAGATCGTGCCGCCGATGATGTTGCGGATCGTGCCGTTCGGCGAGCGCCACATCTTCTTGAGCTTGAACTCCTCGACGCGGGCCTCGTCGGGGGTGATGGTCGCGCACTTGACGCCGACGCCGTACCGCTTGATCGCCTCGGCGGCGTCGACGGTGATCTGGTCGTCGGTGCGGTCGCGCTCCTCGACGCCGAGGTCGTAGTACTTCAGCTCGACGTCGAGATAGGGAAGGATCAGCTTCTCCTTGATGAAGGCCCAGATGATGCGGGTCATCTCGTCGCCGTCGAGCTCGACGATCGGGGTTGCGACCTTGATCTTCGCCATGGGGTCCTTCCGTGCTGTCCTTAACGTGTGGGTCGGGCGTCGGCGCCGCGGCGGGGCCGCAGGCGCACTGCGCCGCCGGCGGGTCGCGGCGGGCGCACAATAGCAGCAAGCTGCGGACTGACAAGGCGCGTGGCGGCGGCGGTCCTGCGCCGTCGCGACGCCGGGCCTGCCGCCCGGCTCAGGCCAGCCGGATCGAGTCGGTGGGTCGCGGCGGCGGCGTCAGCTCGAGCGCCGGGAACAGGTCCTCGACCCGGCCGACGACCGACAGCAGGCCGGCGTGCTTCGGCCGCACGAAGCCGCGACGCACCATCTGGCCGATCGCCTCGAGCAGCGGCGTCCAGTAGTCGGCGACGTTGACCAGCACGACCGGCTTGTCGTGCAGGCCGAGCTGGCGCCAGGTCAGCATCTCGAAGGTCTCGTCGAGCGTGCCCAGGCCGCCCGGCAGGATCGCGAAGGCGTCGGACTCGTCGAACATGCGCATCTTGCGGTGATGCATCGACTCGACGACCTCCATGCGCGTGACCTCGGTGTTCTGGATCTCGCGGCGGGCCAGGTGGTTCGGGATGATGCCGTGGACCTCGCCGCCGCCGGCCAGGGCGGCGTCGGCGACCGCGCCCATCAGGCCGATGCTGCCGCCGCCGTAGACGATGCGTACCCCGCGTTCCGCCGCGTCGCGGCCGAGCGTCGCCGCTGCCTCGACGAAGACGCGGTCGTCGCCGGCATTGGAGCCGCAGTAGACGCAGAGGGCGCTGATTCGGCGCGGATCGGATGGCAAGGCGGCGGTCCCTCGTCAGGTGGCGGTGCCGGCAGGCGGCGGCCGGTTCGGCTGCCTATCGGCTGGCGTCGGCCCGGTCAATCGGGATCGCGACGCCTTTCGGCCAACGGTCTCGCGCGCCGGAGGTTTCAGCCGGAGGATTCGGCCGGAGGATTCGGCCGGTGGTTTCAGCCGCGGGTTTCGGCCGCTGGTTTCAGGGGCGCCGGCGGGCTCCGCGCAACCCCCGCCCCCGCCGCAGCGCGGCGTCCGCAGCGCCGTTGCGCAGGTGGAACCACCATCTTATGGTCAAATTCGTTGGTCGGAAGGGTGGACGGACAATGGGCGTGAGGCTTGCAGCCCTCATCGGGGCGCTGGTCGTGGCGGCGGTTCTCGCGGCCGGCTACTTCCTGTTCCTGCAGGAAGAGCCGGGCACGCCGGCCGAGCAGAGCGCCCAAGCGCCTGCCGGCCAGAGTCCTGGCGGCGAGACCAAGGGCGACGACGGCACCGGCGCCGAGAGCGGCGAGACGGATCGCCCCGCTGCGACGCCGCCGTCCGAGGGCGACCGGCCCGCCGCCGCCCCGGGCCCCGCGGAGCCCGAGGGTACCCCGCCCGGCACGCCGGCCACCTCCTCGGCCAGCACGGACGATGACGGCGGCCGCACCTCTGCGGCCAGCGGCGGCAGCGTGTCCGATGAGGCGAACACCCGTCCTCGGCCCGAAGCCGGGGAGGCCGGCGCCGAAGAGACCGAGGTCTCCGAGACCGGGCGCTCGGAGCCCGCGGCCGCCGGCACGACGGTGGCCGAGCAGCCCCGTAACGCCGATCGGCGTGAGCCGACGAGCCCCGCGCCCTCAGAGCCCGCGACCTCCCAGCCCGCTTCCTCTGATCCTGCCGCCCCGACGCAGGCCGCCCCGACGCCGGCCGCGCCCACGCAGGCCGCCCGGGAGCGGCAAGCGCCCCAACAGCAGGAGCCCGGGCGCGCCGCCGAGCGGGCCCTGCCGCCGCCGGAGACGCCGGAGCCCGTCGCGCCGCGGACCGTCGCCCCCGAGGCTGCCGGAACCGCCGCCCCGGCGGAGCCGAAGCGGGCCGCGCCGGAGGCGCCGACAAGCGGGACGGCGAGCCGCGAGGCGGTTCCGGCCGAGCAGCAGGCGCGCCTGCCGGAGCCCCGGGAGGCCGCGCCCCGGGAAGCCGAGCCGCGCGGGGCTCCTGCCGAGGCCGCCTCGCCCGAGGGCGCCGACAGCGTGACCTCGCGTACCGTGCCCAGCTTCGACGTGGTCCACATCGACCGCAACGGCTCCGCGGTGATCGCCGGGCGGGCCGAGCCCGGCAGCCGGGTGTCCGTGCTGCGCAACGGCGAGTTCATGGGCGAGGCGACCGCCGACGCCGCCGGCGAATGGGTCTACCTGACCGACCGGCCGCTCAAGCCCGGCGATCATCAGCTCAGCCTGCTGGCGCGTGCCCGCGACGGCGTCGAGATCGAGGCGCCGCGGGTCGTCGTCGTTTCGGTGCCGGAGCCGGAGGTGCAGGTCGCGGAGCCGGGGGCGCCGGAGCAGGCGGCCGAGCCGGTCGGGCCGGCCGCCGTCGAGCCGCGCGGCCCGGTCGCCGTGGCGCTCGACCGCAGCGGCGACGGCGACGTCGTGGTGCTGCAGGGCATCGACGCCGGCATGGCGGTCGGCGACCTGGTCCTGGAGACCCTGCGCTACGACGCCGAGGGCCGCGTCACGGTGGCCGGTACCGTGACGCCCGAGGGCCGCGTCTTCGCCTACATAGACGACCGCTTCGTCGGCGAGGCGCGCGGCGGCAGCGAGGGCAAGTGGCGGCTGCGCGCCCCGGAGCCGGTCTCGGTCGGCCTGCACCGGCTGCGCCTCGACCAGGTCGACGCCGAGGGCTCGGTGCTGGTGCGCCTGGAGACCCCCTTCGCGCGCTCGACCCTGCTCACCGACCTGCCGGAGGGCGAGCGCCTGGTCATCGTGCAGCCGGGCAACTCGCTGTGGCGGATCGCCCAGCGAACCTACGGCCAGGGGCTGCGCTATACGGTCATCTTCGAGGCGAACGACGACCAGATCCGCGATCCGGACCTGATCTACCCGGGGCAGGTCTTCGTGGTGCCCGAGAGCGAGGACTCCCGAAGCTGACCGACGGGCGGGCGCGGTCCGAAGCGAAGGCCGTTCGGATTTGGCCGGCGGTCAGAAACGGACGGCAGCCTGGCTGCGGGGCGCCGCGGCGGCGCTGCGGGCGGCGGTGCGCAGGGCTTCGGCCTGGCGGGCGTCGTCGAGCAGGTCGCCGGTGAGCTGCACCCAGGGGCGCAGGCGCAGGACCAGCGCGCAGAGCGTGGCCATGCAGGAGACCGGGGTGCGCGGGCGCGGCGTCGTGCCCTCGGCGGCGATCCGCAGCAGCTGGTCCTGGGAGACCAGGAAATGCAGTCCCTCGATGCCTACGGCGGCTCGCGCCAGGCGCAGCAGCTGGTGCCGCGCGCCGCGCGATTCGGCGGTGTAGGGCAGCAGGCCGAGGTCGGCCGTGATCGCCATCTTGCCGGTGTCGTTGAGGTCGAGGCGACCCTCGAAGCGGACGCCGCGATAGACGAACTTGAAGCTGAGCGAGTCGCCTTCGCCGCGGCGCTCCAGGCGGCCGTCGGCGCGCCAGACGATGCGGCCCATCTCGATCGGCAGCTGTTCCTCGGCGGCGAGCTTCAGGGCGTCCCGGATGAACTCGTCCGGCTCCAAGAGGTCGGCTTCTGTCGCTTCCTGCGCTTCCTGGGTCACCGTGTTCGATCCTTCACAGGCCTCTAGCGGAGCGAGAGGGTAGACCCGTCCGCCTTAACGCGCCGTAAAGGCGAGCCTCGGGCGCAGGCCGGCGCTACTCCGCGGCTTCCGGCAGGGCACGCCGGCCGCCCGGTCGACGCGTATCGCGCCTGCCGGCGGGGCCGGGGCCGCGCTCGGCCTCGAGCCGGCGCAGCCGCCGGCGCCGCTTCAGGTTCTCGCGCAGCATCAGCGCGCAGGGCGTGAAGATCAGGGTCAGCACGGTCGCGAAGGTCAGGCCCGAGGCGATGGCGGTGGCCAGCTGGGTCCACCACTGGGTCGAGGGCGCACCGACGCTGACCGAGCGGGCGACGAAGTCGACGTTGGCGCTCAGCACCATCGGCATCAGCCCGAGGATCGTGGTCACGGTGGTCAGCATCACCGGGCGCAGGCGCTGCGCGCCGGTGCGCAGGATGGCGTCGAGCGGCCGGCGCTCCTCGTGCTTCAGCCGGTCGAAGGTGTCGATCAGCACGATGTTGTTGTTCACGACGATGCCGGCCAGCGCGATCACGCCGATGCCGCTCATGACGATGCCGAAGGGCTGGTCGGTGACCAGCAGGCCGATCATCACGCCGATCGTCGACATGATCACCGCCGAGAGGATCAGCCCGGCGCTGTAGAAGGAGTTGAACTGCGTGACCAGGATGATCGCCATGACGAAGAGCGCGACGACGAAGGCCTTGGTCAGGAACGCGCCGGCCTCCTGCTGCTCCTGGTCCTCGCCCTTGAAGGTCACGGTTACTCCCGGCGCGGGCGGGTTGTCGGCCAGCCAGGCGCGCAGCGCGCGCACCTTGTCGTCGGGCAGGATGCCCGGCGCCACCTCGGCCTTGACCGTCATCACGCGCGCGCTGTCGACGCGCCGCAGCATCGAGATCTTCTGCTGCGGCGTGATCTCGACGAAGTTGGAGATCGGCACCATGCCGCGCTCGGTCTGGATGCGGATGCGGCCGAGCTGTTCGGTGGTGCGGTAGCGCTCGGGCAGCCGGACGACGATGTCGATCTCCTCGTCCGAGGTGTTCGGCCGGTAGGAGCCGATCTCCAGGCCGGTCGTCAGCATCTGCACGTAGGAGCCGATCAGCGCGACGTCGGCGTCGAACTTGGCGGCCTGCGAGCGGTCGACCGAGAGCTGCCATTCGATGCCGGGGATCGGCGTGCCGTCCTCGATGTCGACGAAGCCGCCGATCTGCTGCATCGCGCCGAGGATCTGCTCGACGGCGGGGGCGATGCGGGCCGGATCGGCGGCCGAGACCTGGACCTGCACCGGCTTGCCGACCGGCGGGCCGGCCTCCTGCTTGCGCGGCTCGACGAGGACGCCGGCGAGATGGTCGGTGCGCCGGCGGATCTCGGCAAGGATCTCGTTGGCCGGGCGGCGCGCGTGCCAGTCGACGAACTCCAGCTGGATGGTGCCGATCAGGTCCTCGGGCTCGTCGTCGTTCTGGCGGCCGGAATCGGTCATGCTCTTGGCGTAGATCGAGTGGAACTCCTGGTGCTCGCGGTGGATCGCCAGGACCTGCTCCTCGACCTGCCTCAGCAGCTGGTCGCGCTCGTCGATCGACAGGTTGCCGCGGCCGTGCACCCACAGCGAGACGTTGTCGGGCTCGACCTCGGGGAAGAACTCGACGCCGCGGCCGAGCTGCGAATAGGCGAACTGCACGCCGACCAGCAGCAGTACCGCGGCCAGCACGATCTTGCCCGGATGGCGCAGCGCCCGGCGCAGCACGCCGATGTAGGCGCCGGTGAAGCCGCCCAGGCGGTCCAGGCTGCCCTCGCCCGCGGCCAGCGCGCCGATCTGGGTGTTGGCGCTGCCCGGCTTGCCGATCAGCGCGCCGAGCGTCGGCACGAAGACCAGGGCCATGGCCAGCGAGGCGGTCAGCACCGCGACCAGGGTGATCGGCAGGAACTTCATGAACTCGCCGACCACGCCGGGCCAGAAGATCAGCGGCAGGAAGGCCGCAAGGGTGGTCGCCGTCGAGGCGATGATCGGCCAGGCCATGCGCTTGGCGGCCAGGCCGTAGGCCTGGCTGCGCGGCAGCCCCTCCAGCATCTTGCGGTCGGCGTACTCGGTGACGACGATCGCGCCGTCGACCAGCATGCCGACGGCCAGGATCAGGCTGAACAGCACCACGATGTTGACGGTCAGCCCGAAGGCGAAGAGCACCAGCACGCCGGTCAGGAAGGATCCGGGGATGGCGACGCCGACCAGGCCGGCCGAGCGCAGGCCGAGCGCCGCGACGATGACGATCATGACCAGCAGCACGGCCGAGAGCACGTTGTTCTGCAGGTCCGACAGCATGGTGCGGATCTGGGTCGACTTGTCCTGGTTGAAGGAGACGTGGAGCTCCTCCGGCCAGGCCTGGCGCTCGCGCGCGACCAGCGCCTTCACCTGCTCGATCGTCTCGATGATGTTGGTGCCGGTGCGCTTGGTGACGTCGAGCGCGAGCGCCGGCTGGCCGTTGACCCGGACGTAGGAGGTCGGGTCGACGAAGGTCGCGCGCAGCTGCGTGACGTCGCCGACCGTGACCACGGAATCGCCTTCGACCTTGAGCGGCATGCCCCGGATGTCGTCGACCGTTTCGAACAGGCCGGGCACCTTGATCGCGAAGCGGCCCTCGCCGGTATCCATCTCGCCGGCCGCGACCAGGCGGTTCTGGCGGTCGACGGCGCTGACGATCGAGCGGGCGTCGAGCCCGTAGCTCTCCAGCTTCAAGGGGTCGACGACCAGCTCGACCAGCTCGTCGCGGTCGCCGCCGACCTCGGCGCTCAGCACGTTGGGCAGCGATTCGACCTTGTCCTGGAGGTCCCGGGCGACGCGCAGCAGCGTGCGCTCCGGCACCGGGCCGGAGAGCGTGACCACCAGGACCGGGAACAGGCTCAGGTTGATCTCGTGGACCGTCGGCTCGTCGGCGTCGGCCGGCAGGTCGGCCTTGGCGATGTCGACCTTGGCGCGCGCGTCGGCCATGGCCTGGTCGACGTCGAAGCCGGCGTCGAACTCCATGGTCACGTTGGCGCCGCCCAGGTAGGCGGTCGAGCGCAGCTCCTTGATGCCCTCGATCGCCGAGAGCTGCTGCTCCATCGGCTTGATCAGCAGGCGCTCGGCGTCTTCCGGCGAGATGCCGCGCTGCGACAGCGAGACGTAGACGATCGGGATGTTGACGTCGGGATCGGCCTCCTTGGGGATCGCCGCGTAGCCGTAGACGCCGGCGATCAGCAGCAGGAGCAGAGACGCCAGGACCGTCCGCTTGTGGCTGAGCGCGGCCTCGATGAGGGCGTTCACGACTGGCCGCCTTCGGCGTCGGAACCCTCGTCGGCGGCGCCCGTGCCGGCCGCTGCGGGGCCGGGCGGCTGGCGGGCCTCGACCTCGGATTCCTCGACCGGTCGCACCGGCTGGCCGTCGACCACGTACTCCTGGCCGACGCTGATCAGCCGGATGCGTTCGGGCAGGCCGGCCAGCCAGACGCCGTCGTCGTCTTGGGCCAGGATCCGCACCGGGTGGAACACCACGGTGTCCTGCTCGTCGACGGTATTGACGCCGACGCGGCCGTCGGTGTCGAGGGTCAGCACCGCCGGGGTGACCCGGTGCGCGCGCACCGTCTCGATCGGCAGGTGCAGCTCGGCCGTCGCGCCGACCGGCAGGCGGCCGCCGGGGTTGGGCACCGCCAGCTCGACCCGGTAGGTCCGCGTCGCCGTCTCGGCGCTCGCCGCGACGAAGCGCACGCGGCCCTCGATCCTGCGCTCGCCGTCGGCCAGCCGCAGCGCGCCGGCATCGCCGACCGCGATCTCGCCGACATCCTTCTCGCTGACCTGCGCGACGACGAGCAGCGGATCCAGGTCGACCAGCCGGCCGATCGGGTCGCCGCGGTCGACGAAGTCGCCGAGCTCGACGGAGCGCCGGTCCAGGACGCCGTCGAAGGGGGCGGTGACGACCAGCTTCTCGAGATTGACCTCGGCCAGGCGGACCGCCGCCTCGGCGGCCTGCAGCTCGGCCTCGGCGGCGGCCAGCGAGGTCTGCGCGCGGTAGCCCTTCTCGCTGAGCTTGCGCGCGGCCTGGACTTCGATGCGCCGCTGCTCGAGCAGGGCGCGGGCCTTGGCCAGCTCGGCCGGCCGCTCCTGCTCGGCAATCCGTGCGATCTCCGCGCCGGCGGCGAGGCGCTCGCCCTTCTCGGCCGGCAGCGCGGCGATCGGGCCGCCGATCTCGGCCTTCAGCTCGACCTCGCGGACCGCCTCGGTCTGCCCGAAGACGACCAGCTCGCGCAGGTGGTCCTGGGCCTCCGAGCCGCGCACCCGGACCTCGGGCACCGAGGTCTCGGCCTCCAGCGGTGCCGGGGCGTTGCGCATCTGCTGCCGGTCGCCGCCGCCGCCGAGGCTGCCAGAGGCGATCCAGGCGACGGCGCCGACGGCGAAGACGACGGCCAGCAACAGGGACCGGTTCATGGCGGGAAGCTTGATGCTGGGACGCTTCAGGCGGGGGCGCTTCATGACGGGGTGGTCTCGCTATTCCGCGGCGCGCGCCGGCGCGCCGCTCAGCATCTGTTCGAGGCGCGCCCGGTTCTCGCGAAGGAAGCGCGCCGAGCTGCGGTAGTGGTCGACCCCGAGCTCGAGCAGGAAGTCGTGCAGGGGCTTGCCGCTGCACGGGCAGCAGTCGGCGAGCGCGGCGACCGTCGCGTCGAGCTCGGCGATGCGCTGGTCGACCAGCGCCAGCACGCGCTCCTTGGGCAGCAGGTCGCCGTGGAACAGCAGGAACAGGAAGTCGGAGCGCAGCCGGTCTTCGCCGGGCGGCTGCTGCAGCGCCTCGCGGAAGCGCCGCCGGCCGAGCTCGGTGATCGAGTAGACCTTCTTGTCGGGCCGCTTCTCCTGCTCCTCCGCGCGCACCTCGACGGCGCCCTCCCCGGCCAGGCGGTTGAGGGCCGGGTAGATCGAGCCGAAGCTGGTGTCCTGGAAGTGGCTGTAGGGCGGGGCGTCCAGCTTCTTCTTGATCTCGTAGCCGCTCGCCTCGCCACGCTGAAGCACCGCGAGGCAAAGGGTCTTGCTGTCCATGGCGGATCGTCCGTCGAAGCGGGGCCGGCCCCGCGGTTCCGGGTCGCTCCCCGGTTACTATATCGGCCCGGCATAATATGAGCCGATATAGGGAGATCACAAGCCGAGCCTGCCGGCTTTCCGGGATTTCTCTAAAAAGTCACACAATTACAGATATTTGACCTTGGCTTCCCGAGGCGCCATCTTGACGGTTGCGACAGGAGGAGAGGGGCCATGACCCCGGCATTCGCCGCCGCACAGTATGGACTGACCGCATCGAGCCGGCGCTTCGCCGCGGCCTCGACGGCGGTCGTCGGCGTCTCGGCCGCGGCCGTCGCCGCTGTCGACGCGGCGCAGACGGAGACCGCGCAGCGCCAGCAGGCCGTGCCCGCCGTGGTCGCGGGCCAGGGCGGCGGAGCGGGCGCCGGCCCCGGTGGGGGCGGTGCGGCCGGCAGCCTGCTCGGCGAGACCGAGCCCTTCCCCGTCGGACCGGGCGGCGGCCTGCCGCTGCCGCAGGGCCTGGTGCCGCTGCTCCAGCAGGCCGGCGTGCCGCAGGCCCAGGGTCCGGACGGCACGGCGCCCAGCCTCGAAGAGGCGACCGTCGAGTCGCTGCTCGCCCAGCGGGCCTTCGAGGCCAATCTGAAGAGCTTCCAGGCCGCCGACGAGATGCTCGGCGACACGCTCGACCTGCTCGCCTGACGGCCGTCCTGACGTACGGAGCCGCGAGCCCTTCCAGCCGCGAGGTTCCGCCGACGCGGGTCACCGTGTAGGCTCTCCCGCGCTGTCCAGGCGGCCCGCTGTCTCGACGGCCTGCTGTCCAGATGGGGGGAGTCGACCGCAGCCGATGATATCCTTGGATCTTGCCGTGATCGGCAACTGCGGCTTCGGCGCCCTGGTCGATGCCCAAGCCCGAATGCTCTGGGCCTGCCTGCCGCGCTTCGACGGCGATCCCCTGTTCAGCGCGCTGCTCAGCGACCACGGCGAGCCGGAGGACGGCTTCTGGAGCATCGAGCTCGTCGACCTGGAGAGCAGCCGCCAGACCTACCGACGCAACTCGGCGATCCTCGAGACCGAGCTGCGCGACAGCCACGGCGGCAGCGTGCGCATCACCGACTTCGCGCCGCGCTTCCGCCACTACGACCGCATGTTCCGGCCGCCGACCCTGGTGCGCAAGCTGGAGCGGCTGTCGGGGACGCCGCGCATCCGCATCCGCCTGCGGCCGACCACCGAGTTCGGCGCCGAGCGGCCGCTGGTCACCCGCGGCAGCAACCACATGCGCTTCGTGACCAGCCACTCGGTGCTGCGGCTGACCACCGACGCGCCGCTGACCTTCCTGCAGAGCGAGCAGGCCTTCGCGCTCGACCGGCCGCTGCACTTCGTGCTCGGTCCCGACGAGAGCCTGACGGCCTCGGTGGCCGGCACGGTCGACGACTTCCTGTCCCGCACCGAGCGCTACTGGCTCGACTGGACACGCCAGCTCTCGATCCCCTTCGAGTGGCAGGAGGCGGTGATCCGCTCGGCGATCACGCTCAAGCTCTGCTCGTTCGACGAGACCGGCGCGATCCTGGCGGCGATGACCACCTCGATCCCCGAGGCGCCGGACAGCGGCCGAAACTGGGATTATCGCTTCTGCTGGCTGCGCGATTCCTTCTACACCGTCCACGCTCTCAACCGCCTGGGCGCGACCCGCACGATGGAGGGCTTCCTGTCCTACATCGCCAACATCGTGGCCGGCTGGGGCGGCGGCGACCTGCAGCCGGTGTTCGGCATCGGCCTGGAGACCGACCTCTCGGAGCGCCAGCTCGACAGCCTGGCCGGCTACCGCGGCATGGGCCCGGTGCGCGTCGGCAACGACGCCTTCCGGCAGGTCCAGAACGACGGCTACGGCAGCGTCATCCTGGCCTCGGCCCAGTCCTTCTTCGACATCCGGGTCGGCAAACCGGGCGACGAGAGCCTGTTCCGCCTGCTCGAGCGGCTCGGGGAGGAGGCAGCCCGCCTGTGGGACGCGCCGGACGCCGGCCTTTGGGAACTCCGTACACGGAAATCCATTCACACCTACTCCAGCCTGTTATGCTGGGCGGGCTGCGACCGGCTGGCGCGCATCGCGCGGCAGCTCGGCCTCGAGCCGGAGGCCGAGCGCTGGGCCGGAACCGCGGCGGAGATCAAGGAGGGGATCCTCGAGCGTGCCTGGAGCGAGAAACGCGGAGCCTTCGTCCAGAGCTTCGGCGGCGAGGACGCGGACGCGTCGCTGCTGCTGATGCCCTATCTCGGATTCCTCGACGCCTCGGATCCCCGCTTCAAGGGCACGCTGGCCTTCATCGAGGCGGAGCTCAAGCGCGGCCCCTACCTGTTCCGCTACAGCGCGCCGGACGACTTCGGCAGCCCCGACACCGCCTTCAACGTCTGCACCTTCTGGTACATCGACGCCCTGGCCGCGGTCGGCCGCGTCGAGGAGGCGCGCGCGCTGTTCGAGGACATGCTCGCCAACCGCAACCACGTCGGCCTGCTGTCCGAGGACCTGGATCCCGGCTCGCGCGAGCTCTGGGGCAACTTTCCGCAGACCTACTCGATGGTCGGCATCATCAACTCGGCAATGCGTCTCAGCAAGTCATGGGAGGAAGCCTTTTGAGCCGTCTGGTCGTCGTCTCCAACCGTGTCTCGGCCCCGCGCCAGGGCCGCACCGGCGGCGAGGGCGGCCTGGCCGTCGGCATCCTCGCGGCGCTGCGCGAGCGCGGCGGCCTGTGGTTCGGCTGGAGCGGCAAGATCACCGAGCAGGGCGGCAATCTCGACGTCTTCGAGCACGGCCCGATCACCTACGCGACGCTCGACCTGACCGCGCGCGACTACGAGGAGTACTACAGCGGCTTCGCCAACCGCTCGCTCTGGCCGCTGTTCCACTACCGGCTCGACCTCGCCGACTTCACGCGCCGCTACCTGGCCGGCTACCAGCGGGTCAACGCGCTCTTCGCCTCGAAGCTGCTGCCGCACCTGCAGGACGACGACCAGATCTGGATCCACGACTACCACCTGATCCCGCTCGCCGATCAGCTGCGCCAGGCCGGCTGCAAGCAGAAGATCGGCTTCTTCCTGCATATCCCCTGGCCGGCGCCCGAGGTGCTGGTCGCGCTGCCCAACCACCGCAGCCTGGTCAACTCGCTGTGCGCCTACGACCTCATCGGCTTCCAGACCGAGATCGACCGCCAGGCCTTCATCGACTACGTGCTGCGCGATGCCGGCGGCACCCAGATCGACGAGGCGACGGTCGAGCTCCACGGCCGGCGCGTGACCACCGGCGCCTATCCGATCTCGATCGATACCGAGAACCTGGCGAAGATGGCCGAGGAGGCCTCGAGCACGCGCCACACCGAGCGCCTGCGCGGCTCGGTGCGCGACCGCGACCTGATCGTCGGCGTCGACCGCCTCGACTATTCGAAGGGCCTGGTCGCGCGCGTCGAGGCCTTCGAGCACCTGCTCAAGGCCTACCCGGCCAACCGCGGCCGCGCGGTCTTCCTGCAGATCGCCCCGCCGTCGCGCAGCGACGTGCCGGAGTACCAGCACATCCGCGGCGAGCTGGAGGCCGCCTGCGGGCGTGTCAACGCCGCCTACGCCGACTTCGACTGGACGCCGATCCGCTACCTCAACAAGGGCTTCAGCCGGCGCCTGCTGACCGGCTTCTTCCGGGTCAGCACGATCGGGCTGATCACCCCGCTGCGCGACGGCATGAACCTGGTCGCCAAGGAGTACGTCGCCTGCCAGAACCCGGAGGATCCCGGGGCCCTGGTGCTCTCGCGCTTCGCCGGCGCGGCGCGCGAGCTGGAGGGGGCGCTGATCGTCAATCCCTACGACAACGAGGGCGTTGCCGAGGCCCTGCAGTCGGCGCTGGCGATGTCGCGCGACGAGCGCCGCGAGCGCTGGTCGGCGATGTTCGACTACCTCCGGCGCCACGACATCGACGCCTGGCGCGAGGCCTACCTGAAGGCGCTGGCGGACACCTGAGACCATGATCTGGCTGCTCGGCGACATCGGCGGCACCAACGCCCGCTTCGCGCTGCTCTACGGCGACGGCGAGCTCTCGGCGATCGAGCACCGGGCGGTCGCCGACCACCCCGATCCCGAGAGCGCCATCGAGGCGGTGCTGGAGCAACGCGGCGTCCGGCCGGACGCGGCGGTGCTGGCCGTCGCCGCCACGGTGGAGGGCAGCGGCACCGCGGCGCGCGCCCGCCTGACCAACGGCGCCTGGAGCTTCGAGTCGCGCGCCCTGGCGCGGCGCCTGGGCTTCGCGGAGGTCACGCTGGTCAACGACTTCGCGGCGATCGCGCTCGCCGTGCCGCGGCTCGCGGAAGCGCAGTGCGTGCGGCTCGGCGGCGGGCCGGGCCGCCTCGACGCGCCGATCGCGGTGCTCGGGCCCGGCACCGGTCTCGGCGTCGCGACCCTGCTGCCCGACCAGAGCGTGCTGGTCGGCGAGGGCGGCCACGTCACCCTGCCCGCGGTCGACGACCGCGAGGCGGCGCTGCTCGCGATCCTGCGCCGGCGCTTCGGCCACGTCTCGGCCGAGCGGGTGCTCTCCGGGCCGGGCCTGGTCAGCCTGCACGGGGCCGTCGCCGAGCTCGACGGCCATCCGGTCCACGAGGCACGCGACGGCGCCGAGGTGGTGGCGGCGGCCAGCGCCGGCTGCCCGGGCGCGACCTCCGCGCTCGACGCCTTCTTCGCCTTTCTCGGCTCGGTCGCCGGCAACGTCGTGCTGACCGTGGGCGGTCTGGGCGGCGTCTACCTCGCCGGCGGCATCCTGCCGCGCCTGATCGAGCCGCTGCGCGCCTCGCGCTTCCGCGAGCGCTTCGAGGCCAAGGGGCGCTTCGCCGCCTACCTGAAGCCGGTGCCGGCACGGCTGATCGTCGAGCCGGACCCGGCCTTCCTCGGCCTCGCCAACCTGGCCCGCGGCCTCGAGGCGGAGAGTGCGGCACGGCGGCAAGGCGACTCCGGGGCCGCGGCGGCGCCGGGCAGCAGCGCCCTCGACGCATGACCCCGGCGCGGCAGCGCTCTTGGTGCGGCGTCCGGTCGATGCTATCTAGAAAGACCGGGGCGTCCTCGGAACAGGGAAAGGCAGGGCGGTGACCAGACCGCAGGCGACGCAGCGACGACGAAGCCGAGGGCCCTCGCGGGCCTGACCGCGGCGCGTGCCCTCGGGGTCCGTCCGCCGCGCCTTCGCCGACGCACAGGCCTTCCTGCAGGACGGACCGGATCCATGGACGACCAGGACTACCAGATCATCGCCGAGCGGCCCGACGACGCGACCCGGATCGCGCCGCTGCTCGACCGCACCTTCGGCCCGGAACGGCTGACCAAGACGGTCTACCGGCTGCGCGAGATGCTGCCGCCGGTGCCCGAGCTCGCCTTCGTGGCCGTCGAGCCCGACGGCCACCTGCTCGGCTCGATCCGCTACTGGCCGATCCTGATCGAGCAGACCCCGGCGGTGCTGCTCGGCCCGCTCGCCGTCGAGCCGCGCCTGCAGGGCCGCGGCATCGGCAAGGCGCTGGTCCGGCACAGCCTGCGCGAGGCCCGGCGCACCGGCCACCGGATCTGCGTCGTCGTCGGCGAGCCCGGCTACTACGCGCCCTTCGGCTTCCGGCCGGCGGCCGACTACGGCCTGATCCTGCCGGGCCCGGTCGACCCGCGGCGCTTCCAGGCGCAGGAGCTGGTCACCGGGGCCCTCGAGGGCGTGCGCGGCCTGATCGCGCGCGACGAGACGGCCGCGGAAGCCGACGAGCGCCCGGCGCGCCTGGCCTGAGCCCGAGCAGCCAGCGGCCGGGGCGGCCGTCGATCACCGCCAGGCCCGCCAGGATGGCCGCCAGGCCGCCTAGCTGTCGTTGCTATGGAGGTTGTTCACCCGAGGCTTGGGATGAAAGCTGTGGTTGGCAGACCAAACAGCGAGCTCCCGGAGCCCCGGATGAACGTCCATGAGAATGCGCGCACG
>JAUILQ010000038.1 GCA_030433005.1 Alphaproteobacteria bacterium
CGGCGTCATCTCGGGCACCTCGATCGCCGAGCTGTTCATCGCCGGCATCGGGCCGGGCCTGCTGATCCTCTTCATGTTCTCGGCCTACTCCTACATCTTCGCCCGGGTGAACGACATCCCGACCCAGGCCAAGGCGACCTGGGGCGAGCGTCTGAAGGCACTGCGCGGCTCGATCTGGCCCTTCGGCTTCCCGATCATCATCATCGGCGGCATCTACGGCGGCATCTTCAGCCCGACCGAGGCGGCCTCGGTGTGCGTGGTCTACGCCGTGATCCTCGAGTGCCTCGTCTTCCGCTCGATCAAGTTCAAGGAACTGCCGGAGATCGCGCTCTCGACCGGTCTGATCACGGCGGTGGTGTTCATCCTGGTGGCCGCCGGCGCGGCCTTCTCCTGGACCATCTCCTTCGCGCAGATCCCGCAGCAGATCCTGGGCTCGATCGGCCTCGACCAGGCCGGCCCCTACATGGTGCTGATCGTCATCTCGATCGCCTTCTTCGTCGGCTGCATGTTCGTCGACCCGATCGTCGTGATCCTGGTGCTCGTGCCGATCTTCGCGCCGGTCGTCGACAGTGTCGGGCTCGACCCCGTCCTGGTCGGGACGATCATCACGCTGCAGGTCGCGATCGGCTCGGCGACGCCGCCGTTCGGCTGCGACATCTTCACCGCGATCGCGATCTTCCGCCGACCCTACTTCGACGTGATCCGGGGCACGCCGCCCTTCATCATCATGCTGATCAGCGCGGCGGCGGCCCTGATCATCTTCCCCGAGATCGCCCTGTTCCTGCGAGACGCGGCCTTCCGGTAGGGGCCGCGGGAGAGAGGTCGAGGCATGTTCAAGTCCATCGTCGTCGCGGTCGACGGCTCCGATCACGCCGCCAAGGCGGCGGAGCTCGCCATCGATCTGGCCAAGCGATACGACGCCAAGCTCTACGCGCTCAGCGTCTATCGCCACTACAGCCAGCTGGAGAGCAGCCACTCCATGGTGCGCACGCGCGACGTGCCGGAGTCGCCGGACGCGACCCTGAGCGCTCTGGCGCGCGAGGCCGCCGACTGGGTCGTCGAGAAGGGCAGGGACAGCGGCCTCGGCGGCGTCGAGCCGGTGGTCCGCCGCGGTCCGGCGGCGCGCACCATCGTCGAGTTCGCCAAGGAGAAGGGGGTCGACGCCGTGATCCTCGGCAGCCGGGGACTCGGCGACATCACCGGGATGCTGCTGGGCAGCGTCTCGCACAAGGTCAACAGCCTGGCCGGCTGCACCTGCATCACGGTGAAGTAGGCCCGGCAAGCAGGCCCGGCGGACACACCGGGGCCGGACAGCGGCGCCGGCGAGACACGAGGGACCGGCACGAAGCAGGCCGGCCCGGAGGAGGAGCGCGATGGTCCGAAAGTCGAGCGGGCTGCGGCAGGCCGCGGCCGTCCTGGCGGTGGCGCTCGCCGCGACGGCTGCCGCGGCGGTGCCGGGCGGGGCCCGGGCCCAGGATACGCTGGAGCGGCTGCGCGACGGCGCGCCCTTGCGCATCGGCGTGGCGAACGAGCGGCCCTACGCCTGGATCGACGAGACAGGGCGCGCGACCGGCGAGGCGCCGGAGATCGCCCGCCACGTGCTCGGCGAGATCGCGCCGGGCAGCGAGCTCGAGGCCAGCGCCAGCGACTTCGGCGCGCTGATCCCGCGCCTGCAGGCCGGCGAGATCGACGTCATCGCCGCCGGCATGTTCATCACGCCGGCGCGCTGCACCCAGGTCGCCTTCAGCGACCCGACCTACGTCATCGGCGAGGCCTTCGCGGTCAATCCCGGAAACCCCAAGAACGTCACCGACTACCAGTCGATCTCGGCGGACGAGTCCGTGACGGTCGGCCTGATCGCCGGGACGGTCGAGTACAACTATGCCCTGGTCACCGGCATTCCGGCCGACCGGGCGCTGCTGTACCGCAGCTTCGAGCGCGCTATCCAGGGGCTCAAGGCCGGCGAGGTCGACGCCGTCGGCCTGACCAGCCTCACCGCCAAGGGCCTGGCCGCCGGCGATCCGGCGGTCGAGGCGACGGCGCAGTTCTACCCGACGCTCGACGGCGAGGAGGTCAAGGGCTACGGCGGCTTCGCCTTCCGCAAGGACGACGAGGCCCTGCGCAAGGCCTTCCAGGCCGCGCTCGACGGCTTCCTGGGCAGCGACGCCCACTGGCAGCTGGTCGCGCCCTTCGGCTTCACGCCCGACATGGCCCCCGACAAGACGGCCGAGGCGCTCTGCGACTCCTAGCAGGCACTGCTTGGGGACAGGTTCCAGCCGGCCCGCTGCCCGCGTTACGCGAGAAATTCACACGTTTTCCGTGGGCTTCAAGGCGACGTGGCGAAGCGCTACAAGGCCCCCGGCGCCGGTTCGACGGCGGCTTGGGGGCGACTGCAGGTGGCGACGGACGAAACCACAGGGCTCGGCGGCACGCTCCGACGGATCCCGGCGCCGACCAGCGATCCGGGCGATCCCGCGCGCTACTGGGCAGGCGGCGGTTCCGACATCGTCGAGCAGCAGGCGCTGCGCGACCTCTTCGACTACTGGCGGGCCAAGCGCGGTGCCGCCCGCCTGCCGGCGCGCGGCGACATCGACGCCCTGGAGATTCCCTGGGCGCTCGACCGTATCTACCTGATCGACCGCGTGCCGCCGCCGGCGACCTGGCGCTACCGTCTGGCCGGCGGGCGCATCGAGGAGACCTTCGGCGTCAACTCGCTGCGCGGCCTGGCGCTGGGCGACTTCCTGTCCGCGGACAAGGCCCGGCTGATCATCGAGCGCTGGCAGCCGCTGATCGAGCGCGGCTGCGCGGTCTACATGAAGGGCATGATCTACCGCACCGCGGAGCGCTGCACGCTGGGCGGCCGACTGCTGCTGCCGCTCGGCGACCGCCGGGACGCGACCGGCGCCGTCACCGGGCTGCTCGGCCTCACCGACGGCCAGTGGCGCCGGCCCGAGGCGGCGGGCGCACCGCCGCCGCTCGACATCCACTACCTCGACCTCTCGGCCGGCTGAGCCGGCGGCGGCGCCTGCGGATTTCCTGCGGCCTTGCCGAACCGCCACGGCTGCGCCACGTTCTTCCGGCGATCTAGCGGGCGGCACCGGACCGCGGGCGCCAGCCCTGGCGACGGCGGCCCGGCCGTTCCTGCCCGCCTGCCGTCCCGGGAGCCGCCAGCGATGCCCTCATCCCTTCCCCTGCGAGAGCGCGCGCAAGGCCGTGCCGGGAGCGGTCGGCGCCTGTTCCTCAGGCAGTTCGTCCGCTTTCCCCTGAGCACCGGCGCGCAGTTTCCGAGCAGCCGCTGGCTGGCCCGCGCCATGGCGCAGGATCTTGACCCCGGCCGCGCCGGCGGCATCGTCGAGCTGGGCCCCGGCACCGGCGTCGTCACCCGGGCCCTGCTGCGGCGCGGCTTTCCCGCCGAGCGCATCCTGGCCCTGGAGATCGCACCGGAGTTCGCCCGCTTCCTGCGCGAGACGGTCCCCGGGCTGACCGTGCGCGAGGCCAGCGCCTTCGAGCTGGCGGCGCATCTCGCCGACCTGCCCTTCGAGGGCGTCCAGGCGGTGGTCTCGGGCCTGCCGCTGCTGATCCATCCGCCGGCGCAGCGCCGGCGGCTGATCCGCACGGCGCTGCTCGACGCGCCCTGCCGGGCGGGCAGCTTCGTGCAGTTCACCTACTTCCTGCGGCCGCCGGTCACCGAGCTGGGCGAGGCGGTCGCGGTCGAGCGGACCGCCTTCGTGCCCTGGAATCTCTATCCGGCGACCGTCTGGCGCTATCGCCGCGCGCGGGAAACCTGAGCGGTCACGCCGCGTCCGGCTCGTCCCGGTGCGCGGCCTCGAACAGCCAGTCGCGCAACAGCCGGGCTTCCGGCCGCAGCGGCCGCCCGCGCGGGCTGACCAGATGGAACACCGGCTCGGCCGGCAGGCGGGTCTCGAAGGGCGCGACCAGCCGGCCCTCGGCGAGCAGGCCGGCGACCAGGCTGCGGTGGCCGAGCGCCACGCCCGTACCGGCTGCCGCCAGGGCCAGCGCCAGCGCCGAGGTGTCGGCCTGCAGGCTGACAGCCGCCGGCGGCTCGGCCAGGCCGGCGGCCTGGAACCAGTCGCTCCAGCCGTAGCGGTTGCCGATGACGTGGATCAGCGTGCAGCCCGCGAGGTCGCGCGGACGGCGCAGCGGCCGCGGGCCGGACCGGCCGCGGCGCCCGCCCGGCGCGCAGACCGGGAACAGCTCGTCGCGGCCGAGCGGCAGGACGCTCAGTTCGGGGGCGCGGGCGGCGCCGTAGCGGACCTCCAGGTCGACGCCTTCCCAGGCGCCGTCCTGTCCGTGCACCGCGGCGAGCAGGCGCAGCTCGATGTCCGGGTGGGCGGCACGGAACGCGCCGAGGCGCGGCGCCAGCCAGTGCGCCGCGAAGGCGACGTTGACGCGCAGGGTCACCGGGCCTTCGCGGCGGCTGCCGAAGATCTCGCCGATGCCGCCCTCGAGCTGGTCGAAAGCCTCGCGTACCACGTGCAGGAAGGCCTCGCCGGCGTCGGTCAGCTGCACCGAGCGGGGCAGGCGGTGGAACAGCGGCTCGCCGAGATGCTGCTCGAGGCTGCGGATGTGCTGGCTGACGCCGGCCTGGGTCATGTGCAGCTCGCGCGCGGCGTCGGTGAAGGACGAGAGGCGGGCCGCGACCTCGAAGGAGCGCATCCAGTTCATGTTGAGGCGCGCGCGCTGCATGACCAGACAAGCCATAAATCCTGTTGGGTCTCAGCCGCAAGACATCTCGTTTGTGGCCCGGTGACCGGCGGCCTAGGCTTTTCGCAGCTGCGAAGGAGAAAGAGCCGGCCCGGCCGGCCGAGAAGCGGCGGCTTCGCACCGCTCAATCGAACAGGAGGTTGCACGACATGACCCAGCGCGCGTTCACACCGGCCCGGCGTACGGGCCTCGGCCTGGCGGCGGGCGTCCTGATCGCCTCGACCCTGGCCGGCCCGGCTGCGGCCGCCGAATCCAGCCTGATCTACATGACCTGGGCCGGCTACGACGACCCGGCCTTCCGTACGGCCTACACCGAGAAGTACGGCGAGGGCCCGGAGTTCGTCTTCTACAGCCACACCGACGAGGGCTTCGCCCAGCTGGTCGCGGGCTTCGAGGCCGACGTCGCGCACCCCTGCATCCACGACGTCAAGAAGTGGAAGGATGCAGGCCTGCTGCTGCCGATCGAGCCCTCGAAGGTCGACGCCTGGGACAAGCTGATCCCGGGCCTGCGCGACGCCGACGCCCTGATGTTCGACGGCCAGCACTGGATGGTGCCCTGGGAGTGGGGCAGCTCGTCGGTGATCTACCGCACCGACAGGGTCGAGCTGCCGCAGGAGACCTATCGGGTGCTGACCGACCCGGCCTACCAGGGCAAGACCTCGATCCCCGACGCCTTCGACGAGATCTACCAGGTCGCCGCCCTGCTGGCCGGCGTCGAGGCGCCGCTCGAGCCGCTCAGCGAGGAGCAGTACGCGGCGGTCGAGAAGCAGATGCGCGCGATCTACGGCAACGTGCGCATGATCTGGGGCGACCCGACCCAGCTCGAACAGGCGCTGGCCAGCGGCGAGGTCGAGGTCGCCTGGGGCTGGCCGAACAGCTACTCCAACCTGGTCAAGGAGGGCGTGGCGGTGGACTACATGCTGTCGCCGGAAGAGGGCCTGGTGACCTGGACCTGCGGCCTCGCGCGCCTGAAGAACGGCAACGCGCCCGACGAGGAGGTCTACGACTTCATCAACGCGCTGACCTCGGCCGAGACCGGCAAGAAGCTGGTCGAGAACTTCGGCTACGGCCACACCAACACCGAGGGCCTGGCCATGGTCGATCCCCAGCAGCTCGAGGCTTTCGGCATGGCCGGCGATCCCTCGGCCTTCATCGCCGAGGGCAACCTGATGGGGCCGATGCCCGAGGATCAGCGCCAGCGCCTGATCCAGATCTGGGAGACCATCAAGGCCGGCGGCTGAGCCGCGGCCATCTCTCGACCGGCCGCCGGCGCCCCGGGTGCCGGCGGCCGGCGCCCCTGTTCCGGAGGACCGCGCCATGGCGCGCCGCATTCGAGTCGCCGCCGCCCAGATGGGACCGATCGCCCGCGGCGAGGAGCGCCCGGCGGTGGTCCGGCGCCTGCTGGCGCTGCTGCGCGAGGCCGCGGGCTACGGCTGCGACCTGGTGGCCTTTCCCGAGCTGGCGCTGACCACCTTCTTCCCGCGCTGGCCGCTCGAGGACGAGGCCGAGCTCGACGCCTTCTACGAGACCGCCATGCCGGGGCCGGAGACCCGGCCGCTGTTCGACGAGGCGAAGCGCCTCGGCATCGGCTTCTCGCTGGGCTACGCCGAGCTGGTCGTCGAGGGCGGCCGCAAGCGCCGCTTCAACAGCTCGATCCTGGTCGACAAGGCAGGCCGGATCGTCGGCAAGTACCGCAAGGTCCACCTGCCGGGCCATGCCGAGGTCAAGGAGCGGCCCGGCCAGCACCTGGAGAAGCGCTTCTTCGAGGTCGGCGACTACGGCTTTCCGGTGTGGCGCGCCTTCGGCGGCGTCCTCGGCATGTGCATCTGCAACGACCGGCGCTGGCCCGAGACCTACCGGGTCATGGGCCTGCAGGGCGTCGAGATGGTGCTGCTCGGCTACAACTCGCCGGTCGGCCTCGGCGACCCCTACGAGCTCGATGCGCTGGAGCCCTTCCACAACCACCTGGTCATGCAGGCCGGCGCCTACCAGAACGCGACCTGGGTGGTCGGGGTCGCCAAGGCCGGCTGCGAGGAGGGCTTCAACCAGATCGGCCAGACCTGCATCATCGCGCCGTCCGGAGAGATCGTCGCGCAGTGCGCGACGCTGGGAGACGAGGTGATCGTGCGCGACTGCGACCTGGACCTCGGCGCGCCCTACCGCGCCGACATCTTCGACTTCGCCAGCCACCGCCGGCCCGAGCACTACGGGCTGATCGTCGAGCGCACCGGCGCCCTGCCGCCCCCGGAGGAGCCGTGAACCCGGCCGCGCGCACCGGCGGCTGGCAGCGCCCCGGCTTCCTGCAGGCCCGCGGCGGGCGCCTGACCATGGACGGCCTCGACCTGGTCGGTCTGGCCGAGGAGCGCGGCACGCCGCTGCTGGTCTACTCCGAAGCGCGCCTGCGCTCCGTCGCCCGGCGCATGCTGGGGGCGTTCCGCCAGCGTCACGCCCACACCACCCTGTGCTTCGCCAGCAAGGCCTGCAGCGCGCCGCGCGTGCTCGGCCTGCTGCGCGACGAGGGCCTGGCGCTCGAGGTCAACTCCGGCGGCGAGCTGTTCAAGGGACTGACCGCCGGCTTCGCGCCCGAGCAGATCGTCTTTAACGGCGTCGCCAAGAGCCGCGAGGAGCTGGCCGCCGCGCTGGCGCCGCCGATCAAGGCGATCAACGTCGACGGGCTCGACGAGCTGGCGCGGCTGGTCGAGACGGCCGAGCGCTGCGGGCGCCGCGCCAACGTCGCCCTGCGGCTGGTCCCCGGCGTCGAGAGCGCGACCTCGGCCGGCAACCGCACGGGGTCGGAGGCGACCAAGTTCGGGCTCGCCGCGCACGAGCTGCCGGAGGCCCTGGCGATCCTGCGCCGCGCGCCCGAGCAGCTGGCGCTGGTCGGCGTGCACGCGCACATCGGCTCGCAGATCGGCGACCCGGCGCTGTTCCGCCAGAGCGCGCGCAGCGTCATGCGCCTGGTTTCGGAGCTCCAGGCTGATCTCGGCCAGGCGGTGCAGCACGTCAACCTGGGCGGCGGCTTCGCCATCCCCTACGTGCACGAGGCTGCCGGGGCCGCGCAGGCCTCGGCCGAACAGGGTGGGCTGTTCCGCGAGGAGGCGCGGCCCGAGGCGATCGCCGACGCCGTCGTCCCGGAGATCCGCGCGGCCCTCGGCCAGCAGGTCGAGCTGCTGTTCGAGCCGGGCCGCAGCCTGGTCGGCGAGGCCGCCGTGCTGCTGTCGCGGGTCGAGGCCGGCAAGCGGCGCGACGGCCGCGACTGGCTGGTCGTCGACGCCGGCTACAACGTCCTGATCGAGAGCCTGGCCTACAAGTGGTACTATCAGGCGTTGACCGCCAACCGCCTCGACGAGGCGGAGAGCGCGGACTTCCGCCTGGTCGGCCCGCTCTGCGACAGCGGCGATGCCTTCCACGACGTCGAGGGAGAGGCGCTGCTCGACGGCCTGCTGGCGCGCGAGCCGGCGCTGGAAGGGCAGCGTACGCTGCTCGAATCGGCGCTGGTGCGCCTGCCGCGCCTGCGCCGCCTGGCGGCCGGGACCGGCGTCGGCGACCTCGTCGCCTTCCTCGACGTCGGCGCCTACGCCTACGACCAGCTGACCGCGAACAACGGCCGGCCGCGCCCGGAGGTGGGGCTGATCGCGGCCGACGGCGGCTACGCGCCGATGCGCCGGCGCGACAGCCTGCCCGACCTGCTGGCCAACGAGCTGCTGTGAGCGCCATGGACGCGTCGAACGAATACGACCTGGTGATCCGCGGCGGCACGCTGGTCACCGCCGGCGACGGCTTCGCCGCCGACCTGGCGGTGCGCGACGGCCGCATCGCGGCGATCGGCGAGGCCCTGCCCGCGGGGCGCGAGGAGATCGACGCCGCCGGTCTGCTGGTGCTGCCCGGCGGGGTCGACGCCCACTGCCACATCGACGAGCCGCCCTACGGCGGCGCCTACCTGGCCGACGACTTTCGCAGTGCCAGCCGCTCGGCGGCCTGCGGCGGCACCACGACGATCGTGCCCTTCGCCAACCAGCTGCCGGGCCGGCCGCTGCGCGCGGCGGTCGAGGACTATCACCGGCGCGCCGAGGGCAACGCGCTGATCGACTACGCCTTCCATCTGATCGTCAGCGACCCGACAACCTCGCTGCTCGGCCAGGAGCTGCCGGCGCTGATCGAGGAGGGCTATACCTCCTTCAAGGTCTTCATGACCTATGCCGGCTACCAGCTGGAGGATCCGGCGATCCTCGACCTGCTGGCGCTGACCCGGCGCGAGGGCGCGCTGCTGATGGTCCACGCCGAGAACGGCCACTGCGTGCACTGGCAGTCGCAGCGGCTCGCCGCGGCCGGCGACACCGGGCTCGCCGCCCACGGCCGCGCCGCGCCGCCGCTGGTCGAGCGCGAGGCGACGCACCGCGCGATCGCGCTGGCCGAGCTCGCCGGCGCGCGCGTCCTGCTGGTCCACGTCTCCTCGGCCGAGGCCCTGGAGCAGATCCGCTGGGGCCAGGACCGCGGCCTGCCGGTGCTCGCCGAGACCTGTCCGCAGTACCTGCTGAGCGGCCAGGACGACCTGGAGAAGCCGGGCTGGGAGGCGGCCAAGTTCCTCTGCTCGCCGCCGCCGCGCGGCGCCGACGACGCCGAGGCGCTTTGGCGCGGCCTGGCCCAGGGCGCTTTCCAGCTGGCCTCCTCCGATCACTGCCCCTATCGGCTCGAGGGGCCCGAGGGCAAGCGCAGCCAGGGCGAGGAACTGCACTTCCAGAAGGTGCCGCCGGGCGTGCCGGGACTGGAGACCCGGCTGCCGCTGCTGTTCCACGAGGGCGTCCAGCGCGGTCGCCTGAGCCTGCAGCAGTTCGTCGCCCTGACCGCGACCAATCCGGCGCGGATCTACGGCCTCTATCCGCGCAAGGGCGGTCTCGCCGTCGGCGGCGACGCGGACATCGCGCTCTGGGATCCGGCCCGGCGCGTCACCATCCGCCACGCGGATCTGCACGACGCCTGCGACTACACGCCCTACGAGGGCCGCGAGGTCGAAGGCTGGCCGGTGCTGACGCTGTCGCGCGGCGAACGCGTCTGGGAGCGGGGCGAAGGGGAGCGCGGCCGGGTCAGCGAGGCCTACGGCCGCGGCCGCTTCCTGGCGCGGACGCGCGAGCGGGCCGCGACCGCCCCGTGAGCCCGGCGTGACCCGGCCGCACAGTCTGGCCGAGGTCGTCGAGCGCGGGCTCTGTTCCGGCTGCGGCGCCTGCGCCGCCGTCGCCGGGCCGGCGGCGATCCGCATGGCGATCTCGCCGGCCGGCTACCTGCGGCCGGCCGTCGCGCCGGACCTGCGGGCCCAGGACGAGACGGCGGCGCTCGCCGCCTGTCCCGGCGCCAACCTGACCGGATTGCCCGAGGAGCCGGGGGCGACGGTGCCGCGGGATCCGGTCTGGGGGCCGCTGGCGCGGCTCGCGCGCGGTCACGCCGCCGACCCCGAGGTGCGCTTCCGCTCCGGCTCCGGCGGGGTCATCACCGCGCTCTGCCTGGCGCTGCTCGACAGCGGCGCCGCCGAGGCGGTGCTGCAGGTCGCCGCCGACCCGGCCGCCCCTCTGCGCTCCCGGCCGACCGTCAGCCTCGACCCCGAGGCCCTGCTCGCCGCCGTCGGTGCGCGCTACGGCCCGGCGGCGCCGCTCGAGGGCCTGGAGCCGCTGCTCGCCTCGGGCCGGCGCTTCGTCTTCGTCGGCAAGCCCTGCGACGTCTCGGCGCTGCGGCTGCTGGCCCGGCGCGACCCGCGCATCGGGCAGGGGCTGGTGATGGCGATCTCCTTCTTGTGCGGCGGCGTGCCGAGCCTCGAGATCGCCCGCGCCGTCGTCGGCCGTTACGGCCTCGCCGAGGAGCAGGTCGCGGCGCTGCGCTGGCGCGGCCACGGCTGCCCCGGCGCGACCCGCATCGAGAGCCGGGACGGGGCAGTCTTCGAGCAGAGCTACGACGAGACCTGGGGCGACGCGCTCAACCAGGAGATCCAGTTCCGCTGCAAGGTCTGCCCCGACGCCGTCGGCCTGGCGGCCGACCTGGTCTGCGGCGACGCCTGGGTCACCGAGGACGGCTACGCCCACGGCGACCACCCGGGCTGGAACGCGGTGCTCGCCCGCAGCACCGCCGGCCGGGCCCTGCTGGAGCGCTCGGAGGCCGAGGGCCGGATCGTACTGGCGCCCCTCGGGGTCGCCGAACTCGGGCGCATGCAGCCGCACCACGTCGAGCGGCGCGGGGTCGTGCCGGCGCGCCTGCTCGGCCTCCGCCTGGCCGGCCAGCCGGTGCCGCGGACCCGGGGGCTCGGCCTGCTGCGCGCGGCCTGGGCGGGCCGGCGCCGGCTGCTCGCCAACCTGCTCGGCACCTTCCGGCGGGCCCGGCTCGGCCGCAACCGCGAGGCATCGCCCCGCTGGGAGTGACGGCGCGCGCCCTTGCCGCGGCGGTCTCGACGCCTACCATCGGCACGTCACAGGGAGGAAAGCCATGACGACGACGCGGTACGAGTGGAGCGAGGTGCCCGGCGAGACCGCGGGCGGGGTGCTGCGCCAGGTGATCGAGGGCGGCCGCGCCTCGCTCAGGCGGGTCACGATACCGGCCGGCACGCGCGGGCAGCGCCACAGCCACGGCTTCGAGCAGTTCGTCTGCGTGCTCGAGGGGCGCGCGCGTCTGGAGACCGCCGAAGGGACCTGCACACTGGAGCCGGGCGTCGTCATCCGCTTCGCGCCGGACGCCTGGCACGCCGCCGAGTTCGAGACCGACACGGTGCTGCTCGAGATCGACCTGCCCGGGACCTGAGCCGCCGGCCGGAGCCAACGGCTGACGCCGGGACGTCCTCCGGGCTGCCCGGCTAATCCGGGAAGACCTCGTCCCAGCGGCAGGGCAGTGGGCGTTCGGCCGACATCAGGCTCCGGGCCCGGACCTTCTCTGTCTCGTCGAGCCTGGCCCAGAGCGATTGCGCGTCGGCCTCGGCGCCGTCGGCGCCCTGGCCGGCCGCGACCTCGAGCCAGGCGTAGGAGACGGCGAGATCGTCGGGCCGGCCGGAGACGCGCTCGGCGACCCGGCGCATCAGGCGGACGCCGTCGACGACGTCGCCGGAGTAGATCTGGCCGAGCTTCTGCGCGGCCGGCGCGTAGCCCTGGGCCGCGGCGCGGCACAGCCAGTCGGTGGCGGCGCGGGTGTCGTAGAAGGCCTGCCGGTCGCCGAGCGAGCAGCAGAGCGCCTCGCCGACCCGGTACTGGGCCTCGGCGTCGCCGGCGCGCGCCGCCTCGATGTGATCCTGATAGACGACCTCGTCCTTGGCCATGTTGGCGCCCTCCATCGCCGCACCGGCACAGCCGACGAGGCCGAGCAGGGCACCGCCGACCAGGATCCGACCCAGGCTCGATCGCATGACTCCCCCCAATCGTCTCGATTGAACAGGATCTGCGGTATCACTCGCCGGCAGGCAGCGTCCAACGAATTGTGCGGCCGCGCCTCAGTGACTGTCGTCCCGGTGCTGGCCGCGCAGCGAGAGGTAGAAGTCGTAGACTGCCAGCAGCACGCCGATCGTCACGACGACGATGAGGTCGAGGCGGGGGACGAAGCCGATGAGGATCGCCAGGAAGCCGATGAAGGCGGCCAGGGCGAAAAGCGCCAGGAACTTGTCGAGCAGGGTCATGCGGGGGTCGCCTCCTGCCGGCGCGCGTCGCCGCCGGCGTTCGAATCGTCCTCGAGATGGCGCTGGAGCCAGGCGGCCGTGCGCAGCAGCCGCTCGTCGTGGCCCTTGCGGCCGACCAGCTGGATGCCCATCGGCAGGCCCTGACCGCCGGTCAGCAGCGGCAGCGTGACCGCCGGCAGCCCGAGCAGGGTCCACAGCGAGTTGAAGGCCGGCTTGCCGGTGACCGTCAGGTCGCGCGGCGCCTCGCCGGGCGCCGCCGGCGTCAGGATCGCGTCGTAGCGCTCGAAGATCCTGTCGGCGCCGGCGCGCAGCACGGCCTGCCAGTCGCGCGCGCTCAGGTAGTCGAGCGCCCCGATGCCGCGCCCGGTCTCGATCGCCTGCTTGAGGATCGGGCTCATCAGGCTCGCGTGGCGCTCCAGGTAGCGGGCGTAGTGGCGCGCCATGCCGACGTGCTGGAGGCGGAGCTGCGCCGCGATGCCCTCGTCGAACTCGCGCGGCAGCGGCACCTCGTCGCACAGCCCCGCCTCTGCGTCGGCCCGGTCGCCGGGCGCCGCGCCGAGAACCGCGAGCAGCTCCTCGAAGGCGGCCACCGTGTCGTCGGAGGCCTCGTTCCAGGTCGGGCCCTTGACGAAGGCGAAGAGCGGCTTGAGCGGCGGCATCGAGGTCGCGGCGGCGAGCAGCGGCAGGTCGGCGACCGGCCGGGTGTCGGCGTCGCCGGCGTCGTGGCCCTGCAGCACCTCGGCGAGCAGGGCGGCGCCGGCCAGGTCGCGGGCGAAGGTGCCGATCGTGTCGAGCTCCGGGCACTGGGTCAGCACGCCGCTGCGCGGGATCAGGCCGTGGCTCGGCTTGAGGCCGACGATGCCGCAGAAGGCGGCGGGACGGATCACCGAGCCGGCGGTCTGCGTGCCGATCGCCAGCGGCACCATGCCGGCGGCGACGGCGGCCGCCGACCCGGAGGAGGAGCCGCCGGGCGTGCGCTCGGGGTCGTGCGGGTTGCGCGTCGGGCCGGGCGAGAAGTAGGCGAGCTCGGTCGTCACCGTCTTGCCGAAGACCAGGGCGCCGGCGCGGCGCAGCCGCGCGACGATCACGGCGTCGCGCTCCGGGCGCCGGCCCTTGTCGGCCTCGGTGCCGTTCTCGGTCGGCATGTCGGCGGTGTCGACGATGTCCTTGACCGCGACCGGGACGCCGTGCAGCGGGCCGATCGGCCGGCCGGCCTTGCGGTGGGCGTCGAGCGCGCGGGCCTGGACCCGGATCTGCTCCGGGTCGAGGAAGGCGAAGGCGCGGACCTCGGGCTCGACCGCCTCGCAGCGGGCCAGGAAGGCCTCGGCGGCCTCGGCCGCGGAGAGCGCGCCCGAGGCGAGGCGGTCGCGCAGCGCCAGGACCGGCAGCCCGGTCGGGTCGGCGCGACCCGCGGGGGAGGGTTTGGCGGACGTCATCGCCGCCTCACCGCGCCCCGTACACCAGACCCGGCAGCCAGAAGGCGATCTCCGGGAAGATGTAGAGCAGGATCATCGAGAGCAGCACCATCGACAGGAAGGGCATGCAGCCGCGGAAGATCTGCACGAGCTGGATCTGCGGCGGGGCGATGCCCTTCAGGTAGTAGGCCGACATCGCCATCGGCGGTGTCAGGAACGAGGTCTGCAGGTTGAGCGCGATCAGGATGCCGAAGAACAGCGGGTCGACGCCGAAGTGCGGCAGCAGCGGCAGGAAGATCGGCACGAAGATGATGATGATCTCCGACCACTCCAGCGGCCAGCCGAGCAGGAAGATGATGATCTGCGCCAGGATCAGGAACATCAGCGGCGACAGCTCCAGGCTGGTCACGAAGTCGGCGATGACGTGCTCGCCGCCCAGATAGGAGAACACCGACGAGAAGGTCCAGGAGCCGACGAACAGCCAGCAGACCATCGCCGAGGTGCGCACCGTCAGGTAGACCGATTCGCGCAGCCGGTCCCAGGTCAGCGCCCGGTAGACCGCGGCCAGCGTCAGGCCGCCGAGCGCGCCGACGGCCGCGGCCTCGGAGGGCGTCGCCAGGCCGAATAGGATGGCCCCGAGCACGGCGAAGATCAGCACCGCGAGCGGCAGGAACGAGGTCGCCAGCATCAGCATCAGCTGGCCGGTGCTCACCTCCTCGATCTCGTCGTCGCGCAGCCGCGGCGCGATCTTCGGATTGAGCGTCGCCCGGCCGATCACGTAGACGATGTAGAGGCCGGCCAGCATCGCGCCGGGCAGCAGCGCGCCGGCGTAGAGCTGCACGATCGAGACGCCGGAGGTCGCGGCGTAGACGATCAGCATGATCGACGGCGGGATCAGGATGCCCAGGGTGCCGCCGGCGCAGATCACGCCGGAGGCGAAGCTGGGATCGTAGCGCGCCTTCAGCATCGCCGGGAAGGCGAGCAGGCCCATCAGCGTGACCACGGCGCCGACGATGCCGGTCGCCGTCGCGAAGAGCGCGCAGGTGATCAGCGCGGCCACCGCCATCGAGCCGGGCAGCCGCCGCGCGGCGACCTGCAGGGTCGAGAACAGCTTGGAGACGATGTTGGCGCGCTCGACGATGTAGCCCATGAACAGGAACAGGGGCACCGCCGTCAGCACGTCGTTCGACATCACCGAGTAGGTCTGGTTGACCAGCAGATCGAAGATCCGGTTGTCGAAGATCGTCTGCATGCGCTCGGGATCGAAGTAGGCGTAGTAGCCGAAGGCCACGCCGAGCGCCATCAGCGTGAAGGCGATCGGAAAGCCGAGCATGATGGTGAAGATGAAGATGCCCAGCATCATCACCGCGATCTGCGGATCGGTCATCGCTCGGCTCCCCCGTCCGCGTTCCTGGCGGCGTCCCTGGCCGCGTCCCTGCCGGACCGGTCGCGGCCCGGCTGCACGATGTCGACCGCCTCGCTGCCGTGCCGCAGCACCTCCTGGGCGCCGCCTTCCTGCAGTTTCTTTTCCATTTCCTCGACGTCCGCCTCGCGTGCCGGCCAGCGGTTGTGCTTGATCGCCAGGATGCAGCGGCAGACCTGGGCGGTGCCCTGGATGAACAGCAGCAGCCCGGCGGCGACGATGATGAACTTCAGGTGGAAGATCGGCACGCCGGCCGGGCTCATCACGCTGACCTCCAGGTAGCGGTAGGAGCGCGCGAAGTACTTCCAGCCGGCGAACACCAGGGCGATGACGCCCGGGAAGAAGAACAGGAAGTAGAGGGTCAGCTCGATGATGCCCTGGGTGCGCGGCTTGAGCAGCCGGTACACGACGTCGCCGCGGACGTGACCGTCGCGCGACAGCGTGTAGGCGCCCGCCATCATGAACAGCGTGCCGTACATCATGTAGGACAGATCGAAGGCCCAGGGCGTCGGCGCGCGCAGCACGTAGCGCACGAAGACCTCGTAGCCGACGCCGAAGGTCATGACCAGGATCGACCAGGCGAAGGCCTTGCCGAACCAGGCGCTGATCATGTCGCAGGTGTGGATGTAGCGTTCCATGGGATCGCGCTTCTCGGGCGGGAGGATCGCGTAGGCGACCGGGACGCCCGCGCGGGGCGTCCCGGTCGGTAGCTAGGGGTGCCGGGGCCCGGGCCGGCCCGAACCCCGGCCCGCGGCACTCAGAACGGCAGCTTGCCCGGGAAGTAGTGGTCGTAGGCGAGCTTGTAGTCCGCCGAGTTCAGCAGGTCGTAGAAGGCGACCCGCTCCGACCAGGCGCGCTGGCTCTCGACGACCTTGTTGAAGAACTCGTCGCTGACCAGGTTGTCGAGCACCTCGTCCCAGGAGTCGAGCTGGGCCTGCATCACCGACTGCGGCGTGCGGTAGACGTTGACGCCGTCCTGGTTGATCAGCTTCTGCAGGTCGGCCGAGTAGCGGTCCATGGCGAGGCCGTAGTTCGCCGTGTTCGCGGCCTCGGCGCTGTGCTCGAGGATCGCCTGGAGGTCCGGATCGAGCGAGTCGAAGCGGTCCTTGTTGAACATGATCTCGAAGAACTCGGCGGCCTGGTGGTAGGAGCCCATCATGTAGGTCTTGGAGACGTCCTGGGCGCCGAACTGGCGGTCCGAGGTCGGGTTGTTGAACTCGAAGGCCTCGATGACGCCGCGCTCCAGGGCCGGCACGATCTCGCCGCCCGGCAGCTGGGTCACGCTGAGCCCCATGCCCTGCATGATGTCGGTGGCCAGGCCGACGGTGCGGTACTTCAGGCCCTGCATGTCCTCGGCGGAGGTGACCTCCTCCTTGAACCAGCCGAGCGGCTGGGTCGGCATCGGCATGGCGAAGAAGCCGACGATGTTCAGGCCGAGGATGTCCTGCACCAGCTCCTTGTACATCTCCTTGCCGCCGCCGTAGTGGATCCAGGCCAGGATCTGCGAGGCGTTGGCGCCGAACACCGGGCCGGTGCCGAACAGCGAGGCGGCCTTGTTCTTGCCGTACCAGTAGGCGGTCACGCTGTGCGCGCCGTCGAGGATGCCGTCCGCCGTGGCGTCCTGGACCTGGAAGGCCTGCACGACGGCGCCGGCCGGCAGCAGCTCGATCTTGAGCCGGCCGCCCGACATGGCCTCGACGCGGTCGGCATACTGCTGGGCCATCTCCTGGAAGATGTCGGAGGCGCCCCAGGACGACTGCATCTTGAGAACGATCGGCGACTGCGCCGAAACCACGGCAGGGGCGGCGAGCGTGCTGGCCGCTCCGGCGGTCGCGACGGCGCCGGTCTTCAGGAACTTGCGTCGGTTGAGAGACTGCTTGGTCACGATAGTTTCCTCCCTAGGTCGGCATGCTTGGATGCCATTGTCGCCCGCGTGCATACGGACGTTTGCCGGACAGTTTTGAACCTGTCCAAGGTGATGGTACGGGCAATCCGGTTGTCTTGGCAACGTGAACGGCCGTGTACCTCCCGGAGGCTGCGGCGGCCGGCTCGCAACCCGGTTACGAATCCGCGGCGCGATGGCCCGGCGCCGGGAGCCGTGCAGCCCCGACGGCCGAGGAACCTCGGTCGCCCGGCGTCTGTTGACCGGGTGACGGGGCGCCCGGCGCAATCGGTGTCGGCGCCCACCGTGACACGAGGCAATGAGGTGAGACGATGAGCGGCGAGAACCGCGATGCCGACGCCCGCGAGAAGCTCTGGCGCCTGGTCGGGGACATCGGCACCGGCATGCTGGTGACCGAGGACGAGGGCGGCCTGCGCGGCCGGCCGATGACGGCGACGGTGCGCGCGGAGCTCAACGAGCTGCACATGCTGACCCGGCGCTCTTCCCACAAGGCGGTCGAGCTCGAGCAGGACGCCCGAGCCTGCATGGTGTTCTCCGACAAGGAGAAGGGCGAGTACGTCTCGCTGACCGGAGCGGCACGGATCTCCCGGGACCGCGACGCCATCGAGGCGCTGTGGGGACCCTACGCCAAGGCCTGGTTCGAGGAAGGCCCGGAGGGCGAGGACGTCGCCATGGTGCGCTTCCGCGCGGTGCGCGCCGAGTACTGGGACACCACCACCTCGATGCTCAAGCAGGCCTGGGAGATCGGCATCGCCGCAGGCTCCGAGCGCACCCCGGACCTCGGCGAGCAGCAGAAGCTGCAGGTCTGACCGGCGCCTCCGCGAGGGCCGGCTCAGCTGTCGCGGCTGCCCGCGCGTCCGCTCTCCCGCAGCGGCTGCTCGCCGTCCCCCTCGACGACCAGGGTGATGCGCCCGGCCCGCGCCTCCTCGCGCTGGATCACGCGGTCCGGCGGCAGGAACAGCGTGACCGAGGTGCCGGCGCCGAGCTGGCTGCGGATCTCCAGGTAGCCGCCGTGCATCTCGGCGTAGGTCGAGGCGATGTGCAGGCCGAGGCCGGCGCCCTCGTGCTTGCGGCTCATGGCGCCTTCGATCTGGAAGAAGGGCTTGACCACCTCGTCGAGCTTCTCCGGCGGGATGCCGATGCCGTAGTCCGTGACGGTGACCCGCACCCAGCCCTCGGGCGTCGCATCCGTCTCGATGACGATCTGGCCGTGCTCGGGACTGAACTTCACGGCGTTGCCGATCAGGTTGAGCAGGGTCTGCTTGATCAGTCGCTCGTCGCCGCGGACGTAGGGCAGGTTCTGGGCGCCGCGCAGGACCAGGCGGCCGTGGCCGACGCCGAGCGAGCCGCGCATGATGCCGGCGCAGCTGTTGAGCAGGCCGGAGAGGGCGAAGAGGTCCTCGCTGAGCTCGATCTTGCCGGCCTCGATCTTGGCGACGTCGAGGACCTCGTTGACCATCTTCAGCAGGTGCAGGCCGCTGGCGTTGATGTCGCGAGCATAGCCCTTGTACGAGGCCGGACTCAGCGTACCCAGCATCTCCTCGGCGATCATCTCGGAGAAGCCGATGATGGCGTTGAGCGGCGTACGCAGCTCGTGGCTCATGTTGGCCAGGAACTCGGTCTTGGCGCGGTTCGCCAGCATCGCCTGCTCGGTCGCCGCCCGCTCGGCCTCGCGGGCGCGCACGCGCTCGGTGACGTCGCGGAAGGTGAAGATCGTGACCTCGCGGTCGGCCTGCCGCCGCTCGCGCGGGTTGCGGCTGACGCGGATCACCGAGCGCCCGACCAGCAGCTCGACGATCCGCTCGCGGCCCTCGGCGTCTTCCAGCGTCACCTGCGTCGGCTCGCCGGGCTCGTCGAGCCGGGCCCCGTCGCGATGCGCCTCGAAGCTCGGCAGGGCCTGGCCGATCGGGCGGCCCTGCACGGCGCTGGCGCGCAGGCCGAGGATGTCGGCCGCCGTCGAGTTGAACAGCTCGATGCGGCCCAGGCTGTCGGTGATCACGATGCCGTCGAAGCTGTCCTCGACGACCTGGGCCATGATCGCCCGGCGATAGGCGCCGGCCATGCGCTGCTTGAAGATCTGCACGGCCTGGCGCTCGATCTCGCGGACGCTGCGCGCGCCGACGAACAGCACGATCAGCGCCAGCCAGGGCGCGATGTCGAGGCTGAACGGCCAGAGCGCCTGCAGCAGCAGGCTGAGGCCGAGCAGCGCCGCGATCGCGGCCAGCGAGACCAGGGTGGCGAAGCGCCAGCTCCAGCGCCGCGAGGCCGCGGCGCCGGTCAGCGCCAGCAGCAGCAGGCCGGACACGGTGACCGCCGCGCCGCTGCGCCGGATGGCGCGGTCCTGGACCAGGGATTCGAAGGCCAGGGCCTGCAGCGTGACGCCGGAGAGCGTGCGGTAGACCGGCACGGTGACGTAGTCGCCGAGCTCCAGCGCCGTCGCGCCGACCATCACCCTGCGGCCCGCGACCAGGGCCGGGTCGAAGCTGCCGTCCAGGACGTCGGCGACCGACAGCCTGGGCAGGCTGGCCGGATCGATGCCGAAGTCGACGTAGAAGAAGGGAAAATCGAGCCGCGCGTTGCCGGCCAGCAGGGCGCCCATCGAGGGCCGGAACGAGCGGCCGTCGAACTGGCCGATGGGATAGCGCCGCACGGCGCCGTCGCTGGCGACGTCGACGTTGACGCCGGCGATCGCCACGTGATCGGAGAAGATCGGCAGCGGCCGGAAGTCGAGCAGCGCGCCCTCGGCCTGGCCGGCCGTCTCCTTTTGGTGAAAGGCCGCCAGGATCACCCGTCCGCCGTAGCGCGACAGCGTCTCGGCCAGCGCGTCGTCGCCGGACAGGGTCGACACGCTGCTGAAGTCGACGTCGAGCGCGACGTCGCTGGCGCCGGCCTCGAACAGCGCCTCGACCAGCCGGGCGTAGCGGTCGCGCGGCCAGGGCCAGCCCTCGGCCTGCTGGATCGACTTGCCGTCGATCTGCACGATCGCCAGCTCGCCGCTGGCCTCGCGCTCGACCAGGCGGAAGCGCTGGTCCATCAGGAGGTACTCGACGGGCTCCAGCCAGCCGGCGGCGTAGAGCCCGAGGGCGGTGGCCAGCAGCAGGACGTTGACGGCCGCCATCTGGCGCAGGCCGCGCCGGCGCCTCGGCGCCCAGGGCCGAAGCAGCTGCGACGGAAGGCGGCGCAAGGCGTCCAGAGGCACGAGACCCGATCCCCAAGCAAAGCGGCCGGAACGGGCCGGCCACGAAACGTCTGCCGCCGGTGCGGGGGCGGCACCCCGGCACCGGCGGTCAGCCTAGCGCGTTGAACGGACGGGTTCAGCTCTGCCTGTTGCTGCCGTTCCCGTTCCCGTTGCCGTTGCCGTTGTTTCCGTTGCCGGCATTGCCGTTGCTGCCGCCGTTGCCGTTTCCGTTCCCGTTGTTTCCGTTGCCGGCATTGCCGTTGTTGCCGCCGTTGCCGTTTCCGTTCCCGTTGTTTCCGTTGCCGGCATTGCCGTTGTTGCCGCCGTTTCCGTTGCCGTTCCCGTTGTTTCCGTTGCCGGCATTGCCGTTGTTGCCGCTGTTGCCGTTACCGTTCCCGTTGTTGCCGTTGCCGGCATTGCCGTTGTTGCCGCTACTGCCAGGTCCGGCGTTGCCGCTGTTGCCGGGCGAACCGGAGGTCAGGCCGGCCATCGCGCCGTTGCCATTGCCGCCGCGGTTCGAGTTGCCGCTGTTGCCCGGGGCCTGACCGGCAGCGGCGGCCTTGCTCTGCGCGGGCGAACTCAGCTGGGCGCCGGCGCCGCGCGAGCGCGCCGAATCGACGACCGCGCTGACGTTGAACACGCCGGAGTTGCCGGCGACACCATTGCCATTGCCATTGCCATTGCCATTGCCATTGCCATTGCCATTGCCATTGCCGCCGTTCCCGTTGCCGTTGCCGGCATTCGAGGAGCGGGTCAGGCCGACTGCATTGCCCTGCGACCGGCTGCCCGCCGGCGTTTCCATCCGCACGAGCCCGTTGCTGGCCGCCGAGATCTGGATATCGGCGACCACGGCGCTGGCGATCGTCAGGCCGCCCGACGAGGGGGCGTTGGAGGGCGCCTGCTCGAGGCCGCTCGCCGGGCCGCCGGTCGGCGCCGAGGGCGTGGTCCCGCCGGTCGAGGCCTCCTGCTGCGCGGCCGTCTCGCCCGAGGGGTCGTCGGACGGATCGGTGGCGGGTTCCGTGGTCTGGCTGCCGCCGCCGCTGCCGCTCTCGACGGTGAGCTCGCCGCTGCCGTCGCCGCTGACGCGCGCGGTCTGGCCGGGCTGCACCAGGGTCGAACGGCCGCTGCCGACGGCGTCGACCTGAACCGCGCCTTCCACCACGTGCACGCTGGCGCCGAGGGCGTCGACGCGCACGGTGAAGGTGGTGCCCTTGACGACGGCCGCCAGGAAGGGGGTCTCGACCTCGAAGTAGGGGACGTCCTTCTTCTCGACCTTGAACAGCAGCGTGCCGAGCTGCTGCAGGATGCGCACGCCCAGGCTGCCCGGCTCGTCGCGCGGCAGGCTCATGCGGCTGTTCGGGGCGACGATCATGGTCTGGCCGCCGCGCACCAGCACGACGCGTCCGCTCGGCCCGGTCACCAGGCTGTCGCCGCCGGCCAGCTCGCTGCTCTGGGTCAGCGCGACCGGCTGGGCGCCGGGCTTGACGATCGCGACCTCGCCGGCCTGCGAGGCGACGGTCCAGGGCTCGGCGGCCTGCGCCGCGCCGCTGCCCAGCAGCACAGCGGCTGCCACGCCGAGGCAGAACAGCAGGGCGACGACCAAGCCGTGCCCCCGGAGCGCGCGTGCCGCGGCGGCGCCTTCGCCCTTCATCTGGCTAATGACAAGCATTCTCATTGGACTGACTTTCCTACCTGGCCCGCAGCGCGGTTTTGTTCTTGCGCATACCTACAATACTAGTGGATTCTTGATTGCATAGAAAGTAGAAAGTACTATCAAGACTGGAATTTGACTAAAATTGCAGACAATTAGCAAAGCGTTAGACTCCCGGGGGTAAACAAGGGGCGTCGATCCGGATTGCCACGCGTGAAACGATTATTCTCAAGAGCCCTGGGTGCCCTTGCCCTGGTCGGGGCCGCGCTGCCCGCCTGGCCGCCGCCGCTTGCCCAGGAGGTGACGCCGCGTCCGGCGCCCGCCCGGCCGGACCCGTCGGAGACCTCGACGATCCGGCAGCGCCTGCCGGACTCGGACGAGTTCCTGCGACCCCGCACGCCCGCGCGCACCCCGCCCGCGACCGAGCTGCCGGCCGATCCGGCGCCGGCGCCGGCAGTGCCGGACGGGCCGACCGTGGTCCTCGCCGCCGTCGAGATCGCCGGGGCCACGGCCTTTCCCCTGGCCGAGCTCAACGCGCTCTACGCCGACGATCTGGCCCGGCCGGTGAGCCTGGCCGACATCGAATCGCTGGCCGGCCGGATCGGCGCCTACTACCGCCGCAACGGCTTGCTGCTCACCCGGGTCGTGGTGCGGCCCCAGGCGCTCGACGCCGGGATTCTGCGCCTGCAGGTCGTCGAGGGCGCGATCCGCGAGGTGCGTTTCGAGGGCGACGGCGCCGCCGACCTCGAGCTGGCCGCCTACACGCGCCGCATCCGTGCGGAACGGCCGCTGAGCCTGGCGACGCTGGAGCGCCAGCTGCTGCTGATCGAGGATCTCGACGGCCTCTCCGTGACCGACAGCCGCGTGCGCGCGCTCGACGAGGACGCCGGGGACTACGAGCTGGTCGTCACCCTGGAGGTCGACCGCATCGACCTGCTGACCTATGTCGACAACCGCGGCACCCATTCCGTCGGTCCGCTCGAGCTCTGGACGGCGGTCGGCGCGAACAGCCCGCTCGGCGGCGGCGAACGGCTTCAAGCCGGCGCCTTCGTCGTCCCGAACCAGCCGTCGGAGCTGCGCTACTACGAGCTCTCCTACCTCCAGCCGATCGGCAGCCAGGGCACCAAGGCGACCCTCCTGCTGTCGAGCAGCGACTCCAAGCCGGATCCCGCCTACACCGGCGCCGACGAGGAGATCGACGGCAAGGGCCTGACGCTGCGGCTCAGCCATCCGCTGATCCGGCGCCGCGAGGAGACGCTGCGCGCGCAGGTGACCTTCGACTACCAGGACACGCGCGAGGAGGACTTCGGCGTCGCCGTGATCGACGACCGCCTGCGCGTCCTGCGCCTGCGCGCCGACTACGCCGCCGACAGCTTCCTCGAGGGCACCCACTTCGCGGGGCTGGAGCTGAGCCAGGGCCTGGACATCCTCGGTGCCAGCGAGCCCGGAGCCGCGACGCTGTCGCGCAGCGACGGACGCAGCGACTTCACCAAGCTCGAGGGCTACGTCAGCCGGGCCCAGAGCTTCGGCGACTACGTCGGCGCGCAGCTCTCCGCGGCGGGACAGCTCGCCTTCGACCCGCTGCTCTCCGGCGAGGAGTTCGGGCTCGGCGGCGGCCAGTACGGGCGCGCCTACAACTACTACGAGGTCTCGGGCGACGACGGCTTCGCGCTGGCGGCCGAGGTCCGCTACGGCCGGCTGTTCGACGAGCCGGCCTGGCTGGATTCCTACCAGTTCTACGGGTTCTACGACTGGGGCGTGGTCTGGAACGACAACGCCGAGGGCGAGCTGGCGCGCCAGAGCCTCTCGTCGCTCGGCGCCGGGATCCGGCTCGGCCTGCTGGACAGCCTGTCCCTGGACCTGCAGCTGGCGCGGCCGCTGACCCGCGAGCCCTTCGAGACCGGCAGCAACGCCACCCGCTTCTTCTTCTCGCTGACCGGGCGCTTCTGAGTCCGCCGCCCGGGCCGGCCGGGGCGCGGGATGCCGCCGGGAACCCCAGCCGACCCGCCGAGTTGCCGCCGGGACCCCGTCGCCGTAGGATCGGCAGGTACGGGGCTGAGGACGGAACGATGAGTCCTGGCGTCGCCGAGAGACTGGATCTGCGCGCGCGCGGCCCGGTGTTGCCGGTTTGCCGCCCGCTCGTGCTGTGCCTGCTTTCGCTTCTCCTGCTCGCCGGACCGATGGCCGGCGCCGCCCCGGCCGCCGAGCCGCCGCGGCATCCGCCAGAGGCGGTGGAGCGCTATCTCGAGAGCGAGGCCTCCGACCTCACCGCCGAGCTCGAGCGTTACAACGCGGCGCGCAGCCTGCTGGTCAGCCACCAGGGCTCGCGCAGGGTGCTGTCCGCCTTCTGGTCGCTCGAGCGGCTCGACGGCGACCGGGTCTTCCTGGTCGCGCGCTTCGAGGTCGGCCAGGGCCACTGGGACAGTCGCTCGACCCGCCAGCTCTTGGAGTTCCGCTGGCGCGACGGCCGGCTGCGGCTGGTCGGCCACGGGCCGCCGCCGGCGCTGCAGGACGAGGGGGTGACCGCGGACGTCGGCCGCGGCTGCACGGAGAACTACTACGCGCCCAATCCCTGCGTCGGCACGGCCCGGCGCTGGGCCGAGTTCGCCGAGATCTACGGCCTGCCGCTCGACCGCGAGAGCGCGACGATCTACCAGGCCTTCTCCCAGGACGACCGCCGCGCCGGCGAGCGCATGCTGGCCGCCGCACTCGGCGAGGCGCCGCCGGAGACGCGCAGCGTCTATCCGCTGCAGGCCGAGGTCGACGCGCTCAACCTGTCGCGCTACCAGCAGAACCTGGAGAGTCCCTGCGACCTCGACGTCTACGGCCCCAAGCCCTGTCCGCAGATCGAGCAGGTCTACCGCGACTTCGCGCGCCGGCAGGGGCTGCCCGACAGCCCGGCGACCGCGCAGATGTTCGCCGCCTACGCGACCGGCGACTTCCGGCGCGGCGACACGCTCTACGCCCTGGCCAACGACCTCGAGCCGCCGGACTACGAGACGCCGACGGCCGGGATCGGCCGCGATGTCGCGCGCGCCGGCCTGGTCGCGGAGACCGGCGGGGAGAGCGGCGGCTGCACGCTCAATCCTTACGCGACGCGGCCGTGCCTGAGCAGCGTCTCGGCCTGGGAGCGCTTCCGCGAGCGCTACCGGCTGGAGGACACCGCCCGTAACGCGCGCATCTTCGAGGCCTACGCCCAGGGCGACTTCGAGGCCGGCGACCAGCTGTTCGCGGAGGCCAAGAACGTGACGACCGCCGAGCTGCTCGAGGCGGCGGGCGTCGATCCCGGGCGCCTGGTGATCGAGGTCTATCCGGGGGGCGCGCAGTGAGTGCGAGCCGCCGGCCCGGGCCGGGCCTGCCGGGACGGATACCGCCGGGTCGGAGGCCGCCGGGCGCGACCCGGCCGGCGACCTGGCGCGACGATCTCAGGCTGCTCGTCGCCGCCGGCGCTTCCGTGCTGGTCCACCTGGCCATGCTGACGCTGCTGTTCCGACTGTCCGGCGAGGCGCCGGTGACGCCGCCGCCGGCGATCACGGTCGAACTGGCGATGCTCGATCGCGGCCGGACCGCCGAGGAGGCCGAGCCGAGCCAGGCTCAGCCGCCGCCGGCGCAGCAGGCCGTCGAGCCCGAGGCGCCGCCGGTAGTCGCGCCGCTGCGCGAGAGCGAGCGCCTGCAGCCGGCCGAAGCGCCGAGCGCGAGCGTGCCCTCGCCCGAGGCCGAGCCGATCGCGGCCGCGCGCCGGCCGCTGCCGGAGCCCGAGGCAGCCGAGCCCGCCGCGGCGCCCGAGGTCGCCCCCCGCCGCGCCGATGCGTCGCCGCCCGAGCCGCTGCCGGAGGCGCCGGCCGACCCGCAGACGGAGCCGGCCGTGCGGGTCGAGCCGGCGGGCCCGGCGCCGCAGCCGTCGACGGTCGCCGAGCCTGTAGCCGAGCCTGTGTCCGAGCCTGTGGCCGACACGGTGGCCGAGACCGTGGCCGATGCCCCGCCGCAGCTGCAACCGCAGCCGCGGCTCGCGCCCCAGGCGGACCCCGGCTCGCCCGAGGCCCCGGTGCCGGTGCCCGACGCTTCGCGGAGCGCGCGGGCAGTGCCCGCGCCTGCGGTCGCGCCCGTTGCCGACGCGGCTCTCGCGCCGCCGGCCGAGGCCGAGTCCGTGACGGCCCTCGACGCGCCCGAACCCGCTCCCGAAGCCGACCGGCAGGCGCTGGCCGAGGCCTCGCCGCCCCCGGTCGACGGGGCAGCGGCGGTCGAAATGCCGGCGGTGGCGCCGGCCTCGGTCGTCGCGCTGGACGAGGCGGTGCCCGAGCCGGATGCCGCGGCAGCCGAGGCCGTCGAGGCCGAAACGGAGGTGGGGCCCGAAGCCGAGGCTCCGGAGATCCTCGCGGCCGAGACCTCGCCGGCGCAGCCTTCGGCGGAGCCGGCGCCCCGGCTCGCCGAGGCCGTGGAGGCCCCGGCCGGCGAGGCGGCCCCCGCGGCGGTCGCCGAAACGGCGGAGTCGCCGCGGCGCGCGCTCGAGCCGGCGGCCGTGCCTCTGGCGCCCCAGCCGGATTCCGGCGCAGCCGCGATCCCGGCGGCGCCGGAGGTCGCGGCGGCTCCGGACGCGGCCGGGACGCTGGTCGCGGCGCGTCCGGCCGCGAGCGGCCCCGGGGCGACGCCGCGCAAGCCCGAGGACCTGCCGCGGGCCGGCCGCCCGGGCGGCGAGGTAGATCCCTCGCCGCGCAAGCCCGACGGCCTGCCGGAGGGCAGCGCGGCCGAGCGCGTGGCGGCCGGGCCGTCGGACCGGACCCCGTCGGACCGGACCCCGTCGGACCGGACGCCGTCGGACCGGAGCCCGGGGGGCGGGCCGCCGCAGGATGCCGAGGAGCTGCTGGCGCGCCTAGAAGCCCTGAAGGACGAAGAGCTGCAGGCGCAGCGCAACCCGCAGCTCTGGGCGGTGATCCGCGCCGTGCGCGCGCAGATCGCGCGCTGCTGGAGCCTCGGCGGGCAGGGGGTCGGTGGGGGCGGCAGGCAGGGCGATGGCGACGCCGGCTACCGGGTCGACATCGACGTCGCCTTCGACACCGAAGGCCGCCTGCTGCGCGCGCGTATCCGTCAGCCGGGCGATCTCGTCTCGGACAGCGACTACCGGGCCTTCGCCCTGGGCGCGCGGCGGGCACTCCGGGCCTGCAGCCCCTTCGAGCTGCCGCGCGAGGCCTATGCCTTGTGGCGGCAGTTCACCATGCGCTTCGTGGCGCCTCCCGGCGCCGGCTGAGCGGTCGCCGGCCGGGGGCGGCGCAGCCGGCCTTCCGAACGAGAAAGGGGCCCGAACGAGAAAGGGGCCCGAACGAGAAAGGGGCGCCGCCGGTGCCCGGCGGCGCCCCCAGGGCGCGTGACGACCCGATCTCGATGTCCCGGTGCAGCGCCCCCCATGGCGGCTCAGGAGAAGGACCGGGAGGATCAGGCCGCTTCGGCGTCGTCGCTCTCGTCCAGCGTCGCGTTGGCGAGCAGCTCGGCGAACTGCTTGACCAGGGCGCGCTTGCGCGGCGGCAGACCGTGGTAGAGCCGGGCCATGCGGCGCGTGCCGCGGTCCAGGGCCATCGGGTCCTGGCCCTCGCCGGCGGCGTTCGGCTGCGGCGCGTCGGGCATCAGGCGGTCGAGCGAGATGCCCAGGGCGCCGGCCATCTGCAGCGCGCGGGAGAGGCTGAGGCCGTTGGTCCCGACCTCGTACTTCTGCACCTGCTGGTAGGAGAGGCCGAGGCGCTGCGCCAGCTCGGTCTGGCTGAGGCCGAGCGTCAGGCGCGCAGCGCGCAGGCGCTCGCCGACCGACTCGTTGAAGTTCTTGTCGAGGTCGCGCAGTTCGCGCGATCCGCCGCGACCGTGGCGTCGTTCCTTGACGGCCATCTTGGCAATCGACGTGCTCATCTCCTACCCGTCTCCCGATCAATAGGTTCAACCATGTTCCCTCACTAAAAACCAGTTTTCCGGTTTCCGCAACCGGAAATTTCGTTTCCTCGGGTCAAGCGGACGCGCAGCGGCGCCTCGTGGACGCGGGCGAGTGCGCGAAAAGGTTGCGCGAGACGGGCAAAGTGGCTAACCTCGGACGATACTCTTGGGAGTAAAAACCCAATGCTCTTCGTTTGCCGTCGCACCTTGCGTGCCTTTGCCACCGTCTCGGACGCCGCCGCCGGCGGAAGCGACCCGAATCAGCTGATTCCGGCCGACCCTGCGGGCGACGTCGTGGAGAACGGCCTGCTGTACATCGCGACGGACAACGACGGGTCCGTGCGGGTCACCGCGGATCCGCACACCGTGGTCGCGTGGAGCCTCTGCGACGCCCTGCAGATCGAGATCTGCACCGTCGAGCCTGCCCGCGAGGCGCGTGGCCGCCTGTACAGCGTCGCCTGACGGCGCCGGCCCGTCCCGCGCGCCGTCGCGCCGCTGCACAGCCCGGCGCCGGATACTCGGCCCGCGGGCAGCCGGAATCGCCTTGGTGGTGTGCCCCGGCCGCCACGCCCTGCGGTCGACCGCTCGCGAGGCGCTTTTCAACCAAAAATCAGCCCACCAGTGTTAATGGTGTGTTAACCCTCTAGGAGTCCAACCACTCCGAGCGTCATGATGGACCTTCAAGTTTTCCCTTGGAGGCGAAGTCATGACCGCGATGAATGTTTTTTCCGCCGCCCGCGACCTCTCGCAGGGCCACCGAGTCTACGGTGAGCTGGTCGATTATGCGGAGGATTGGGCGCGCCGCAACGGCCTCAGCCTCATCCTCCATGCCGAGCTCTCCGGCCTTCCCGAAGTCAACGCCGCCTATCGGCATCTCGGCTGGTTCGGCCTCATGCCGATGTTCAACCCGGCCCGCTTCGGCGGCGGTGAGGCCTTCTGGATCGAGGGCCGGGACGAGCAGGGCCGCTGTCTGACGGTCCAGGCGGCGCGGCACTATCACCTTCGGGGCTCGCTGACCGAGTCGCTCGAGGACCTCAGCCTGTTCTACGGCAATGCGACTCCCGCCGGCGCCGAGGAAAGCTGCACCTGCACGGTGCCGGAGGCGGCGCGCATCACCGGTTCGACGGTCTATTCCGGCTCGACCTTCGCGCATCCGGACCTGCGCGGGCGCGGCGTGGCCAAGGTCATGCCGCGGCTGTCGCGGGCGCTCGCCTGGCTGCTCTGGCGCCAGCGCACGACCTTCTCCATGGTCGACCCGATCCTGATCGAGAAGGGCGTGGTGCAGGCCTACGGCTACAAGAACGTCGGCCACCAGGTCGCCTGGCGGGGCTCGCCCGACCAGGGCGACATCGACCTCGCCCTGGTCTGGATGGACGAGGACGAAGCCCTGGCCGACGCCTCGCAGATCATCGAATCGGCAAGAGTCCCGGCCTGACCTCGCTGACCACCAGCAGGGCCGGGTTGCCGTCGGCCAGGGAGGTGGGCAGCAGCAGGCGGTCGTAGTTGACCCGCACGCCGGGAGCGCCGGGATGCAGCGAGGCGATGACCGCATCGACGAAGTGGCGCCGGGGCTCGTCCCCGGCGACCGCGCTCGCGTAGAAGGGCGCGCACCAATCGCTGTAGGCCTCGTCGTGCTGGCCGGCTGCGTCGTGGCGCCGGCCGAGCGAGCGGCGGACCCACTGGCGGCCGAAGCGGCGGCTGTGGCCGTCGCCGATGAAGGCGTAGTAGAGCCCGGCATCGGCGCCCTGGCGCAGCACGATCGCGCGGTCGAGCAGCCCGATGTCGTCGAGGGCCGCGGCAAAGTCGCCGTTGAAGCGTCGGCCGAGCCGGTCCCAGGCGCCGACGATGTCGGGCGCCCGGCCGCCGTCGTGGCGATCGGGCTCGAACGGCAGCGCCGAGTAGGCGGACAGCGGCACCACGTTGCCGGCCCGCTCGCGGTAGCTGGCCAGTTCGCGCAGCCGCTGGCGTGCGCTCTCGGGGTCGCTGTGCTGCTCGTCGAGCTGCCAGCGCGGCGCCCGCACGATCAGGCGCAGCCCCTCGGCGTCGGGCGTCGGGTCGACGGCCTCCGGGTCGAGGGTGTCCAGTTCCAGCTGGAGGGTGCGCATCTCAGCGCTCCTCTTCCGTCGGTTCGGCGAGAATCATCGCGATCCGTCGGAATTGGTCGATGGTGACGACCTGTTCAATGCGCAACAGCATCTGTCCCGGCCCGACGGACCGAATCTGGAAACTCTCGGGCGGCCGGTCGACGACCGCCTGACGCTCGCTGGCGACGTCGCGCGGGCCGGTGCCGTAGGCGAGATAGTCGACGCTGGTGCCGAGCGCCTGGGCGAGCTCCGGCAGCCGCCGCGGCCGCTGGGAATCGCCCTGCTCGATGGTGTGGACTGTCTGCTGGGACATGCCGACGAGCTTGCCCAGCGCCGACTGGGTCAAGCCACGCGACTGCCGCAAGCGGCGGACACGCTCGCCGAGCGTCTCTCCGCTTTCCGGCAATCCCAACTCCTTCTTCTCGGCAGCACTCATCGGTCCGGGATATCGCCTTTTCAGTGATCCTACTACTTTTTTGGTAGGAATCAAAATCCCGAACGGAAAGCCGGTTGCGGGAGGCCGTCGCGGGAGCCGGGCGCACCGGGGCTCAGTAATCCCATTTCCAGTTGATGCTGGCGTTGCTCCGGCTGTCGGCGCCGACCTCGCTCTCGACGGTGATGTTGGGCGTCAGCTCCCACTCGACGATCGCCGTCGAGCTGCCGGCGGTCGTGCCCTGCTCGGCGCCGACGAAGACGTCGTCGGCGACATACTTGCCGATCTTCAGGCTGCCCAGGTCCTCGCTGGTCTCGCCCGGCGCGAAGGTCAGCACGTCGACGCCCAGCGTCTGGCGCGCGATGTCCATCAGGCCGTCGCCGCCGCCCTCCAGGGTCGCCGCCGCCTGGGCGAGCTGCACGGCCTCGGCGGTCGAGAGCTGGCCGCTCGACTTGCCGAACAGCACGCGCGCCAGGATCTCGTCTTCCGGCAGCGGGGGGCTCGAGGTCAGCTGGAACTGAGGGTCGCTGACCGGTCCGAAGATCTCGATGCTCGCGGTGAACTCGTCGCCGTCGTAGGTCGCCACCAGGTCGAGCTCCGGATCGATGGTGGCGGAGCCGAGGAACTGGATGCTGGAGCCGGGGTCGAGGTTGAAGACGCGCCCGGCGAACTCGAAGACCCCGCGCACCGGGCCGAGCTGGCCGGAGATGCGCGGCTGCTCGGCCGTCCCGCCGACCTGCAGCGAGCCGCTCCACTCCGAATCGAGGCCCCGGCCGCGCACGAAGACCTGGCCCGGAACCTCGATGGCGACGCCGAGCGACAGCCAGCGCAGGCCCTGGATGCCCGGCGTCGCCTCCTCCTCTTCCGCTTCCTCGCGTGCCGCGCGCGCCGCCTCGGCGTCGTTGACCTCGACGACCTCGAGCTCGGTGACCGAAGGCGGCAGCGCGTCGATCAGGCGGATCTCGGTCGGCCGCGTGCGCAGCGTGCCCTTGAGGTTGGCGCCCTCGGTGGTGCCCGAAAGCGCGAAGTCCGCGTCGACGGCGCCGCTGACGTCGTCGCGCTGGGCGACGTGGGCGTTGTCGGCCTTGAAGGTCAGGTCGAAGCGCGGCGTGCCGCCGCTCAGGTCGATGAAGCCCTCGGCGTGCATCGTGCCGCCGGCCTCGTCGCGGGAGTCGAAGCGCTCGAGCTCCAGGCGCCGGCCGCGGCCCGACAGGTCCAGCGTCACCGGGTCGAGGCGCATGCCCAGGGTGTAGTTCTCGTAGAAGCCGTCCTCGACGCTGACGCTGCCGGCCGCGTCGGGCTCGGCGAGCGTGCCGCGCAGCGCCAGATCGATTCGGCCGTCGCCGCCGAAGCGCACGGCGTCGATCGGCAGCATCGTCATCAGCTCGCCGAGCTCGCCCTCCCAGTCGGCATCGAGGCTGAGCGGCTCGTCGTCGGGCAGATTGACCGAGGGCGGGGTCGCCGTGACCAGCAGCGGCAGCTCGCCGGTCAAGCTCAGGGGGCGCTCGGCAAAGCCGCTGACCCGCCCGTCCAGGCTGAGCCGGCCGCCGCCGAGGCGGCCGTCGAGGCCGAGCGCGAGCGCCGGCAGCGCGGCGACGTCCTCGAGTCTGCCGATGCGGATGCCCTCGGCGGCGACCGTCAGGCTGCCATCAGGGCGCGGCGGCGTGCCGGAGAGCTGCAGCCGAGCGTCGAGCGAGCCTTCGGCGTTCAGGTTCGGCGCCGCCAGCTCGATCAGCCGCAGCGGCAGGTCGTCGATCTCCAGGCCGGCCTCGACGGCGCCGGGCCGCAGGTCGGCATCGAGGTTCAGCCGCCCGCCGGCGACGGTCAGCGCGAGCGCCTCGACGCGCGTGCGGTTGCCGTCGAGGCTGAGGGTCGCCGGCCCGGCGAGGCTGAGCCGCTCCTCGGCGAGGTTCGCCTCCAGCCGGGTCAGGCGGATCCGGGTCCGCTCGTCCAGCGCCAGCTCCGCGGCCGTCGACAGCGCCAGCGGCCGGCCGAGCGCCTCGCCGTCCAGCGAGGCTTTCAGGGCGAGCTGCGACAGGCTGCCGTCGAGGCTGACCTCGATCTCGCTCAGGCTGGCCTCGGCGGTCGCCAGCGCGCGCGCCGAGAGGTCCGCGTTCAGCCGCGGCGTGCCGGTCAGGTCCCGGCCCTCGGCCTGCAGCGACAGCGAGCCGAGGGTGAGCTCGGCGACCGCGAGCTCGCGGGCCTCTGCGGTCACGCTGGCCGTCTGCGTGCCCTCGGCGCCGGCCAGGCTCACCTCCGCGTCCAGCGCGCCGGCCAGGGCGCTGCCGGTCAGCGCCTCGTAGGCACCGAGGTCGCTCACCGCCAGGCTCAGGCGCCCGTCTGCCGTGCCGGCCGCCAGGTCGGCTGTCACCGTGCCGGCCAGCCGGTCGTCGCCGCGCGTCAGCGCCAACTTCTCGACGCGGGCGGTCTGTCCGGCCAGGGCATAGTCGAAGCCGCCGGCCAGCGGGCCGACCGGCAGCCCGGCGCGCAGCTCGACATGGCCGCTGGGGCTGTCGGGCAGGTCCAGGGTGGTGCCGTCGATCTCCAGGGCTTCGATCGTCCGGCCCTGATAGGTCAGCGCCGGGCTGCGCAGCGCCCAGACCGCCTGCGGCGCCTCGAGCGCCCCGAAGGCGGTCAGGTCGAGCGTCGCCTCGCCGGACAGCGGGAGCCCGGCCTGCTGCAGCGCCGCCAGATGCGGCAGCGCCAGCGAGGCGGTGAGATCCAGCTCGCCGGCCGCCGGGTCCAGGCCGCCCTGGGCGTTCAGCCGCAGCGGCGCCACCGGTCCTTCGGCCGAGCCGGTCTCGACCGGGGTGCCGCTGAGCGCCGCCTCGGCCAGGCGGATCCGGCCGTCCGGCGCCCGCTCGGCCTCGAGCTCGAGCAGCGGCCGCGGCCCGAGCAGAGCCTGAGCCGCCGGAATCCCGAGCGACAGCTCCTGCGGCTCCGCCGCGAGCCGCACCCGGCCGCCGCCGTCGGCGGCGAGGCGGCCGTCGAGCGTCACCGAGAGCCGGCCGGAGAGCGACAGGCCGGCGAGATCCGAGAGCCGCGACAGCTCGTCCTGGCGCAGCGTGGCTTCGAGGCGGCCGCCGCCGGCTTGCGCGCCCTCCAGCACATAGCGGCCGTCGGCGCTCAGCGACAACGGGCCGCTCGACAGGTCCAGCGCCGCCAGCTCCAGGGCGTCGCCCTGGGGGCGGACCTCGGCGGCGAGCGTCGTCGTCGGTGCCAGCAGGGAGGCCAGCGCGGGATCGCCCTGCGGTCCCCTCGCCGTGACCTCGAGACGTGCCGCGGTGCCCCCCGACAGAGGCGCCTCGAGGTCGACCTCGCCGCTGTCGAGCGACAGCGTCACGCGCTCGAAGCCGATCGCGGCCTCGGGGCCGGTCGCAATGCGCGGCCGCTCGATCTCGCCGTTCAGCGCCAGCGTGGCGGTCTGGCCGTCCTTGCCGGCCGTCGCCTCGATTCGCAGGCCGGCCAGCGACAGCGCCGGCACCAGGGCGCCGAGCGGAGCCGGATCGGTCAGGCGCAGCGACAGCCGCGCCTCGGCCGTGTCCGCTCCGAGGTCGGCATCGGCCTCCCCGGAGGCGGCGAGCGCGCCGCTCCCGAGCTCGCGGACGGTCAGCCGCGCCGTCTGCACGGCGCCGTCGTACCGCGCCGTCAGGTCGAAGGCGAGCGCCGGCCGCACCCAGGGGGCCGCCTCGGCCGGGAAGGCGCGGCCGGGCTCGAGGCGGCCGGAGAGGGCCAGCGCGACCGGCTCCAGCGAATCGAGCCCGAGCCGCCCCTCGGCGGTCGCCACCGGCGCCGCCTGCAGGCGCCAGTCGGCCTGCCAGCCCGGCAGCGGCCCCTGTCCGTCGAGCGTGAAGGCGAGGTCCGGTGCGCCGGGCAGGCCCGAGAGCCGGCTGAAGCGGCCGCCGGCCGGCGCCTCGGCGCGCAGCGACGCGCTCAGGTGGCGGTCGTCGAGACGGTAGACGGCCTCGGCGTCGACGACGCCCTCGCCGCCGGTCTCGGTGATCTCGAGCGTCGATTCCACGCGCCCCTCTCGCTCGGCGGCCAGGCTGGCGACGACCTCGAGGTCGAGCGCCTCGCCGAGCAGCGGCGCGCCGAGGGTCAGGCGGTCGAGCGCGAGGCGCTCCAGGCGCACTTCGACCGGCAGGGTCGGCAGCTGGAAGCCGCCGTCGTTCTCGCTCGCAGGCTCCGGCCCGCCGGCGGGCGCGCGGGCGACCTCCAGGCGCTCGGCGGCGAGCAGCGTCACGTCGAGCGTGCCGCCGAGCAGGGCCAGCGGCGACCAGTCGAGCGTCAGGCGCTCGCCGCTCAGCCAGACGCCCTCCGAATCGGCGACCTCGAGCTGCTCGACGACGATGCGGCCGGGCGGCGCGCCCTCGATCCGGCCGATGTCCAGGCGCAGGTCAGGACCGCTGGCGAGAGCGACCACGGCGTCGCGCAGCAGGTCGCGGCCGGGCTGGGTCTGCAGGGCGCCGAGCAGCAGGCCGACCAGGGCCAGCGGCAGCAGCACGACGGCCAGTGCCGCCCAGAGCAGCAGGCGCCGCCGGCGTCGGCGCGGCGGTCGGGGATCCCCGGGCGGCGGCGAGGAGGGCGGCGAGCCGGGGCCGCCGCCGGTCGGGCGCTCGCCGGCCTTCAGCGTCGTCAGGGTTCCGGCCATCAGAAGGCCTGTCCGATGGACAGGTAGAACTGGAAGAAGTCGTCGACCTCGGGGCGCGGATTGAGCGGGAAGGCGAGGTCCAGGCGCAGCGGCCCGATAGAGGTGTAGTAGCGCAGGCCGATGCCGGCGGCCCACTGCAGCTCCTGGCCGAAGTCGGGCAGGCGCTGGTCGTAGACCTGGCCGCCGTCGATGAAGGGCACGATGCCGTAGTCCTCCATGACGCGGAAGCGCAGGTCGAGGCCGACCTCGACCACCGAGAGTCCGCCGGTCGGGTCGTTGTCGGCGTCGAGCGGCCCGACGCTGCGGAACTGGTAGCCGCGCAGGCTGGCGCCGCCGGCGTAGAAGCGCTGGGTCGCCGGGACCTCGCGGGTGTCGGCCATGGCGATGCTGCCGAAACGGCCGCGCGCCGCCAGGACGAAGCTGTCGTCGTCGAACGGCGCCCAGTAGGTCGAGCCGCGCGTCTCGTTGACGATGAAGAAGTCCTCGAGATTGTCGCTGTTCAGCCAGGGCGTGGTGCCGAGGGTCAGCTCGACGCCCTCGGTGGGGTTCAGCAGGTTGTCGCGCGAATCATAGGTGACCGACAGCGGCACGCCGACCAGGGCGAAGCGCGAGCTGTCGAACTGGTCGGTGATCTCCGACAGCTCGAAGGCGAGGCCGCCGCGGCCGCGCCAGTTCTCGGTAAAGCGGCGCTCCAGGCCGCCGAAGGCCTCGACCGAGAGCGCGTCGTAGGCGTCGCTCTGCTCGTTGGTGAAGCTCGCCGAGGCCAGCAGGTCCTGGTCGTAGCGCAGGTAGTTCGGCTTGCGGAACTCGGCGCCCAGCTCCTGGACGAGCAGCGAGGACTGGGCGGAGAGCGAGAGCTTCTCGCCCTCGCCGAAGAGGTTGCGGTGCTCCCAGCCGGCCTTGAGCAGGAACAGGTCGTCGGCGGTGGTGACGCCGGCGCCGAGCGTGACGCTGCGCGGCTTGGCCTCGCTGAGCGTCAGCTCGACCGGTGCGACGCCGTCGCCCGGCGGATCGTCCGGCGGCTGCAGCAGTACGGTCTCGAACAGGCGGGTCTCGATGACGCGCCGGCGCACCTGCTCCATCTCGCGGGCGTCGTAGACCGTGCCCTCCGGCCACTGCAGGATGCGCCGCAGGTAGTCCTCGGAAACGTCGGTCAGGCCGTCGATGGCGAGCGGTCCGAAGTCGACCTTCGGCCCGGTCTGGACGACGATCTCGGCCTCCATGACCGTGCGCTCGTGGTCGACGAGATAGCGTCGCCGGGTGATCTCGGCATAGGGATAGCCGTGGCGGCCGAGCCGGCGGATCAGGCGGTCCTCGGCGCGCTTGATCGGCTCGGCCTCGGCGCGCATGCCGATCTGCAGGTCCAGGTCGGCGGCGTCCTGCGGCACCATCGGACCCGGATCGGCGGGGCGGTAGTCGATCGTGTAGGACTCCAGCAGGAACTCCATGCCCGGCGTGACCGTCAGCGTCACCTGGACCGGCCGCTGGTCGGTCGAGACGCGACTCTCGACCGTGCCGTCGAAGTAGCTCTGCGAGCGCAGCACGGATTCCAGGCGCTCGACGTCGTCGCGGACCCGCCGGCGCAGGGCGGCGGCGCTGTTCGGCGGGCGCTCCTGCAGGGCGATCAGCTGCGAGACCTCCTCCAGCTGCTCGCGCAGCTCGTCGGGCAGCTCGCCCTCGATGGCGACCGCGTAGGGCAGCGGCTGGTCGGTCGAGGGCCGGTCCTCGGGCTCCGGCACGGCGCTCTCGGGCGACTGGCCGGCGGCTTCGGTCGCCTCGGCCGGGTCGGGCGCCTCCTGGGCGCGCAGCCGCTCGGCCGTGCCCAGGGCGAGCAGGGCGACCAGCCCGCCGACCACAGCGAGCCCCAGGGCCACGGGGGGCCGGGCGGAGGGGATGGCGGGCGATCGCTCGAAGAATCGTCGCGGGGCGTGAACGCGTCCTGTGAACACCGGGAAGGCTTTCCGACCTCTTCCGACTGACCTGAACCTAGCGTGCAAAGCTTACGAGATATACCAACGTGCCGGATGCGCCAGCGCGGAGCCGGCCCGCGTCCCGCCGTTTGACCTGCAGGGCCGGACCGCTATGGTGGCGCCGTTCCGCGCCCGCAGGCCCGCCGTCCGGGGCCAGGAACGCCCTCGTCCCGACCTCCAGCCCCCGGATTGCCGACCCGCGCCATGACCGCCAATCCTGACACCGCCCGTCCGCTGCACCTCTTCAACTCCCTCGGCCGCCGGCTGGAGACCTTCCAGCCGATCGATCCCCACAACGTGCGCATCTACAGCTGCGGGCCGACCGTCTATCACTTCGCCCACGTCGGCAACCTGCGGGCCTACGTCTTCACCGACACGCTGCGCCGGGCGCTGACCCTCAAGGGCTACAACGTCACGCACGTCATAAACATCACGGACGTCGGCCATCTGACCTCCGACGCCGACGAGGGCGACGACAAGATGGACATCGCCGCCCGGCGCGAGAACAAGACGATCTGGCAGGTCGCGGCCTACTACACCGAGGCCTTCTTCGCCGACCTGAAACGGCTGAACATCCTGGAGCCGTCGGTCTGGCCTCGGGCGACCGACCACATCCAGGAGATGATCGACTTCGCCTCGGCCCTGGAGGCCGGCGGCTACACCTACGAGCTGGAGGACGGCCTCTACTTCGACACCGCGCGGGCCGAGGACTACGGCCGTCTCGGCCTGCTCGACCTGGCGGGCCAGGAGGCCGGCAAGCGGGTCGCCGGGCCGGGCGGCAAGCGCAATCCCTCGGACTTCGCGATCTGGCGCAAGTCGCCGAGCGACCAGCAGCGCCAGATGGAATGGCACTCGCCCTGGGGCGTCGGCGCGCCGGGCTGGCACCTGGAATGCTCGGTGATGTCCTTCAAGTACCTGGGCGAGCAGTTCGACATCCACACCGGCGGCATCGACCACCGGCAGGTCCATCACTGCAACGAGATCGCGCAGAACCAGGGCTACACGCGCTCGGCGCGCAGCGGCGCCAACCTGTGGATGCACAACGAGTTCCTGATCGTGCGCGACGCCAAGATGTCGAAGTCGACGGGCAACTTCCTGACCCTGCAGAGCCTGGTCGACCAGGGCGTGCATCCCGCCGCCTACCGCCTGTTCCTGCTGACCGCGAGCTACCGCTCGGAGCTGGAGTTCGACTGGGACGCCATCGTCGGCGCCCGCGCCCATCTGCGCCGTCTGCTGCGCCGCGTCGGCGAGCTGCGCGAGCAGGTGCCCGAGGCCGCGGCCATCCTGCGGCTGGCGGACGAGCAGCACGCCTCGCGCGGCGGCGCCCTGACCGGCCTGCTGGCGGCGTTGAGCGAGGGCCTGTCCGACTCCGAGCGGGGCTGGATCGGGCGGCTCGACGAGGCCTTGTCCAACGACCTGGCGACGCCGGTCACCCTCACCCTGCTCGGCGAGCTGCTGTTCGACAAGACCCTGAGACCGGAGGCGGCGCTGCGCCTGGCCGCGGTCTACGAGCTCGCGCTCGGGCTCGGCCTGCTGCGCTACCGGCCCGAGGACCTGGCGATCAAACCGGCGGGGCGGACGATCACCGAAGAGGAGATCGAGGCCCGGCTCGCAGAGCGGCAGGAGGCTCGCAAGGCCAAGGACTTCACCCGCGCCGACGCGATCCGCGATGCGCTGCTCGAGCAGGGTGTGGCGCTGCGCGACGAGCCCGGCGGCACGGCCTGGGAGTGGCTGCCGCAGGCCGGGTAAGGCCTGGCCGGCGGGCCCGTCCCGTCAGGCGACCAGCTTCTGGCGCGCGCTCGCCGCGCTGCGCAGGGCCTGCCAGACCGGCAGCAGGTCCTCGGCCAGCACGTCGCTCCAGCTCGGCACGCTGGCCAGGACCTTCTCGCGCGCCTTCACGCCCATCGCCCGGCGTCGCTCGGGATCGTCGACCAGGCTGCCGATGGCCTCGGCCCAGGTGGCCGGGTCCTGGCCGTCGAGGATCAGGCCCTCCGCCCCGTTCTCGGTGCGCGCCGCGATCGTCGTGCAGCTGCTCGAGAACACCGCCGGCAGGCCGGCAAGAGCGGTCTCGTTGAGCACGTTGCCGTAGGTCTCGCTCTCCGAGGGGAAGACGAAGACATCGGCGCCGGCGCACAGCAGGCCGAGCTCGGCGTGCGGGACGAAGCCGGGGGTCGAGGCGGCCGGGCCCAGGCGCTCGGCCACCATGGCGCGCTGCGGGCCCTCGCCGGCGACCACGAGGTGGACCGGCCGGCCGGAGTCCAGCAGCCGTTCGGTGGCCTGGACCGCGGTCATGATCTGCTTGGAGGGATCGACGCGGCCGACGAACAGCAGGATCACCCGGTCCGGCGGCACGCCGTAGCGTGCCTCGACGGCGGCCCGGTCGCGCAGTGCCGGCGAGAAGGCGCGCGCGTCGACGCCGCGGCGCAGCCAGCCGACCGCTGCGGCGTCGCGCAGACGCTCGACGCGCTCGGCGTCCTCCTGGCGCGAGACCAGGACCCGATCGGCGGCGCGGATCATGGCGTCGACCTTGCGGTGCGCGCCGAGTGCGAGGTGCCGCGGCAGACCGGCCCGGTCGAGCAGCAGCCGGCGCAGGCCGTCGAGCGGCAGCAGGCGCTCCAGGATCTCGCGGGCGTAGACCTCGGTGAAGCGCGGCAGGTCTGTCTGGATCGAGTAGCACAGGCCCAGGCCTTCGCGCGTCGCGACGCGCGCCGCCGAGCGGGCGAGGGCGAAGGTGTCGGTCACGTGCAGCACGTCGAAGCCGGACAGCCGCGCCTCCACGGCGCGGTGGCGCGGCAGCAGGTCGGTGTCGCCGCCGCCGTTGCGCAGGAAGGGGATCTGCCGGGTCGAGAGGCCGGGGCGCAGCTCCACGAAGCGGACGTGCTCGGCCAGGGGATCGCTCCGGTCGCGCTCGCCGAGAAAGAACAGGGTCAGATCGAGCCGGTCCCGCCACGCCGGATCGGCCGCCGCCTCGGCGAGGCGCTCCCACGACTTGACGTGCCCGCCGGCGGCGGCGTGCCGGTAGAGGTCGACCAGGACGGCGATGCGCAGAGCCATGCCCGCGGTTCCAATGACTCTCTGCAGGCCCGGGCAGAGGGTTGCCGCCGTGCCCCGGCCTTGCGACTACCATCAGATAGGCCGCCGGGCGGCCGAGCGGAAGCGGCTTGCTCCCCGAGTCTTCCCGGGTGGTAGCACGCAGCGCCTGCGCGATCCATTGCGACCCGCCGCGCGGTGGGCGGCCCTCGCCGGCTCAGGAGGCGCCGTTCTCCAGCCGCGACCAGTCGACCGGACGATGGCGATCCAGGCTGCGCGTCGCGCGCGGCAGCGGGTACTTGAGGCCGGTCGCGCAGTTGAAGAGGACCGATTCCGCGTCGGGCTCGATCCAGCCCCGCGCCACCGCCTCCTGCCAGGCGGCGTAGGTCGCGGCGCCTTCGGGACAGAGCAGCAGGCCCTCGCCCCGCGCCACCTCGTCACGGGCCGCCAGGATGCGCTCGTCGTCGATCGCCAGGGCGAAGCCGTTGGATTCGCGCACCGCGCGCAGGATCAGGAAGTCGCCGATCGCAGCCGGCACGCGGATGCCGGCGGCCACCGTCTGCGCGTTGTCCCACAGCGGCGCGTGCTCCTCGCCGGCTTCCCAGGCCTTGACGATGGGCGCGCAGCCGCTGGCCTGGACCGCGATCATCTTCGGCCGCTCGGGGCCGATCCAGCCCAGCGCTTCCAACTCGTCGAAGGCCTTCCACATGCCGATCAGGCCGGTGCCGCCGCCCGTCGGGTAGAAGATCGCGTCGGGCAGGCGCCAGCCGAGCTGCTCGGCGAGCTCCAGGCCCATCGTCTTCTTGCCCTCGATGCGATAGGGCTCCTTCAGCGTCGAGACGTCGAACCAGCCGCGCTCCGCCTTGCCCTCGCCGACCAGCTTGCCGCAGTCGTTGATCAGGCCGTTGACGCGGATCACCGTGGCGCCCTGGGCCTCGATCTCCGACAGGTTGATCTCGGGCGTGTCGGCCGGGCAGAGCACCGTCGCGGTCAGGCCGGCGCGGCTGGCGTAGGCCGCCAGGGCGGCGCCGGCGTTGCCGTTCGACGGCATCGCCAGGTCGGTGATGCCGAGCTCCTTGGCCATGGCGACCGCCAGGGCGAGGCCGCGCGCCTTGAACGAGCCGGTCGGCAGTCGCCCTTCGTCCTTGACCAGCAGCCGGCCGGCTCCGGCCCCCTGTCCCGCCGCGAGGCGGTCGAGCGCGATCAGCGGCGTCACCACCTCGCCCAGGCTCACCCGATTGGCGGGCGTCGCGACCGGCAGGAACTCTGCGTAACGCCAGAAGCCGGCGACCGGTCGGCGGGCCAGCTCCTCCTTGCTCAGCGTGCGGCCGAGTGCCTCAAGGTCGTAGCGCACGAGAAGCGGCTTGCCGCTATCGGAAAGGTTGTATTTCCGTCCGGCCGGATAGGTGTCTCTCGTTGCAGAACATTCAAGATGAGTTACGAAAGTTGCATTCCTCGGCACGGCCGGCACCTTGCAAAGTTGTTTACCGTTACGGCCAGGATAGCGGCCGCCGCAGAGTTCGTCATCTCGTGGAAAGTTCGCTGTTTTCCTTGGCTTCGAAGGCGTCGGTTCCGAATCGGCCTGGCCGCCATGGTTAACGTCCGGCCGACGACATGCGCAATTTCAAAAAAAATCAATGTGTAAACCTTCCGTTAATAGTTTTCCCTGGCGTGACCTCGGCACGGGCAGTATCGTTCGCCGATCAATTGAGTTGGATCCGGCTGTCCGCGGACCTTTTTGGGGGAAGGCAACGGTATGTCGTTGAACGAGAGGCCGCGGGGCGTCGGCAAGCCCCGCCGCCGGGGGCAGGGGCGCGCTACCGGCGCGCATTCCCACATGCTGCTGCTGGAGCCCCGCGTCCTGCTGGACGCGGCGGCCGTGGTAACCGTCGACCACGTCGCCGACAACGACCGCCACGAGACCCAGGCCGAGGTCGCCGAGCGTCAGGCGCCGGTCGCCGAGGGACCGGGCGCATCGGAGTCCGGCCCCGCGGAGCCTGCGGCGGACGGCCAGGGCGGGGGCGAAGCCGGCGACGGCCTGGCGCCCGCCGACCTGCTGGCGCCGCCGGTCGATCGGCGCAGCGACGTCACGGAGATCGCCTTCGTCGACAGCCGCGTGCAGGATCCCGAGACCCTGCTCGCGCAGCTCGACCCCGACGCCGAGGTCGTCTTCCTCGATGCCGGCCGCGACGGCCTGGCGCAGATCAGCGAGACGCTGGCGCGCTACGAGTCCGTCAGCAGCGTGCATGTGCTGTCGCACGGCGACGATGGCACGGTGTTCCTGGGCAACCGGGAGGTCAACGCGGGCACGCTGCTCAGCGAGTCCGACCAGGTCGCCGGCTGGGGCGACGCCCTGACGGCAGACGCCGACATCCTGTTCTACGGCTGCGACGTCGGCCGCAGCGATTCCGGGCAGGCCTTCGTCTTGACCCTGGCCGACCTCACCGGCGCCGACATCGCCGCCTCGGACGACGCCACCGGCCCGAGCGCGCGCGGCGGCAACTGGCAGCTCGAGGCGGCGAGCGGCAGCATCGAGGCGAGGGGGCTCGACGGCGGCGATTCCTATGGCCACGTGCTGGCGGTGCCCAACGCCGGCGGCGACGTCACGGTCACCGACCCCGGCGGCGGGGCCGTCGCCATCCAGGAGGACGCGCCGGCGCCGGGCGCCGCCAACATCCGCCTGACTCCCTCCAGCCTGTTCGACCCCGACGGCTCGACGCCGAGCGAGATCCGCATCACCTCGGTCACCGGCGGCACGCTGACCCAGGCCGACGGCAGCAGCATCGCGATCGGCGCCGGCGGCACCCGCCTGGCGCTCGACAGCGGGCACGTCGACCTGCGCTTCACGCCGGACAGCGGGCGCGACAGCAACGCGACCTTCCAGTACGTCGTCGTCGACCCCGAGGACAGCAGCTCGAACTCCGCGGCCTCGACGGCCACGATCGCGATTCAGGCGGTCAACGACGCGCCGAGCGCCGGCGGCGCCGCCACGGTAAGCGATCCTTCCGGCAATGCCGTCGCGATCCTCGAGGACGCCGCCGCCCCCGGCGCGGCCAACATCCAGCTGACCGTCGGCACGCTCAGCGATTCCGACAGCCCGGCGCCGACCCAGATCCGCATCCTGTCGGTCGACGGCGGCACGCTGACCCAGGCGGACGGCAGCGCCATCAGCCTCGGCGCCTCGGGCTCGTCGCTGACCCTGAGCGGCAACAGCCTGAACCTGCGCTTCACGCCCGCCGCGAACCGCGACAGCAACGCGACCTTCCAGTACGTCGTCGTCGACGCCTCCGACGGCTCGGTGGTCAGCGCCGCCTCGACCGTCACCATCCCGGTCGATGCCGTCAACGACGCCCCGGAGCTGACCGGCAACGCGATTCTGACGCCGATCGCCGAGGACGTCAGCAGCGCCGCCAACAGCGGCGCCACCGTCGCGGAGCTGATCACCGGCGCCGGCTACAGCGACCCCGACACCGGCGCGCTGAGCGGCGTTGCCGTGGTCGGCGCCGACGACGGCAACGGCGGCGGCACCTGGCAGTTCTCGACCGATGGCGGCGCCACCTGGACCGGCATCGGCGACCCCAGCGACAGCTCGGCGCTGCTGCTCGCCAACGACGGCAGCACCCGCGTGCGCTTCCAGCCGAACGCCGACTTCAACGGCTCGGTGACGCTCAGCCTGCGCGCCTGGGATCAGACCAGCGGCGCCAACGGACAGACGGTCTCGATCGCGGCGAGCGGCGGCGAGACCGCCTTCGGCACGGCGACGCGCACCGCGACGCAGGTCGTTACCGCGGTCAACGACGCGCCGGTACTGGAGAGCGGCGTCTCGGTCGTCTTCGACGCCATCGTCGAGGACGTCGCCGACGTCGACAACGCCGGCTTCGCCGTCGCCGCCCTGATCTCGCTCAACGGCCAGGAGAAGGCGACCGACGTCGACGGCGACAGCCTGGGCATCGCCGTCACCGGCCTCGGCGGCCTCAGCGGCACCTGGCAGTACTCGACCGACAACGGCGCCAGCTGGAGCGACGTCGGGACGGTCTCGACGGCCCAGGCGCTGCTGCTGTCCTCGACCGCCAAGCTGCGCTTCAAGCCGGACAGCAACCTTTCAGGCGAGGCGACGCTCAGCTACGTCGTCTGGGACGGCTCGCAGGGCAGCCAGGGCAGCAAGGTCGACGCCCAGAGCCGCGGCGGCACGACGCCGTTCAGCGTGGCGACCGCGACCGCCTCGCAGCCGGTCTCGCCGGTCAACGACGCGCCTTCGATCGCCGCGGCCGCGGTCGCCTTCGCCGAGACCCAGACCTACACCCTGCTGACCAGCGACCTCGTGGTCACGGATCCCGACAGCAGCAGCGAGCAGCTGATCTTCCGCATCGAGTCGCTGCCCTCGAACGTGCGCATCACCAAGTCGATCGGCGGCACGGACGTGACCGCGACGATCGGCGCGCTGTTCAGCTACAAGGACGTCGCCGACGGTCTGATCAAGTTCCGCTACACCGGCGGCAACCTGAGCGCCGACTACAGCGCCGGTTTCACCTACTCGGTGCGCGACGGTGCCGGCGGCGAGGTCACCGGCCAGGCCTTCACGGTCACGGTGACCGACGTCAACGCGCAGATCTCGGTCTCCAGCACCCAGATCAGCGTCAACGAGCGGATCGGCAGCGAGGCCTCGGACTATACGGTGGTCGCGCTGACCACCTCCGACGCCGACGGCAATGCCAACCTGATCACCTACACGCTGAACTCGCTGCCGAACGCGGCGGTCGGCCGGCTGGTCATCGACAAGGGCGCCGGCTTCGTCGACGCCCAGGCCGGCGACACGATCACCCAGGCCGACGTCAACGCCGGCAAGCTGCGCTTCATCCATACCGGCGACGAGCCGGCGGGCGCGCTCGCCTCGACCAGCTTCTCGGTCAGCGTGACCGACGGCAACACGACCGAGACGCCGACCACGGCGGGGCCGACGACGGTCACGCTCAACGTGGTCGAGGTCAACGACCCGCCGAGCCAGGCCGGCGTCGCGCCGACCATGTTCACCGTCGCCGAGGGCGGCAGCGGCGTGATCGGCGGCCAGGGCGCCGGCCAGGTCAACCTGGACATCAACGATCCCGACTCGGTGCGCGCGCGCGTCACCTACACGATCCGCAGCGGGCCGAGCGAGGGCGCCATCTACCTGAACGGCGTGCGCCAGGGCGTCGGGGCGACCTTCACCCAGGCCGATGTCGACAACGGCCTGGTCGAGTACCGCCACGAGGGCGGCGAACCGGCCAACAGCAGCGCCTCGGTGCGCGACGACTTCTTCACCTACACCATGCGCGATGGCGACGGCGCGGCGGTCGACGGCACCTTCGACATCAACGTCACGCCGGCCGACGACCCGACGGTCGACACCATCGGCCGGATCTCGCAGCTGGTCGGCGGCTCGACCATCGTCGGCAGCGGCATCCTGAACTTCACCGACGGCGACACCGCGCCGGCGAGCCTGACCTACACGATCACCGGCGGGCTGCCGGCCAACGCCCGCTTCGAGCTGACCGGCAACCCCGGCGTCGCGGTCACCACCTTCACCCAGGCCGACGTCAATGCCGGCCTGCTGCGCTTCGTGCACACGGGGGGCGCCGGCGACGCCGGCAGCTACGCCGTCAGCTTCACGGTCGGCGACGACACCACGACCAGCCAGCCGCAACAGCTGCCGATCGTGCTGCTGACCCAGGACCAGGCGAACAACGGCGGCGGCGGCGATCCCGGCACGGCCGGCGACAACACGCCGGGCCTCACGGCCAACAAGCGGCTGATCGTCAGCGAGGGGTCGACCGGCACGGTCATCACCAGCAGCTTCCTGAGCGCCGGCGACGCCGACAGCGCGGCCGGCTCGCTGACCTACACCGTGACCACCGCGCCGGCCAACGGTACCCTGCTGCGCAACGGCGTCGCCCTGACGGCCGGCGGCAGCTTTACCCAGGCCGACATCGACGCCGGGCTGATCACCTACGACCACGGCGGCAGCGAGACGACCTCGGACAGCTTCGTGTTCAGCCTGTCCGACGGCGACGCCGACACGCCGGACGCGACCGGCCAGACCTTCAGCCTGGTCGTCACCCCGGTCAACGACCAGCCGGACATCACCCAGGTCACCACGACGCTCAACGTCGCCGAGGCCGACGACGCCGCGACCGACTACAGCTCGTTCGACCTCAGCGCGATCGACAACGCGGTCAAGATCACCGCCGACAACTTCGCGCCGGTCGATCCGGACAGCAGCGCCACCCAGCTGGTCTACGTGCTCGACCAGCTGCCGGCCGGCGGCAGCATCCGGGTCTGGGACGGCAGTGCCTGGGTCGCGCTGAGCGCCAGCGGCCGCTTCACGCCGGCCCAGGTGACCGCCGGCGAGGTCGCCTACTTCCACAACCCCGGCAGCGAGCCGAACGCCGCCAACGACCTGGTCCGCGTGCGCCTGACCGACCAGGCGACCAACGCAGACGGCGGCGAATCGAGCAGCGCGCAATACACGCTCAACTTCAGCGTCGCCAACGTCAACGACGCCCCCGTCACCCAGAACAACGGCATCTCGGTGAACGAGGGCGGCACCCGTGTGCTGTCCGACTCGATCATCGAGGCGAGCGACAGCGACGACGCGAAGGCCGACCTGACCTATCGCATCGTCAGCCTGCCGAGCCACGGCTCGCTGGTCGTCAACGGCGTCACGCTGACCGCCGGTCACTTGGGGACCGCCGCCACGACCTTCACCGAGGCGCAGCTCGACGGCGGCAGCGTCTCCTACGTTCACGACGGCACCGAGAACTTCACCGACTCCTTCACCTACACCGCCAGCGACGACGAACCGGCGACCGGCAACACCTCGAGCGTCTCTGTGTCGGTGACGCCGGTCAACGACCCGCCCAGCATCGACACCAACAGCGGCCTGCCGGCGACCGTGTCCTACGAGGGCGAGACGGCGACCATCACGACCGCGATGCTCGGCATCAGCGACCCCGACAACAGCAACACCCAGGTCCAGATCCGCCTGACCAGCGCCGTGCAGCACGGCCGGCTGGTGCTCGACAACGGCGGCGGCGACGTTAAGACGCTGGGCGTCGGCAGCGCGTTCACTCTGCAGGATTTGATCGATAACAAGATCAAATACCTGCACAACAACACCGAGAACCACACCGACGGCTTCTCCTTCACCGTCTCCGACGGTTCCGGCGGCAGCGAGCCGAGCGCCAGCTTCGCGATCAACGTCGGCCCGGTGAACGACAGCCCCCAGCTGACGACCCCGACCTCGGTCACCGTCAACGAGGACACCGCCGTCGTCATCACCGGCTTTTCGGTCTCGGACATCGACGTCGCCCAGACCGTGAACGGCACGCTGACTCTGACCTTCGCGGTGTCCAACGGCACGCTGCAGCTGGTCTCCAACGCGACCGACACGACCAGCGGCACCTTTTCGGTCAGCGGCAACGGCAGCGGCACGCTGACGGTCACCGGCACGGTGGCGCAGCTGACCACGGCGCTGGCCAGCGGCATCCGCTACCAGGGCAGCGCCAACTTCAACGACCTGCGCGGCAGCGAGTCGATGAGCGTCACGCTGTCGGATACCGGCAACAGCGGGCGCGATCCCGGCGACGGCGGCAGCCCGGCGATCGTCAACACGCCGAACACCGGGAACGCCAGCGCCCAGGTCGCGAGCGCCACCGTGGCGATCTCGGTGCGCCCGGTGAACGACAAGCCGGGCATGACCTACGCCGGCTCGAACTTCGACGGCCAGACGGTCAACCTCAGCGTCGACGAGGACACGAACCTCGCGCTGTCGAACCTGGTGGTCACCGACATCGAGGCTCAGTACACCGAGACCAACGGCGTCGTCGACGGCACCCTGCAGGTCACGCTGACCGCCTCGAACGGCACGCTGACCGTGCAGGACAGCGGGCTGAGCGCCGCCACGGTCTCGGGCAGCGGCGGCGCGGCGATCACGGTGACCGGTACCAAGGCGCAGATCGACGCCATGCTGGCGGCCGGCAACGTCGTCTACCGGGCGGCCCAGGACTACAACGGCGCGGCGACCATCACCGTGGTCACCAGCGATCGCGGCAACGAGGGCGCCGGCGGCATCCTGACCGCGACCGGCACGTTGGCGGTGACGGTCAACGCGGTCAACGATCCGCCGAGCGTCAACACCCCGCCCAGCATCACGACGCCCAACAAGGCGCAGATCGCCGAGGACCAGAGCCTGGTCTTCAACACGGCGAACGGCAGCCTGGTCACGGTCGCCGACGTCGACGCCGGCTCCAGCCTCAAGGTGACGCTGACGCTCAGCAATCTCGGCAACGAGAACACGGTCCAGGGTAGCTCGCCCGGGACCCTGACCCTGGCGACGACCAGCGGCCTGACGGTCACCGGCAACGGCAGCGGCACGGTCGAGCTGGTCGGCACGGCGAGCGCGATCAACGCCGCGCTCAACGGCATGATCTATGCGCCGGCGGCCAACGACTACGGCACCTTCCGCCTGACCATCGTCGCCGACGACCAGGGCAACGCCGGCTCCGGCGGTGCGCAGACCGCGACCTCGACGGTCGACATCCGCGTCACCTCGGTCGACGACGCCCCGGTGGTCTCGGTCGACGGCTCGGCGCTCAGCGGCACGGCCTCGTCGAACGGCGGCATCGTCGTGCTGGCCGAGGACGCCGGCTGGGTCGACGTCGAGGACAGCGGCGGCAATCCCCTGGTCGTCTCCGACGTCGACCTGACCGAGGACGGCACCGGCTCGACCCTGACGGTCACCCTGTCGCTGCCCACCGGCAACGGCGACCTGCGCTTCGACGCCGATCCGACCGGCGACGGCGTCACGGTCGACAGTGTCACCGGCGTCGGCACGACGACCGGCTTCACCGCGGTGACGATCAGCGGCACGGCGGCCCAGGTCAATGCCGCGCTGGCGCGCCTCGAGTACCGTCCGGACAGCAACTTCAACACGCAGTACGGCTCGCCGAGCAGCGAGACCCTGCGCGTCGTCGTCGACGACAACGGCCATTCGGCGCCGACCGTCGACGGCGTCGCCGGCAGCGGCGCGCCGCAGCAGATCACCCGCGAGCTGCCGATCACGGTCAGCGCGGTCAACGACGCGCCGGTGCTGACCGCGACCTCGACCAGCTTCGCCTATCCGGCGACCGAGAACGACCCGCTGTCGATCACCGGCCTGTCGATCGCCGACGTCGACGAGGCCCGCGGCGAGGGCTCGCAGAGCAACCCGATGGAGGTCACGCTCAGCGCCGGGCTGAGCGGCGCGACCCTCACCCTGGGCACGACGACGGGCCTGCAGTTCTCAAGCGGCTCCAACGGCCAGCAGTCCTTCACGATCCGCGGCAGCGTCGCCGAGATCAACGCCGCCCTGGCGACCCTGGTCTACCGCTCCGGCGAGGACCCGGGGACCAGCGACACCATCTCGGTCTCGGTCAACGACCGCGGCAACCGCGGTACCGGCGGCACGCTGTCGGACAGCGCCTCGATCTCGATCACCGGCATCACGCCGCAGAACGACCCGCCGGTGGTCACCCGCCCGGCCACGGTGACGGCGACCGAGGACGTCTCCTTCGCCTTCACCGGCGGCAACGCCATCTCGATCGCCGACGTGGACGCACGCTCCGAGACGGTGCAGGTCGCGCTCTCGGTCGCCGAGGGCACGCTGACCATCGGCACGCTCGGCTCGGCCAGCGTCAGCGCCGGCGCCAACGGCTCGTCGGCGCTGACCCTCCAGGGCACGGTCGCCCAGGTCAACGCCGCGCTGGCGACGCTGAGCTACCTCGGCGCCGCGAACCGCAACGCGCAGAACGTCGGCGGCACGGTTGCGCTCTCGATTGTCGCCAGCGATCTCGGGTGGGGCGAGAACGGCGGCCAGGTCGTCGCGGCGACCGACAGCGAGAGCGTTGCGATCACCCTGACCCCGGTCAACGACCAGCCGGCCGTCACGGCCTCGAGCGCCAGCGTCTCGGTCGCGGAGAACGCGACGACCGCCATCACCGGCGTCTCGGTGGCCGACGCGGCCGACGTCGACAACAGCGGCTACGGCACGGCCGAGGTCACGCTCGGCGCGACCTACGGCACGCTCGACTTCACCTCGGCGACGAGTGGCGTGACCGTGACCGGCGCCGGCAGCAAGTCGGTGACGCTGAGCGGCAGCATCGCCGACCTCAACACGCACCTGGCCAAGCTGACCTACACGCCGGACACCAACTACACCGGCGCCGACACCATCAGCCTGGCCGTCGACGACCAGGGCAACGTCGGCGGCGGCGCGCTGAGCGACAGCGCTTCGATCGCCGTGACGGTCGGCGGCGACAACGACCCGCCGGCCTTCACCGGCCCGACCACCGCCTCGGTGAACGAGGATGCGACGCTGACCTTCTCCTCCGGCAACGGCAACGCGATCACGCTGGCCGACGCCGACTCGCCGACCCAGGAGCTGATGGTGCGCCTGACCGTGACCGGCGGCACGGCGAGCCTGGGCACGACCAGCGGGCTCGACTTCTCCTTCTCCGAGACCAGCAGCCCCTTCTCCGCGGACGGCGGCACGACGAACGGGGCCGGCGACGGCAGCGGCGACGCCACCATGACCTTCAAGGGCACGCTGGCCGAGATCAACGCCGCGCTGAGCGGCCTCACCTACAGCCCGAACGCGCACTTCAACGGCCCGGCCAGCCTGACCATCCTGGTCAGCGACCTGGGCAGCACCGGCGCCGGCGGCGTCCAGGAGACGACTCACAGCGTCGCGGTGACGGTCAACCCGATCAACGACGCGCCGGTCGCCAGCGGCAGCGCGACCCTGACCGCGGTCGCCGAAGACACCGCGAACCCGCCGGGCGCGACCGTCAGCAGCCTAGTCTCGGGCAGCTTCGACGACGCGACGGACACGGTCGCGGGCGGCAGCTCGGCCAACGCCCTGGCCGGCGTCGCCATCGTCGGCAACGCGGCGACGGCGGGCCAGGGCGTCTGGCAGTATTCGACGGACGGCGGCGGCAACTGGAGCGCCGTCGGAAGCCGCTCGGCCGGCAATGCCCTGATCGTCGAGGCCGGCCACCTGCTGCGCTTCCTGCCGGCGAGCAACTTCAACGGTACGCCGGGGGCGCTCGACGTCCGCCTGATCGACGATTCTTCGGGCGCGGTCACCAGCGGCGGCACGGCCGACCTGTCGGCCGGCGGCGCCACCGGCGGCACGACGGTCTACTCGGCCGCGACGGTCACGATCGGCACCTCGGTCAGCGGCGTCAACAACGCGCCGGTCGCCAGCGACGCCAGCCTCGCCACGGCCGAGGACGCCAGTGGCAGCGGCTCGACCGTCGCGACGCTGTTCGCCGGCGCCTTCGACGACAGCGCCGACGAGGTGACCAGCGGCACCGGCGGCAGCTCGGCGAACGCCCTGGCGGGCGTGGCGATCGTCGGCAACGCGGCGACGAGCGGCCAGGGCGTCTGGCAGTACTCGACCGACGGCGGCACGACCTGGAGCGCCGTCGGCACACGCGCCGACGGCAACGCCCTGCTGCTCAAGACCACGGACCGTGTCCGCTTCCTGCCGGCCGCGGACTGGAACGGTGCGCCCGGCGCGCTGAGCTTCCGGGTGATCGACGACTCCTCGGGCGCCGTGACCTCCGGCACCCAGGACATCTCCGGCGCGACCGGCGGGATCACGGCGATCTCCGGCAGCACGGCGACGCTCTCGAGCAGCGTCTCGGCGGTCAACGACGCGCCGCTCGCGAGCGGCAGCGCGACGCTGGGGGCGGTCAACGAGGACACGAGCAACCCGCCGGGCGCCACGGTGACGAGCCTGGTCTCCGGGAACTTCGACGACTCGACCGATACGGTTGCCGGCGGCAGCTCGGCCCATTCCCTTGCCGGCGTGGCGATCGTCGGCAACGCGGCGACGAGCGGCCAGGGCACCTGGCAGTACTCGACCAACGGCGGCGGCAACTGGACCGCCGTCGGCAGCCGCTCTGCCTCCAACGCCCTGGTCCTGGACGCCTCGGCACTGCTGCGCTTCCGCCCCTCGTCGAACTGGAACGGCATCCCCGGCAGCCTGACGGTCAACCTGATCGACAGTTCCTCGGGCGCGGTGACCCACGGCAGCACGGTCGACCTCTCCGCTGGCGGCGCGACCGGCGGCACCACGGCCTATTCGGCCGCGACGGTGGCGATCGGCACCTCGGTCACGGCGGTCAACGACGCGCCGACGGCGAGCGGCAGCTCGACGCTGAGCGCGGTCGCCGAGGACACGACCAGCCCCTCGGGCGGCACCGTCAGCGCGCTGCTGGCTGCGCGCTTCTCCGACGCCACCGACGCGGTCAGCGGCGGCAGCTCGGCCAACGCCTTCGCCGGCGTCGCCATCGTCGGCAACGCGGCGACGGCTGGCCAGGGTGCCTGGCAGTACTCGACCGACGGCGGCACGACCTGGAGCGCGATCGGCAGCCGCAGCGACGCCAACGCCCTCAGGCTGTCGACAGGGGACCGGATCCGCTTCGTGCCGACCGGCGATTGGAACGGCACGCCGGGCAGCCTGAGCTTCCGGACGATCGACAACTCGGCCGGCAGCGTCACCGGCGGCACGACGGTCAACCTCTCGGCCGGCAGCGCCAAGGGCGGGACCACGGCGGTTTCTTCCGGGACGGCGACGCTCGGCACCTCGGTGACGGCGGTCAACGACGCGCCCACGGCAACCGGCAACGCCACTCTGACCGTGGCCGAGGACGACGGCAGCGCCAGCGGCTCGACCGTGACGACGCTGTTCGGCGGGCTCTTCTCCGACGCCACCGATTCGGTGAGCGGCGGCAGTTCGGCCAACGCCTTCGCCGGCGTCGCCATCGTCGGCAACGCGGCGACGGCGGGGCAGGGCGTCTGGCAGTACTCGACCGACGGCGGCGGCAACTGGAGCGCCGTCGGCACGCGTGCCGACGGCAACGCCCTGCTGCTCAAGACGACGGACCGCGTGCGCTTCCTGCCGGCGGGCGATTTCAACGGCTCGGTCGGCGCGCTGACCTACCGGACGGTCGACAACTCGGGCGGCGCTGTCACGACGGGGACCCAGGACCTCTCGAGCGCGACCGGCGGCACGACGGCGGTCAGCGGCAACACGGCGCTGCTCAACGGCACGGTCACGGCGGTCAACGACGCGCCGGTGGCCAGTGGCAGCGCGACCCTGGCCGGCATCGCCGAGGATGCCGGAGACCCGCCGGGCGCGACCGTGACCTCCCTGGTTTCGGGCAACTTCACCGACTCGACCGACACGGTCGCGGGCGGCAGCGCGGCCAACGCCCTGGCCGGCGTGGCGATCGTCGGCAACGCGGCGACGGCGGCCCAGGGCGCCTGGCAGTACTCGACCGACGGCGGCAGCAACTGGACGGCGGTCGGGACGCGCTCGAGCTCGAGCGCGCTGCTGCTTCAGGGCTCGACCCTGCTCCGCTTCCTGCCGGCCGCCGACTGGAACGGCACGCCCGGCAGCCTCAGCGTGCAGCTGGTCGACGACTCGGCCGGCGCCGTCACGAACGGCGCCACCGTCGACCTCTCCGGAGCCGGCGCGACCGGCGGTACGACCGTCTACTCCGCGGCCTCGGTGGCGATCGGCACCTCGGTCTCGGCGGTCAACGACGCCCCCACGGCCAGCGGCAGCTCGACGCTGGGCGCGGTGGCCGAGGACACGACTGCACCGGCCGGCGCCACGGTCGGGACGCTGTTCCCGGCGCGCTTCGGCGACGCGGCCGACCAGGTCAGCGGCGGCAGCTCGGCCGACGCGCTGGCCGGCGTTGCGATCGTCGGCAACGCGGCGACGGCGGGCCAGGGAGCCTGGCAGTACTCGACCGACGGCGGCACCAGCTGGAGCGCCGTCGGCAGCCGCGCCGACGGCAACGCCCTGCTGCTCTCGACCGGCGACCGCCTGCGCTTCGTCCCGACGGCGGACTGGAACGGCACGCCGGGCAGCCTGACCGTGCGCACGATCGACGACTCCGCCGGCGCGGTCACCGGCGGCACCACGAGCGACCTCTCCGGGGGTGGCGCCACCGGCGGCACCACGGCCGTCTCGGCCGGCACGGCGACGCTGGAGACCAGCGTCTCGCCGGTGAACGACGCGCCGGTGAACACGGTGCCGGCGGCGCAGACGGTGGCCGAGGACACGAACCTCGTGTTCTCGAGCGCCAACGGCAACGCCATCACCATTGCCGACATCGACCTGGCCGAGAGCTCGGGCCCGACCAACCAGGCGACGACCACCGTGAGTGTCACCAACGGCACGCTGACCGTCACGGCGACCGGCCATGGCGCGACGGTGTCGGGCAGCGGCTCGGGCACGGTGACGCTG
>JAUILQ010000115.1 GCA_030433005.1 Alphaproteobacteria bacterium
TCGGCTTCCCCGGCGAAACCGACGCCGATTTCGACGACACACTGCGGATCGTCGCGGAAGTCGGCTACGCCCACGCGTTTTCCTTCAAGTACAGCCCGCGCCCGGGAACCCCGGCCGCCAATCTGGACGAGCAGGTGCCCGAGAGCGTCAAGAAGGCGCGCCTCGCCGCGCTTCAGGGGCAGATCGAGACGGGCCAGCGCGCTTTCAACGCGGCGACCGTCGGCCGCAGCTTCGACGTCCTGCTCGAAAAGCCCGGCCGCAAGCCCGGCCAGCTCGTCGGCCGCTCGCCCTACCTGCAGGCGGTGAACGTCGACGCGCCGTCGGACCTTCTTGGCGAGATCGTCCGGGTGCGGATCACCTCCGCCGGACCGAACAGCCTGTTCGGCGACATGGCGGACACCGCCGGCGCCGACACCGACACCGCCGGTCCCGCCCGCGCGGTGGAGGCGGTCTCTTGACGGAGGCCACCGTCGGCCGCGCGCGCCGCGAGGCCGCGTCCGAACGCGTCATGACCTTCGAGGACAACCGGCTGGCAAGCGATCTCTACGGGCAGTACGACCAGAATCTCGCGCTGATCGAACAGCGGCTCGGGGTCGAGGCGAGCGCGCGGGGGAACCACGTCACCCTGCGCGGCGCGCCGGATGCCTGCGCGGGGGCGGCCGAGGTTCTCGACAGCCTGTACCAGCGGCTGGTGCGCGGCCAGCAGATCTCGCTCGGCGATGTCGACGGCGCCATCCGGGTGGCGACCGAGCTGCCGGACCACCAGGACATCCTGCCCGGCCTGTCGGCGCTCGCCCAGGTGTCGACGCGCAAGCGCACGGTGACCGCGCGCACGCCGCGCCAGGACGCCTATCTGCGCGCCCTCGCCGAAAGCGATCTGGTGTTCTCGGTCGGACCGGCCGGCACCGGCAAGACCTATCTCGCGGTGGCCTTCGCCGCCTCGCTGCTCGAGCGGGGCCTGGTCGACCGGCTGATCCTGTCGCGGCCCGCCGTCGAGGCCGGTGAACGGCTCGGCTTCCTGCCCGGCGACATGCGCGAGAAGGTCGATCCCTACCTGCGCCCGCTCTACGACGCGCTCTACGACATGATGCCGGCCGATCGGGTCGAGCGCGGCCTGCAGAACGGCATCGTCGAGATCGCGCCGCTGGCCTTCATGCGCGGCCGCACGCTGTCGCACGCCGTCGTCATTCTCGACGAGGCGCAGAACTGCACGCCGATGCAGATGAAGATGTTCCTGACCCGGCTCGGCGAGGGGTCGAAGATGATCATCACCGGCGACCCGAGCCAGGTCGACCTGCCGAGCGGCCAGAAGTCCGGCCTGGCGGAGGCGACACGCCTGCTCGCCGGCGTCGAGGGCATCTCCGAGGTCGCCTTCGGCGAGGCCGACGTCGTCCGCCATCCGCTCGTGCAGCGGATCGTGAAGGCGTATGATGCAGCCGAACGCCAGGCCCGCGGTCCCGACGGCGACAGCCGGGCGCGGCCGGCAGGCGGAGACACGGATGGCTCCTGAGGGGCCGCTGCAGATCGAGATCGTCGAGGAGGCGGGCGACTGGTCGGCCGTCGGTGCCGGCGATCGCGTCCGCGCGATCGGCTCCGTACTTGGCCCGGTTGCCGGGCCCGGTTCGGCTGGTACCGTCGCCACCGTCACCGTGGTGCTCGCCGACGACGCCG
>JAUILQ010000039.1 GCA_030433005.1 Alphaproteobacteria bacterium
GGAGCGCAGCAACGCCATGCAAGCCTGGATCGACAGCTACAACCACAGCCGCCCCCATTCCGCTCTCAACGGAAAACCGCCCATCTCACGCATCGCCAGGGACAACCTCCTTGGCAGCGACACCTAGCGCGCGCGGCTCCAGCGGCTCGCCGAGCAGCAGCACGCCGACCGCCAGCGCGCCGACCGGGATCAGCAGCGTGACCAGCAGCAGGTTGGTCGCGCCGGCGCTGCGCAGGATGCGGAAGTAGAGCAGGTAGGCCCCGGCCGTGCCGAACACCGCGACCGCCGCGACCGCGGCCAGGCTCGCGGCCAGTGTCTCGGGCGAGGGCGCCAGCCGCCAGGGCCGCTCGACCAGCAGGGCGGCCGGCACCATCAGCAGGCTCGAGGCGATCAGCATGCCGCAGGCCGTGACCGGCGGCGCCAGGTCCCGGAAGCGGCGGCCCCAGATCCCGGCGAGGGCGTCGCAGGCCGCCGCGGCCAGCACCGCGAGCTCGCCCCGGAGCTCGCCGCCGGCGCCCCTCAGCGCCTGCGGCCCGACGATCAGCGCGACGCCGCCGACGCCGAGCAGCACGCCGGCCAGGCGGCGCGGCGTCAGCTTCTCGTCGCGGGTCAGCAGATGCGCCAGGAACACGGCGAACAGCGGCGTCGTCGCATTGAGGATCGAGGCGAGGCCGCTGTCGATCGACTGCTGGCCCAGACGATCAGCGAGAAGGGCAGCGCGTTGTTGAGCAGGCCCATGACCAGCAGGCCGCCCAGCGCCGCCGGCCGGCGCGGCAGGGCGAGCCCGCGCAGGCGCAGCAGCACGACCAGGGTGAGCGCGCCGATGCCGACCCGTCCGGCGACCACGCTGAGCGGCGGCAGGCTCCAGAGCGCGACCTCGGCAAGCGGGAAGGAGCTGGCCCAGAGCGCGGCCAGCAGGGCGATCAGGCCCCAGTCGGCACCGCTCGGCGGCGGCGCGTGTCGGCTTCCGATGGCGCTCCTGCTCATGGTTGCGAGACTAGCCGCCGGTGCGCGTGCCGGCTCGCGGCTTTCGGACCCGCAGGGCCGCCGGACCCGCCGCTCAGGCGAGCAGGCCCCACAGGCTCGAGACGAGCAGCTGCAGGGCGAGCAGCGTCATGACCAGCCGGAAGCCGACGCGGAAGCGGGCCTCGGGCAGGCGGTGCAGCAGGCGGGTGCCGGCCAGGGTGCCGAGGAATCCGGTCGCGACCATGGCGGCGATCAGGCCGAGCCAGGGGCCGAAGGCGAAGCCGAGCAGGCCGAAGGCGAGGATCTTCAGGCCGTGCTGCAGCGTCATGCAGGTCGCCAGCGTCGAGACCAGCTGCAGGCGCGCCAGCGGCTTCGGCGCCAGCAGGGCGCCGACGAAGGGGCCGGTGGCGCCGACGAACATCGTCAGGAAGGTGGCCAGCGCGCCGCCCAGCCCGAACGCCAGGGGCCCGAGGTCGCCGAGCTTCAGCCTCGGCGCCCAGACCGCGTAGAGCACGAACAGACCGACCGCCGACTTCAGGACCCAGCCGGGCAGGGTGACGGCCATCTGGCCGCCGGCCAGCGCGCCGGCCAGGCTGCCCAGCGCAAAGGGCAGCACCAGGCGCCAGACCACGTGGCGGCGCTGGATCACGGCGCGCCCGGCGTTGGAGCCGAGCTGGATGACGCCGTGCACCGGGATCAGCGCGGCCGGCGGCAGGAAGGAGGCCATGACCGCCAGCAGGGCGACGCCGCCGCCGAGCCCGAGCGCGGCGGTCATGCCGGAGGTCAGGAAGGAGACGCCGACGAGCAGCAGGGCGACCCAGGGCGGCAGGCCGGGCGGCAGCAGGGGCAGGCCGGCCGCGAGCTCGTCCACCGCCCGTCCCGACGCGCCGTCAGTTCAGCGCGACGATGGTCGCGTTGAGGTAGCCGGCGAAGGCGACCCACAGGACGTAGGGCAGCATCAGCCAGCCGGCGACGCTCGACCAGCGTCGGAACCAGAGCGCGGTCGCCGCGACCAGCGCCAGCAGCAGCAGGATCACGACCAGGCCGAGCTCGGTGTCCCGGCGATCGAAGAAGACCAGCGGCCAGGCCAGGTTGACCGCGAGCTGCAGGCCCCAGAGCGCGAGCGGCGCGCGGCCGCCGGCGCGCCAGACCAGCCAGGCCGCCAGCCCCATCAGCAGGTAGAGCAGGGTCCAGGCGAAGGGGAAGACCGCCGGCGGCGGCGTCAGCGCGGACTTCTCCAGCGCCTGGTACCAGCCCTCGAGCGAGCTCTGCGTCGCCCAGCCGCCGAGCTGGCCGACCGCCAGCAGCAGGCCGAGGAAGAGCGCCAGCAGGTAGAGCGGCTTGCGGGACTTCACCGGTCGCGTCCTATCGCACGTTGCTGTCGAGCGCCGAGCCGCGGGTGTGCAGCACGCGCTCGCGATACCAGAGATAGAGGCCGCTGGCGATGACGATGGCGGCGCCGACGCCGACCCAGGGGTCGGGCACGTGGCCGAACACGAGGCAGCCGGCGAGCGCCATGTAGAGGATCTGCGGATAGATGAAAGGCGCCAGGATCGGCGCCGGCGCCAGGCGGTGGGCGACGATCAGCAGGTAGTGCCCGAGGCCGCCGTAGAGCCCGGTGGTCGCCAGCATCAGCCAGCCGGTCCAGTGTCCCGGGCTCTCCCAGACGAAAGGCATGAGCGGCGCGAGGCCGACGGTCCCGACCACGGGCGTCAGGAAGAAGATCGTCGCCACCGGGTCGCTGCCGGCGACCTTGCGGGTCGCGATGTTGTAGAACGCGCCCGACAGCGCCGAGCAGACCGACAGCAGCACCGCCCAGTGCATCAGCCCGAGGCCCGGCCGCACGATCACCAGCACGCCGACGAAGCCGACCAGGATCGCCGTCCAGCGGCGCGGGCCGACCTTCTCGCCGAGCAGCGGCACCGACAGCGCGGCGATCAGCAGCGGCGAGGCGAACAGGATCGCCGAGGTCGTCGAGAGCTGCAGGTACTGCAGCGCCCAGAAGTTGAAGAAGGTCGCGCCGAGCAGGAAGCCCGAGCGCAGGATCTGCAGCGCCGGGCGGCTCGTGCGCAGCAGGCCGAGGCCCTGCTGCGGCAGGAAGATCACCGCGGCGATCGCCAGGTGACCGAGGAAGCGCACCCAGACGATCTGCATCGAGGGCAGGCTCTGGCCGAGGTACTTCGCGGTGGTGTCCAGGCAGGTGAACAGCACGAAGGCGCCGGAGATCAGCAGGATCCCGGTCAGGCGATCCTTCGGGCCGCTTCCGTAGCGATCCAAAGCGGCAGGCTCCGAGGCTCGAGGGCGGGCTGGCGGGCAACCTGACGCCGCGGCCGGCCGCTGTCGAGCGCCGCTGGAGCAAGCCAGACCAGCGCGTGCCGCGACGCCGGCCCCGGCCGCGCTAGCCGTACCCCAGCCGCGCCTCAGTCGCGGGGCGGTCGGCGGCCGCGCCAGCGCTTGTAGGCGACCGGCAGCAGCGAGAGCAGGGAGAGGCCGACCAGCGCCCCCACGACCTCGGCGGTCAGCACGTTGTCCAGGCTGAGGTCGCCGCCCTGCGCGAAGACGCTGCCGAGCCCGGCGCCGACCAGGGCGTAGACGTAGGTGCCGGGGACGATGCCGATCAGCGTGGCGACGACGTAGGTGCGCAGGCTGACGCCGAGGAAGGCCGGCACCAGGTTGACCACGAAGAAGGGGAACAGCGGCACCAGGCGCAGGACCAGCAGGTAGCTGAAGGCGTTGTCCCGGAAGCCGGCCTCCATGCGCGCCATCCAGGGCCCGGCCCGGCGGCGCAGGCTGTCGCCGAGGGCGGTGCGGGCGGCCAGGAAGACCGCGGTCGCCCCGAGCGTCGCCGCGACGACGACCAGGGCGGTCGCCAGGACGTCGCCGAACAGGAAGCCGCCGGCGACCGTCAGGACCAGCGCGCCGGGCACCGAGAGCGCGGTCGCCGCGGCGTAGAGCGCCATGAAGGTCAGCACGGCGAGCAGGAAGTGCTCGCCGACGAACAGCTTCAGCGACTCGCGGTTCTCCTTGAGCGCGCCGAGGCTGAGATAGCTGTGCAGGTCGAAGGCCAGGACCAGCGCCAGGGCGGCGACGATCAGGCCGACCGGCCAGAGCCGGCGCAGCGCGCCGCGCCGGCCCTCCGGCCGCTCCCCCGGCTCCCGGTCGGGCCGGCCGTCGCGCTGGCTGTCGTCTGGCAGGCGCATTCCGCTCTCCGCAGGCGGCGATTCGGCAGGCTGGGACTCGTGGGTCACCGATCGCATCGTCTCGTCCCTTCCTAAGGGCAAGGGCCGCCCGGCGTCAGCCGAGTTTCAGCAGCCAGCGCACGATCGTGCGGGTGCGCTCGCTGAACAGCCGGGGCGTGAAGTAGCTGCCGGCCACCCGCTTGGAGACCTCGGACAGCGTCGGATAGGGCAGCACGAGGCCGGCGAGCCTGCCGATCTTCATGCCCTGGTCGACGGCCAGCACCCAGGGCGCCAGCAGCTCGCCGGCGCGCGGCCCGGCGATGGTCGCGCCCAGCACCCGGCCGCGCCGGTCGACGACGACTTTGATCAGGCCCTCGGTCTCGCGCTCGGCCTGGGCGCGGTCGTTCTCCGCGAACGGCCAGCGCAGCGTCTCGATCTTCTCGCCCTCGCGCTCGCGGGCCTGGGCCTCGGTCAGGCCGACGTGGGCGAGCTCGGGATCGGTGTAGGTGACCCAGGGCACGACGTGGTTGCGGACCCTGGCCGGCAGCCGGAACAGCGCGCGGCGGATCACGATGCCGGCGTGGTAGCCGGCCGCGTGGGTGAACTGCAGGCCGCCCGCGACGTCGCCGACGGCGAAGATACGGCGGTTGCTGGTGCGCAGGCCGTCGTCGACCGTGACGCCCTTCGCGGTGTAGGCGACGCCGGCAGCCTCCAAGTTCAGCGGCTCGACGTTGGGCCGCCGCCCGGCGGCGACCAGCAGGTGCGAGCCCTCGACCACCTCGGCGCCATCCTCGCCGAGCCGCAGCCGGAAGCCGGCGCTCGCCCCGTCGCGCGCATCGCCGCGCTCGACGCGGGCGATCGAGACGCCCTCGCGCAGCACGACGCCCTCGCGCTCGAGGCGCGCCTTGACCACGGCGGTCAGCTCGGGGTCGTCCTTGCCCAGGATCGTGAAGGCTTCCAGCACCGTGACCCGGGCGCCGAGGCGGCGGTGCGCCTGGGCCAGCTCGCAGCCGATCGGGCCGCCGCCGACGACGATCAGGTGCTCGGGCCGCTCGGCGAGCTCGAAGATGGTCTCGTTGGTCAGGTAGGGCACCTCCTCCAGGCCCGGGATCGGCGGCGCGCCGGGCCGCGAGCCGGTGGCGATCACGAAGCGCCGGGCGCGCACCGTCAGCGCCCCGGCCTCGAGCGTGTCGGGGCCGGTGAAGCGGGCCGCCGCCTTGACCACGCGCACGCCGAGACCCTGGAAGCGCTCGACCGAGTCGTTGGGGGCGATCGAGGCGACGACGTGGCGCACGTGCTCGCGCAGGGCCAGCGGGTCGACCGCCGGCTCGCCGGCGGCGATGCCGAATCGCCCGGCGTCGCGCAGCGTCTGCGCGGCGTGGCCGGCGGCGATCAGGGACTTCGAGGGCACGCAGCCGTAGTTCAGGCAGTCGCCGCCCATCAGGCCCTTCTCGACCAGCACCACGCGCGCGCCCATCTGCACCGCGCCGGCGGCGACCGACAGGCCGCCGGAGCCGGCGCCGATCACGCAGATGTCGGTTTCGACGGACTCGGCCATCGTCGAGGCTCCTGGAGGGGATCCCGCGCGCGGCGGGCAACGGCGGGAAAGGAACGACCCGGGAAAGGCTATCAGTTCCCGACCACGATCCTGTAGTCGGGCGTCGGGTTGAGCGGGCAGGAGTAGAGGTACTCGCCCGGCTCCAGCTCGACCGCGTAGTCCTTGGTGACGCCCTCGGTCAGGCCGCCGCCCGAGACGCTGGTCTTGGTCAGCTTGTGCAGCGGATTGGCCGGGTCGTAGTCGCTCTCGCGCAGCCAGAAGCCGAGCTGGTAGGGCACGTCGGCGTTGCGCACGCGGAAGACGTAGCGGCCGGGCGCCAGGGTCAGCACTTCGGCCTCGGCGAGGCGGGCGGCGCCGGTCTCGGCGTTGAGCTGCTTGCAGTCCTCGGCGCTGGCCGGATCGAAGCCGCGGTCGACGCCGTTCTCCGACTCCAGGAACTGGCAGCCGGTCTGGGTCAGCTCGACGACCGTGGCGTCCAGGGCCAGGGCCTTTCCGGCGAGGCCGGCCGCCGAGGCGGCGAGCAGGCCGCCGGCGAGCAGCCGGATGAGCCGGGGGGAGCGGGCGTGCTGGGTCATCGGGACATCTCGCCTCCTCGCGGGGTCGGCGGGGGCGGGGCCCCCTGTTGCTCAGCAAGATGGCGGGGCCGGAGCGGCGGGCTAAGTCACGTTTTGCTCACGCCCGGCTACGGCTCGGTGAGCGGCCGCGTGATCGCGGTGCCGCTGTCGAGCCGTCGTCGAGCCGCCGGCGCAGCAGGCGCCAGACCCAGAGGTTGGCGAGCACGGCCAGCAGCGCGATCGCGAAGCGGGCGGCCTGGAGGGCCGGGTCGAACCAGTAGGCGGCCTCGTCGGCTGCGACCAGCAGCTGGGCCTGGGGCAGCCAGGACAGCGCGAGGTGGGCGAGGCCGAGCCACCAGAGGCCGGCGAGGCCCTCCGGCCCCAGCTCGCCGGCGCGCCAGGCGAGCAACAGCGGCGCGGCGAGCAGGAAGGCGGGCCAGCCCTGGAAGACCAGCCGGATCGTGGCGTTGCCGGTCATCGGCCCGAGCAGGGTCAGGAACAGGCCGTAGCCGAGCAGCACCAGGATCTCCGGACGCTCGCGCCAGAGCCGGCCGACGCGGCCCCAGGCCAGCGCCAGCGCGACCCCGGGCAGCAGGCCGAACAGCGTCGTCAGACGCAGGTAGACCTCGGAAGGCAGCACCGCGCTGGGCGCGCAGAAGCCGACCTCGCTGAGCCGGCCGAAGCGCAGCCAGGCCGGCAACTCGGTCTGCCAGACGACGTCCTGGCACCAGGCGTAGACGTTGGTCCAGGTGCCGATGCCGAGATAGGACATGACGAAGTTGTTGCCGATCTTCAGCAGCAGGTAGGCCGGCCCGGAGATGCCGTACTTGTCCGGCTGGCCGTAGCTCGCCGACCAGGCGGCGATGGCCTCGCCGCCGACCACCGCGCCGGCGAGCAGCGGCAGCGCCAGCCAGGCCCGGCGCCGGACCAGCACGATGGCGACGGCGGCCGCCAGGATCACCGGCGCCGAGGGACGTGCCGCGAACATCGGCAGGAAGCTAAGCGCCGCCAGGCGGTTGCGGCCGTCGAGCAGCAGCGCGAGGCTCACCGCGCCGAGCGCCCAGTAGCCGAGGTCGGTCAGGTGGATCGTCTCGACCTGCTCGACCAGCGCCGGGATCGGCAGCAGGCAGAGCGCCAGCGCCGGCAGCGGCAGGCGCTCGTGCCGCCAGGCGTGCAGCAGGGCGCCGCAGAAGACCGCCGCGGAGGTCACGGTGACCAGGAAGAAGGCGGCGTCGAGCGACAGGCCGAGCCGGGTCAGCGCCCAGGCCGCCAGCGGAATCAGCGGTCTTTGCGACCAGGGCGGCTCGACCTGCGAATAGTCGAGCTGCGCCATGGCGATGTAGGCGGCGGAATCGGTGTGCAGCCGGCCGAGCTCCGGCAGCGCGAGCAGGACCAGCAGCGCGACGCTGCCGCCCAGCGCCCAGGCCCAGTCCGCCGGGCGGGCGCCGGCCAGGGTCGGCCAGGCGGAGTGCGTCCTCATCACGGAAAGGGTCTCTAGCGCAGTGCCCGGCGCCGCTCCAAGCCTTCCGCCCTACCGGCCCTCGCGGCGCCAGGCGACCAGCAGCGCGCCGAGCGCGAGCGCCAGGCCGAGCAGCGCCGGCAGCAGCGGCGCCCGTTCGACGCCGGTCACCAGGTAGGCGCCGTGTTCCAGCACGCCGAGCCAGTCGCGCCCGGTGCGGTCGCGGCCCGGCGCCACCTTGCGCAGGTCGACTTCGGGGCTCTCGGCGAGGCGGACCAGGCCGCCGCCGCTCTCGTCGCGCAGCGCCTCGGTCGGCTCGGCGCTGGCTCGCGGGTCCTCGTATTCGCGGGGATTGAGGGCGCCGGCCGCGGCGAGGGCGGTGCGCGTGCCGTCGGAGACGCGGTAGAGGCCGCCCTCGTCGATCGGCACCCGCGCCGTCGCGACGCCGGGCAGCGAGTCGTCGAGCTCGACCGTGCGGGTGGTGCCGTCGGGCGCGGTCACGGTGACCGGCGGCGGCGGCTCGGCGCTCAGGCTCTGCCGGCGGATGGTCAGCTGGCCGCCGTCGGCGCGCGCGCGCAGGTCCTCCTCCTCGAGGTCCGGCTCCTTCATCAGCCAGTGCGCGATGCGGCGCACCAGCTCGGCCTGCGGGCCGCCGCCGTCGTAGCCGCGCGACCACAGCCAGAGATGGTCGCTGGCGAGCTCGGCGACGCGGCCCTCGCCGACCCGGTCGAGCACCAGCAGCGGCCGCTCGCCGGCCCCGGTCATCAGCGTCTGGGCGTCGGGCGTCTCGACGTCGACGTCGAGCTGGCGGAACCAGCGGCCCCAGCTGGCGCCGCGCTCGCCGCCGGGGATGCCGGCGCCCTCCAGCGCCGCCGTGACCGGGTGGCGGTGGCCGAGCTCGGTGACCTCGGGGCGGAAGGCGCCCTCCAGGATCTGGCCGGTCGGTGCCGCCGGCAGCACCCGGCCGAGCGGCGTGCGTGCCAGCGACAGCGGCGAGGCGAAGCTCGGGCCGCTGGCCTCGAGCAGCGCGCCGCCGGCCTCGACGTAGGCCGCGACGTTCTCCAGGTAGAGCGTCGGCAGCACGCCGCGCCGCCGGTAGCGGTCGAAGATCACCAGGTCGAACTCGTCGAGCTTCAGCTCGAACAGCTCGCGGGTCGGGAAGGCGATCAGCGACAGCTCGTTGATCGGCGTGCCGTCCTGCTTCTCCGGGGGCCGGAGGATGGTGAAGTGCACCAGGTCGACCGAGGGATCGGACTTCAGGATGTTGCGCCAGGCGCGCTCGCCCGGATGCGGCTCGCCGGAGACCAGCAGCACGCGCAGGCGGTCGCGCACGCCGTTGACGACGACCGCGGCGCGGTTGTTGACCGTGGTCAGCTCGCCCTCGAGCGGATCGACCTGCAGCTCCAGCACCGTCGGGCCGCGGCGGTCGAGCTCGAAGTCGACCGTCGCCGGCCGGCCGACCGGCACCTGGACCTGGCGCGCCGGCTCGCCGTTGCGGCTGATCCCTACGGTCGCCGTGCGCGCGCCTGCCCCGGCCTCGGCGCCGGGCCGGTCGGCGATCGAGAGCGTCAGGCTCTGCGGCTTGCCGACGATGCCGAAGCTCGGCACCTGGTCGAGCACCAGCCGGCGGTCGCGCTCCTCGGCACCGCCGGTCAGCAGCAGGTGGACCGGCGCGTCGATGGCCAGCTCCTCGAGCGTCGCCGGGACGTCGTGGATCTGGCCGTCGCTGACCAGGAAGACGGCGGCCACGCGCTCCCGCTCGATCTCCGCCAGGGCCTTGCGCAGTGGCCCGAACAGCCGCGTGCCGGGATCGCCCTGGCCGGCCTGGTCGGCGGCCAGGGCCTGCTCGCCGGCCTCGATGATCCGGACCTCGGTGTCGGGCAGCGCGCCGAGCGCGCGGTTGAGCATCAGGAAGGCGGCGCTGCGCTGCTCCGGGCGCGGCGCGATGCGCTGGCTGGCGCTCTGGTCCATGACCACCAGGGCAACGTCGGGCAGCGGATCGCGCTTTTCGACGACCGCCGCCGGATTGGCCAGGGCGAGCAGCAGCACCGCGGCGAAGAGGCCGCGCAGCAGCGCGCCGCGGGCGCCGCGGAACAGCGCGTAGGCGACCGGCAGCAGCACGACGGCGGCGAGCAGGCCGAGCGCCCACCACGGCAGGAAGGGGCTCCAGGCGATCGAGAGGTTGCCGCTCATGCCGGGCCCCTCATTGCCCGAGCCGCTCCAGGATGAAGGGCACGTGCACCTGGTCGGCCTTGTAGTTGCCGGTCAGGGCGTACATCACGAGGTTGATGCCGAAGCGGAAGGCCATCTCGCGCTGGCGCTCGCCGCCCGGCACCACGGCGTGCAGCGGCCGTCCGCTCGGGCCGATCGCCCAGGCCGAGGCCCAGTCGTTGCTGCCGACGATCAGCGAGGCGACGCCGTCCTTGTCGGTCTCGTCGGTCTGCTCGACCCACAGCGCGCCGCCGGCGTAGCGGCCGGGGAAGTCCTGCATCAGATAGAAGGCCTTGGTCAGCACGTGCTCGGGCGGTACCGGCGCCAGCGGCGGGATCTCGATGCCGCTCATCAGCCGGCGCATGGTCTGCGCCTGGGCGCTGCCCTGGCCGAACAGGCCGCTCGCCCCGCCGGGATCGCGCAGGTCGACCAGCAGCGTGCCGCCGTTGGCCATGAAGTCGGCCAGCTCGCGCCGCCCGACGCTGTCGAGCGCACGCTGGTCGGGCGTGATCGGCCAGTAGATCAGGGGATAGAAGGCCAGCTCGTCGCGGCCCAGCTCGACCCCGACCGGCTCGGCCGGCTCGACCGAGGTGCGCCGCGCCAGCATCGTCGACAGCCCCTCCAGGCCGGCCCGGCTGGTCTCGTCGATCGAAGGCACGCCGGTGACCACGTAGGCGAGGCGCATCTCCAGCGTCGCGGCCAGCGCCGCCGCCTCGTCGGCCTGGGCGCGCGCGCTGGCCGGCGAGAGCGCCAGGGCGCCGCCGAGCAGCAGCGCCGCGAGTCCGGCGGTGCCGCCGGCCTTCCCGGCCCCGCTTGTTCCTCCGGCCGGGCCGCCGCCGAAGCGGGAGCCGAGCAGACCGCGCAGGCCGAGACCGATCAGCAGGTCCGCGAGGCCGAGCAGCAGGGCGGCGACCAGCAGCCAGGGCAGCAGGTCGGTCTCCTCGCTGCCGGCGTAGCCGCGCTCGGCGACCGACAGCGGCAGGTCGGCGAGCGGCGCCGGCAGCGTCACGCCGGCCGAGAGGTTGAGCGCGCTGCGGCTTTCTTCGGTGCCGTAGTAGCCCGGCGGGCTCAGCGGCCCGACTCGGTTCTGCGACAGCGTCTCCTCGTCGGCCGCCAGGACCTCGGCCGGCGGCGCACCGAGGCGGCCGAAGCCGTCGAGCGTGGCCAGCGGCGGCTGCGGCTCGCCGACGCCCTGGCCGACCTCGACGCCGGCGCTGATCGCCACGATGCGGCGCAGGACGTTCACGAAGAGGCCCGATATCGAGAGGTTCGACCACTCGGCGTTGGCGGTCGTATGGACCAGCACCAGCCAGCCGTCGCCGCGCTCGACGCCGGTGATCAGCGGCGTGCCGTCGGCGAGCCGCGCCCAGGTCCGCCCGGCGAGGTCGAGCGAGGGCTCGGCCAGCACCTGGCGGTCGACCGAGACGTCGTCGGGCACCTCCAGGCCGGCCAGCGGTCCCTCGGCCGGGAAGGGTGCCAGCGTCGCCGGCGTGTCCCAGGTCAGGGCGCCGCCCAGGGTGCGGTCGCCCTGGCGCAGCGCCACCGGCAGCAGGCTGTCGTCGGTCTCGGCGAGGCGCGGCCCGGCGAAGCGCAGCAGGGTCCCGCCGGCCTCGACCCAGTCCTCCAGCTCGGCGACCTCGGCGTCGCCGAGGCGGCCGAGGTCGGCCAGCACCAGGATCGCCAGGTCCTGCTCCAGCAGCTCCTGCAGGCTGCCCCGGCGGATCTCGGTGAAGGGCTGCAGCGCGCGCTCCAGGTAGTAGAGCTCGGAGAGCAGCGGCTGCGCGCTCTCCTGGGCGGCCGAGACGACCAGGCCGACCGGGCGGCGGCGCCAGCGCTCGTCGAGCAGCACCCGGGTGCCGGCGCTGGCCTCGCGGTCGACGCTCAGCGAGGCGACGCGGTTGCGCAGCTCGACCGGCAGCTCCAGGGCGGCGGCCGCCTCGCTGTCCTCGGCGGCGAAGTCGAGGCTGGCGCGGCCGACCAGGCGCCCTTCGTCGTCGAGCGCGGTGACCGTCAGGCTCTCCTCGAAGCCGGCGGCCGGACGCTCGGCGCTCAGGCCCAGCGACAGGCCGTCGTTGTCCGGCGGGCGCAGCAGGTGCGGCAGCGCCTCCGGCGGGTCGCGCAGCACGGTGACCGGGCCGAGGCGGCGCAGGCGCTCGGCGACGGCCAGGCCGTCGGGCTGGTCGCCGGCGCCGGTCTCGGCCTCGAGGCCGTCGGACAGCCAGTAGACCGGGGCCGCCTCGTCGAACTCCAGGGCCTCGACGCGCTCCAGCAGGCGCGCGCGGTCGATCGGCCAGGGTTTCGGCTCCAGCGCCTCGATGCGGCCGAGCGCGGCGGCCGGGTCCAGGGCCTCGTCGTCGGCGGCGGCGCCGGCGCGCGGCGCGCTGGTCAGCAGCACGATCGGCCGGCCGGCGCGCTCGGCCTGGCCGACGAGGTTGCGCAGCGCGTCGCGCCGGGCCTCCCAGTTGCGCGCCGCGGTCCAGCCGTCGTCGACGACCAGCACGACCGGCCCGTCGCCGGCCTCGAGGGCGGCCGGGTTGAGCAGCGGCCGGGCCAGCGCCAGGATCACCAGGGCGGCCAGCAGCAGCCGCAGGGCGACCAGCCACAGCGGCGTGCGCGCCGGCGTCTCCTCGGGCGGGCGCAGGCCGAGCAGCAGCCGGATCGCCGGGAAGCTCTGGCGCTTCGGCGCCGGCGGCGTGACCCGCAGCAGCCACCAGATCGCCGGCAGGCCGATCAGCGCGGCCAGCAGCCAGGGGTTGGCGAAGGCGAGGGAGCCGAGCGACAGCATCGTGTCAGAGCCCCACGCGCTGCGACAGGGCGGCGTAGAGCGACAGCAGCGCCGCCTGGCTGGAGGCGTCGGTGCGATGCTGACCGGCGGTCCAGCCGATGCGCCGGCAGATGTCGATCAGCCCCTGGGTCTGCAGGCTGAGCCGACGCTGGTAGGCCTCGCGCACCGTCTCGGTGCGGCCGAGCAGCCAGGGCTCCTCGCCCTCCAGGCCCTCGAAGCGCACGCGGCCCTTGTAGGGCAGGTCGGCCTCGGCCGGGTCGAGCACCTGCAGGACGTGGCCCTTCAGCCCGCGCTCGGCGCAGCGCCTGAGATCGGCCTCGATCTCCTCGAGCGGCGACAGGAAGTCGCCGATCAGCACGACCTGGGCGTAGCGCGGCAGCGCCTCGACGCCGGGCAGGCGGCCCGCCTCGGCCGGCGCCTCGTGGCCTCCGGCGCGCGCGCCGGCCTGCTCGGCGCGCTCCAGGCTCAGCGCCATGCGGATCAGCGCGCTGCGGCTGCTCGACGGCAGGTTGGCCTCGCCGAGCAGCGCGACCCGCTCGCCGGCGCGCAGCAGCAGCACGATCAGGGCGAGCAGCAGCAGGTCGGCGCGCTCGCGCTTGCTCGGCAGCGACTTCGCCGAGCGCCAGTCCATCGAGGCCGAGCCGTCGCGCCACAGCCAGACCGACTGCGCAGCCTCCCATTCCATCTGCCGCACGAAGACGCGGTCGCTCTTGCCGGTCTGGCGCCAGTCGATCGACTGCGGCGAGTCGCCGATCTCGTACTGGCGGAACTGCCAGAAGGTCTCGCCCTGGCCGATCCGGCGCCGGCCGTGCACGCCCTGGGCGACGGTCGAGGCGACGCGCTCGGCGGCGACCAGCAGCGCCGGCAGTCCGGCGGCCAGGCTCTCGCCGCGCTGCTGCAGGGCTCCGGGCGGGTGCCTGCGCTCGGTCTCGGCCACGGGTGGCGCCGGCCTCAGGCGTGCGGCGCGCAGAGGCGCTGGATGATGTCGTCGACCGTCACGCCGTCGGCGCGCGCCGCGAAGGACAGCGCCATGCGGTGGCGCAGCACCGGCGGCGCCATCGCCAGGACGTCGTCGATCGAGGGGCTGAAGCGGCCGTCGAGCACGGCGCGCGCGCGCACCGCGAGCGCCAGCGCCTGGCTGGCGCGCGGACCGGGCCCCCAGGCGACCTGGGCGCGCACCTCCTCGAGCTCGCTCTCGCCCGGCCGGCCCTGGCGGACGATGTCGAGGATCGCCTCGAAGACCGCCTCGCCGACCGGGATGCGGCGGACCAGCAGCTGGGCGGCCTGCAGCTCCTGCGGGGTCATCGCGGCCTCGGCCTCGACGTCCTCGACGCCGGTCGTCGCCAGCAGCATCTGCCGCTCGGCCTCGCGGTCCGGATAGCCGACGTCGATCTGCAGAAAGAAGCGGTCGAGCTGCGCCTCGGGCAGCGGGTAGGTGCCCTCCTGCTCCAGCGGGTTCTGGGTCGCCAGCACGTGGAAGGGCTCGGGCAGGGCGCGCGGCTTGCCGGCCACCGTGACCTTGTGCTCCTGCATCGCCTGCAGCAGCGCCGACTGGGTGCGCGGGCTGGCGCGGTTGATCTCGTCGGCCATCAGCAGCTGGGCGAAGACGGGCCCCGGGATGAAGCGGAAGGCCCGGCCGCCGCCCTCCTGCTCCTCCAGCACCTCGGAGCCGAGGATGTCGGCCGGCATCAGGTCCGGCGTGCACTGCACGCGCCGGTCCTCAAGGCCGAAGATGGTGCCCAGCGTCTCGACCAGCCGGGTCTTGGCGAGGCCCGGCACGCCGATCAGCAGGGCGTGGCCGCCGCCGATCAGCGTGATCAGCGTCTGGTCGACGACCGCCTGCTGTCCGAAGATGACCCGGCCGATGCTGGAACGTACGGCCATCAGGCGCTTGCCCAGGGTCTCGATCTCCCGGGCCAGCGTCTCCGGATCGGCGTGTTTTGCGGATTCGAGAGTCGTCACCAGATTGTCCCTATGCAGGTTCACGGTGCGCAGAGCGAGGGTCGAGCCATGGTCGACGAACCCGGGGAAAGCTCAACCTCCCCCCAAATGATAGGAGACGAGGGGGACGCTGACGAGGGGGCTGGCGTCGACTCGCTGCCGCCGTGCGGCGATTTCGAGATGCGAATTGCCGCAGACGGTACCTGGTTCTACCGGGGCTCGCCGATCGAGCGGCAGCGGCTGGTCCGGCTGTTCTCGACGGTGCTGCGCCGCGAGGACGACGGCCAGTACTGGCTGGTCACGCCGGTCGAGCGAGGCCGCATCGAGGTCGAAGACGCTCCTTTCGTGGCGGTTGAACTTTCCGTGAAGGGCGACGGGCCGGAGCGGGTGCTGGCCTTCCGAACCAACCTGGACGACTGGGTCGAGGCCGGCCCCGAGGCGCCGCTGCGCTTCGAGCACGAGCCCGAGAGCGGCGAGCCGCGTCCCTACGTCCTGGTACGCGCGGGCCTGGAGGCGAGACTTCTGCGCAACGTCTACTATCATCTCGTCGAGCTCGCCGAGCCGCAGCAGATCGAGGGACGGGAACGCCTGGGCGTATGGAGCAAGGGCAGATTCTTTCCGATGGACAGCCCGGGGCGCTGAGCGCCGAGGAGATCGCGCGCCGGCTGGCGGGCGCCGTGCCGGGACGCCGCGCCGCGCCGGGCCACGCGCTGCCGGCCGACGGCGCGCCGCCGCGCGGCGACCACGAGCTCAATCCCGAGCTCTACGAGCCGGGTCGCCGGCTGCGCCACGCCGCCGTGCTGGTGCCGCTGATCGAGCGGCCCGATTCGCTGAACGTCATCCTGACCGTGCGCTCGCAGCATCTGCCCGACCACAAGGGCCAGATCGCCTTTCCCGGGGGGCGCATCGACCCCGGCGACGCCGGCCCCCGCGAAGCGGCGCTGCGCGAGGCCGAGGAGGAGATCGCGCTGGCGCGCGGCCAGGTCCGGGTGCTCGGCGAGCTCGACACCTACGTCACGCGCACCGGCTACCAGATCCACCCCTTCGTCGGGCTGGTCCGGCCGCCGGTCGCGCTGCGCCCCGAGCCGCTGGAGGTCGACGAGATCTTCGAGGTGCCGCTCGGCTTCATCCTGCAGGCCGGCAGCCGCCAGACCCACAGCCGCGTCTGGCAGGGCGCGACCCGCCACTTCTACGTCTACCCCTACGGCGACTACTACATCTGGGGCGCCACCGCCGGCATGCTCAACAATCTCTCCGAGCTGCTGGCGGCCGGCTGAGCCGGCCGGGCCCCGGACCGTACCGACAAGGGAGCGAGCCGCTTGCTGAAAAAGCTGCTGACCGTCGTGCTGCCGATCGCGCTGCCGTTCATCGTCTGGGCGATCTACGTCTGGGCGGCGCGCTGGAAGGAGGCCAAGAGGGAGGCCGGCGAGGCGCTGCCGAGCTGGGCCAACGCGCCCTGGGGCTGGCTGATCCTGAGCGGCGTGCTGCTCACGGTGGTCACCCTGGTCGCCGCGCGCTTCCTCGCCGACGGCGACATCCTGGTGCCGTCGGGCTGAGCCGCCCGTTTCGGACGGCTCTGCCGGGCTCTATGCTCTCCGCCGCCATGGAGACCGCGCTGCCGCCCCAGCCCTGGATGACCGCGCCCGCCACCCGGGCCGTGATTGCCGCTCTCGCGGCCGAGGGCACGGCCGTGCGCTTCGTCGGCGGCTGCGTGCGCGACGCGCTGCTCGGCCGGGCGATCCGCGACATCGACATCGCGACGCCCGACCCGCCCGAGACGGTCATGGCGCTGCTGCGCGCGGCCGGGCTCAAGGCGGTGCCGACCGGCCTCGCGCACGGCACGGTGACGGCGGTCGCCGAGCATCGGCCCTTCGAGATCACCACGCTGCGCCACGACGTCGAGACCTTCGGCCGCCACGCCCGGGTCGCCTTCACCGACGACTGGCAGGCCGACGCGGCGCGCCGCGACTTCACCTTCAACGCCCTGTCGCTGGAACCGGGCGGCCGGCTGCACGACTACTTCGGCGGCCGCGCCGACCTGGAGGCCGGGCGCGTGCGCTTCGTCGGCGAGGCGCGCCGGCGGATCGCCGAGGACTATCTGCGCCTGCTGCGCTTCTTCCGCTTCCACGCGCACTACGGCCGTGGCGCGCCCGACGCCGAGGCCCTGGAGGCGGCCAGCGACGCGGCGCCCGAGCTGACCCGCCTGTCCGGCGAGCGGGTGCGCGCCGAGCTGCTCCGCCTGCTCGAGGCGCCGGACCCGGTGCCGGTGCTGCGGCTGATGGCCGAGCGCCGGATCCTCGCCGCCGAGCTGCCCGAGGCCGGCGATCCCGAGACCGTGGCGCGGCTGTTGCCGCTGGAAGGCGGGCCCGGTGAGGAGGGCGCGCCCGATCCGCTGCTGCGCCTCGCCGCCTGGCTGGAGACCGACCGCGACGGTGCCGAGGCGGTGGCCGCGCGCCTGCGCCTGTCGAAGGCCGAGGCCGGACGCTTGGCGCTGCTGGTGGCGCCGCCGCTGTCGGTATCGCCGGCGCTCGACGTCCCGGCTCTGCGCGCGGCCTGCCATCGCGTGGGCGCGGGCGCGGTCGGCGATCTGCTGCGCCTGTCGGCGGCGCGCGCCGGCGATGTGGAGGGGCTGGCCGCGGCCCTGGCGGTCGCCGCCGCGTGGCAGCCGGCGCGCTTTCCGATCAAGGGCCGCGACCTGGCGGGGCTCGGGGCGGCGCCCGGCCCGGAGATGGGCCGGCTGCTCGAGGAGCTCGAGACGCTGTGGATCGAGAGCGATTTCGCGCTCGACCGTTCGGCGCTGCTCGACGAGGCGCGGCGGCGTCTCGCCGATGCGGCCCGGCAGAACGGCTGACGGCCCACCCGCAGGCGGGGGTCAGTCGGCTGCCTCCTGCCTGGCTTCGGCGACGGCTTCCGCGATGGCGTGCCGGAAGCGCACCCGCGGCGGGCCGGCGCCCTGCGCCTCGAGGCTCCGGCGGATGCCGGCCGAGGCGCCGGTGACGTAGAGCTGCACGCCGTGGCGATCGGCGCTGCGCGCGAAGGCGGCGATGGTGTTGGCGCCGGTCGAGTCGACGAAGGGCACGGCCGAGAAGTCGACGACGAAGGCGCGGTGGCGGTCGGCGATGCGGTCGAGCACCGCGCCGACCGTCGAGGCGGCGCCGAAGAACAGCGCGCCCTGCAGCCGGTAGACGACGATCTCGGGATCGCTGGCGAGCGCCGCGTCGTAGTCCTCCCGCTCGGCGCCGCGGGCGTCGGCCCGGTCGTCGGGGGCCAGCGCTGCGGACTCGTGAAGGCCCGCCTCGATGCCCGCGTGGTCGGCCATGCGCTTGATGAACAGCAGGGCGCCGAGCGCGACGCCGACGACGATGCCCTCGGTGAGGTCGCGGAACACCGTCAGGCCGAAGGTCGCGAGCAGCACCAGGGCGTCGCCGCGCGAGGCCCGCAGCAGCGCCAGGAACTCGTGCTTCTCGGCCATGTTCCAGGCGACGACGGCGAGCACCGCGGCGAGCGCGGCCAGCGGGATGTAGCTGGCCAGGGGGGCTGCCAGCAGCATGAAGGCGAGCAGGAACAGGGCGTGGGCGAGGCCGGCGACCGGCCCGCGCGCGCCGGAGCGGACGTTGGTCGCGGTGCGCGCGATCGTGCCGGTGACGCAGATGCCGCCGACCAGCGCCGAGCCGATGTTGGCCAGGCCCTGGGCGACCAGCTCGCAGTTCGAGCGGTGGCGGCGGCCGGTCATGCCGTCGGCGACGACGGCCGAGAGCAGCGACTCGATGGCGCCGAGCAGCGCGAAGGCCAGGGCGTGGGGCAGCACCGCGAGGATCCGCGCCGGCGTGATCTCCGGCAACGCCGGCAGCGGCAGCGCCTGGGGGATGCCGCCGAAGCGCGAGCCGATGGTCTCGACCGGCAGGCCGAGGCCGGCGGCGAGCAGGGCGCTGGCCGCGACCGCGATCAGCAGCGACGGCCAGCCGGGCCGGAGGCGCCGGACCGCCAGGATCGCGCCGACGGTCAGCGCGGCGACCGCCACCGCCGGCAGGCTGGTCGTGCCGAGCGCGGCGGCGAGCGCCTGCAGCTTCTCCGGCAGCGGTCCCGGCTCGGCGCCGGCCAGGGTCAGGCCGAGCAGCTCCTTGATCTGGCTGGCGAAGATGATGACCGCGATGCCGGCGGTGAAGCCGACGGTGACCGGATAGGGCACGAAGCGGATGTAGGTGCCCAGGCGCAGCAGGCCGATGGCGATCAGCAGCAGGCCGGCCAGCAGGGTCGCCAGGATCAGGCCCTCGATGCCCTGGTCGGCGACCGTCGCGGCGACCAGCACGATGAAGGCGCCGGCCGGGCCGCCGATCTGGAAGCGGCTGCCGCCGAACAGCGAGACCAGGAAGCCGCCGACGATCGCTGTGTAGAGCCCGCGGTCGGGCGTCGTCCCGGAGGCGATGGCGATCGCCATCGACAGCGGCAGCGCGACGATCGCAACGGTCAGGCCGGCGAGCAGGTCGGCGCGCAGGTCCCGCAGGCCGTAGCCCTCGCGCAGCACGGTCACGAGCTTCGGCGTGTAGAGCTCCAGGAAGCTCGGCTGGCCCCCGCGGCGGGAGCGGTCTCGCGTGGCGTCCATCGGTCCGGCGGCTCCGGGGCACGGCCGGTCCGAACCGCGGGCGGCCTTCGGCCCTGGTCATGCCATCGCCGCTCCGCCAATGCACAGCATAATTGTGGAATATCTGTCCTGTCCCATTCGCGGGGCCGAATATGGCACCCGCGTCCCGCCGGGGTTCAGGGCCAGGCGGCGAGCGGCGGCAGGGACATCAGGATCGCCTCGACGTTGCCGCCGGTCATCAGGCCGAACTTGGTGCCGCGGTCGTAGAGCAGGTTGAACTCGACGTAGCGGCCGCGCCGGAACAGCTGGTGGCGGCGCTGCTCGTCGGTCCAGGGCTTCAGGAAGTGGCGGCGCACCAGGCGCGGATAGACGTCCAGGAAAGCCTCGCCGACCGAGCGGGTGAAGGCGAAGTCCTGCTCCCAGTCGCCGCCGAAGGGATTGCGCTCCGCAAGGCCGGCGCCGAGGTAGTCGTAGAAGATGCCGCCGACGCCGCGCGGCTCGCCGCGGTGCTGGATCATGAAGTAGTCGTCGCACCAGGCCTTGAAGCGCGGATGCCAGTCCGGGTGCTGGGCGTCGCAGGCGCCCTTGAGCGCGGCATGGAAGTCGGCGGTGTCGGCCTCGTCCGGGAACATCGGGTTGAGGTCGGCGCCGCCGCCGAACCAGCCGCGCGTCGTGACGATGTGCCGGGTGTTCATGTGCACCGCCGGCACCAGCGGGCTCTGCAGGTGGGCGACCAGCGAGATGCCGCCGGCCCAGAAGCGCGGGTCCTCCTCGGCGCCGGGGATCTGCCCGGCGAACTCCTTGGAGAAGCGACCGTGGACCGTCGAGACGTTGACCCCGACCTTCTCGAAGACCCGGCCGTGCATCAGCGCCATGGTGCCGCCGCCGCCCGGCGAGCCGTCGTCCTCGGTGCGCTCCCAGTCCTTGCGTTCGAAGCGGCCCGGCGGCGTGCCGGCCAGGCGCTCGGCGTTCTCGCCCGACAGCTCGTCCTCGAGCCGCTCGAACTCGGCGCAGATGCGGTCGCGCAGCGTACGGAACCAGGTCGCCGCGCGGGTCTTGCGCTCTTCGCTCGCGTCGCCCGGCTGCCCGGGCGGGGAATCGACGGTCGTCATGGGCCTAGACGCTGGCCCAATTGCGCGTGCCTGTCGAGGCCGAAGCGGCGCTCAGCGCGGCCGCCAGTCGCCGAGCTCGACGAGGAGACGGGCGCCGTCGGCCACCATCACGCACTCGTGCCCGTCATTGTGGCCCTGGCAGTCGGTCGCCGCCTTGTGGCGCATGGCAATGTGGCTCTGGCAGCGCATCGCCGGGCAGTAGTAGTAGGCGGCGACCTGGCCATCGGCTGCGGCGAAGAAGAAACCGCCGCCCATGCCGACCTTCCCGAGGTACTCCTCCAGCAGCTCGGCGCTGCCGGCGGAGAGCCGGATCCCGGCGCTCGCGTCGCGCGCGGCGGCGGAGCGGCGCTCCCAGTTGCCCAGCGTGGCCAGCAGGCTGTCGCCGTCGGCGATCAGCAGGCATTTGTCGTAGCCGGCCTTCCGGTCGCACTCCGCCCGGGCCTGTTTCTTGGCCTCTTCCATCCGGCCGTCGCCGTCGCGGCATCCTTCGGGGCAGGTCCGAAAGGTTCCGACCGTACCGTCGCGCGTCGTGTAGAAGTAGCCGCCGCCGGTTCCGACCCGGTCGAGGTACTGGTTCAGGCGAATGCCGGTGCGGTCGCTGAGGCGGACGGCTGGCCGGGTCGTTGGCCAGGGCTTGTCCGCTGCCTTGCGCACGCGTTCTGCCGCAGGCTTCCAGTTGCCCACGGTGGCCACGATCTCGTCGCCGTCGGCGACCAGCACGCACTCCTGATTGCCGTAGTCGCGGCGGCAGATCTGCCGGATCTCCTCCTTCATCTTCGCCTTGTTGGGGCAGTACGGGGGGCAGATCCGGTAGCGCCCGATGGCGCCGTCGCGCGAGGCATAGAAGTAGCCGCCGGCCGGGCCGACCTTGCTCAGGTAGACGTCGAGGAGGCTGCCGGCGCCGTCGCTGAGGCGCACCGCCGTCGGCGTGGCCGGCCGCGGCGGCTCGGCGGTCGTCCTGCAGGCGGCGAGGGCGAGCGCGAGCAGAAGCAGCGGCAGGATTCTCACGGCCCGGGCCCCCCAATCCGTGCGGCGACACAACCCAGGCTAGCCGGAACCGGTTAGCCGGGAAACCCCTGCGTCTGGCGCAATGCCTCCCCCAGCACCAGGGCCGCGGCAGTCGCCAGGTTGAGCGAGCGCGCGCCGGCGACCATCGGCACCGCCAGGCGCGCGTCGGCTGCTTGGTGCACGAAGTCGGGCACGCCCTCCGACTCGCGCCCGAGCAGCAGCGTGTCCGACTCCGCGAAGCGGAAGCCGAGGTGGTCGGACTCGGCCTTCGTGGTCAACAGCACCAGGCGTCCGGACGGCTCCGCCCGGAAGGCGTCCCAGTCCGGGTGCCTTCGGTAGCTGGCGATCTCAAGATAGTCCATGCCGGCGCGGCGCATGCGGCGGTCGTCGAGCCGGAAGCCGCAGGGCTCGATGATGTCGACGCCGACGCCGAGGCAGGCGGCGAGCCGCAGGATGGCGCCGGTGTTCTGGGGAATGTCGGGCTGATAGAGGGCGAGTCGCATCGCGTCGGTCGCGGCGGGCGTTAAAGACAGGGACGGTCCGGTGGAACGGCGTCGGCCAAGCCGGCACCGCGCCGCGCGTCCGTGCGACGACCGGTGGCTTGCCTTGGCAGGCGACTTTCCTCTATATGCCCGGCACGACGCAAGCGACGGTCCGCTCGGGGGGTGGGGCGTCGCCTCTTTATGCGTCCTCCTGCCGCAATGGCGGGCGTCGGCCCGGAGGCTACGCTTTCCGAAATGTGGCAGTCTTCTGAACCGGCGGTGCCCCCCGGCGCTGCAGGGCAAGGACCACGAGGGACCGAGAATCGTCATGGCTGACATCGCGAAGTCCGCATCAGGCGGCGGCGGCGAGCACGACGGCGAGTCGCGCCGCGATTTCCTTTTCCTGGCCGCCGGCGCCATGGGCGCGGTCGGCGCCGCCGCGGTGGTCTGGCCGCTGATCGACTCCCTGAATCCGGCCGCCGACGTGCTGGCGCTGGCGTCGACCGAGGTCGACCTCTCGCCGGTCGAGGTCGGCCAGGCGATCACGGTGACCTGGCGCGGCAAGCCGGTGTTCATCCGCCACCGCACCGAGCAGGAGATCGAGCAGGCGCGCTCCGTGCCGCTCGACGAGCTGGTCGACCCGGCGACCGACGAGTCGCGGGTCATCGAGGCGCCCTGGCTGGTCATGGTCGGCATCTGCACGCACCTGGGCTGCGTGCCGCTGGGCCAGAAGCCGAGCGAGCCGAAGGGCGACTTCGGGGGCTGGTTCTGCCCCTGCCACGGCTCGCACTACGACACCTCCGGGCGCATCCGGAAGGGTCCGGCGCCGCTCAACCTCGTCGTGCCGGAGTACGCCTTCGACGACGAGACGACGATCACCATCGGCTAGGGGCGGCGACAATGGCTTTCCAGACCAACAATCCGGTGATCCGCTGGATCGAGTACCGGATGCCGATCTTCAGCTTCGTCGACCACTCGGTCGGCTCCGGCTACCCGACGCCGAAGAACCTGAACTACTTCTGGAACTTCGGCTCGCTGGCGGGCATCGCGCTGGTGATCATGATCGTCACCGGCATCCTGCTGGCGATGCAGTACACGCCGCACGTCGACTACGCCTTCGCGTCGGTCGAGCGGATCATGCGCGACGTGAACTACGGCTGGCTGATCCGCTACATCCACATGAACGGCGCCAGCTTCTTCTTCATCGTCGTCTACATCCACATCTTCCGCGGGCTCTACTACGGCTCCTACAAGGCGCCGCGCGAGCTGCTGTGGATGCTCGGCCTGGTCATCCTGCTGCTGATGATGGCGACCGCCTTCATGGGCTACGTGCTGCCCTGGGGCCAGATGTCCTTCTGGGGCGCCACGGTGATCACCAACCTGTTCTCGGCGATCCCGCTGGTCGGCGAGAGCATCGTGACCTGGCTGTGGGGCGGCTTCTCGGTCGACAACCCGACGCTCAACCGCTTCTTCGCCCTGCACTACCTGCTGCCCTTCGTGATCTTCGGCGTGGTCGTGCTGCACATCTGGGCGCTGCACCGCTTCGGCTCGAACAACCCGCTGGGCATCGACGTCAAGGGGCCGCAGGACACGATCCCCTTCCACCCCTACTACACGGTGAAGGACTACTTCGGCTTCGGCGTGTTCTTCATCATCTTCGCCGCGGTGATCTTCTTCGCGCCGAACTACATGGGCCACCCCGACAACTACATCGAGGCGAACGCCCTGCAGACGCCGCCGCACATCGTGCCCGAATGGTACTTCCTGCCGTTCTACGCGATGCTGCGCGCCGTCACCTTCGACATCTGGTTCATCGACGCCAAGCTGGGCGGCGTGATCGCGATGTTCGGCTCGATCCTGATCCTCTTCCTGCTGCCCTGGCTCGACAGCTCGCCGGTGCGCAGCTCGAAGTTCCGGCCGATCTACAAGCAGCTCTTCTGGGTGCTGGTCGCCGACTGCATCCTGCTCGGCTACGTCGGCTCGCAGCCGCCGGAGGCGCCCTGGGTGCTGATCGGCCAGCTGGCGACCCTCTACTACTTCGCTCACTTCCTGGTCCTGCTGCCGCTGCTCGGCAAGCTGGAGCGGCCGAAGCCGCTGCCGGTCTCGATCAGCGAACCTGTACTCAAGGGATCGGGTCCGGTCGGCGCCTCCGCCACCGCCAAGCCGATGGAGAAGGCCTGATGCGCAAGCCGGTTCTCACCCTGGCGTTCGCCGCGGCGCTGAGCCTCGGCGGCGCCGGCCTCGCCAAGGCCGCCGAAGGCGTCGCCGTCCCCGACAAGGACTGGGCGTTCGAGGGCATCTTCGGGACCTTCGACACGGCCTCGCTGCAGCGCGGCCTGCAGGTCTACAAGAACGTCTGCGCCTCCTGCCACGGCCTGCGCTTCGTCGCCTTCCGCAATCTCGCCGACCTCGGCTACAACGAGGACGAGATCGCGGCGATCGCGGCCGACTTCATGGTCGAGGACGGTCCGAACGACGAGGGCGAGATGTTCACCCGCGAGGCCGTCGCCTCCGACCACTGGCCGTCGCCCTTCCCGAACGAGCAGGCCGCGCGCGTCGCCAACGGCGGCGCCTATCCGCCGGACCTCTCGCTGATCGTCGAGGCGCGCGCCAACGGCGCCGACTACCTCTACCACCTGCTGATCGGCTATACCGAGCCGCCGGCCGACATGGAGGTGCCGCCGGGGCAGTACTACAACGAGTACTTCCCGGGCCACCTGATCTCGATGCCGCCGCCGCTGGTCGAGGGCATCGTCGAGTACGCCGACGGCACCGAGGCGACGACCGAGCAGATGGCCGAGGACGTCACCCATTTCCTGACCTGGGCGGCCGAGCCGCAGCTGGTCGCGCGCAAGCAGATGGGCATCAAGGTGATCCTGTTCCTGCTGGTGCTGACCGGCCTGCTCTACGCCGTCAAGCGCAAGGTCTGGAGCGACGTCGGGCACTGACCGTCCGGCGACCGCCACGGGCCGGTCGAGAGTGACGATGGGGCCGCATCCCTCCGGGGGGCGGCCCTTTCGTTTTGTCCGCGCCGCCGCGGCGTGCCGCCAAGGGGCTGCACCCGGTCGGCGCGAATCGCTATGATCGCCGGCAGCAAACGAGGGGAGGCGACGTGGGGCAGGACCAGCAGGCGGGCCAGCAGGCGCCGGGGCAGGCCGGGCGGCCGGTGATCGGCGTCATCGGCGGCAGCGGCGTCTACGATATCGAGGGCCTGACCGACACCGAATGGCGGCGCTTCGAATCGCCCTTCGGCGAGCCGTCGGACGCGCTGCTGTTCGGCCGGCTGGGCGAGCAGCAGCTGGTCTTCCTGCCGCGCCACGGCCGCGGCCACGTGCACTCGCCGAGCACCATCAACTACCGCGCCAACATCGACGCGATGAAGCGCGCCGGGGTCACCGAGATCCTGTCGGTCTCGGCGGTCGGCTCGCTGAAGGAGCAGCTGGCGCCGGGCACCTTCGTCATCGTCGACCAGTTCATCGACCGCACCTTCGCGCGCGAGAAGTCGTTCTTCGGCGAAGGCATGGTCGCCCATGTCTCGGTGGCGCACCCGACCTGCCGGCGGCTCGGCGCGGCGCTCGCCGGGGCCTGCGACAGCCTCGGCATCCCGCACCAGGTCGGCGGCACCTACCTGACGATGGAGGGGCCGCAGTTCTCGACCAAGGCGGAGTCCGAACTCTACCGCAGCTGGGGCTGCGACGTGATCGGCATGACCAACATGCCCGAGGCGAAGCTCGCCCGCGAGGCCGAGCTCTGCTACGCGACCGTCGCCATGGTCACCGACTACGACTGCTGGCACCCGGACCATGACCACGTCACGGTCGAGCAGATCGTGCGCGTGCTGCTCGACAACGCCGCCAAGGCGCGCAGCCTGGTGACCACCGCGCTGCCGGCGCTGGCCGGGCGCCAGGGCGGCTGCGAGGCCGGCTGCCACCACGCGCTCGAGGCGGCGCTGATCACCGCGCCGGAGAAGCGCGACCCGGCGCGCCTGGCGATGCTCGACGCCGTCGCCGGCCGGCTGCTGGGCCCGGTGCCGGGAGGGGCGGCCGAATGAGGGTCGACGGCACGCCCTACCGGACGGTCTGGCTGGCCGAGGACGGCTGGACGGTCGAGATCATCGACCAGACGCAGCTGCCGCACCGCTTCGTGGTCGAGCGCCTGCAGGGACTGGAGGCGGCGGCTCACGCGATCCGCTCGATGCAGGTGCGCGGCGCCCCGCTGATCGGCGTCACCGCGGCCTACGGCGTCGCGCTGGCGATGACCGAGGACCCCAGCGACGCCGGCCTGGAGCAGGCCTGCGCGACGCTGCTGGCGACGCGGCCGACCGCGGTCAACCTGCGCTGGGCGCTCGACGAGATGCGCCGGCTGCTCGCCCCTCTCGGCGGCAACGCCCGGCGCCAGGCTGCCTACCGGCGCGCCGGCGAGATGGCCGAGGAGGACGTCGCGCAGTGCCGCGCCATCGGCGAGCACGGCCTGGCGCTGATCGAGGCGGCGGCCGCGCGCAAGCCGGCCGGCGAGGCGGTCAACGTGCTGACCCACTGCAACGCCGGCTGGCTGGCGACGGTCGACTGGGGCACGGCGACGGCGCCGATCTACCTGGCCCATGAGAAGGGCATCGCGCTCAATGTCTGGGTCGACGAGACGCGGCCGCGCAACCAGGGCGCGGCGCTGACCGCCTGGGAGCTCGGTCACCACGGCGTGCCGCACAGGGTCGTCGCCGACAACGTCGGCGGCCACCTGATGCAGCACGGCCTGGTCGACCTCTGCATCGTCGGCACCGACCGCACGACCGCGACCGGCGACGTTTGCAACAAGATCGGCACCTACCTGAAGGCGCTCGCCGCCCGGGACAACGGCGTGCCCTTCTACGTCGCGCTGCCGAGCCCGACCATCGACTGGACCCTGTCCGACGGCGTCGCCGAGATCCCGATCGAGGAGCGCGACGGCCGCGAGGTCACGCATCTGACCGGGGCCACGGCCGACGGCAGCCTGGCGACGGTCGAGGTGGTCGCGCCCGGCAGCCCGGTCGCCAACTACGCCTTCGACGTCACGCCGGCACGGCTGGTCGCCGGCCTGATAACCGAGCGCGGCGTCGCCGAGGCCTCGCGCGAGGGCCTGGCGGCGCTGTTCCCGGAGCGCGCGGGGGGAGCCGCGGCGCCATGAAGCACGAGCGCCTGCGCCGCAAGGTGATCGCCACCGCGCGGCGGATGAACCAGCTCGGCATCAACCAGGGGACCTCGGGAAACGTCGGCGTGCGGGTCGGCGGCGGCCTGCTGGTCACCCCCTCGGGCGCCGACTACGACGGCCTGAAGCCGGGCGACATCGTGCTGATGGATTTCGAGGGCGAGTGGAGCGCGGAGAACCCCGCGCGCCGGCCCTCGAGCGAGTGGCGCATCCACCGCGACGTGCTGCGGGAGCGCGATGACCTCGGCGCCGTGGTGCACAGCCACCCGACCTACGCCACGGCGCTGGCCTGCCAGGGCAAGGGCATCCCGGCCTTCCACTACATGGTTGCGATCGCCGGCGGCGATTCGATCCGCTGCAGCAAGTACAAGACCTTCGGCACCGAGGAGCTGTCGGTCGAGGTGCTGAAGGCGCTGCGCAACCGCAAGGCCTGCCTGCTGGCCAACCACGGCATGGTCGCCGCCGGCGCCGACCTCGACGAGGCGCTGAAGATCGCCGTCGAGGTCGAGACCCTGGCACGGCAGTTCTGGCACGTGCTGCAGCTCGGCAAGCCGAAGCTGCTGTCGAAGACGGAGATGAACCGGGTGCGCGAGAAGTTCGCCGCGGGCTACGGCTACGGCAGCGGGCCCGACGACGCGGCCGACGAGGCCGCCGCCGGGGAGGCGCCATGAGCGCGGGGCTGACCGGCCTGACCGGCCTGGACCACGTCCTGGTCGGCGTCCACGACCTGGAGGAGGCGCGTCTCGCCTGGCTGCGCCTGGGCTTCACCGCCTGCCCGCGCGGCCGCCACATCGGCTGGGGCACGGCGAACTACTGCCTGATGTTCCCGGACGACTACGTCGAGCTGATCGGCATCGTCGACGCCAGCAAGTTCGTCAACGACCTCGACCGCTTCCTCGCGGTCCGCGAGGGCCTGCTCGGCCTGGCCTTCCGCGGCGACGACCTGGCCGCCCTGGCCGAGGGCCTCGCGGCCCGGGGCCGCAGCGCCGAGGGGCCGCGCAGCCTGAAGCGGATCATCGAGACGCCCGAAGGCGAGCAGCAGCCGGCCTTCGAGCTGCTGTTCCCCGAGCCGGCGGCGGTGCCGGGCATGAAGGCCTTCGTCTGCCGTCACTTGACGCCGGAGATGGTCTGGCGCCCGGAGTGGCTGCGCCATCCCAACGGCGCCACCGGCATCCGCCAGCTGCTCAACGTGGTCGACCGGCCGGGCGAGCTGGCGCTGACCTATGCCGAGCTGTTCGGGCCCGAGGCCGTGGCGATGGCCGACGGCGAGCTGATCGTCGAGGCCGGCCGCTGCCGCCTGCGCTTCGTCACGCCCTCGGTGTTCCAGGCGCACTGGCCGTTCGACGCCGCCCCGGCCCTGCAGCCGCGGCCCTGGCTGGCCGGCATGCTGGTCACCGTGGCCGACCGGCGCGCCACGCGACTCTACCTCGAGGCGGCCGGCGCCAAGGTCGCGATCGGGCCCGACGGCGCGCTCTACGTCGAGCCGTCGGAAGCCAACGGCGTGCTGCTCGGCTTCGTCTGAAGCGCCAGCGAAGCCGACGGCGCGCCGGCCAGCTGCCAGATCGGCATCTCGCCGCTCAGCCCGCGCAGGCTGTGGCGGCCGCCGTCGGCGAAGCGCTCGAGCCCGGCGGCTTCGCCTTCCAGCTCGCGCCGCGCCGCCTCGATCGCCGCCTCGCTGACCACGATCGGCGTCGCCAGATCCCGGGTCAGGCGTTCCAGCCGCTGGGCGCAGTTGACCGTATCGCCGATGCAGGCGAACTCCAGCTGCGCGGCGCTGCCGACGTTGCCGACGACGCAGGGCCCGTAGTGGATGCCGATGCCGACCGCGATCTCCGGCGCGCCGCGCGCCCGGCGCTTGGCGTTCCAGCGCTCCAACTCGTCCAGCATGGCGAGGCCGCAGGCGATCGCGTTGGCGGCGTCGCGGCGGCCGGGCCCGAGGCTGCCGAAGGTCGCCATGACCTCGTCGCCGACGTACTTGTCGAGCGTGCCGCCGTGCGCGAAGACGCAGCGTGCCATGCGCGTGCGGAAGCTGCGCAGCAGGGTCACCACGCGCTCGGCCGGCCGGCCCTCCGACAGGCCGGTGAAGCCGACGATGTCGACGAACAGCACCGCGACCTCGCGCTGCTCGGCGGCGTCGAGGGCGGCGCCCTCGCGGGCCAGGCGGTCGGCGACGTCGGGCGAGAAATAGCGCGAGAGGTGGCTGCGTGCCCGCTCGCTGTCGATCTGCCGGCGCAGCAGGCGGCGCGAGCGCCAGACCGCGACGGCGCCGACCAGCGCCACGATGAGCAGCAGCACGACCTCGTTGGACCAGCGGTTGAGGTCGACGTACAGCGGGTCGAAGAAGGCCTGCTCGAAGCCCTGGCCGGCGGCCCCCGAATCCTCGGCCAGGGTCGGCGGCAGGGCGGTCAGGCTCTCCGGACGCAGCGCGATCAGCCAGGTGCCGACGCTCCAGGTCGCGGCGATGCAGACGCCGGTCCAGAGCACCATGCCGGGCGAATAGCTGAGCAGGGCGCCGGCCAGGAAGACGAAGAGATAGAGCTGGTTGTGGAAGCGCAGCTGGGTCTGGATCGGCCAGCCGGTGTCGTAGAAGGGGTTGGGCAGGATCAGGATGGTGGTCAGCAGCGCCGCGTCGATCAGCGTGAAGCCGGCCAGCCAGCGGCGCCAGCTCTCCCGGAAGCGCAGGCGGTAGGGGATCAGCCCGGAGAGCAGGAACAGCAGGATCATGCCGTGCCAGTAGAGCACGCGCGGCATCGGCACGGTCAGCGCCAGCCAGAGCGCGACCAGCAGCAGCACGACGACGCGGACCTGGAACGAGAAGGCGATGCCGTTGCGCTCGGCGCGCGAGACCGCCTGCCTGAGGCTCGGGTCGCCGATCCAGCGGCTCTGGCGGCGCGGCCGCAGCCAGCGCAGGCGCCGCCCGAGGCCCGCGGTCAGGCCAGAGGGCGGAGCGGCCGTGCTGTCGCGGGCGGTGGAGCTGGCCATGGCCTATCCTTTCGAGCGGCGTCCTTGCCCGGGAAGATAGGCATCACGAAGGCGGCGGCACGCAAAATCCGCGTCGGCGGCGGCACCCAGTGCGCGGGCCGGGGTGGCGACCGCTACATCCAGGTATCGGAGGCGCCGCGCCGGCGGCGCGCACGCAGGGCCGCCAGCGCCTCGGCGGAGGGGCCCGGGGCGCCGGCCGCCGCGGCGGCCGGGGCCGGCGCGGGCGCCGAGGCGCGCGGCAGGCTCGGCTGGCCGACCTGCGGCCTGCCGAAGCGGTAGCCCTGGCCGAGCTTGACGCCGACCGCCTGCAGCATCTTCACCTGCTCGTCGGTCTCGATCATCTCGGCGACCAGGGCCACGCCGAGGTCTCGGCAGATGCCGGCCATGCCCTTGACCAGTGCCTGGTCGCGCGGCGACTCGGCGAGGTCGCGCACGTAGGCGCCGTCGATCTTCACGAAGTCGACCTCGAAGGCCTGGAGATACTGGAAGGAGGCGCTGCCGGCGCCGAAGTCGTCCAGGCCGACCTCGCAGCCCTGGGCGCGCAGCCGCTGGATCGCCGCGTTGACGGCCTGGAAGTCGTCGATCTCGGCGGACTCGGTGACCTCGAAGGACAGGCGCGGCAGCAGCGAGCGGTGCTGCCGCAGCAGGGCCTCGATGGCGTCGAGGAAGATCTCGTCGTGCAGGCTCTGCGCCGAGAGGTTGACCGCGAGCTTGAGCTCGACGGGCGCGCCGGCGAGGTCGGCCAGCGCCTTGCGGCAGATCGTCAGGTCGAAGGCCGAGATCATGCCGACCGATTCGCCGAGCGTGACCCACTTGAAGGGCGAGGCGCCGTCCTTGAGCCGGGCCAGCACCTCGAAGTGGTGCACCGCCCCGCTCGCCAGCTCGACGATCGGCTGGTAGGCGAGGTCGATCTGATCGCTGGCGATGACCTCCTGGAAGTGCTCGATGGAGCTGAGCGTCTCGCGCAGCAGGTCGCGGAACTGGCTCGTCGGGTCGGCCTTGACCGCGTCGCTCAGGCCCTCGCTCTGGAAGCGCTTGAGGGTATGGATGAGCGCGCGCGAGGCCTTGTCCGGCGACAGCCCGGCCGGCTGCAGCAGCTGGCTGTGGGTGCTGACCGTGAGCCGCTCGGCCCCGGGCACGGCCTCGACCAGGCCGCCCGCCAGCCCGCCGGCGTCGACGCCCCTGTCGGTGATCACGCCGAAGCGGCTCTTGTCGAGCCGGCCGGCGGTGTCGCCGTCGACGGACTGCAGGCGCAGGAAGGCCGCGATCTCGCCGATCAGGTCGCTGTAGTCCTTGGCCGAGACCGCCTTCTCGAGCTCGTCGAGGCCGCCGAGCTCCATGAAGGTCATGGTCAGCTCGTCGGCGCCGCCGTCGGCCGACTCGAGCAGCTCGCGGGCCCGCTCGGCGAAGCTCTCGGCCGAGTGCAGGCCGCTTTCGCCGTCGCGGCCGCTCTTGTCCTCGGACAGGCTGGCGAAGCGCTCGGGCGCGCCGATGGTCATGTACTTGACCGTCTGGTGCGGCAGGGCGTAGCCGCACAGCAGCGCCGCCTCCCGGCCGCCGTCGCCGCGCTCGATGGCGATCTCGTGTGGCGAGACCCGCTGGCCGGCGTCGAGGTGCTTGAGCACCTGGTCGACCAGCAGGCGCGAGGTGCCGCTCAGGTGGTCGATCAGCAGGCTGCCCATCAGGGACGCCTCGTCGCGGCCGAAGAAACGACGGCAGGCGCCGGCGATGAAGACGATCCGGCCGTCGCCGTCGAGCTCGATCAGCAGGTCCGCCATCGCGAAGCTGAACGCCAGGAAGCGCTCGCGCTGGAGCTTGATGAGCTTGATGGCGTCGGGCTTAGACATGACGGTCCGGCTGCGGGGGGTCGGAGCGGGAGCCTAGCGGTCGGGGCTTAACCGCGGGTAAAGGCTGACGCGAGCGAGACCGGCGGCGGCTCAGACGTTGAAGCGGAAATGGAAGATGTCGCCGTCCTTGACGAGGTATTCCTTGCCTTCGGCGCGCATCTTTCCGGCGTCCTTGCAGGCCTGCTCGCCGCCGAGCGCCACGAAGTCGTCGTAGGCGATGGTCTCGGCGCGGATGAAGCCGCGCTCGAAGTCGCTGTGGATGACCCCGGCGCCCTCCGGCGCGCGGGCGCCCTGGCGCACCGTCCAGGCCCGCGTCTCCTTCGGCCCCGCGGTGAAGAAGGTGATCAGGTCGAGCAGGCGGTAGCCCTCGCGGATCAGGCGGGCGAGTCCGGTCTCCTCGAGGCCCAGGCTCTCCAGGAACTCGCGCTTGTCGGCCGGGTCGCCGAGCGCGGCGACCTCGGCCTCGATGGCCGCCGAGATGACCACGAAGCCGGCGCCCTCGGCCTCGGCCTTGGCGCGCACCTTCTCGGACAGGGCGTTGCCGCTCGCCGCCGACTCCTCCTCGACGTTGGCGACGTAGAGCACCGGCTTGGCGGTCAGCAGCTGCAGCGCCTTGAACAGCGGCCGCTGCTCCTTGTCGAGCACGACGGTGCGCGCCGGGCGGCCGTCGCGCAGCGCGTCGGCGACCGGCTGCAGGACCTCGAGGCGGCGCTGCGCCTCCTTGTCGCCGGTCTTGGCGCGCTTGGCCGTGGTGTCGAGCTGGCGCTCCACGCTCTCCAGGTCGGCGATCATCAGCTCGGTCTCGACCGTGTCGGCGTCGCGCAGCGGGTCGACCGAGCCGTCGACGTGGGTCACCTCGCCCTCGAAGCAGCGCAGCACGTGGACGATGGCGTCGACCTCGCGGATGTTGGCCAGGAACTGGTTGCCCAGGCCCTCGCCCTTGCTGGCGCCGCGCACCAGGCCGGCGATGTCGACGAACTCCAGCTGGGTCGGCAGCACCTTGGCCGACTTGGCGATGGCGGCGATCTTCTCGATGCGCGGGTCGGGCACCGAGACGCGGCCGACGTTCGGCTCGATGGTGCAGAAGGGGTAGTTCGCCGCCTCCGCCGCCGCCGTCTCGGTCAGCGCGTTGAAGAGCGTCGACTTGCCGACGTTGGGCAGGCCGACGATGCCGCATTGAAAGCCCATGTCTCAGTCCTTGCTGTCGAGCCGCTCGCGCGCCTGTCTCAGGGCCCGCGCGATCAGGCCTTCCTGGTTGTCGGTGTCGCGGCCGGCCTGGGCCGGAGCAGGCGGGGCGGCAGGGGAGGGCGCCGCAGGGGAGGGCGCCGCCTCGGCGGGCGCGGCATCGCCCTTCGGTGCCGGCTTCGGCTTCGGCTGGCGCGGCTTGGGCGGGAAGACCGCCTGGTTGACGCGGCTCATGAAGCTGCCGTCGGCCTTCTCGCTGTTCTCGGCGAGCAGCGGCGCCTCGGCGGCGACCGCGTCGTGCAGCTTCTCCAGCCAGTCGCGGTCGGCCTTGGCGAAGTCCGAGAGCACCCAGCCGTGCACCCGCTCCTTGTGGCCGGGGTGGCCGATGCCCAGGCGCACCCGGCGGAAGTAGGGGCCGATGTGGCTGCTGATCGAGCGCAGGCCGTTGTGGCCCGCGGCCCCGCCGCCGGCCTTGACCTTGACCTTGCCGGGCGCGAGGTCGAGCTCGTCGTGCAGCACCACGACGTCGGCCGGCTCCAGCTTGTAGAAGCGGCAGGCCTCGCCGACGGCCCGGCCGGACTCGTTCATGTAGGTCATCGGCTTGAGGGCGAGCACCTTGGTGTCGCCCAGCTGGCCCTCGGCGATCTCGCCCTGGAAGCGCTTGCGCCAGGGCGTGAAGCGCTGCCTCGCGGCGATCGCGTCCAGCACGGTGAAGCCGATGTTGTGGCGATGGCCGGCGTAGCTGGGCCCCGGGTTGCCGAGGCCGACCAGCAGCAGCATGGCGCGGCTCCTCCTGCAGCGGGGCCCTTGAATGCGGCGAACCGGGCGCGGCGCAGCGGAGCGCCGCGCCCGGGCGCGACCTGTGGTCGGAAGACGGGAAGGCCGGGAGGACTACTCCTCGGTCTTCTCCTCCTCGCCACCCTCTTCGGAGCCGCCCTCTTCGCCCTCGGCGGCCTCTTCCTCGCCCTCCTCCGGAGCCTCGGCCTCGGCCTCGGCTTCGGCCTGGGCCTCGGCCTGCTCGGCGGCGACGGCGCTCGGCGTGGCGATCGTCGCGACGGTGAAGTCGCGGTCGTCGATCTCCAGCTCGACGCCGGCCGGCAGGGTGATGCTGCTGATGTGCAGCGTGTCGCCCATGTCGAGGCCGGTCAGGTCGGCTTCCAGGTGGTCGGGGATCTTGTCGGCCTCGCAGACCAGGCCGATCTCGTGGCGCACGACGTTGAGCAGGCCGCCGCGCTCGAGGCCGGGCGCGGCCTCCTCGTTGAGGAAGCGCACCGGCACCTGCACGGTCACCTTGGTCTTCGCCGAGACGCGCAGGAAGTCGATGTGCAGCGGCCAGTCCTGCACCGGGTCGTAGTGCACGTCGCGCGGCAGCACGCGTTCCTTCTTGCTGCCGATCTTGATGTCGAACAGCGTGGTCAGGAAGGTCGCGCGGTTGATCTCGCGCTTCACGTCGGCGTCGGGCAGGGAGATCATCGTCGGGGCCTTGCCGTCGCCGTAGATCACGGCGGGCACGCGGCCGCTGCGTCGGGTGGCGCGGGCGGCCCCCTTTCCGGCCCGCTCCCGCAGCTCGGCGTCAAAGCTATGGGTCTCGGTCATCTTCTTCACTCACTCCTCGAGCAAGGGATCCGCTCCGGGATACGCCCCGGAACGGGGGATGGCGCGGCCGGGCCTCCAGGGGTGCCCGTGCCGGCCGGTGAATGCCGGTTCGGCCTCGGTCGTCGCGACCGGGGCTAGACCGGCGGGTGGTCGAACAGGCTCGAAACCGAGCGCTCGTCGCTGATCCGGCGCATCGCCTCGCCGAGCAGCGGCGCGATGGTCAGCTGGCGGATGTTCTGGGCGACGCGCACGGCCTGGGTCGCCGGGATCGAGTCGGTGGTCACCAGCTCCTCGAGCGGCGAGGAGGTGACGCGCGCGACCGCGTTGCCCGACAGCACGCCGTGGGTCACGTAGGCGCAGACCGAGGTCGCGCCGGCCTCGCGCAGCGCCACCGCGGCGTTGCACAGCGTGCCGGCGGAATCGACGATGTCGTCGACCAGGATGCAGCGCCGGTCCTTGACGTCGCCGATGATGTTCATGACCTCGGAGACGCCGGCGCGCTCGCGGCGCTTGTCGATGATCGCCAGGTCGGCGTCGATGCGCTTGGCGATGGCGCGCGCGCGCACCACGCCGCCGACGTCCGGCGAGACCACGGTCATCTGGTCGCCGTTGAACTTCTCCAGGATGTCGTTGACGAACACCGGGGCGGCGAAGAGGTTGTCGGTCGGGATGTCGAAGAAGCCCTGGATCTGCCCGGCGTGCAGGTCGATGGTCAGCACGCGCGCGGCGCCCGCGGCGGTGATCAGGTTGGCGACCAGCTTGGCCGAGATCGGCGTGCGCGGGCCCGACTTGCGGTCCTGGCGGGCGTAGCCGAAGTAGGGGATGACCGCGGTGACCCGGCGCGCCGAGCCGCGGCGCAGCGCGTCGAGCGCGACCAGCAGCTCCATCAGGTTGTCGTTGGCCGGGTAGCAGGTCGACTGCACCAGGAAGACGTCCTCGCCGCGCACGTTCTCGTGGATCTCGACGAAGACCTCGTCGTCCGAGAAGCGGCGCACCGAGGCGTTGGTCAGCGGCAGATTGAGAAAGGCGGAGATCGCCTCTGCCAACGGCCGGTTCGAGTTACCGGTCAGAATCTTCATCGGGTCGTTGCTCGGTGCTGCGCTGGGGAGGGGCTGCCAACGGGTCGTGCGGGGCAACAGGTCCTGCGGGGCGGTCGCCGGCCCCGAAAAGCGCGCGGACTATAGTGTCAGGTCACGGGACTGTAAACCGACTCGGCGGGCCGCTCCCGAGCGCGTCCGCCGGGGCCGCGCGCGCGCAACATTTCCAAAGAAAAGCGGGTTTCGATACCGCGTCGATTGCGATAGATAGCGTTCCGTGAGCACGTATCTTCCCCGCCGCCGGCTGAGCGTATCGGCCGACCTCGCCGCCTTCCTGGAGAACGACGCGCTGCCGGGCACCGGCATCGAGGTCGAGCGCTTCTGGGAGGGCCTGGACGCGCTGGCCCACGAGCTGGCGCCGAAGAACCGCGCCCTCTTGGAGAAGCGCGACGCGCTGCAGGCGCGCCTAGACGCCTGGCACCGCGAGCAGGGGGGCACCGGCGATCCGGCCGCCTACCGCGCGCTGCTCGAGGAGATCGGCTACCTGGCGCCGCCGCCGGCCGACGTCCGCATCGAGACCTCGAAGATCGACGAGGAGATCGCCCGCCAGGCCGGCCCGCAGCTGGTCGTGCCGGTGTCCAACGCGCGCTACGCCCTCAACGCCGCCAACGCGCGCTGGGGCAGCCTCTACGACGCGCTCTACGGCACCGACGCGATCCCCGAGAGCGACGGCGCCGAGAAGGGCAGGGCCTACAATCCCAAGCGCGGCGAGAAGGTCATCGCCTACGCCCGGCGCGTGCTCGACGAGGCCGCCCCGCTCGAGGGCGCCTCGCACGCCGAGGTCACCGCCTACCGCGTCGAGAACCGCGAGCTGGTCGCCGAGACGCCGAAGGGCCCGGCGCGCCTCGCCGAGCCGTCGCAGTTCCGCGGCTTCACCGGCGAGGCCGGCGCGCCGACCGGCGTCCTGCTGCGCCACCACGGCCTGCACCTGGAGATCCAGGTCGACGCCACGCACCCGATCGGGCGCACCGACAAGGCCGGGGTCAAGGACCTGCTGGTCGAGGCGGCGCTGACCACGATCATGGACTGCGAGGACTCGGTCGCGGCGGTCGACGCCGAGGACAAGGTGCTGGTCTACCGCAACTGGCTCGGCCTGATGAAGGGCGACCTGACCGAGGAGGTCTCCAAGGGCGGCGAGAGCTTCACCCGCCGGCTCAACCCCGACCGCGTCTACACGGCCCCCGACGGCGGCGAGCTGACGCTGCACGGCCGCTCCCTGATGTTCGTGCGCAACGTCGGCCACCTGATGACCAACCCGGCCGTGAAGCTGGAGGACGGCAGCGAGATCCCCGAGGGCATCCTCGACGCCGTCGTCACGGTCGCCCTCGCCTGCCACGACCTCAAGGGCAAGGGCCCGCTGAAGAACTCGCGCGCCGGCAGCGTCTACATCGTCAAGCCGAAGATGCACGGGCCCGAGGAGGTCGCCTTCGCCGACGCGCTCTTCGCCGGCGCCGAGGACATCGCCGGGCTGGAGCGCCACACCGTCAAGATGGGCATCATGGACGAGGAGCGGCGCACCACGCTGAACCTCGCGGCCTGCATCGCGGCGGCGAAGCACCGCGTCGCCTTCATCAACACCGGCTTCCTCGACCGCACCGGCGACGAGATCCACACCTCGATGGAGGCCGGGCCGATGGTCCGCAAGGGCGCCATGAAGGCGACCAGGTGGATCCAGGCCTACGAGCGCAGCAACGTGCTGACCGGCCTCAAGTGCGGCCTGCGCGGCCACGCCCAGATCGGCAAGGGCATGTGGGCCATGCCCGACCTGATGGCCGCCATGCTGGAGCAGAAGATCGGCCACCCCAAGGCCGGCGCCAACACCGCCTGGGTGCCCTCGCCGACGGCGGCGACGCTGCACGCGCTGCACTACCACCAGGTCGACGTCGCCGCGGTCCAGGCGAACATGGAAGGCGAGAGCGCCGACCTGACCCGCGAAATCCTGGGCGATCTGCTGACCATCCCGGTCGCCCAGGACACCAACTGGCCGCCCGAGGAGCTGCAGCAGGAGCTCGACAACAACGCCCAGGGCATCCTCGGCTACGTCGTGCGCTGGATCGACCAGGGGGTCGGCTGCTCCAAGGTGCCCGACATCGACGACGTCGGCCTGATGGAGGACCGCGCGACGCTGCGCATCTCCAGCCAGCACATCGCCAACTGGCTGCGCCACGGCATCGTCTCCGAGGCCCAGGTGCGCGAGACCCTGGAGCGCATGGCCAAGGTCGTCGACGGCCAGAACGCCGGCGACCCGGCCTACCGGCCGATGGCGCCCGACTACGACAAGTCGATCGCCTTCCAGGCGGCCAGCGACCTGGTCTTCAAGGGCCGCGAGCAGCCGAGCGGCTACACCGAGCCGCTGCTGCACCGCTGGCGCCTCGCCAAGAAGGCCGAGGCCCGGGGCTAGGGGAGAAGCCCCCCACCTCTCCCTCCCGCGCTGGCGCGCGGGCCCCTCCCTCTCCCCCCGAAGGGCGGAGAGGGCAAGTGAGACACTCCCTCTCCGCTCCCCCGCCGGGGGAGGGGAGAGGGCCGGGGTGAGGTGAGGGGGCGTTTCGGCGTGCACCGCCGGCGCCCGTTCCGACGCCGGCCCCACCTCACCCTCCCACGCTCTCGCGTGGGCCCCTCCCTCTCCCCCCGAAGGGCGGAGAGGGAAAGACGAGCGAGGGCGGAGGAACCCCCGTGGCGGAGCTGGCGGCGCTGTTCGACGCGATCCTCGAGCCGGCGCTGCTGCTGGCCGCCGGCGTCGTGGCGCTGGCCGCCGTGGTGCGCGGCTTCTCGGGCTTCGGCTCGGCGATGATCGTGATGCCGGGCCTCAGCCTGGTCTATTCGCCGGTCGAGACCCTGGTCATCTTCATGCTGATCGAGCTGCCGGCGACGCTGCAGCTGCTGCCCCAGGGCCTGCGCGCGGCCGACTGGCGGCGCATCGTGCCGCTGGCGGCGGGGGCGACGCTCTGCCTGCCGCTCGGCTGGCAGGTCATCGTCGCGGTCGAGCCCGACCTGATGCGCCGGATCATCGCGCTGGTCGTGCTGGCGCTGGTCGCGCTGCTCGCCCTCGGCTGGCGCTGGCGCGGCGCCGTCGGGCGCGGCGTCACCTTCGCGACCGGCTGCGTCAGCGGCCTGCTCGCCGGCTCGACCGGCATGGCCGGGCCGCCGGTCATCCTGATGCTGATGTCGACGCCCGGCTCGGCCGCCCAGGTGCGCGGCGCGCTGATCCTCTTCTTCGCCTGGGTCGGCCTGCTGTTCCTGGCGCTGTTCCTCTGGTCGGGCGACCTGACGGTGACGGCGCTGCTGCGCGCCGCCGTGCTGCTGCCGGTCTACCTCGCCGGCATCTGGGCCGGCAGCCGCCTCTTCGGCCTCGGCGGCGAGCGCTGGTTCCGCACGGCCGCGCTGGTCATCCTCGCCGGCGTCGCGGTCACCGCGCTGCTGGCGTGAGGGGGCGGCCGCCGGCGCCCACGCTTGCATGGTTCGACAGGCTCACCATGAAGCGACGGAGAGGTTTGCGGCGGCTTCGGTGAGCGCGCGGGACGCCCTTCGAGGAGCTCAGCATGAAGCTGAGTGAAGGCTGCGCCAGCCCACCCGTCGCTTCATGGTGAGCCTGTCGAACCATGCAAGCGTGTTAGCGCCGGCCGTCGCCCCCTTACCCCGCCGCCTTCTGGCGGGCCAGGCGGTCGAGCAGGTCGGTCAGGCCGGCGGCGGCGCCGCGCGCGACCAGGGTGGCGATGCGGCCCCAGGGGCCGTCGAGGCTGCCGGCCGGCACGGCGTTGGCCTGCTCGATCTTGCCGAGCTCGGCGCCGCTGCCGTCGACGAGGCGCCAGACGATGGTGACCTGCTGCTGGCCCTCGGCCGGCGGCGTCGTCTCGACCGTGCCGCGCACCGCCAGGTCTTCCGGGGCCAGGTCCTCGGGCGCGGTGATGCCCCCCCCGATCCCGCCGGGCGCCTCGACCAGCGGCACCTCGGCGCGCTCCAGGGCGAGGCGCAGCGAGGCGGCCAGCGCCTCGTCGCCGTCGCCCGGCGCGCCGGTCACCGGCAGCACCGCCAGGCGCGCGCCGGGGAAGCCGGCGATCACCGCCTCGGGCGTCGCCGGGCCGAGCAGCTGCGGCGCCAGCGCGGCGGCGACCTCGGCGGCGACGGCGCGCGCCGTCTCCGGCTCGCCGGCCTGCCAGGCGCCGAGCGGCAGGGCGCGGCGCTGGCGGAAGCGGGCGAGCGGGCCCTCGGGCCCCTCGATCGCCCAGTCGGCGACCAGGATCTCCTGGCCGCCGGCGACCGGTCGCACCTCGGCGCGGCCGGCGAGCTGCAGGCCGCCGTCCTGCTCCTGCCAGCCGGTCGCGATCAGCCCCTCGGCGAGCAGCGCGTCGCGCAGCGCCTCGGTGATCGGCCCGGGGTCGGCCGGCAGGTCGCCGTCGGGCGGCAGCACCACGACGGTCGAGTCGTAGGCCAGCGCGCGCAGGTTCACGCCCTCCTTGGTCTCGCCCGGCTTGAAGGGCCGCGGCAGCTGCCCGCAGGCGGCCAGCGCCAACAGGACGGCGGCGAGCAGGGCGACGAGGGCGGAGGGTCTCACGGCGGCCAGAATCACAGGAGGCAGGCTCACGGCGGCGGGGCTCACATCAGCACGCAGGTGGCCAGCAGCCCGAGCAGCGCGAAGAGCATCAGCATGGCGAGGTGCGGCACGGCGGTGAGCCTCCCTGATTCGCGGCCGCCGGTCGAGGGGCGGCGGGCGCTGTCTCTTCCTTTGGCCCGCGCCGCGGTTTCGTCAATGCCGGGCGGCCGCTTTGGTCATTCCCGCCCTTCTTCGTCATTCCAGCGAAAGCTGGAATCCAGAGGAAGAGGCCGCGCGCAGGGGCGGGCGGGGTCCGCGCTGCCGGCGTCGTTCTCTGGATCCTGGCTTTCGCCAGGATGACGAAAGAAGGGGGGAGGCGCGGTTGCTCGAGCCCCGCCCCGTCTACCGCTCCACCAGGTCGAGCGAGGCGGCGGACAGCGACTCCGCCGCGCCCTCGGTCACCAGCGAGGTGCGGCCGTGGGTCATGGCCAGGCCGCGTTCGCTGTCGAAGACGATGATGTGCACGAAGAAGACCATGCCCGGCTGCAGCACCACGGGGTTGCCGTGGTAGAGCATCGGCCAGTCCATCCAGTTCGGCGCGAAGGTGGTGCCCAGCGAGTAGCCGGTGGCGTTCATCCGCGCCTCGCGGAAGCCGGCCCGGTCGAGCGTCTCGGCGTGGGCGTCGAAGGCCTCGCCGACCGTGTTGCCGGGCCGCAGCTTCTCCTCGACCGCGAGCAGCGCGTCGCGCGCCGCCTCGAACATCGCGCGCTGGCGCTCGGGCGTGCCGCCGACCGGGATCGTGCGCATCATCGCGGCGTGGTAGTGGCGGTAGGCGCCGGCCCACTCCAGGGTCAGCTGGTCCTGCTCGTCGAGCTTGCGGCGCCCGGTGTAGTAGCGGCAGAGCAGCGCCTGCGGCCCCGAGCCGATGATGAACTCGTTGCCCGGGTAGTCGCCGCCGCCCTCGAAGATCGCGCCCTGCATCGCCGCCAGGATCGCGCCCTCGTCGGCGCCCGGCCGGGTCAGGTCCTGCGCCGCCTCCCAGGCCCGGTCGGCGAGGCGCCCGGCCTCGCGCGCGTACGCGATCTCGGCCGGCGACTTCACGACCCTGAGCTTGCTGACCAGGAAGGAGGCGTCCTCCAGCCGGCAGAAGCCCTCGAGGGCGGCGTCCAGGCGCTTGGCGTTGCGCCCGGTCAGGCCGTAGGCCTCGTACTCGACGCCCAGCGCCTTGCCGGCGCAGCCCTTCTCGCGAAGGATCGCCTTCAGCTCCTCGGCCGGGCTCGCGTCGGGCCCGTCGACCCAGATGCGGATGTCCTTCACGACCGAGGTCTGCTGGGCCTGGCGCAGGTCGGGCGCGCGGGTCAGCAGCACCAGCTCGCCCTCGGCCGAGAGGTAGAGGCACTGGAAGAAGACGTAGCCGAAGGTGTCGTAGCCGGTCAGGTAGAACATCGACTCCTGGCGGAACATCAGCAGCCCGTCGAGCCCGGCCTCGGCCAGCGCCCGGCAGGCCGCGTCGCGCCGGCCCTTCAGCTCGGCCTCGGTGAAGTGCAAAGGCATGGGGAAGTCTCCGAAGTGTGCGGCTGGCTGAACGGTCGTCCGGTTGGTGGGGTGCGCCGGACCGCTGCCCCACCCGGCCATCCACGTCAGTACCCTGGATTGGGTGGCCGGGTGGGGGAGCGGGCCGGTGCCGGGCGAAGCCCGAGAAACAAGACTCCGCCTCAGCCCTCCAAGAAAATCACCGACAGCCCGCGGCCGTAGTCGCCCTCGCCGCGCTTGACCGAGCGGCGGTGGCTGAAGAACAGGCGCTCCTCGGCGCAGGTGTCGCAGGGCATCACCTCGACGCGGGTGACGCCGGCGGCGACCAGGCGGCGCGCGACGTAGCCCTTGAGGTCGAAGTGCGCCTTGCCGGTCTTGCCGTTGTCGCGGAAGAAGGAGTCGTTCTCCGGGTCCTCGGCGAGGAAGCGCTCGACGAACTCCGGGCCGACCTCGTAGGAGCGCTGGGCGATGCAGGGCCCGACCGCGGCGACGATGCGCCCGGCCTCGGCGCCCAGCGCGACCATCGCCGCCACGACGTTGGCCAGCACGCCGCCGGCCGCCCCCTTCCAGCCGGCGTGGGCCGCGCCGACCACCCCGGCCTTGGCGTCGGCCAGCAGCACCGGCGCGCAGTCGGCGGTCAGGATGCCCAGCGCCACGCCCGGCCGGTCGGTGACCAGGGCGTCGGCCTTGGGGTTGTCGCCGCGCGCCCAGGGCGCCTCGACGCGCACGACGTCGGGCGAGTGGTGCTGGAAGACGGTGACCAGCCGCTCGCCGTCCAGCTCCAGCTGGGCCATGGCGCGCGCCCGGTTCTCGGCGACCGCGGCGTCGCTGTCCTTCGAGCCGAAGCCGCAGTTCAGCGAGTCGTAGATGCCCTCGCTGACCCCGCCCTGCCGCGTGAAGAAGGCATGGCGGACGCCGGGCAGGTCGTTGAGCGGGCCGGTGGTCAGCATCGCGCGCGAGTGTAGCCGAGACGGCGCGGCGGTCCAGGGGGAAGGGGCAGCTTTGCGGCCCGAGAGGCTCCCCCGTGCCGTTCCGGGACGCCGGCGCGACGGCTCAACGGTTCTCCGAAGGCGTGCCGACCGGTTCAGGCGCTTCCTGGAGCGGTCGCAGCACTCGTCTCGTCGAGCTCGATCCATCCCCTCTTGAGGTAGTGACTGCGCACGATGCTCTTGTTCATGCAGGCGTAGACGATGCCGATGATGAGGGCCGCGAGCCCGAAGGTGACGCCGCCGAGGACCCAGGCGAGCAGAAAGCTGACGATCGCGTGGGTCCAGATGCCCTTGACCGCGTAGTAGATCGGCGCCCAGAGGAAGGCCCAGAGCCACGAAATGCCGGTGGTGGCCGTCTCGACGTAGCCGTTCTGCGGATTCTTGAACTGCATGATGCTCACTCCCCTGCCACTACCGACAGTTTAGGGAGCTTGTAGCTCCCTGCCAATGGGTCGTAGCCGATGCCTCGGCGACGGAGGACCGCGCGCGCGGCGAGGGGCGAGGCATCTGAATTCCTGGGTTGCGCCCTCACTCGAAGGCGTGAACCACCTCGATCGGCCCGACCAGGGCGGCGTTGAAGGCGTCCAGGTCCTCGGCCGCGATCCAGTACTCCCGATGCGCCGTGCCGCCGGCCTCCTGGACCTCGTAGCGCTCGATGAAGTCGCGGCGCACCGCGAAGCGCGTGACATAGCCCGACCCGCTCGCGCGGACGTTCCAGTCCCGCGCGATCTTGATCGCGTAGTCCTCGCTCAGCACTGGATAGAAGATCGGCTGCTCCGGCAGCCGGGGCGGAAAGGCGCGCATGCCGGCCTGCCGGATGAGCTCCAGTTCCTGTGGCCCGACCGGGCGCCAGAGGGTGAGGGTGTCGGGCGAGTTCATGGGATCAAACTAACTTCTTGTCGATCGATAACATTGCGCACGCAAACTGCTAAACGCCAAGCGACGCTCCTCCCATGCAAGCCGAGTGACTTGTCTCGGCCTCAATTGCCCGCTGAGCAAGCCTTAGCAGCGGACGTCTAAACTCTCAGCTCTGCGCGCGGTCTTCATTTTGTCCAAATGGAAGGCCGGCTGACTTCAGTGCGTTCTTAGACCTAGTACAGGCGCAGTGGTTATCGGCGCTCAAGAAGAAGTCGGACCCCCTGCCGTGAGCTGGGGCGGAATCGATTGATGCCGTTAGCGCTGAAAGGATTCGGAAGCTCGTAGACCGTGATCTGAGACGGGTCGGTCGCGTTGGCGACATAGAGTATGCTCCAAGTCCCCTTCTTCCCGTCTGCGAACGCCACTGCCGCCGCGACTTGGGAACGCTCGAGTTCGACATATCCCGGATCGCCCTCATGCGCCTTGACCTCGAAGTGGAGATGGCCGCGGGTACGCGGCACCCTGAAATCGAAGCCATCGTCGTCCTGCGTGGGTGGCAAGGCGAGGTACCGTCGCCCAATCGAGGAGAGCCAATGGTCATCGGAGAAGTTCCGAACCTTCTTGGCGAGATAGCGATAGGCGGCATACTCTCCAGCGAATCCTATCAGCATCCGCCGTTCCTCGCTCATATATTCGGGATCCTTGCCGCCGCTCTTTCCGCCGCGCTTCCGACGGGGCATTGCATCGCTTTCGGGGAACTCTCGAAGGTTCGCCGGCCCTGAACGGGAGTGGAAGGCTTTGCCTAACAGAGTCCCGTCCAAGGCCGCGGCCATGGCTTGGTACGCCCCTTCGGCGCCCCCATCGATCTCAACGTTACCCACTGTTACCGTCCGGCGACGTCTCAGAGCGGCATCTTGTGCCTCCTTTTCCGCACGCTCCTGATGGATGAGGTCTTCGCTGTCTAAACCGAGTTGGTCTAACTTAAGCGAGTACGGCATGGCGGAGGGCCAAAGTCCTGCGAGTGCCAGCGCTGCGGGCAACTCGCCTTGTGCTAGGCGCCGGAAGTCGAGCGCGCCAGTGCTCATCGCCTCACGCGCAATCTGTTCCGCCCTCTCGCGCCACGTGCCGGGAACCGGCCGGTTTGTGTTGTCCTTAGCCGACCAAGCTAGTAGCAGTCTCCTCAGGGTCTCGGCGGATTCTACAATCAATGCACGATTATGCTGACGCGTCGGTTCGATAGCGGCCAACTCGGCGGCAGTATCTGAGTCCGCGTACCGGGCGGCGAACAACGCATCGATGTGCGCGTCGATAGTAGCATTGTCGAGTTCATCGCGAGCGGCGATCCAGGATTCGTCTATCGTAACCCAGTCTAGGCCTCGTTCGACCCTGTAGGCGGTCAGTGGTCGCTTTGCGTCGTAGTCATTGAGATAGGCGTCACGGACCTTCTGCTCGAGTTCACCCCTCCGTTCCGCAAGGCGAGCTGCAAAAGTGCTTCGCAACTGCTTTTCGAACCGTAATGGCATCCAAGGAGGACCAAGAGAGGTTAGCGCGTTGTTAAAGACTGAAAGGCTTATGCCAAGTTCGCGCCGCAGGTCGTCGAGACTCTCCGCTTCACGGCAGCGATCGAGCAGCGCACGAGCCTCGCTCGGATCGATCCCATACGGGACGAGGGCGTTCACCACCTCGCTATCGTCAACGAGGAGGTGTTCCCTGTTGAGGAGATCCTGCGCTGCGCCATCCGCGAGGCGAACCTGGACTACTGGAATGAGGAACTCGAAAAGACGCCTGCTTGTCGCGCGCAATGATCGCAGGACTTCACGCACGCGTTCCACAGGCTGACCGAAAGCTCGCGCAATCGATTCATCAGTCGGCCGTTCCAGAGCACCGCTGGAAGCCGGCTGAGCACTCGCGATCGCCAGAAACCCCACGCGCATATCGGTTTGAAGCCACGGGCGATCAATCGCTGCCGCAATGCTCCGCGATACCCTGGCGAGCGTCGGCCAGTCGAGTAGGGACACGTTGCTCTGCACAATGAGGGTCGGGCGCTCGCTGTCAGGAACGGGAAGAACGCCATCGACCTCTGCCGGCAATTCACCGACCTTTCCTTCGAACTCGACCTGCACATGTCCTCCAAAGACGATCCTCAATCGGTTGAAGGCCTCGTACAGAATGTGTCGCATCCGCAGGGTGTTACGATTGCTGAAACCTAGGTTGAATTCGAGCACCAGCACCGCAATTTCTGCCAGCCAGTCACGACCCGATGAGGTGAGGCGCTCCGAATCCTGTGCCGCGTCGAACGAGACACCGTCGATGATTATCGTCGGACGAGCGGCTGCCGCGAGCCGAAAATCACCGCCAATTGCCGCCGACAAGGCGTCAGCCGCGGCTTCTCCCGTACCCGGCGGTACGGGTACTAGGGTGTGTCCCAGGGAGACGAGGAGGTTTTCGAGAGCCAGATCCTCGCCCGCGCCGACAAATATGGTCGAGTGCTCCGCCTCATTGCTGACCCTGAGGGCAGCGAGTCGTCCTAAGGCCTGTACAGCGAGCACGAGCTCGTTCGGCAACACCACGCGCGGGTCCGTTTCGTTCCAGTCATGCCAAGCGTCGCGGTAGGCCTTACGCAGGCTGTCGTGCTCACTTTCGGCAATTCCCTGCTCAAGAAGTTCGCCGAGTAGTACTAGTCTCGCGACGGCGTTCGCCTGATCAGTCCAGAGGCGGAGCGAGAGCCGCCTGATGCAGAGATCGCGGGTGGCCTTGGAAGCGTCTAGAACCTCCCGGACGGGACGGTCGATCCGCGGCACAAAACGTGGCATCGGTTCCGATCGGGGGGCATACCAGCAATCGCAGGGACGCGCCCATTTGGATTCCTCTCCTTCCGCAACTGGCACCCAGGCAGCCTCTTTCAGAAAAGCGAGCAAAGGACTCGGCCAGCGGACTTGGTCCTGATTGCCAGTCGTGCGGCGGAGAGTTGTCGTGAAGAACCCTTCTTCGAGATCGCTGATCACGCCCGAGATCAATCTCGCATAGGCATGTTTCGCGCGCTCTGGCAGCGCTGCGTGCTCGCCTTGGAACGGCAGAGCGAACAGCGTCTCTCCGGCGGAATAGCTGCCGCTCCGATAGGCAAAGCCCGGCCGCGGAGCCCGTCGGCGGAGTGCCTTCCGCCACTCGGGACCGACCTCTTTTTCGATCGGCAACGGCTGTGCCGCGTCGCTCCAGAGGCCGCTCCATGACCACACTGCGTTTGTCTGTGCCTTGTACACGACAGGACCAAGGCCATCCCGGACGCCGATCAAGTTGAGGAATGCCCGCCATTCCCCAGCCGTGCCGCGTTCCCGGATCGGCCATGACTCCCATGGCGCAAGCAACGCATCCCGCATGATCCTGGCGCTGCGCGAAACGCCGGCGGCGGCATCGCAGAACTCCGCGAGCAGGCTGCCCTGCGTATCCCGCCACCCCTCGCCGAAGCGAACGACATTGGCGGGCTTGAAGCTGCCGCTCGAAACCGGCACCTGCAGTCCCGAGACTCTAAGCGCCTGCTCCACTTCGGAGGACTTGCTCGCCAGCCAAGCGTCAAACGCCCATCGGAGGGCTGCCAGAGAGACGATCTTTTTGGGCCGGCTGCCGAGAAGGCGCCCAATGCCGCTAATGACCTTGGCGAGGCTATACTCGGTAGCGAGACCAGCGTCGAACATCGCCTTCGCCACCGTTGGGCTCCAGTCGAGAGACGGATCGGCAAACTCCATGCGCCTGGCAACGCTCGGCGGCGGAAACAACCGGGTGCCAGAAAGGCGCTTTCGCCTTCGTCCGGACGTCTCGGACTCTGGGCTTATGTAGAACTCACGCTGACTGAGGGTTTGCGGACTGTTGGCTGCGCTGAGCGTTCCGTCTGAGACCCTAAATATTCTCTTGCCCCGGAGATGAGGAAGTACCTCCGGCATTGCTGCGAGATCCGCATAGAACGACTCCCAGCTTTGGCGCGGCACCTTCTTGCGCTTGTTGAGATCGGCCGCGAGCGCTGGCGCCCATTCCGCCCAGTTCGAGTGGTCCGGGTCGAAAGTGAAGTCGGTCGCATCCACGAACTCATGCAGCGCTTCCAGCCGCTTCTGACCGAGTCCACGGCGCAACATCGGGAGGTCGCAAGCCCGCACGAGCCAAGCTCCGTTGATGATCCTTCGCGAAGCATCATCCCAGTCGAATATGACATCGAGGCGGGCCCAGCGCGATGTCTCGATCTTCCGGCGGACAGTCGGCAAGCGCAGAGCGCCGACCTCTATGCCAGCGCGCGCGCAGGACCCGATCAATCTGTCAGCGTCTCGGTACCAGGCGAGAGCATCGACCGCCGCGCTCGCCAGCTCCGGGGAAATCTCATTGGCATCGGCGATCTCCTCTGCCACTGCAAGGCAAAGATCAGCCACACTGTCTAGCAGAAACGCGTTAAGCGGATTTGAGATATCCAGGTGGCGGCGGTCTGCGTTTGGGAAGAACGGCGCATCAAGACAACCGTTGAACGGCGCCTGTGTATCCATAGGCAAGAAAGCATAAAACGACCCGGCCTTTGCGTCGGCGGACAGCGGCAATGCAACTGAAACGACCGGCGCTCCGGCCCACTCAAGCCATTTCTCCACGGGATATCGCTGTTCCACAGCCTCTTCAACGCTTGCGCGAAACGCCGCCTCATCAACGAACATCGACGCAAGGAGAAAGCGCCGTCTATCAACCGTAACCTCCTCAAGGATGAGGTTACGGTCTCGTGTTAAGGTCCACCTGTTGCGCGTTGTGCGCTTCAAGACTTTTGACTCGCCGACGCCATCTCGGTCGATCATTTCGAGGGTGAGCGAAGACAATTGATCGAGAAAGAGTGTGACCGGCGACTTTTCGTCAATTAACAGCCGAATCTCTTCATACGCGCGTTGGGCGGCGAGTTCGTCTCGTAGTGGCAGCCGCACCAACGTCGCGAATCCTTCACCTGCAAATGCAGGGACTTCGGGCGGATCCTCGTCGATCGGCAAAGGCAGCTGCAAGCGGTGAGTCCGGCCCACGACCGTGCCCGCGTAGGCCATCTTTCCCCCAGCGGCCAGCCACGCGCGCTCGTCTCCTGCAGTGGCGAATCTGAAACAGAAGCCGTCGAAGCCAGTGGCGCCCGCTCTACCGGTCCCGGCTACCGAGAAGATCTGCGTGTTATCGGAGAGTAGTTCGACACTGCGAAAGCCAAGGCCCTTGTGGCCAATGAAGTTTCCCGGCTTCTTGTTGCTGAGCGCCGGATTCGAGATGGCATCTACGTTGGAATCGCTGAACCCCTCGCCGCTGTTTGCGACATAGAGAATGCCATGGGATCCTTGACGAAGATCGAGCCGGACCAGGATGCGGCTGGCTCCAGTCCCGCAAGCGCCGTCGAACGCGTTTTGGATGAGTTCGCGCAGAACTCGCTTCGCGTAAAGATTCGTTGTCGCCTTGGTAAGCTCGCGCATCGCATCGTCGCGTGGCGAGCCGACCTGCGTGTTATGGAGGGTTACACCCATTTCACGGTCGAATATGGCCCGAACGTAAGCTGCCGATCGTGCCCGTGTGACGTCGCGGTGCTGAGGCATGTCGAGAATCTGTTTCATCATGTCAACCGTTCGACACGATCGCAGGGCACGACCGTGCCTATGCCCATTGTCTGCAGCAAAAGAGCTATTTTGCCATGAATTGAGCTGTTGGACGCCTTCTTGACGGGCTTCACTCGCGGCGAGCAAGTCAGAATCTTGGCGTCAATCGTGAGATCGAGTCAAAGGCGGCAATTGGACGTCAAGCCTCCACCCCTGTCTCGGCGTACAGATTTCGCCTACGGGTCAATAGCGGTCGTTCAGAAGCCTTGGCATTTCCTTCACCCCACCTTCCGCGCCACCACGAACAGCGCCGTCTTCTTCTCCGGCTGCCAGCGGTGCTCCACCGCGAACCCCGCCTCCGCGAGGTCGCGCTCCAGCGCCGCGCTGCTGAAGATCGCGACCGGCGGAAATAGCCCCAGGCGGCGGCCGAGCGGGGCGACGAGGTGGAACCAGGGCCAGAAGTCGGCGATGCAGGCGGTGCTGGAGACGAAGAGGCCGCCGGGCGTCAGCAGGCGGTGGATCTTGGCCAGGGCCGCGCGGCGGTCCTCGACCAGGTGCAGCAGGCTGAGCGCCAGCACGGCGTCGAAGCTTTCGTCCGGCGCCTCGTAGTCCTCGAGGCTGGCCTGGATGAAGGCGAGGTTGTCGACGCCGGCCTCGGCGGCGCGGGCGCGGGCGATTTCCAGCATGCGGCCCGAGAGGTCGACGGCCTCGAGGCGGCGCACGAAGGACGCGTGGGCGATCGCCGTGCTGCCGGTGCCGCAGCCGAGCTCCAGGACGGTCATGTCGGGGCCGAGGCGCTCTCGGGTCAGGCGCAGCTTCTCCCGGTAGACCGCCTCGTCGGGCACCGGCTTTCGGGCGTAGCGCTCGGCGATGCGGTCCCAGAAGCGGGCGGCGGGGGAGCGGGGCTCGGGGGTGCCTGCCTGTGGTTGCGCCGTCATGCCGTGGTGCCCCCTCGTGCCCTGTCCGCGCCCTGTCCGCTGCCGGGGGCAGGCCTACACCGCGGGGCGGCGGGAAGGAAGTCCTGTCGGGCGTCGCGGGCCGGTCGCGCCGGAAGGGGCGGGGCGTGGGGCCCCTGGATCCCGGACAGCGCGCCTTGCCGACGAAATCGAAGATTTCGGGCAAGGCGGCTTCCGGGATGACGGGGGAGGGTGGCGGCTTCCAAGGGGAAGCGGGGAGCGGGTCGGGGGGCGGGCCGGGCGGCTGAGCGCCGGGGCCTCGGCCGCGCCTACTCCTCGACCACCACGCCGTCGGGCCTGGCGCCCAGCTCCTTCAGCGTCGCGCTGATCTCCTCGACCATCCTGTCGGGGCCGCAGACGTAGAAGGGCTGGTCGAAGCTCTCGACCTCGCGCTCCAGGAAGGCGCGGTCGATGCGGCCGCGGGCGAGCGGGCTGTCGGGCTGGTCGGTGACGGTCCAGGTGCAGGCGAGGCCCTCCATGGCCTCGAACTCCTCGCGCAGGATGATATCGCGCTCGGCCTTGTTGGAGAAGATCAGGCGGCAGCCCTCCAGCGCGCCGCGGCGGGCGCGCTCGCGCAGGATCGCGATGAAGGGCGTCACGCCGGCGCCGCCGGCGACGAAGACGCCGGGGCCCCTGTCGGTGATGGCGCCCCAGGGCGCGTCGAGCAGCAGGCGGTCGCCGGGCTGCAGCCGGCCGATCTGCTCGGTCACGCCGTCATGGTCGGGATAGACCTTGATGGTGAATTCGAGGTGCTCGGCGTCGGGCAGGGCGGTGAAGGTGAAGGGCCGCTGCTCCTCGCGCCAGCCCTCCTTGTCGAGCGCGACGTCGGTCGCCTGGCCGGGCTCGAAGCGATAGCCCTCGGGCTTCTCCAGGGTCAGGCGGCGGACGTCGTGGGTGACCGGCTGGACGTCGAGGATCTTCAGGCTGTGCGTCATAAGGCTCCGCTCTCGGCTGGCGCCCCCCCGGGAGAGGGAGCTAGGGGCGGCGGCGCCTTCCGCCAAGGGCCAGGAGAGAGGGCGCGGGCCCTACGCCGAGGCGAAGCCGGGCGGCGCGGGCGCGCCGGCGGGGCCGAGGGCGAGCGCCTTGAACAGGCGGCCCATGGCCTCGGGCGCGGCCAGGCGGCGGGCGCCGGCGGCCAGGGCCTCGGCCTGCTCGCGCGCGGCGGCGCGGCTCAGCGCCTCGATCCGCTGGGCGAGGCCCAGGGCCTCCAGGAAGGCGCCCTGCTCGACCGGCCCGCGGGCGGCGGCGCCCTCGGCCTCGGCGGCGGCGGCCAGCGCCGCGAAGTCGACGTGGGCGGTCAGGTCCGCGCGGCCGGGCGCGGCCAGCGGGTCGGCCGGGCGGCCGTCCTGCAGCGCCTGGAAGGTGTCGCCGGTCCGGCTCGGCGCGTAGCCGTAGTCGAGGATCAGCGCCCAGCCGCCGCCCTTCGGGATCGGGCCGGGGCCCTCGCCTGCGAGCTGGCGGGCGAGGGTCGCGGCGAGGCGGCGGCCGGCGAGGCCGAGCTCGGCCAGCTCGCCGGGCTCGGCCGCCGGCAGGCCGGGCAGCGCGGCCTCGGGCAGCGCCGGGCCGAGGCCCCAGGCGAGCGTCCGGCCGTCTTCGGCGAGGCCGATCTGGCGCTCGGCCCAGCCCTGCTCGGTGCGCTGGTACTGGCGGATCGGCAGGGCGTCGAAGAACTCGTTGGCGACCAGCAGCAGCGGACCGCCCTTCGCGTCGCCCTCGGGCAGGGTCTCGATCGACTCGTGCCAGCGCGCCGAGCGGCCGGCCGGCAGCAGCGGCGCCAGCGCCGCCTCCTGGCTGCGGCGCAGCAGCGGGCTGCTCTCGACCAGGTGCAGGCGCGCGGCCTCGCCGAAGGCCGGCACCAGGCGGGCGGCGCGCAGCGCGTCGGCCATCAGCGTGCCGCGCCCGGGGCCGAGCTCGACCAGGCGGAAGCGCGCCGGGCTGCCCAGGGCCTGCCAGCGCTCGACCAGCCAGAGGCCGACCAGCTCGCCGAAGACCTGGCTGATCTCCGGCGCGGTGACGAAGTCGCGGCCCAGCGGGTCGCGGGTCGCGTAGTAGCCGTGGCGCGGATGGCCGAGGCAGAGCGCCATGTACTCGGGCAGGCCGAGCGGGCCCTGGGCGCGGATGCGCGCGGCGAGCAGCGGCAGCAGCGGGCTGCCGGCGGCTCCCGCCGGTTCCGGAGGCGGGCTCATTTCCCCTTGGCGCGCCGGGGAGAGGCCTCCGCCGGCTTCGCCGTCGCCACCAGGTAGAGGCCGACCAGCAGCATCGGGATCGAGTAGAGCTGGCCCTGGGTCAGGCCCAGGATCAGCCCGACGTCGGTGTCGTACTGGCGGAAGAGCTCGCCGAGCGAGCGGGCGACGGCGTAGCCGATCAGGAAGATCCCCGAGAGCCGGCCGTAGCGCTGCAGCCCGCCGGCGCGCATGACCAGGAACAGCACGGCGAAGAGCACCAGGCCCTCGAGCGTCGCCTGGTAGAGCTGGCTGGGGTGGCGCGGCTCGGGTCCCGCCTCCGGGAAGACCATGGCCCAGGGCAGGTCCGAGGGCCGGCCCCAGAGCTCGCCGTTGATGAAGTTGGCGATGCGCCCCAGGAACAGCCCGATCGGCGCGGCGCAGGCGACGATGTCCATCAGCCCCAGGAACGGCAGCTGACGGTTGCGGCAGAAGAACCAGGCCGCGACGACGACGCCGAGCAGGCCGCCGTGGAAGGCCATGCCGCCCTTCCAGACCATCAGCGCCTGCAGCGGATGCTCCAGATAGTAGGCCGGGGCGTAGAACAGCACGAAGCCGAGGCGCCCGCCGATGACCACGCCGATGATGGCCCAGAACAGGAAGTCGTCGAAGGCCTCCTTGCTGACTCCGGCCGGCGAGCGCGTGGTCAGCCAGCGGCAGTAGGCCCAGGCGAGCAGCAGCCCGGCGATGTAGGACAGCGCGTACCAGCGGATCTCCAACGGCCCGATCGCCACGGCCACGGGATCGAACTCGGGAAAGGCCAGCGCCGCCAGCAGCGGCTCCGCCCGCGCCGGCAGCTCCAGGATCTCGCTCATGCTCCGCTGGCTCCTGCTTGCGTAGGCGTCATGCCCGTCTTCCTATCCGTCATCCCCCGTCTCGTCATCCCCACCCTCTCGGTCGTCATCCCTGCGCCCCCTTCGTCATCCCTGCGAAAGCAGGGATCCAGAGGAAGAAGCCGCGGGCACGGACGGCCGCCGTCCACACGGGCCGCACTGTTCTCTGGATCCCTGCTTTCGCAGGGATGACGACGGAGAGAGGGGTGACGTCGAAAGTGAAGGCGGCTGGGACGCCGAGGGCCGCGGGCGGGACGGCCGGGTCCGTGCCGGCGCGCCTGCATGGTTCGACAGGTGTCCAGCCTGGAGACATGGTGGACAGGTGTCCGGAGACATGGTGGACACTCAGGCATCGGTTTCTTGCGGCTTGTTGAGGTCGAGCTGAGCGACGGTG
>JAUILQ010000097.1 GCA_030433005.1 Alphaproteobacteria bacterium
CCGGACCGCCGCACAACACGCGGCCAGCACCCTGCCGCGGGGTGGAGCAGCCCGGTAGCTCGTCAGGCTCATAACCTGAAGGTCGTAGGTTCGAATCCTACCCCCGCAACCAAAACAAAAGCCGCCCAGGGCATCGACCTGGGCGGCTTTGTCGTGTTCGGGCCGAGGGCAGCCCTAAGAGGGGCGACCGCGCGCCCGTCACGGACGCGACGCGCGTTCGACGATTTGCCGAGCCGAGAGGTTCAACCGACGCTATCATGGGCTCCTGCCGCGCCCGCAGCCGTGACCCGGCTCGCGGCCGTGGCCGTTCAGCGGAGAAGGCGCCCATGAGCCAGGAAGCGCTCGACCGATTCCTCGCGCAGGCCGCCGCGGACCAGGGGCTGGCCGCGGCGCTGCGCACCGCCGTCGGCAGCGCGACCGGCGAGGCGGCGGCGCGCGCCGTCGCGGACTTCGCCGCCCGGCGCGGCTTCGCCGTCGTGCCGGAGGACGTCCGCCGGTTCGAAGAGCAGGCCGACCGCGCCGGGGAGGCGGCATCCGGGGATCTCTCCGACGCCGAGCTCGAGCGAGTCGCAGGCGGCGACGTGCCCGACACCATGCTGTCGCTGTTGACGGCCCTCAAGGCGGGGAGCGGCCGGCCGGTGCGCTGACGGCCGCCGGCCGCCCGGGCGTTCAGGGCTCGGCGTCCTCCGCCGATTCCACCGTTCGCCGTCGCTGCAGCCAGAGCGCGACGAGCCAGCAGGCCGTGGCCCAGGCGGCGCCGGCGGCCCAGCCGGCCAGCACGTCGGTCGGCCAGTGGACGCCGAGATAGACCCGGCTGACGCCGACCGCGACGGTGAGCAGCACCGCGAGCAGCAGCACGAAGGCCTTCAGGCGCCGCTGCGGCTGCAGCCGGGCGAGCAGGGCGCCCAGGGTCAGGTAGACGAGCGCCGCCATCATCGAGTGGCCGCTCGGAAAGCTCGCCGTGTAGACGAGGGAACCGTGCGGCACGAGGTCCGGGCGCGGCCGGTCGAAGCCGGACTTGAGGGCGAAGCTCAGCGCGATGCCGCTGGCGATCGCCGCGGCGACGAAGAGCGCGGCGCGCCGCTGGCGCTTGAGCAGCAGGAAGGCGACCGAGGCGAGGGTGATCAGGGTCAGCACGCCGACGCCGCCCAGGGCCGTGGCGTCGCGCCCCAGTTCCTCGACCCAGCCCGGCCCGAGCGGATCGCTGCGATCGCCGGGGGTGCGCAGGGCGAGCAGGATCGCCTCGTCGACGGCGTGGGTATCGCCTTCGACGACCTCGTCGGCGACGCCGATGAAGGCCCAGAGGCTGCCCGCCAGCAACGCCACGACGACGAGCAGCAGCAGTTCCCGCCGGGCGAGGGCGAGGGTCTGGCGGCCGAAGGCCCGGAAGGAAGGCACGCGGTCAGCCTCGCTCGCGGAGGCCGGTCACGCCGGCCCCACGGACCGGGCGGAGCGACGGCGCCGTCGCGCGCCGCACGCCGAGGCCACGGCGGGCCCCGCTACGACCGCTCGTAGCGGAAGCCCACCTTGACGCCGACCTGGTAGTGCGCGACGCGGCCGTCCTTCAGGTGGCCGCGGATCTCCGAGACCTCGAACCACTCCAGGTTCTTCAGGGTCTTGCTCGCCGTCGTCACGGCGTTCTCGATCGCGGCGTCGATCGAATCGGACGAGGACCCGTAGATCTCGGTGACGCTGTAGACGTGGTCTGACATCTCTCTGGCTCCCTTGCGTGGCGGTCGTCACGCCAACGTGCGCGCGCCCTCCCTGTTCCGTCGAGGCGCGCTCGCCGGCCCGCGACCTGAAGCGCGGCCGGTCACTCGCCGACGCCGAAGGCGCGCCGCAGCACGCGCTCGCCCTCGCGGGCCTCATAGGGCTTGCGGAGCCTCGGCAGGTCCCGGAACTCGGGGTCGATCGCCTCGCGCTCGTATCCGGTCAGGAAGACCACGACGACCCCGGCGCCGAGCAGCTCGCGCGCCAGCGGGTAGGAGGTCCTGCCGTCCAGCTTGACGTCCAGGATCGCGCCGTCGGGCCGCTGGTCGCGCGCCAGCGCCCGGGCCCGATCGAGTCGTCCGACCGGTCCGACGACCTCGCCGCCGAGGTCCTCGACCAGCTGCCCGACGTCCAGCGCCGCCAGGTAGTTGTCCTCCAGGATCAGGACCCGGCGGCCTTCGAGAAAGCGCTCCATCGAGGGCCCGTCCTCACTCTTCGCGCAGGGGGAAGCCGATCCGGCACTCGGCGCCGTCCGGGTGGAAGGTCAGCTCGGCCCGGCCGCCCAGCATGTGCGGCACGCTGCGCTCGAGCATCTCGGAGCCGAAGCCCCTGGCGCCGCTGGGCGCGTCGATGCGCAGGCCGCTCTCGCGCCAGACGAAGCGCAGCTGCGGTCCCTCGGCCTCCTCGATCTGCCAGGTGACGTCGATCCGGCCGCCCTCGACCGACAGCGCGCCGTACTTGCCGGCGTTGGTCGCCAGCTCGTGCACCGCCATGGCCATGGCCTGGGCGTCCCGCGGGCAGAGACTGACCGGCTGGCCGGAGGCGGCGTAGCTGCGCCCGGCCTCGGCACCGACCGCGTCGAGCTCCAGCCGGACGAGCTCGGAGAGCGCGACGTTGCCGTCGGGATGCTCGAGCAGCAGCTGCTGTGCCCGGGCCAGCGCCGAGAGGCGCGGCGCGAAGGCCTCGAAGAACTGCTCGAGGTTGTCGCTGCGCCGGCGCAGGTGGTTGGCCAGCGCGCCGACGTTGTTGAGGATGTTCTTCACTCGGTGCTGCAGCTCGCCCATGAAGGCGGCCTGGCGGCGCTCGTGCTCGCGCCGCTCGGTGACGTCGCGGATCGCCAGGATGATCTGGTCGAGATGGTCGAGCCGGCGCCCGTTCAGCAGCATGATGCGCCGCCCGATGCCCTCGAACGCGTGCTCGACCTCGTAGTCGTTGAACGCGTCGTCCTCCGGCAGCACCCCCTCCAGGAGCCGGCGCAGCTCGGGGATGTCCCACTGGCCGTTGCCGAGCTCCCAGACCATCCGGCCCTCGGTCTGCTCCGGGGTCACGCCGAACTGCTCGTAGAAGGACTGGTTGGCCTGCTTCACCCGCAGGTCCGAGTCGAGGATCAGCAGGCCCTCGCGCACGCTGTCGACCAGCTTCTCCGCGAACTCCCGGCGGCCTTCCAGCTCGTGCGCCTGGCGCTCGACCTCGGTGATGTCGTCGATCGCGAGGACGATGCGCTGGGCTTCGCCGTCGCCCGCCGGCGGCAGGATCCGAGCGTTGATCCGCATGACCTTGCGGCCGATCCGCTCGAAACGGTGCTCGACGCGGTAGTCCAGGACCGACTGCCGCTTGGTCACGACCTCCTCGAGCAGCCGCCGCAGCTCCGGAATCTGCCACTGGCCGTTGCCGAGATCGTAGAAGCGCCGACCCTCGCTCTCCTCGAAGGCGACGTCGAAGACCTCGCAAAAGGCCTCGTTCACCTTCTCGACCCGGAGGTCGGAGGTCAGGACGACGATCGGCTGGGAGACCGCGGCCAGGATCTGCTCGGCATTGTGGTCGTCATTGCGGGCCATCGCTTCCTTTTCCGCCGCGAGGAGCGGAGCGTTTCTCCCTGAGGGCAACGTCGTATGATCGCGAACGTTTCCCGGCAGATGGTCGGGATACGGCGTTCCGCAACAGAGGATTACATTTCTGCTCGGCACGTCGGGCGCAGCGCTCTGCCGCCGGAGCGCCGGTCGGCGGCCGCTGCCGCGGCCTTGACGCCGGCCGGTCCGCGCCCGACCTTGCGGCCTGTCGCGGCGCACCGTTCTCAGGAGCGCGCGCGCCGGAGCGGGAGGGAGACGGCGATGACCACGAGCGAGGCCTGGCAGGCGGTCAGGGCGGAGGCGGCGCGGCTCGAGCCGCGCAGCCTGCGTGCCCTCTTCGCCGAGGATCCCAGCCGCACCGCGGCGCTGACCGTCGCGCTCGACGACCTGACCCTCGACCTCTCCAAGGAGAAGCTCGACGCGGCCGCGCTGCGGGCCCTGGTCGACCTCGCCGAGGCGGCCGGCGTCGCGTCGCGGCGCGACGCCATGGTCGCCGGCCGGCCGATCAACGAGACCGAGGGCCGCGCCGTGCTGCACATGGCGCTGCGCGGCGGCGCCGAGGCGCCCGCCGGCGCCGGGGTCGAGGCGACGCTGGCGCGCTTCCTCGAGTTCGCGGAAGCCGTGCGCTCGGGCGCCGTCGCCGGCCGCGGCGGGGCGATCGCGGACGTCGTCAACATCGGCATCGGCGGCTCCGACCTGGGCCCGGCGATGGCGGCGCGCGCGCTGCGGCCCGACAACGACGGCCCGCGGCTGCATTTCGTCTCCAACGTCGACGGCGCGCACCTCGCCGACAGCCTGGCCGGGCTCGATCCGGAGCGCACCCTGGTCGTGGTCTGCTCCAAGACCTTCACGACCCTGGAGACCATGGCGAACGCGAAGCTCGCGCGCGACTGGCTGGGCGAGGCCGCGGCCGGCCAGATGGCCGCGGTCTCGACCAACCTCGAGGGCTGCGCCGAGTTCGGCATCCCGGAGGAGCGGGTCTTCGGCTTCTGGGACTGGGTCGGCGGCCGCTACTCGGTCTGGTCGGCGATCGGCCTGTCGCTGGCGATCGGCATCGGCGCCGCGCGCTTCCGCGCCTTCCTGGCCGGCGCCGCCGCCATGGACCGGCATTTCCGCGAGGCGCCGCTGGAGCGGAACCTGCCGGTGCTGCTCGCGCTGGTCGGGATCTGGCGGCGCAATGCGATGGGCTGGCCGACGGTCGCGCTGATCCCCTACGACCAGCGCCTGGAGCGCTTCCCGGCCTACGTCCAGCAGCTCGACATGGAAAGCAACGGCAAGCGCGTGCGGCTCGACGGCAGCCCGGTCGGCGAGGCGACCGGGCCGGTGATCTGGGGCGAGCCGGGCACCAACGCCCAGCATTCCTTCTTCCAGCTGCTGCACCAGGGCAGCGACGTCGTGCCGGTCGACTTCGTCGCCGCCGCCCGGCCGCGTGCCGCCGACCCGGAGCACCACGCGCTGCTGCTCGCCAACTGCCTGGCCCAGGGCCAGGCGCTCGCCTTCGGCCGCACGGCCGAGGAGGTCGAGGCCGAGATGGCGGCGGCCGGCAAGCCGACCGAGGAGATCGCGCGGCTCGTGCCGCACCGCAGCTTCCCCGGCGACCGGCCCTCGACGACGATCCTGTTCCGCGAGCTCGACGCCTTCTCGCTCGGCCGGCTGATCGCGCTGTTCGAGCACAAGGTCTTCGTCCAGGGCGCGATCTGGGGCGTCAACTCCTTCGACCAGTGGGGCGTCGAGCTCGGCAAGGCGCTGGCCGGCCGCCTGATCCCGGCGCTGCGCGACGGCACCGAGCCGGAAGCCGGCACCGATGCCTCGATCGACGCGTCCACCTTGGGCCTGATCGACCGCATCCGGGAGCTGCAGCGATGACGCGAGCCGAGGCCGATCTCACCGCTGATCTCACCATCGCCGAGGTCTGCGGCCTGGCGCCGGTCGTGCCGGTGCTGGTCGTCGAGGACGCGGCGGTCGCCGCGCCGCTGGCCCGCGCCCTGGCCGACGGCGGCCTCAGGGCGCTGGAGGTGACGCTGCGCACGCCGGCCGCGCTCGAGGCGCTCGCCGCCATGGCCGAGGCCGCGCCCGACGCGGTGGTCGGCGCCGGCACGCTGCGCACGCCCGAGGACGTCCGCGCCGCCGCCGCCGCCGGCGCGCGCTTCGGCGTCTCGCCCGGCTTCAGCCACGCCGTGCTCGACGCCGCCGAGGCGGTCGGCCTGCCGATGCTGCCCGGCGTCGCCACGCCGAGCGAGGCCATGGCCGCGGCCGAGCGGGGCCTGGAGCTGCTGAAGTTCTTCCCGGCCGAGGCCAACGGCGGCGTGCCGGTGCTCAAGGCCTGGGCGAGCCCGCTGCAGGGCCTGCGCTTCTGCCCGACCGGCGGGGTCGGCCCGCTGAATGCGCCCGACTACCTGGCGCTGCCCAACGTCGCCTGCGTCGGCGGCTCCTGGATCGCCCCGCCCGAGCTGGTGGCGCGCGGCGACTGGACCGCGATCGCCGCGCTCGCCCGCGAGGCCGCCGGCCTCGAACGCTGACTCCCAGGGGCCTCAGTGGGTCAGGAAGCGGCCGGCGCGCCGGCCGGTCGCTTGGCCGTCGCGCCAGGCCTCGACGCCGTTGACGAAGACCCGGGCGATGCCGGCCGCCGGCTGCTCGGGGTCCTCGAAGCCGGCGCGGTCGGCGACCGTCTCGGGGTCGAACAGCACCAGGTCGGCGGCATGGCCCTCGCGGACCAGGCCGCGGCCCTCGAGGCCGAAGGTCTCGGCCGACAGCCCGGTCATCTTGTGCACCGCGGTCGGCAGGTCGAGCAGGCCCTGCTCGCGCACGTAGCGCGCCAGCACCCGCGGGAAGCTGCCCCACAGCCGCGGGTGCGGCAGGCGCCGGCCGGGCAGGCCGTCTGAGCCGACCATGGCCGCGGGGTGCGCCAGGATCCGGCGCAGGTCGTCCTCGTCCATCTGGAAGTAGACGGCGCCCGCCGGGTCGAGCCGCTCGATCGCCTCCAGCGGCGAGCAGCCCCAGTCGGCGGCGATGGCGTCGAGCCGCCGGCCGCCGGCCTCGGGGTGGCTGTCCGACCAGCTGACCAGGACCATCGCGGGGTCGCGCAGGAAGCGCGGCAGCAGCGCCGTCGAGCTGGCGGTGTAGGGATAGACGTCGAGCGCCACCGGCTGGTGCCGCCGCGCCGCGTCGATCATCGCCAGGGTCTCGACGGAGCGGCCGAAGTTCTTCGGCCCGGCGCACTTGTGGTGGGAGATGACGACGCGCGCGCCGGCCTGCCGACCGGTCTCCAGAGTCTCCCTGACCGACTCCACGACGCCGTCGCTCTCGTCGCGCATGTGGGTCGTGTAGACCGCGCGCGCGTGGCCGCGCAGCACCGAGGCCAGGGCGACCAGCTCCTCGGGCGGCGCGGCCAGCGCCGGCGGGTAGTCGAGGCCGGAGCTGAGGCCGATCGCGCCCTGGTCGAGCGCCAGCTCCAGCGCGACCTGCATGGCGGTCAGCGCGCCCGGCGGCGCGGCCCGCTCGAGGTCCTCGCCGAGCGCGGCGACGCGCAGGCAGGAGTGGCCGACCAGCAGGGCGACGTTGACGCCGTGGCCGGCGGCCCCGAGCGCCCTTCGGTAGGACTCGACCGTCGGGTAGCGGAAGTCGTCCGGCCCGCCGAGCAGGTTGAGCGGCGCCGGCAGCGGCGCGCCCTCGGGCAGCGGCGCCAGCGAGATGCCGCAGTTGCCGGCGATGACCGTGGTCACGCCCTGCGACAGCTTGAACGGCAGGTCGGGCGTGCGCAGCAGCGCGCCGTCGTCGTGGGTGTGGACGTCGATGAAGCCGGGCGCCAGGACCAGGCCGGCGGCATCGATCCGCTCGTTGGCGCGCCAGCCGGCGAGCTCCCCGACCGCGGCGATGCGCTCGGCCTCGACGGCGACGTCGGCGCGCCTCTCCGGCGCGCCGCTGCCGTCGATGACCCGGGCCCCCTCGATGACCAGCTCGGCCCGTTCCATCGTCACCCGGCGCGGTCCGCGGCGACGCGGTCGGCGACCAGGCAGAGCATCTCGAACATCAGGTTGGCGACCGTGACGCAGGTGATGCCGGTCGGGTCGAAGCAGGGCGCGACCTCGCTGATGTCGCAGCCGACGATCTCGCGGCCGCGCAGCGAGCGCAGGATGACCTGGACGTCGCGCGGGCTGAGGCCGCCGATCTCCGGCACGCCGGTGCCCGGCAGGAAGGCCGGGTCGAGGCCGTCGATGTCGAGCGAGAGGTAGACCGGGCCGTCGCCCAGGGTCTCGGCGATCGCCTCGATCGCGGCGGCGCGGCCCATCGCCTCGTAGTCGTCCATGGTGATGATGCGGAAGCCGGCGTCGTAGCCGTACTGGATGTCGTCGGGCGAGAAGCGGCTGCCGCGCAGGCCGAGCTGGACGACGCGGTCGGCGTCGATCAGGCCTTCCTCGACGCCGCGGCGCATGAAGGTCGCGTGGTTGATCTTGTCCTCGCAGAGCGTGTCCAGCGTGTCGGCGTGGGCGTCGAAGTGCAGGATGCCGACCTTCCGCTCGGCGGCCAGCGCACGCAGGATCGGCAGCGGGATGGTGTGGTCGCCGCCGACCGCGATCGGCACGATGCCGGCGCCGTGCAGCCGCTCGAAGAAGCCCTGGATCATCTCGATCGAGGCCTCCTTGTTCATCGGGTTGATCGGCGCGTCGCCGAGGTCGGCGACGTTGCAGATCTCGAAGGGCTTGATGCCGCTGACCGGATGGACCCGGCGGATCAACCGCGAGGCCTCGCGCACGCCGGCCGGGCCCTGGCGCGCGCCCGAGCGGTAGTTGACGCCGAGGTCGAAGGGCACGCCGACCAGCCCGACGTCGACCGCGGGATCGATCTCGTGGGCGACCGTGCGCATGAAGGTCGCGACCCCGGCGAAGCGCGGCGTGACGGCGGGGTCGACCGGCTGGAAGCGGCTGCGGTCGGCGGGCAGGCTGTCGGGCATGGCGGGCTCTCCTCGGCCGGGGACGGGACACCCGATCATAGCGCGGCCGCCGGCCCTCGCCTCAAGCACCCTCTGCGCCGCCGTTCTGAGCAACCGGTAGGATCGTTGACACTATGGACCGGGAACATCGTTGACGGTTTCCCTGGTTTGTTCGCGTCGCCGTTTGCGGTTGCCCGGCCGGGGCGCCGAGAAGG
>JAUILQ010000040.1 GCA_030433005.1 Alphaproteobacteria bacterium
CGCCAGCGCCGGCAGCCCGCCGCCCTCGGCCCGGGCCGACGACGGTCCGCCCGCGGCGGCGGCGAGCAGCAGCCCGAGGCCGGCCAGCAGCGGCGCCGCACGGCGCCCGGCCCGGCCCCCGGCGCCGCCGCCCCCGCGACCGGCCCTGCTGCCGCTTGCGCGCGACCGCGCCGCTTGTTTATCTGGCGTCATGACCGCAACTTCCTCGACCCCTACGAGCCCCGTCCACGTGATCGGCGGCGGCCTGGCCGGCAGCGAGGCCGCCTGGCAGCTCGCCCGCCGGGGCGTGCCCGTGGTGCTGCACGAAATGCGCCCGCGCCGCAAGACGCCGGCCCATGCGACCGACCGCCTCGCCGAGCTGGTCTGCTCGAACTCCTTCCGCTCCGACGACTGGCGCGGCAACGCCGTCGGCCTGCTGCACGAGGAGATGCGCCGCTGCGGCTCGCTGATCCTGACCTGCGGCGACGCCCACAAGGTGCCGGCCGGCGGCGCGCTGGCGGTCGACCGCGACGGCTTCGCCGAGGCCGTGACCGCGGCGCTGGAGGCCGAGCCGCTGGTCACGCTGGAGCGCGGCGAGGTCGCCGGCCTGCCGCCGTCGGACTGGGCCAGCGTCATCGTGGCGACCGGCCCGCTGACCTCGCCGGCGCTGACCGAGGCCGTGCTGGCGCTCTCGGGCGAGGACCAGCTGGCCTTCTTCGACGCCATCGCGCCGATCGTCCATAAGGACTCGATCGACTTCTCCGTGGCCTGGTTCCAGTCGCGCTACGACAAGGGCGGCGGCAAGGACTACATCAACTGCCCGATGACCAAGGCCGAGTACGAGGCCTTCGTCGCGGCGCTGGTCGAGGGCGAGAAGACCCAGTTCAAGGACTGGGAGAAGGACACGCCCTACTTCGAGGGCTGCCTGCCGATCGAGGTCATGGCCGAGCGCGGCATCGAGACCCTGCGCTACGGGCCGATGAAGCCGGTCGGCCTGACCGACCCGCGGACCGGCCACCAGCCCTACGCCGTGGTCCAGCTGCGCCAGGACAATGCCCTGGGCACGCTCTACAACCTGGTCGGCTTCCAGACCAAGCTGAAGTACGGCGCCCAGCTCGCCGCGTTCCGCACGATCCCGGGCCTGCAGAACGCCGAGTTCGCGCGGCTCGGCGGCATCCACCGCAACACCTTCATCAACGCGCCGAAGCTGCTCGACGGCCGGCTGCGCCTGAAGGCCGAGCCGCGGCTGCGCTTCGCCGGCCAGATCACCGGCGTCGAGGGCTACGTCGAGTCGGCGGCGATCGGCCTGCTGGCCGGGCGCTTCGCGGCGTCGGAAGCGCTGGGCGAGACGCTCGAAGCGCCGCCGGCGACAACCGCGCTCGGCGCCCTGCTCGGCCACATCACCGGCGGCGCCGAGGCCGAGACCTTCCAGCCGATGAACGTGAACTTCGGGCTGTTTCCGCCGTTGGGTCGGAAGCTGAAGAAGGCCGAGCGCAAGCCGGCCTACGGCGAGCGGGCGCTGGCCGACCTGGCGGCCTGGCTCGACGGGCCGGACGGCGGCGGCAGCCGCGCCGCGGCGGAATAGCCGGCTTCCGCGGGGCCGCGGGGGTCGGATCGGAGGGGGGACGACGCGACGCGATGACGATCATCGGACAGATCAGGGACGCCATCCGCTCGCGCAGCGAGCGCCACCGCCATCGCCCCTTCATGGAGGCGACGATGGCGGCCTGCGCGCTGGTCGCCGCCGCCGACGGCACGGTCAGCTTCTCCGAGCGCGTGCGGCTCGACCAGATGCTGGAGTCGCTGGAGACCCTGCAGACCTTCGACCCGCACGAGGCGGTCAACCGCTTCAACGACCACATCGAGCGGCTCGGCGAGGATCCCGAAGCGGCGCGCCGCGAGATCCTCGAGGCCGTCGCGCGGATCGCCGACGACGCGGAAGAGGCCAGCCTGGTGCTCAAGCTCTGCATCGCGCTCAGCCGCGCCGACGGCCAGTTCGCCGAGAGCGAGCGGGTCGCCGCCCGGCAGATCGCCGAGACCCTGGGCGTCGCGGTGCCCGACTATCTCAACGCCTGAGCGCTCGGTCCCGACTTCCTCGCCCGGCGAGGCCTCGGCTCAGAGCCGGCCGGTCAGCCTGGCCCCCGCCACCAGCCAGGTGCGCGCCGGCAGGTCGGCGGCGAGATGCGGGTCGAAGGGATCGTAGCCGGCCCGCTCCAGGCGCTCCAGGTAGCGCCGGGCCAGCACCGAGATCAGCAGCGGCGCCCGCTGCGCCTTCGGCAGGGCGCGGGCCGCCGGCCGCGCCGCCGCCAGACGCTCCCCGGCGCGCCGGGCGAGGCGCATGACCACGCCGGACAGCGCCTCGGAGCCCTCGAGCTCGAAGACCCGGCCGGTCTCGACGCCGGCTGCGGCCAGGTGGTCGGCGGGCAGCAGCAGCCGCTTCCGGCGGGCGTGGAACGGCAGCGCGCGCAGCAGGCCGATCAGCGCCCAGGCGATGCCGAGCTGGCGCGCCGCCTCGCGGGCCTCGTCGGCAGCCGGCCCCTCGAGCGCGCCGAGCGCGGCGAGCTGCAGGCGCAGCAGGCCCGAGGAGGTCTCCGCGCAATAGCGTTCCAGGCTGTCCAGGTCGGGCGGCGGCGCCGGCTCCAGGTCGCGGCGCCGCGCCTCGACCAGCGCTTCCAGCTCGGCGCGCGGCAGGTCGTGGGCCGCGACGGCCTCGGCCAGCGCCTGCACGACCTCGTGGTGCCGCGGGGTCCCGGCGTACAGCCCCTCCAGCGATTCCTGCCACCACTGCAGGCGGATCTCGCCGAGCAGCGGCTCCGAGACGACCTCGGCGGTCTTGGCGACCTCGTGGTTGAAGGCGAGCAGCGCGAACAGCGCCTCGCGCGCCGCCGGCGGCGCCAGCAGCGCCGCGGCGAAGCGGTCGGGATCCTGGCTGCGGGCCAGCGCGGCGCAGTAGCTGAGGCGGCCATCGGTCGACAAGGAAACTGCCCCTTCTTCGCGCGGATGCGGGCAAGCTGGTGCTGGGCGGAACCGTCCCGCCGAGATAGGCTGGCGCCGGCACGGGAGCAAGCGAAAGCGCCGCCCGCGGCGATCCGGCCTTGGACGGAGCGGCGAGACACGCGCGAGGAGCAGGCCATGGACACCATCTTCCGCTCGCCGCTGCGCTCGACGCTGCTCGGGCTGCTGCTGGTCGTGCCGCTGCTCGTCTTCGTCGAGCCGGCGGCCTGGGATGCCGCCTTCTGGCGCTTCGCCGTGCGCTGGCTGCACGTGCTCTCGGCGATCCTGCTGATCGGCCTGCTGTGGTACGCCAACCTGATGCTGATGCCGGCGATGCCGCGGCTGCCGGAGGACAGCCGGCCGGCGGTCGCCAAGGTGCTGGGCCCCAACCTGACGCTGTGGATGCGCTGGTCCGGGCTGGTCGTCGCCGCGAGCGGCCTGCTGCTCGCCGCCCTGGAGGGCTATCTCTGGCAGGCGCTGGTGCTCGGCGCCGCGGAGGGCTTCGCGGTGCCGCGCCACGCCGCGATCGGCCTGGGCATGTGGCTGGCGCTGTTCATGATCGCCAACCTCTGGCTCTACGTCTGGCCGCACCAGCGCCGCGCCCTGGGCCTGGCCGGCGCGAAGGGCGATTCCGACGCGCGCGCCCGCGCGGCGCGGCGCGCGCTGCAGGGCTCGCGCCTCAACCTCGCGCTGTCGCTGCCGATGATCTTCCTGATGGTCGCCGCCCAGAACCTGTTCTGACAGTCCCTGCGGCGGCTGCGTCCGGGACGCGCATGCCAGCCGGCAGCCCGCGGCGCTTTCGCCCCGGGCGCCGGTGCCCCTAGACTGTCGGCCGACGCCAGCGAAAGGGAGAGCCGAGCCATGAGCCAGGACATTGCCCGCGCGGTGACCGCCGAGGAGCGTGCCCGCTACGAGGAGGACGGCGTGATCTGCCTGCGCGGCCTGTTCGACGCCGGCTGGATCGAGCGCATGGGCCGCGCCGTCGACCAGGCCATCGCCACCCCGGGCCCGATGGCGCTCAACCTCAGCCAGGGCAAGGCCGGCCGCTTCCACGGCGACAGCTTCGTGTGGACCTGGCAGGACGACTTCCGCGCCTTCGTCTTCGACTCGCCGGCCGCGGCGATCGCCGCCGAGGTGATGGGCGCCAGCCGGATCAACCTGTTCTTCGACACGCTGCTGGTGAAGGAGCCGGGCAGCGAGGCGCCGACGCCCTGGCACCACGACCTGCCCTACTGGCCGATCGACGGCTGGCAGGTCTGCACGGTCTGGGTACCCTTCGACCCGGTCTACCGCGATTCCGGCACGGTCGAGTACGTCGCCGGCTCGCATCGCTGGGGCCAGCGCTTCCAGCCGCAGTCCTTCACCGGCGACGACCGCTACGGCCGGGCCCTGCCCGAGATCCCCGACATCGAGGCCGAGCGCGACAAGCACCGCTTCGTCAGCTTCGAGCTGCAGCCCGGCGACTGCCTGGTGCACCACGGCCTGATCGTCCACGGCGCCAGCGGCAACCGCCAGGCGGCGACGCGGCGCCGCGCCCTGGCGACGCGCTGGTGCGGCGACGACTGCCGCTACAAGCCGGAGGGCTCGGTGCAGCCGCTGATCCGCGACCCCGGCATCGCCTCCGGCGCGCCGATGGACTGCGAGCTGTTCCCGCGGGTCTGGCCGCGCGAGACCGGCTGGTCCGCCAGCGCCTGAGACCCCATATCCCAAGGCACAGCCTGCCGGGAGACAGGACAATGGAGAAAGCGACCTTCGCCGCCGGCTGCTTCTGGGGAATCGAGGACGCCTTTGCGCAGGTGCCCGGCGTCATCCAGACCGCGGTCGGCTACATGGGCGGCGACACCGCGAATCCCAGCTACCGGGAGGTCTGCGCGGGCGACACCGGCCACGCCGAGGTCGTCCAGGTGGTCTTCGACCCGGAGCAGGTCGGCTACCACGACCTGCTCGACCTGTTCTGGCAGATCCACGACCCGACCCAGGTCAACCGCCAGGGGCCCGACGTCGGCACGCAGTACCGCAGCGCGATCTTCGTCGCCGACGAGGGCCAGCGCTCGGCCGCCGAGGCGAGCCTGGAGGCGCAGGAAGCCTCGGGCCGCTACAGCCGGGCGATCGCCACGCAGATCGAGCCGGCCGGCGACTTCTGGCGGGCCGAGGAGTACCACCAGCAGTACTTCGCCAAGCGCGGCATCGCCGGCTGCCAGATCTGAGCCCGGCGCGCCTGAACCCGGCGCAGCCGCGCCGTCCTCAGCGACGCACGCCGCGCAGGCCGATCATCAGGCAGATGCACTGCAGCACGCGTTCGATCTCGCGCTTCGGTTCGACCAGTTCGACGCCGAAGGCGCCGTCTTCGACCCACACGCAGATGCCGCGGAAGTCGCCCGCCCCCGGGTGAGCCAGCGCGACGGCGCTGCCGACGGCGCAGCGCTCGTCGGTGAGCAGCCGCATGCCGCGCACCGAGATGTCGTCGACCGTCGCGTGGAATCGCCGCCCCTCGGCCTCCAGCTCGATCTGGATGGCATCGTCGGGCAGGTAGCGGGGATGGCCCCGGCGCTCGAGCGCCAACGGCTTGCTCTTCTGGACCCCAGGCATCTCGTGATCGCTGTCCGGCGCGTTTCGCTGGTTTCACAGTGACAGGACGCGGTTACGATTTGCTTAAGAAGCAAGCGCCCAGATTGCCCGGGGCGGAGACCTTCGACTATCCAGGGTTGCCTTGCCCCATCGTCGTCCTGGCCTCGCCCGGCCCGCGAACGGCCATCCGCAAGCCCGCGGCCTTCCTCTCGCGACGATGAAGATGCTACCGTTTCGCTCGCGTCTCCAGGTGGAAGCGACCGCCCGGGCGACGTAAAACCAGAAACGGGAGCCACGCATGTACCAGAAAATAATGGTTCCGGTCGATCTTGCGCACCAGGATCGGCTGAGCAAGGCGTTGGATACCGCGGCGGATCTGGCCAAGCACTATGGGGGCAGTCTTCATTTCGTAGGTGTTACTACCGGCACCCCCAGCGAAGTAGCGCATACACCCGCGGAGTACGCCGAGAAACTGAAGGCGTTCGCCGAGGCCGAGGGCGCGAAACGCGGGCTGACCGCGGACTCCAAGGCCTACACGAGCCACGACCCGGCGGTCGACCTGTCGGAGAAGCTGCTGCAGGCGATCGACGACAGCGGCTGCGACCTCGTCGTCATGGCCTCGCACCTGCCCGGCCTGCCGGAGCACGTCTTCGCCTCGCACGCCGGGGCGGTCGCCTCCCACACGGGGGTTTCGGTCTTCGTCGTGCGCTGACCGGCCCGGGACAGCGGCCCCCGAGCAGCGGTGCCGAGAGGACGGCCCGGGAAGCCCTCCCGGGGAAACGACCGGGGACGGTACGCCGTCCGAGAACGCGAGCCCCGGCGGCGCCGGCAGCCGGCGCCCGGGGCAGCCAAGACAGGGAAGGAACTCACATGTCTGACCAAGACGCCTTGACGCCGGACGGCGCGGCGAATCAGATCGAGACCGACTACGAGGTCGGCCAGGACAACATCCAGCCGTCGATAGGCCCGTTCGGCTTCGACATCCACAACCCGGTGTTCATGATCTCGGGCCTGACGATCATCGTGTTCGTCGCCTTCGCCCTGATCTTCCCCGGCTACGCCGCCGACCTGTTCGGCTGGCTGCGCCCGGCGCTGACCTCGACCTTCGACTGGTTCTTCCTGCTCGCCGGCGACATCTTCGTCGTGCTCGCCCTGGTGCTGATGGTCTCGCCGCTCGGCAAGGTGCGCCTGGGCGGCAAGGAGGCGACGCCGGACTACGGCTACGCCGGCTGGTTCGCCATGCTGTTCGCCGCCGGCATGGGCATCGGCCTGATGTTCTTCGGCGTCTCCGAGCCGATCTCGCACTTCTCCTCGTCGGTCGCCGAGGGCGCCGGCTCGCCCGACAGCTGGGCGCCGCTGGCCGGGGCCGCCGGCAACGCAGACGAGGCGCGCCGCCTGGGCATGGCGGCGACGATCTTCCACTGGGGCCTGCACCCCTGGGCGATCTACGCCATCGTCGCCCTGGCCCTCGCGCTCTTCGCCTACAACAAGGGGCTGCCGCTCTCGATCCGCTCGATCTTCTATCCGATCTTCGGCGAGCGCGTGTGGGGCTGGACCGGCCACGTCATCGACACGCTGGCGGTCTTCGCGACGCTGTTCGGCCTGGCGACCTCGCTCGGCATCGGCGCCCAGCAGGCCAACGCCGGCCTGAACTTCCTGTTCGGGATCCCGGAGAGCGACCTCTCGATGGTCGTGCTGATCTGCGCCATCACCGCCATCGCGCTGGTCTCCGTGGTCGCCGGCCTCGACGCCGGCGTCAAGCGGCTGTCCGAGATCAACATGGTGCTGGCGGCGCTGCTGCTGCTGTTCGTCATCGTCGTCGGCTCGACCACGGCGATCCTGACCGGCTTCTTCCAGAACCTGCTGGCCTACGGCGAGTACCTGCCGGCGCTGTCCAACCCCTTCGGCCGCGACGACGCCAACTTCAGCCAGGGCTGGACCTCGTTCTACTGGGCCTGGTGGATCTCCTGGTCGCCGTTCGTCGGCATGTTCATCGCCCGCGTCAGCCGCGGCCGCTCGGTGCGCGAGTTCATCTTCTGCGTGCTGCTGATCCCCTCGATCGTCTCGGTGCTCTGGATGACCGCCTTCGGCGGCACCGCGATCACCCTGGTCGAGGGCGGCGTCACCGAGATCGCCGACGCGGCGCTCGAGCTGAAGCTGTTCGCCATGCTGGCGGAGCTGCCGCTGGCGGCGATCACCTCCTTCGTCGGCATCGTCCTGGTCATCGTGTTCTTCGTGACCTCCTCGGACTCCGGCTCGCTGGTGATCGACACGATCACCGCCGGCGGCAAGGTCGACGCCCCGGTGCCGCAGCGCGTCTTCTGGGCGACCTTCGAGGGCCTGGTGGCGATCGCCCTGCTGCTCGGCGGCGGCCTCGTCGCCCTGCAGGCGGCGGCGGTCTCGACCGGCCTGCCCTTCGCGGTCGTGCTGCTGCTCGGCTGCTACGGCCTGGTCAAGGGTCTGATGTCCGAGCCGCGATAGCAGCGACGGCCGACCACGACGGCCGGGCGCCCTGGTGCCCGGCCGCGATCCTGCCGCGATCCGGCGCGCCCGGCCTCCCCCGCGAGGTCGGGCGCGTTCGCGTTTCAGCCCCTTGCCGGCCCGACTCCGCGGGCAATCTTTCTTCTCCGAGCAATATTTGCGCCCCGACGACCGCCGGGGGAACCGGGACGACCGACGCGCCGTTCAACGCCTCGGGAGCCCAACCATGGAGCTGAACTGCATGTCCCGGATCATCTACCTGCAGGAGAACGAGGCGATCGAAGAGCTGGACCGTCCGCTCCTCCAGGTCGTCCACCGTCTCGACGCCGGCGCCAAGCCGGTCATCGAGATCTACGACTACACCCTGGGCCTGCGCCCGGTGCTGGTCGCGAGCCGCACCGGCGCTCTGTCGACGGCTCTCGACGAGGCCCGCGAGCATGCCCGGCGGCGCAGCATCGAGCTGATCTACGTGCTCGACATGGCCACCGAGCTCAACGAGGTGGCCTGACGCCAGCCGCCCGCGGTCCGACGGCCTGGTCCGCCGCCGGACGCCCTGCCTTTCGCGATCGTCGTCCAGCGCCTCCTGTCGGCCCCGACAGGAGGCGATTTCATGTCCACCCCGCGCCTTCGTTTCCGCCCGCCAATTCGCTTGATCGCCACCCGAGCGCCGATGCCAGACAGAAAAGGCGCCGCCCCAGAGGGACGGCGCCTTTCGCCTGTCGCGGCCTGGCGCGTCGTCGTCAGACGGCGCCGCTCGACGAGGCCGAGCCGCTGACCGAGGCACTGCCGCTGGGGCCGCCGTTGGCACCGCCCCCGCCGGCGGTCGACTTGGTGCCGTGCTTCTTGGCGCTGCCGCCCGCGGCGGCGCCGGACGCCGGCTCCTCGCCGCTCCGGGCCCGGCGCTGCGCCTCCTCGCGAGCCGCCTCGGCCGCCGCGCCGGCGACTGCGCGGGCCCGCTCGGCCTCGTCGTGGAAGCGGCGGCGCGCCGAGCGCGCGGCCCGGTCCATGCGCTCGCGCACGGCCCGGCGATCCTCGGAGGAGCTGGTCACCAGGGCGCCCAGCGCGACGCCCACGGCGAACACCGTGGCGCCGGTCGCCACCGGATGACGGCGCACGAAACGGTCGGCCGACTCGCCGCCGTGGCGCACCGCCACGCCGGCCTCGTGGGCGTAGTGCCGCGCGTAGGTGCCGGCGCGCTCCGCGTAGTCCTGCGCCTTCTCGCTGGCGCTGTGGCCGGCCTGACGGACGCGCTCGCGGGCGCGGGCCAGGCGGCTCTCCTCGTCGTCGTCGAGCTCGTCGGCGACGTAGGGCCCGCGATAGGGGTCGTAGTAGGGCTCCCGCGACGGCTTGTCGCGCAGCAGCTCGTAGGCGAGCCAGCCGAGACCGAGGCCGACCAGCGCGGTCGGAATCGGATTGTCCCGGGCGGTGCGCGCGACGCCGTCGGCGAGCTCGCGGCCGCCTTCGCCGACGCTGCGGGCATAGCCCAGCGCGTCCTGCACGGACTCCTTCGACATCAGGCGGGCTTCGAGGGCCGCGAGGCGCTCCTCGACGGCGGCGCGCGCCGCGTCGATGTCGCGCTCGGTGCGGCCGAGATCATTGTCCTGGTACGTCATTGATGGCCTCCTTCGTGGCTTGCGCGTGCCCTTGCGGGTCGCGGTCGTCTGGTTGCGGATGGCGGGGCGTCGCGACGCCGCCGCCGGTCATCGCGGACTCATCGGCTCAGCGCTCCCGCACCGGCGGCTCACCGCCCGCCGGGCCGGCCTCCCGGGCCTCGGCGCGGTCGTCCAGTCCGGCCCGAAGGAAGGCGCCGACCAGGAAGCCGGCGGCCAGGGCGGCACCGTAGGCCAGCGCCGGGTTGGCCTCGACGCGCCGGCGCACGGCACGGCCTCCGGCCACGGCCGCCTCGCGGCTGCTGCCGGCTTCCGGGCCGCCGATCTCGTCCCACAGCGCCTCGACGCGTTCGGCCGCGCCGTCGAAACAGCCGGCGGCGAGCCGGTAGTCGTCCTCGGAGAGGCTGCGCCCGCCGGCGCGCAGGGCGTCGCCGACCGCCTGCACGAAATCGCCGGCGCGCAGCCGGACGGTCTCGCCGAGCATTTCGGTCGTCTCGCGGGCCACCTGGTCCGGGCTCTGCCTCGGCCGCTCCGCGCCGCCGGCGGCCTCGCCCCTGCCGGAAGCCGTGGCGCCCGCAGCCTCGGCGTCGGACGCCGTGCGGAGTGTCGAGCTGTCGGTCATCGAGGAACCTCTTCTTTGAGCAGTGCGGACCGAGCCGGTGTCGGACCGCTTCCGGCACCGCCCGGGGGGCAGGCCGGAACGCCGTATGCCGGGCTCGAGCGACCGCCGGGCCCAGCGGCCCGACCTTCGACAGGATCAACGTGTGCCGCGGTGGCGAGTTCCCGCGCCCCACCGGAGCGATCGCGGCCGGCTCGCCGGCCTCGCCAGAGACCGCCGCCGGGACCGCCGCCGGGACCGCCGCCGGGACCGGCTCGGAACCCGGCCGGCCGGCCGTACGTTCCCGGGGTCAGACAACAGCGGCGGCGGCAGGAGCCGATGCCGGCGCGTCAGCCCCCCGCCCAGGCTCGGAGCCCCGACAATGAAACTCAGATCGGTCGAAGAGTACGAAGCCGCCGTCCAGGCTTTCAGCCGCCTCGAGGGGCGCAGCCTGACGCCGGCCGAGGAGCAGATGAAGGAAGAGCTGGAGGGCGCCATCGCGGCCTACGCCGCCGAGAGCGGACAGCCCGCCCGTCGCAAGGGACGCCCGGAGGGCAAGAACGGCAGCGACAACTAGGCGCGCTGCGACGCGGAGTGCGGCATGGACGAGCGGTCGCGCGCGACCGCGTCAGGTGCCGACGTCACAGAACGGCAGGAGACGGCCGCGGACGGGGCGCCTCCCGCGACGGGGGATCACAGCCCGGCGGCGAGCGCCTCGACCTTGGGCAGGCGGATCGCTTCGCCGGGCTCGGCGGGCTCCTCGTCGAGCAGCGTCGCCAGCTTCTTGCGCGCCCGGTTCACGCGGCTCTTGATGGTGCCGACCGCACAGCCGCAGATCTCGGCGGTCTCCTCGTAGGAGTAGCCGGCGGCGCCGACCAGCACCAGGGCCTCGCGCTGGTCTTCCGGCAGCAGCGCCAGCGCGCTGCGGAACTCGCGCATGCGGATGTGCTCGGACTGGCTCGCCTCGACCGACAGCGCGTTGCTGTGGACGCCGTCGACGTCCTCGACCTCGCGCTTGCGCTTGCGCAGCTGCGAATAGAAGGAGTTGCGCAGGATCGTGAACAGCCAGGCGCGCAGGTTGGTGCCCGGCGTGTATGAGGCGATGTTGCCCCAGGCCTTGACCAGGGTGTCCTGCACCAGGTCGTCGGCCTGGTCCGTGCGGCCGCACAGGGAGATCGCGAAGGCTCGGAGCGACGGGATGGCGGCGATGATCTCATCGCGCGCGACGAACTCGGTCATTGGCCGTTCCCGCCCTGCTTGCCGCCCGACTTCTCCTTCTGCTCCATCTGCTGCAGCAGCTGGACGAAGCGGTCCGGCAGGGGCTCGTTGACCAGGCCGTCGTAGTAGGCCTTCAGCTCCTGGCCGATCCGCTGGGACGCCTCGTCGGACAGCCCCTCGGTTCCGCGTCGCGAGTCCATTGTCGTACGCTGTCCCTTCCCGGGGCCGGTTCCGGCCGATGAGACCTTCGCTCGGTTCGCTGCATCTGACATTACGAGGCGCCACTCTGTGGTTTCTGTTGACCGAAGCTGCGCGAACAGCCTGCCGGTTTCGCGTCGGTCTGTCATCCTCGAGCCACACGCCAAAGACGACCCGACAGCCTGCGCAACGCGCGAGCCGTCGCCGGAGTTCCCTCGTCCGAGCGATCCCTGCCGACCGGTGATGGAACCCCCGGCCGCGCGCAGCGTTCCACTGTTCGGGAAAAAAATTGCGCGCCGGGGCCCGACGGGCTGACGTACCGCGGCCGAAGAATCGCCGGGATCGAGGAGCGCGGAATGCGGGGAGACATGTCGATAACCAGCGCCGTCGAGGCGCACCTGCCCTATGTCCGGCGCTTCGCCCGTGCGCTCAGCGGCGACCAGGCGATCGGCGACCGGCTCGTCGATGCCGTGCTGCGGCGGATCCTCGAGGATCCCTCGATCATCGAGCGGGCCGGCGACCGGCCGCGCCTTGCGCTCTACCGCCTGCTGCTGACCAGCCGCCCTCCCCGGGCGGCTCGACCCGCCGCCGCCCCGCGCAGGACGGGTGCGCTCGGCGGTCCGGGCCGCGGCGAGGACCCGCATGAGCAGGCGGCCGACGAGCATGCCCAGAACGGCGCCCAGGGCGGCGAGGTCCGTCTCGCGCGCCTCGCGCCGGCGTCGCGCCAGGCCTTCCTGCTGCAGACCCTGGAGGGCTTCAGCCCGGCGGAGATCGCCGAGACGATGGATCTGTCGAGCGGCGAGGTCGAGCGGCTGCTGCGCGCAGCGGCCCAGGAGATCGGCGAACAGCTGCGCACCGAGGTGCTGATCATCGAGGACGAGCCGGTCATCGCGCTCGACCTGGAGACCCTGATCGAGGACGCCGGCCACCGGGTCAGCGGCATCGCCAGCACCCATCGCGAGGCGCTCGAGGTCGCCGACGCGCACGCTCCGGGTCTGGTCCTGGCGGACATCCAGCTGGCCGACCGCAGCTCGGGGATCGAGGCGGTCAACGAGCTGCTGCTGCACCTTTCGGTGCCGGTGATCTTCGTCACCGCCTATCCGGAACGGCTGCTCTCGGGCCTGCGGCCCGAACCGGCCTTCGTGGTGACCAAGCCCTACTCCGCCGAGACGCTGGTCGCGCTGATCAGCCAGGCGCTGTTCTTCCAGACCACGGCCCGGCGCAACCCCGCCGCCGTCGCCTGAGCGGCAGCGGCGGGCGCCGGGCGAGGCCGCCAGGCGGCGGCCCCCAGGCGGCCTCCCGGCGGCGGCTAGTCGGGCTGCTGGCGCGCCAGCCAGTCGTCGATCTGCCGGTCGGCCTCGTCCTGGCGGATGCCGTAGCGCTCCTGCAGGATCCCGACGAGCTGGTCGCGGCGGCCTTCGACGCGGGCGAGGTCGTCGTCGGTCAGCTTGCCCCACTCCTTCTGTACCCGGCCGCTTGCCTGCTTCCAGTTCCCGGCGATACGGTCCCAGTTCATTCGCTCTGCTCCTCTGTGGCGGCCCGCCGCCTGCCGACCGTCGAAAGGCTCGACGGCGGCGGCATGCGGGGGCCTGATTCGTCGGCTCGGCCCCGGCGGGGCCGCAGCCTTGGAACGCCGCCCCCTGCCAACCGTTCCTGGGGGCGAACGACGGCGCCGCCCGGCGCCGCTGGCGGCGGCGCCGGACGCCCCGCCCCCAAACCGGACCGAGCCCAAGCGAAGGAGAGCCCGCATGCTGCCCGTCGGCCTGAAGCACAACGACTGGATCCTCGTCGGCGACGGCGAGAAGGCGCTGTTCCTGCGCAACGCCGGCGACGCCGAGAAGCCGTCGCTCGAGACGCTCGACGTGCGCCGGCACGCCAACCCCGCGACCCACGAACAGGGCACCGACAAGCCCGGCCGCATGCCGGATACCGGCCACGGCCAGCGCAGCTCGGTCGAGCAGACCGACTGGCACGAGCTGGAGAAGCAGCGCTTCGCCGACGAGATCGCCGCGATCCTCTACAAGGCGGCCCACGCCGGCGAGTATCAGCGGCTGGTCATCGTGACGCCGCCCAAGGTGCTCGGCGAACTGCGCCGCGTGCTGCACGACGAGGTCGAGCAGCGCCTGGTCGCCACCCTCGACAAGACGCTGACCAACCACCCGGTCGGCAAGATCGAGCAGGTCCTGCTCGGCCGCTGAGCCGGCAGCGCCGCGCCGGCTCGGCGGCGGGCCGCGCCGCCGGCCAGGCGCGGCTGACTTTTTAGTTGAAGAAGATGCCTTAGAATACTGAAATACGTAATATTTCAGTCGCCGGCGATGGCCGGCCGCTGTTCTTCCGCGCTGGGCTCGCTGTGCACCACGCGCGCCGAGCGCGAGAGGAACTCGCCGATCGGGCGCAGATCCTCGAAGTGCTCGCAGATCGCCTTCATGACGATCAGCAGCGGCACCGCGATCAGCATGCCGGCCAGGCCCCACAGCCAGGCCCAGAAGGCCAGCGCGACGAGGATCGAGACGGCGTTGGTCTCGAGGTTGCGGCCGAGCAGCAGCGGCGTGACCAGCTGCCCCTCCAGGCTGGTCAGCGTCAGGTAGGCGAGCGGCGGCAGCAGCGCCTCGGTGAGCGTCGGAAAGCTGACGATCGAGACCACCGCGACCATCGCGATGCCGAGCAGGTTGCCGACGTAGGGCAGGTAGTTGAGCGCGGCGGCGGCGACGCCCCACAGCAGCGGGCTGGGCACGCCGAGCAGCCACATCGCGCCGGCGACGAAGCAGCCGAGCGCGAAGTTGATCAGGGTGATCGACAGCAGGTAGTGCGAGACCGTGCGCTCGATGTCGAAGATCAGCCTGAGCGCCCGCTTCTTGTCGCTCATGCGCGGCGTCACGCGGACGATCTTCTCGTAGATCATCTCGCTGGAGCCGAGCAGGAACAGGATCAGGATCGCGGTCAGCACCATCGTCGAGATCAGGGCCGCGACGTCGTCCGCCGCGCTCGGCAGCAGCCCCGGCTGCTCCACCGTGACGCGCTGGACGCCGGGCTCCTGCGCCGACTCGGTGAGCCTCTCGACCTCCTTGCTGGCCTCCGAGACCTCGGCCACCGACTGTCGCAGGTCGTGCAGCTTGGTGCGCAGCTGGTAGCCGATCGCCGGCGCCTCCTTGATCCACTCGGTGACCGGCCGGGTCAGCAGGGTCGCCGCCGCGACCAGAGCCAGGGCGAGCGAGACGACCAGCAGCAGCGAGGTGATGAAGGGCGGCACGTGGTAGCGGCGGCCGAAGCGCACGATCGGGCTCAGCGTGAGCGCGACCAGGAAGGCCAGCACGACCGGCAGGAAGAAGTCGCGCGCGACGTAGAGCATCCCGATGAACAGGATGATCGCGCAGGTGAAGACGCCGAAGCGCAGTCCCTTGGTGCCGCGCACCCGGACCAGCTCGACCTCGCTCTCGCTCGACGTCACCGGGCCTGCCCTCCCCGTTTGCACGCCCGCTCCGCCAAGGCCGGCGCGCTCATCGGCCGCGCAACGCGGCGATCAGCTCCGACTTGCGCATCGAGGAGCGGCCCTCGACGTCGAGCCGGCGCGCCTGGCGATAGAGATCGTCGCGGCTCCAGTCCTCGTAGGGCGGCGCCGCCCCGCCCCGGGCGCTGGCCCGGCGGCCGGCATTGGCGATCCGCGCGGCCTTCTCCTTGCTCGCGCCCTGCTTGCGCAGTTCCTCGTACTGCCGGTCGTCCTTGACGGCTGCACCGTGATCCCGGGCCATGGCGGCCACCTTCCGCTGTCGATCGAACCGCCGGCGGGGCGCAGGGCCACGCCGGTTCCGCTGCTAACGCGGCGGCGGCTCGGCCGGTTCCGGCGGCGCGGGCGACCCGCCGCCGTTTCGCGCGCCGCGCGGGGCGCTCGGCGCTCGGCGGGGCCGACGCGAGGCATTCGAGATGCATTTTAGAGGTGCCACGGCTCTCACGCATCGGTAGGATAATTGGGCTCGCAATGCGCGCGCGGGCCGGGGCGTGGGGGCGCCCGCGGCCTCGGCGACGTCGGGGCGGCTCGCTCCGGGGACGTCGGAAAGAGGTGTTTCAGGAGGGACGGCCGATGGCGGGGACGACGGGCGGGTCAATCCGGGGCGGGTCGATCGGGAGAACGACAGGAGAGCGGATCGGGGACGCGATGGCCACCGACGCAGCCGGGCGGTCGGGGCGATGAGCGCCGACGCCGCCGGGCGGGCCTTCGAGGCGGTGCGCAGCGTCATGCGCCGCTCCGGCTTCGAGCTCTCGGTGCAGGAGGACCTCAGCGGCTGGGCCGCCTTCGTGAAGGCGACCCCCGGCGTCTGGCCGAACCCGACCTTCGATCCCGGCCACTGCGGGGTCGACCGCACCAACTCGTTCTGGCTGCGGATCACCGACGCCGAGGGACGCATCGCCGCGCTCGGCGCCAGCCGGGTGTTCGTCACCGGCGACATGCTGGCCCTGATGGAGAACCACGCGATCTGGTACGGCCGCGGCGACCTGCCGCTGCGCCCGGCGCGCAATCAGGCAAGCCCGGGCGTGCCCCGGATGTCCGGCGTCTGCTCCTACGACGGCGGCTTCTGGGCGGCGCCCGAGCACCGCGGCCAGGCCTTCGCCTTCGTGCTGGCGCACTGCAACCGCGCGGTCGCGCTCAGCCGCTGGCGGCCGGACTGGTTCACCGGCCACGTCACCGAGGCCTTCCTGGCCAAGGGCATCGCCAAGACGCTCTACGGCTATCCGATCGTCGAGCCGGGCCAGGCCGGCATCTGCCTGGAATCCGTACCGCGCCCGGACGGCGAGACCCAGGCCAACTTCGCGGTCACGGTGATCGACCGCGCCGGCGTCGAGGCGCAGTGCGCCGAGCTGTGCGGCTACCTCGCCGAGCACCGGCACGACGCGCGCAGCCTGCACCTCGCGATCAAGAGCGGCAACGGTCCCTCCTGGACCGCCGCGCAGGCGGCGGCCGACGCCGCCTGAGGCTGCCGCTCGGCGCACCCGCGGCGGGCTAGGGTCCGGACCCTAGTCCTGGCCCTCGTCCTGCTTGCGCGGGCGCGAGCGGCCGGCCGGCTGCTCGAAGGCGCGCTTGCCCTCGTGGCGGCTCGCCACCTCGCGGGCGACGTCTCCGCCGCCGCGGCCCTTCTCGGACGGCGCCGGCTCGCCGAGCGATTCCTCGGTCTCCAGACGGGTCTGCCGCTCGCCCTTCTGCTCCAGCTTGCGGCGCTGCTCGCTGCGCTGATCGGTCATCGGGGACTCCTTCCGTGATGGCTTTCTCCCCGCCCGAACGGACGCCCGCCGCCCGGCGTTCCACGGGCGCGCCGCGAATTCGCCGGATCCCCTGCCCCCGCATGCCGGTGGCACGCCGGGCGGCCGCGGCTCAGCGCAGGCGCGCCGCCGCCTCGGTGAAGTGCAGGTAGCCGTCCTCGAAGCCGGCCGCCGCCTCCAGGCCCTTCATCGACAGCACCCGGACCGAGTTGCCGCCGAGCTCGATCAGCCCCTCGTTGCGCAGCTGGCGCAGCGTGCGGTTCACGTGGACCGCGCTGAGCCCCAGGGCGTCGGCCAGGTCCTCCTGGGTGATCGGCAGCGGGAAGCGGTCCTGGTCGGTCAGGCCGAGCAGGTCGAGCCGGCGCCAGAGCTCGCAGAACAGGTGGGCGACGCGGCCGCGCGCGCTGCGCCTGCCGAGCGAGGCCAGGCGCTCGGCGAGCATCGATTCCTCATGGACGTTGGCCCAGGTCAGCGCCACGGCGAGCGCCGGATCCAGGGCCAGCAGCTTGCCGAAGGGCTGCCGCTCGATCTGGTAGGCGCGCACCCGGGTCTTGGTCGTCAGGAAATGGTCGGCCCGGTTGAACAGCGTGGCGTTGAAGCAGAGGAAGTCGCCCGGCAGCGCGAAGTTGATGACCTGGCGCTCGCCGTTGGGCAGCAGCTTGTAGCGGGTCACCCAGCCCTCGGCGAGCAGGTAGATCGCGTCGTAGCGCTGGCCCGTCTCGATGATCGTGTGGTGCCGGCCGAAGGAGACCTCGCGCGTGCAGATCTCGTCGAAGGCAGTCTCGATGCGCTCCGACACGGCATAGAAACCGGCCAGCTTCCGGTACAAGACAGCTGTCATGGTCCCCGTGAGATCCACCTGGACGCCCTTGGGCATCGTCCTGCCGTGGCCAGTTCGTTTTCGCTGTCGCGGTATAGGACGTTCCGGACTTCAGGTGAAGAGACGATGCGGGGCCGCGAGACCACGCGGCCGGCGACGCTTGGCCGCAGGCCGGCGAACGCCGCGCGGCAGAGGCGCGGGCCGCGCGGCCGGCCGGGCCGCAGCGCCGCCGGCGCGCACCGGCGACCGGCCTCAGGCGCGCAGACGGCCAGCACTCCGAAGGCGCTCCTCGCCGCGCGCCGCCTCGTCGCGGCCGGCGGCCTCGGCATCGGCCGGGGCGTCGGCCGGGGCGGTGGCGCGGGCGTCGGCCGGGGCGGCCACCGGCCCCGCCGCGGCCGCGTCGGTCTTCTCGTTCTCGGGAGTCTCGGCGCCCTCGATGAACTCCTTGAGCCGGACCCGTGCCCGCGACAGGCGCGAGCGGACCGTGCCGATCGGCGTGCCGAGCACGTCGGCGGCCTCCTGGTAGCTCATGCCCTCGGCGCCGATCAGGATCAGCACCGTGCGGTCCATCTCGGACAGCTGCGAGAAGGCGCGCGAGAAGTCCCGCACCTCCAGGCCGGTCTGCTGCTCCGCGCGGATCGACAGCGCCCCCTGGTGGTCCTCGGCGTCGACCGTCTCCGGCCGGCGCGAGCGCTTGCGCATCTCGGTGAAGTAGCAGTTGCGCAGGATGGTGAACATCCAGGCCTTGAAGTTGGTGCCCTCCTCGAAGAGATGCAGGCGACTCAAGGCGCGCTCGACGGCGGTCTGCACCAGGTCGTCGGCGTCGTGGCTGTTCTTGGTCAGCACCTGAGCGTAGGCGCGCAGCCGCGGAAGAAGTTCGGAGAGCGCGGCCCTGGTCTGCTGGTTCATTCCCATCTCTTTCTCGCGGAACGCCGCTTGGACGCGTTCGCGTCGATCACTCTGCACCGCGGCCGGGGAAAACCCGCAACGGTTGTGTTCCAGGATGTCGCGACGCGGCACCGAATGCCCTGCCCTGCCGCTTGTCTGCACAGCACGGCGGACAGGGCCGCTTGCCGATCCAGGCATAGCGCCTGACGCTAGACCCTTCCGGCGCCTCCGTCGCTAACCTGTGTCTACTGCCGGCCCGGCGATCCGCATCCACACACCTCACTACCTGTCGTTTGCATCCGGCGGCCCCGCCGGCCGGCCTCTTCGGCCGGCCCCGAGAACCGTGTTCGGCCCCCGGAAGCATGTTTACGGTTCGTCAACGTTTCAGCCGCCGTCCCGGTTTCGCGCAAATCCGTCGCGCCGGCGAGCGGACGCCGACGGATTGCCGGATTGGGGCCCGGCGAGCGACCCCGGGGCGAGCGGCCGGCCGGAAGCTCCGAGAGCCGGCGCGCACCCGCAGCCGGCCGCCTGCCGGCTCCGAGAGACGCCTGCGATGCCGACGTCCCGGCCTTTTCGACAATTCCGTGCCACGGCGGCGAACCCTTCGCCGGTCCCGGCGTTTAGGGGACAGTGCTGGACGGGCGCGGCACCTCGCCACCGGTCCTCATGTCCCCCCGATCCCCCGAACGGTGGCGGGGCCGCCCGTCCGGCCAGCACCCCCCTTCCCTCCATCGAGAGACGCACCGCCGGCTCGCCGCGCGGCGTCCGGCATCGAAGGCGCCCGGTTTCTGAGGCGCCCGGTCTCTGAGGTTCCCGCGCGTCGTCCGGCGACGGCTGGCCGCCGCCGGACTCCCGCGTCGGGGAGGCAGTCTCAGGAGGCCTTCAGCTCGATCGGCTGCAGGGCAGCCAGCACGACCTTCTTGCGGTCCTGCATGGCCTTGCCGATCTCCTCGGCCTGGGCGTCGCTCAGCACGCCGCGCGCCTCCTCGAAGGTCTCCTCCTCCTCTTCCTCCATGTGGTGCTCGACCAGCTCCTTCAGGGTGCCGAGCTTGGCCTGCCAGGCGGTCGAGCTCTTCGGCATGGAGTCGAGCTCCTCGAGCAGGCCGTTGGCGATGTGGTGCTCGTTGATCGCCTCGAAGGCCTCGCCCTTGGTTTCGCGGTGCGCGACCAGCTGCGAGTAGAACACCGCCTCCTCGAGCTTGTGGTGGACCCAGAGGTCGAGCTTGAGCTGCTCGAACAGGGCTTCGCGGCTCTCGCCGCCGGCGTCGCGCTCGCCGGTCAGCTTCTCGAACAGCGCGCGGGCCTCGTCGTGCTCCTGCTTGAGGCGCTCGTAGATCGTCATCGGCATTCCTTTCTGCCTTTCCGTTCGAAGCGGCGGGCCGGAACGGACCGCGGCCCGCATCGGCCGTTGAACGCCGCCGGCGCGCATTGGTTCTCGGCCCGGCCCGGCGCGCTGCCGGCACGGAGCGAGACGCCGTGTGGGGCCAGCGCCTCGGGAACCCCGCGGCGCGAGGCGCCGTTAGCGCTGCCGTCGCCGCGCTCCCGCGGCCTCTCCAGAAAGGCAGGTGCGCGTCCCCATGGATCCGATCGAGCTGCTGCGCTGGTTCGCCAGCGGCACCGCGACGCTGGCGGCGATCATCGTCGCGCTGCGCCTGCGCCCGACGCTGACCGGCGTCGGCTTCGTCATCTTCACCTGTTCGTCCCTGGCCTGGGTCGCCGCGGGCCTGCTGCAGGACGAGTATGCCCTGCTCTGGCAGAACGCCGTGCTGACGGCGATCAACCTCTTCGGCGTCTGGCGCTGGCTGCTCCGCACCGAGTGAGGGGGCGCCGAATGAGGGGGCGACGAGTGGGGGGCGACGAGGGCGCGCCCTTTCCCGCCGAGCCCTTCCGGTCCCCGGCCGGGCAAGAAAAAGGCCGCCTCCGGAGAGGCGGCCAGGAGGCAAGCAGGGCCAGGGCCTTGCTCGGGTAGGTCTCTCTGCAATGCCACGGGCCGGCCGTCGTTCCCTTGGCCGGCTCGAGTCCCGACCGGCGCCGCGCGGCCGGCGGCTACTGAGCCGAGGCCGACTGGGCCACCTGCTCGGTCCACCAGGTCTCGACGTCGTGGCCCCAGGACTCGAGCTGCTGCTCGATGTCGTCGGCCTCGACGCGCGGCGCCCCCTCGAACACCTCGGCCTCGACCGGCAGCGCCAGGGTGTCCTCGTCGATGACGCGCAGGCGGCTGATCTCGACCGGGACGTAGTCCTCGCCGATGCCGAACAGGCCGCCGGTGCCGACCAGGACGTAGCGGGCCTCGCCCTCGGCGGCGATCATGACGTCGTCGACGTCGCCGATGCGCTCGCCGCTCAGGCTGACGATCTCGTCGCCGATCAGGTTGCCGGCGCGGTGGCCGCCGCGCGCCTCGGACAGCGGCGCGGCCTGCTGGACGCGCTCGGCGTAGGCGGCGCGCTCCTCGTCGCTCATCGAGCCCGTGCGGGCGGCCTCGGCGCGCGCCTCGCCGTATTCCTCGATGCCCTCGACGACCTCCTCGCAGGCCTCCTCGAGGTCGGCCCGGGCGAAGATCATCGCGGCGTCGCGCAGGGTGCGCAGCTCGCGCCCGCCGACCACCTGCCCGGCGTCGTTCATCGAGCGCTCCGCCTCGTCCAGGCGGTCCAGGCAGGCCGACTCGATGCGGCCCGGGTCATTCGCGGCGGTCTCGTTGATGGCGGTGGCCTCGGAGGTCGTGCTCTCGGAAGCCGCGAGCGCGGCCGTGGCGCCGAGGCTCAGGGCCAGCGCGGCGCTCGCGCCCAGCAGAAGCGTGCGGGTCATGGGTGTGGGATCCTTCGATCTCGCAGACGCCCCCCGCCCGAGACAGACGCAGAGGCAACGGACGGCCGGCGCGGAAGTTCCCGGGGCGGGCGGCGCGCCGAAACTCAACTTGTCGGGGTGCCGCACACAACTTACCATAGCATTCGGTGGGGCAGTACCGCCTCCCGGGGATCGAGCCGGACCGGCCGGCGCGCCGGCCGACGCGGGCGATGCGGTGACTCTCGCAGACCGCCGTCCGCTGCAGGCGCATCTGGAGGGGGCAGCCATGACGACGTTCCGCGCATCGCGACTCATCAATGCGACCCCGCTTCGTCTGCTGGTCGCGGCCTCCGGCTCCAGCGGCGAAGCCCTGCCTCTCGGGCCTTTCGGGGAGCTCGGGGCGGCCGACGGGGCAGCCGACGGGGCAGCCGACTGGGCGCCCGGCACCGAGCTGCGCATCACGGAGGCCGAGAGCGGCGGGTCGATCCGCACGCTGCACCTCGACCCGCACGCCGACGCGATGGTGCTGCGCCTGGAGACCCTGCCCGCCCGGCTCGTCGACGTCGGATCCGGGCAGGGCGAGGTCACCTGCGTGAACCGGACCGACGTCTACCTGCGCGTCGACTGGCCCGGCCGCGAGGTCCCGGCCGCGGTGCTCGCCCCCGGAGAGCAGAGCGTGATTGCGGACGCCGGCGCCGGCCACGTGATCGCCGCGACCGCCTGCTTCACCGGCGAGCTGCTGGGCGCCATGGTGCTGCGGCAGGCCCCGCAGCAGCGCTTCGAGATCGACGAGGGCTTCCGGCGGCAGCGCCTGGCGCGGCTCGGCGACCCGTCCCGGCCGCTGCCGCCGCTGGTGCCCGGCTTCCCGGCTCTGGTCGCGGTCGGCGAGCCCGGCGAGGCGCCGAAGCCGGCCTCGGCGCGCTACCTCGCGGTCAGCGAGCTGGTGCGCGGCACCCGGCGCACCTTCAACGGCCGGCGCAACGTGGTCACCAAGGCGCTGCGTGTCGCCGGCGTCCGGCTGATCTGGGACCGCTTCCAGGACGACCCGGACCTCATGGCGCTGCAGGGCGAGGACCGCAGCGACCGCGAGACGGTCGAGATCTTCGCCGACCACGTGGTGATCGGATCGCCCGTGCGCTTTCCCGGTGCCGACGTGACGATCTGGGCGCGCCGCCTGGAGTTTCGCGACGACGGCGCGCTCGACCTGACGCCGATCGCCTTCACCGGCCGGGCCGATTCCCCGAAGACCGCGCCGGCCGAGGGCGCCACCCCCTACCCCGCCGACGCCGACGGCAACCCGGTCTTCCGCGGCGCCGACGGCGCGCACGGCCAGCCGGCCGGACGGCTGGTCCTCAACGTCCGCGAGCTGCTGCTGCCGGAGGACGACGGCGGCAGGAAGCGCCTGGTCGCGCGCGGCGCCGACGGCCAGGCCGCGGAGCCCGGCGGACACAAGCCGTACCGCCAGAACCATGCCGACCAGCCGAAGGACGGCAAGGACCTGCCGGCGGTCCACGCGGACGAGATCGAGACCCGGCTCGGCCAGGTCATGCCGCTCGCCAGGCAGACCCAGAACTGGCGCTGGCCCGGCGGCGCCAGCGGGCCGGGCCATGTGATCCACGACGCGAGCGACGGCCGGCTGCGGCTGTTCCCGCACAAGGGAAACGAGGCCCTGGCCCAGGAGCACGGCTCGAGGCTGATCGAAGCGGCGCGCGTGACCCACCTCAGGCTGTTCGCCCACGACATGGCGGTGACCAGCACCGACCTGAACGTCCTGCACTTTCCGGCCCAGGAGTGGGGCGACCACGAGCACTTCCAGGTCGAGGTCGGCGACGCGGCCCACAAGAAGGCGCGCGGACGCGCCCGGAAGCCGGGCGCCAACTCGCGGCCCGGCGACGGCCAGGACGCCTACCCGGGCGGCCGGCCGGGCGACGGCGGCGCGGGCGGCAGCCTGGTGTCGGGCCTGCCCGCGGCGTTCCTCGAGGCGCTCGCCGAGCTCGGCCCCGGCAAGCCGGGCGCGAAGACCGAGGCCGTCGAGGGCCTCCGGCCCGGCACCCCCTGGCCCGCCTATCGGGTCGACATGTTCGTGGTCAAGCGCACCTTCCCCTTCGAATCCTCGCTGCAGCCCGGCCTCGACGTCGAGGACGTGAGCGGCCGCAAGGGCGCCGGCGCCGAGGGCAGCGCGGGCGAGCCCGGCGCGCCGGGCCGGATCGAGGCGATCGCCGGACTGGAGAGCGCGGTCGCGCCCGACGGCCGCGCGGCGCGGCTGGCCTGGGGCCAGGCCGCGGCCTGGGCCCATCCGATCGCGGTCGACGCGCTGATCGCCTGCGCCGGCGACGCCTTCCGCGCCGACCACCGCGAGCTCGCCCGCCGGCTGCTCGACCCTTATGTCGCCGAGCTGGTCCTGGCCGCCGAGGCAAACCCCGGGCCGGCCGCGGAGATGGCGGCCGAACTCGCGGCCCGACGGATCCCGATCGCCGGGATGCGCCGCAACCTGATGGCCAACCTCGACTTCTTCGGCAACCCGCCGGGCTGGGTGCCGCGCCTGCAGGCCTCGACGAACTTCACCGTCTACCAGGAGCTGCGCAAGACCTCGGGCGAGCTGCTGCGGTTCGCGCGCGGCATGCTGGCCGACTTCGAGCGGCGCGCGCTGACCAGCCGACAGATGGCCGAGCTGCGGACCCAGCTGCGCCGCGAGCTGGCGCTGCACCAGCAGGAGGTCGAGAGCTCCGCCCGGGCCCTGCAGCAGGGCCGCGACGAGCTGGAGAAGGTCAGGCAGGAGGCCGCGCGGATCCAGCGCGAGATCGGCGTCCTCGAGAACTGGGCGACCAGCGAGGCGAAGGACAAGGTCCAGGCGCAGCGCCTCTTCGCCGGGGCGATGAAGCTGATCGGCGGCGCCATGAAGGTGGTGCCGGTCGGTCAGCCCTACCTCGGCCTGGGCGGCGACGTCGTGGCGGCCGCCGGCGAATTCGACTGGAACGCCAAGAATCCGGCCGAGCAGTGGGCGCCGATGCTCGGCGGGCTCGGCAAGACCGTCGACGGCTTCCTCAGGGACCACAAGGACCTGATCGCGCGCGACGTCTCGCCGCCGACCGACGGCAAGGCCGAGACACGGCGCCTCGAGGACGAGGTCGCCCGCGCCGCCGGCGCCATCGACCGGCTGGGCAAGCAGCAGCGCGCCGCAGCCGAGGCGCTGGAGGACGACTACCGGAACAGCCTCTCCGCACGGCTGGCCGAGCTGCAGGAGGAACGGGACCGGCTGCAGCGGGAGATCGACGCGGTCGGCGGCGAGCCGACGCCGGAGCAGCAGCGCCTCGAGGAGGAGATGAACCGCCTGACCGGGCAGCTCGGCGCGGAGCGCGCGCTGGACCTGATCGAGGAGCGCGCCTGGCTGCTGGACGAGATCGCCGCGCTCGAAGGCGAAGCGGCCGGCCTCGACCGGGACAAGCAGGCCGCGGAAGCGAAGCGGCTGGCCCGGCACAAGCAGCGCCTGCGGGCGCGCGAGGCCGAGCTGGCCGGCTTCGAGAAGCGGCTGCGCGAGCTGACGACGCGGCAGAGCCGCGACGACGAGGACAGCCGCAGCGCGCGCGAGCAGACCAAGCGCACGATCGAGCGCCTGAAGGGCGTCGGCAGCGGCATCGGCAAGATCGGCGAGGGCATCTCGGCCCTGGCGTCGCCGGTCGCCATGGACGATCCGGACGTGCAGGCGATGGTCGCCGAGATGCTGGATCCCGAGAAGGACGACGGCCTGCCCGACGAGCGGCGCGACGCCTTCCGCGCCCTGCTGCGCGACTCGGCGGAGCTGGAGCGGACCCAGGCCAATGCCGTCAATACGCTCAACCAGGCGCAGCAGTCGCTGTCGCTGCACCTCGCCGGCATCGCCGAGGCCCTGGGCGCGCTCGACGACGCGGCGGCGCGCAGCGGCCTGCTGGCGCTGGCCCAGGACGTCGGCACCAAGCGCCACCTGGAGGGCATGGCGCAGCGCGCCCGCGACCTGCTGCGCTGGTCGCTCTACCACTTCATCATGGCCTTCCGGTACGAGTTCCTGGTCGACGTGCAGGCGAACCTCGGCGACCTCGACGCGATCGTCGAGCGCCTGGCCGGCAAGCTGCTGATCGACGACCAGGGCCAGCCCCGCAAGGATTCCGAGGGCAATCCCCTGACCCTGGCGAGCATCCCGCGGCAGAGCTACGCCGAGATCGAGGAGATGGTCCTGAAGGACGCCTTCTCGACCATGGGGGTGTCGCTGCTGCAGTCCCAGCAGCACTGGGACACGCCGCGCGAGGAGACGGTGCGCACCAGCCTGGCGGCGCCGCCGGGCGGATTCCGGCCGACCGGCGTGCCGGACCGCGACCGGCGCGAGCGCAACGCGCGGGCCTGGCTGTCGGCGCTGCGCCACGACCGCGCCGTCACCCTGCACCCGATCCGCGACCTGCGGCTGCTGCCCGACACCAGCTCCTTCGACGCCCGGATCCGGACCGTCGCGCTGACCCGCCTCGCGCTCGCCGCCGAGGGCGACCGCCTGCCCTTCGACTTCACCCTGCGCTTCGTGCACTCCGGCGAATCGGTGATCCACGGCCGCAGCCCCGAGCATCCGCGCGGCGCCTACTTCTATTTCCAGAAGGGGCCGGACGACGACCCGGTGTCCTGGGGCTTCCGCTGCCACTGGCCCGGGCCGGGCGGCGACGGCGTCGAGATCAAGCCCTTCTCGGACACGCAGAACGCCAGCTCGATGATCAGGACGCTGCTCGACAGCCGCGCCCTGGTGCTGACGCCCTACCTGCCGAGCCTCTATGGGTCCTGGACCCTGCGGCTCGAGCACTCGTTCGACGACCCGACCTGGTTCCCGCCGATCACCGCGCTGGAGTTCGCGACGACGATCGAGCGGACCGCCCGCTGAGCCGCTGCGGTCCGACGGCGGGACCGGTGCCGGAGCGAGCGGCAGCGAGGAGCACCGGCAATGACGGACGATACGGGTCTCGCGAGCGGCTGCGGCCTGGTCAACCGGACGGCGCTGCTCCTGCTGGTCGAGGTCGAGGGCGCGGACGCACCGCCCGCGCCGCTCGAGCCGGGCGAGCGCTTCGACGGGCGGCCCTGGCCCGACGGCACGGTGCTGCGCCTGCTGGAGGCGGCCAGCCGAGCGCCGGTCATGCGGGTCCGGCTCGGCCCGCAACCGCCGCTCGAGCTGGCTCCACTCGACCTGCCCCGGCGCCTGCCCGGCATCGCGGGGAGCGTCGGCGAACTGGCCTGCCTGAACCGCACGCAGTCCCTCCTCGCGCTGCGCTGGGCCCGCCACGGCAAGGACGAAGGCATCGGCATCGATCCGGGCCAGCTGATCGTGATCGCCGATCTGGAACCGGGAGCGCTCGTTCACGCCCTGGACGGGCGGACCCTCGAGGCGGTCGCCTGCCATCTCTTCACGGGTTCGGACCGTTTCAATATCCGCGAGCGGACCCGGACGCGGCCTCCGGCGGCGGACTGAAGCGCGGGCGCCGGGCGGTCTGCGGTCTGAACGGTCTGCGGTCCGAGCGGTCTGCGGATCGGGAAGGAAATGGTGGAGCCGAGGGGAGTCGAACCCCTGACCTCAGCAGTGCGATTGCTGCGCTCTCCCAACTGAGCTACGGCCCCACGCGGGATCTTTGTTGGGACAGGCGTCCGGGCGACCGCGAGGCCGCCTGGGCGCGAGAGCGCGGATAATGGTGAGGCGGCCGGGTCGTGTCAAGCGGCTCCGCAGCCCAGCGCCAAGCCTTGCGGCGGGCCGCGCCGGACCGCTATAGGAGAGGCCCTGCAGCCGAACGCGACCCGGGAGCGGCCGAGCGCATGTATGCCCTCATCACCCTGATCAGCACCGTGATCTCCATCTACATCTGGCTCCTGATCGCCTCGGCGATCCTGAGCTGGCTGGTCGCGTTCAACGTGATCAACACCTCGAACCGCTTCGTCTACATGGTCGGCGACTTCCTCTACCGGATCACCGAGCCGGCGCTCAGGCCGATCCGCAAGATCCTGCCGACGCTCGGCGGCATCGACCTCTCGCCGATGGTGCTGATCCTGCTGCTGATCTTCCTGCAGAACCTGCTGCTCCAGGACATCGCCCCGGCCCTGCTCTATTGAGCGGCGCCGGGCCGGGCGCAGCAGCGACCGCCTGGCGCGAGTCCGGCGGCGCCCTGCTGCTCGAGCTGCGCGTCCAGCCGGGCGCCCGCAAGGCCGGGCTCGCCGGGCTGGAGACGCGCGACGACGGCCGCGTGCGCCTGAAGGTAAAGGTCACCGCCCCGCCCGAGGACGGCAAGGCCAACGCCGCCGTGGCCGCGCTGCTCGCCAAGGCGCTGGGCCTCGCGAGGGGCGACGTCGTCCTGCTGCGTGGCGAGACGGCGCGCGACAAGACCCTTCGCCTCCAGGGCGATCCGGCCGCGCTGGCGGCGCGCCTCGAGGCGCTGCTTGCCGCGCCCGGCTGACGCCGTCGCCGGAAGGCTCGGCGGCGGAAGGCTCGGCGGCGAAGGGTCGGCGGCGAAGGGTCGGGGACGGGCAAGCGGAAGGCGGATTCCGGCTGGCCGCCCGCCCCCGGGCCGCCTAAGACGGCGGCGCACAGCAAGGGAGACGACCGCATGAGCGAGACCACGACCGCGCAGGCCGCCACCGGCGGGGCCCGGATCATCGACGGCAAGGGCTTCGCGGCGGCGCTGCGCGGCCGCATCGGCGAGGCCGTGGCGCGCCTCAAGGCCGAGCACGGCATGACCCCGGGCCTGGCCGTCGTGCTGGTCGGCGAGGATCCGGCCAGCCAGGTCTACGTGCGCTCCAAGGGCAAGCAGACGCTGGAGGCCGGCATGGCTTCCTTCGAGCACCGGCTGGAGGCCTCGACCTCGCAGGAGACGCTGCTGAAGCTGGTCGCCGAGCTCAACGCCGACCCGGCGGTCCACGGCATCCTGGTGCAGCTGCCGCTGCCCGGCCAGATCGACAGCGCCGCCGTGCTCGCCGCCATCGACCCGGCCAAGGACGTCGACGGCTTCCACGTCATCAACGCCGGGCGCCTGGCGACCGGCCAGCCGGCGCTGGTGCCCTGCACGCCGCTCGGCTGCCTGCTGCTGCTGCGCGACACGCTGGGCGACCTGACCGGCCTGGAGGCCGTGGTCGTCGGCCGCTCCAACATCGTCGGCAAGCCGATGGCCCAGCTGCTGCTCGGCGAGAGCTGCACCGTCACGGTCGCGCACTCGCGGACCCGCGACCTGCCCGGCGTCTGCCGGCGCGCCGACATCCTGGTCGCCGCGGTCGGCCGGCCGGAGATGGTGCGCGGCGACTGGATCAGGCCGGGCGCCACGGTGATCGACGTCGGCATCAACCGCCTGCCGCCCGAGCAGGAGGGCGCCAAGGGCCGGCTGGTCGGCGACGTCGCCTTCGCCGAGGCCGCCGAGGTCGCCGGCGCGATCACCCCGGTGCCCGGCGGCGTCGGCCCGATGACCATCGCCTGCCTGCTCGCCAACACCCTGACCGCCGCCTGCCGCGCCAGAGGCCTGCCGGAGCCGGCGCTGATCTAGCTTGCCGCCCCTCGAGCGTCGCGCCCGCGTCGGCTGGCGCAGCCGCGCGATGGCCAGTACCCTGCCCAGACCCGGGCCCGACCGGCGTCCAACCCGGGCGCGCGCCCGCGATCGCCAGGCGTGCCATCGGCGCGAGGGGGGGGGGACGGAGCCGGCGCTCTCGGTCGACGCGCCGGCCGGGCCCCTGCCCGAACGCCTGACGAGCGGAGGAACGGGCATGAACGAAGAGAACGTGAAGAAGATCGTCGACAGATATGTCTCCGACGAGAAGTTCAGGGCGGAGATCCGGGCCGATCCGGAGGCCGCCATCCGCAACGCCGGCTTCGAGCTGGACGACGAGGAACGGGCGTTGCTGAAGTCGATCGACTTCTCGCAGGCGGACGAGCAGCTCTCGGAGCGGATGTCCGCGTCGGGCGTGGATTATGGCGGGTCCGGACAGGTCGGGGTATGATCGGCTCCGCCTGAGTCCCCGGGGCGACGGCCTGTACGCTCGACGGGACGAGGGCCGGTCCGGGCTCGGGAGGCGTTCGATCGGCGGAAGACGGGGCAGGACCGGGCGGTGACGGTCTAAGCGTCATCCGGACAGTCCCGGCTTGCCTGACGAGGGAGAAACGGGGGTGAGAGAACAAATCGTGAAAGAGATCGTCGACAGGTACGTCTCCGACGAGACCTTCCGGGCCGGCGTCAGGGCCGATCCCGAGCGCGCCATCCGCAACGCCGGCTTCAAGCTGGACGACGAGGAACGGGCCCTGCTGAAGTCGGTCGACTTCTCGCAGACGGATGAGCAGCTTTCGGCGCGGATGTCGGCGGGCTGGTCTGATCCGATCGGCACGCCGTGGGACTGAGCGGACCGGGAGCGCAGCGCCGCCTGGCCGGGACGATGCTGACGACGGCCGGGGCCGCGGATGACCCGGCCCGCCTGGATGCACCTCGTCGGCGGCGGCCAAGCCGGTCGACCCAGCCCCGTCGGGGCCGGATGAACCACCCGAGCCACGATCCCTGACCGTGTCCGCGCCGCTTCCATCGGCCGTCGACCGGACCGGCGTCCTCGCCTCCCACCCGGCCTTCGCGACGCTGTCTCGGCCGGTGCTCGAGTCGCTCGCGGGACATTTCGCGGAGGAACGCTATGGCCCCGGCGAGGTGATCGTCCGCGAGGGCGACGCCGGGGACCGGCTGTTCCTGGTCGCCTCGGGCAGCGTCGATGTCCATTCCGCCGACGGCAGGCGGTCGGTCTTCATGAGATCGCTGGGGCCGGGCGAGCTGTTCGGCGAGATGGCCCTGCTCGAGCCGGACGGCCGGCGCAACGCGACCGTCACCGCGAGCGGCCCGGTGCGGGTTCTCAGCCTGCCGAAAGCGGCCTTCGCCGAGGCGCTCCAGGCCGAAGGCGGATTGCGCGAGTCGGTGCTCCGGCTGCGCGAGGCCATCCTGCGCTTCCGCTTCCTGCGCCTGGCCAGCCCGTTCGGCGCGCTGGAGCCGGCGATGCTCGAGGCGCTGGCGGCGCGCATGACCCGAAGCGACTTCAAGGCCGGCGAGACCTTGATCCGGCAGGGCGACGCCGGCGACTTCGCGCTGCTGATCGCCGAGGGAGAGGTCGAGGTGGTGCGGCGCGACGGCGCCGAGGAGCGCCGGCTCGCCACGCTCGGCGTCGGCGCGATGCTCGGCGAGGCGGCGATCCTGACCGGCGCGCTGCGCAACGCCAGCCTCCGCGCGCTGACGGACGGCCACGCCTTCAGGATCGACCGCGACGCGCTGCTCGAGCTGTTCGAGCGCGACCGGCGGATCGGCCTGCAGGCGATCCAGCTGCTGCGCCTGCGCGAGCGGCCGCGGCAGGCGCCGAACGTGGAGGCGCACGAGCGCCGGACCGTGGAGGGCGACACCCTGCACATCCTGAAGCGGAAGGATACCGGCGCCTTCTTCCAGCTGTCCGAGAGCGGCTGGCGGATCTGGCAGAGCCTCGACGGCGAGGCGACGCTCCGGGAGATCGCGATCGCCCACATGCTGGCGACCAGGACCTTCGCGCCGCAGCTGGTCGCCGACACCGTCGCCGCCCTGACCGCCGCCGGCTTCGTCGAGGTCCAGAGCGTGACCCGCGACGTGGCGGAGCGGCTGGGCGGCCGCGGCGGCGGCCGGGGCGGCGACAGCGCGCTCCGCCGGATCGGCGCCGTTTTGCGGCGCCTCTTCGTCTGGCACTGGGATCTCGGCTCCGGCGATCGGCTGATCGGGAGCCTCTACGATCGCGGCGGGCATCTCGCCTATCGCGCGGCCGGCCTCGCCGTCCTCGCCGCGATCGTGCTCTGCGGCACGGCGGCCGTCGTCGTCACCGGCCCGGAGGCGCGGGCGGCAATGGAGCGCGGCTGGAGCGAGGGCTGGCTGTGGTTGGTGGTGCCGCTGGTCTACGCCAGCGTCGCCCTGCACGAGCTCGGCCACGGGCTCTCGGTCAAGCACTACCGGCGCGAGGTGCTCGGCGCCGGCCTCGGCTGCCAGGGCCCGGTGCTCTTCGCCTACGTCAACACCAGCGACATGTGGCTGGAGGGGCGCCTGCCCCGGCTCGTCGTCGACGCCTCCGGCATGGTGGTGAACATGGTCCTGGCCGGTCTCGCCGGGCTCGCCCTGCTGATCGTCGACGATCCGGAGGCGGCTGCGGTGCTGTGGCTGTTCGCCGTCGTCTCCTGGCAGGTCGTCCTGGTCAACCTGAACCCCGTGTTCGACCTGGACGGCTACTACCTGCTGTCCGACTGGCTGGACCGCCCGAACCTGCGGACCAAGTCGTTCCGCCGCTTCCTCGAGCTGGTCCGCTCCGGCGAGCTGGGGATCGCCCGGCGGCACCCGGTCGAGATCGCCTACAGCGTCCTGAGCCTGGTCTACGTCTCGGCGATGGGCGTCGTACTGTACTTCCTCTATCGCCCGCTGCTCGCCAGCTGGCTCGGCGACGCCGGCCCGGCCCTGCTGGCCGAGCTCGGCGCGCTGGCCATCGCCCTGCTCTGGTACGCGAGCAGCAGCGCCTTCCTGTCCCGCAGCCTGAAGCTGGCCTGGCGGGAGTCCGGCAGGCAACCGGCGGCCGGGCTGTGACGACGGCCCCGCCCGCTCCGGCCTCCGCCGCCGCGCAGCCCGAGGAGTCGCGATTCGCCGAAGCGCTGACGGCCTGGATCGACGGCCTCACCGACGCGCTGGCCCGCAGCGAAGGCCAGCGCGACCTGCTGCGGCTGGCCTGCGCCGAGCTGGCGGCCAAGGAATCGCAGACGCGGGCCGTGCTCGGCTTCTCGCCCTTCGTCACGCTGCCGGTCGCCGTCTTCGCGGCGGTGGCGCCGCAGCGGCCGGTGCCGATCGCCCTGCCGGCCGCCTCGGCGCTCTGCTTCCTGGCGCTCGACGTCCTCGACGATCTGGCCGACGGCGACTGGCCGGCGCACTGGGGCGAGCGGCGGCCGGCGGAGCTCGAGCTGACCGGGGTGCTGATCCTCTCGGTGCTGGTCCCCGAGGCGCTGGCGCGGACGACCGGCGATCCGGCCCTGCTGGCGGCGCTGGGCGCCGTGCATCGGCGCTCGCTGCTGCGCATGGCGGACGGCCAGCGGGAGGACCTGGCCGCGCCGGGGCCGGCTTCCTGGGAGATGGCGACCGCCCGCCGCGTGCTGAGCGCGCGCGGCCCGGACCAGGCGTCCGGCTACGCCGAGATGGCGGCCCTGCTGGCGGGCGCCGGGCCGGAGACGGTGCGGCAGCTCGCCGCCTACGCCCGCCATCTCGGCGGCGCCCTGACCCTGACGGGCGACCTCGCCGACCTGCTGCGCCCCGACGGACGCGACCTGAAACAGGGCAAGCGCACCCTGCCGTTGGCCGCCCACGTCAACGCGCTGGCGGCTTCCGAGCGGCCGGCATTCCTCGCCCGCCTGGAGGCGGCTCGGACCTCGGAAGCCGAGCGCGAGGCCCTGCGCCGGGAGCTCCGGTCCAGTCCGGCGCTGGCCGCTGCGTTGGCCTACCGGGACCTCGACCTGGCAATGGCGCGAGCGGCCCTGCAGCGCGCCGAGCTCCCGGAGCCGGGACGCCTCTCGGGCTTCGTCGAGGCGCTCGCCGGTCTCGGCTGACCCCGCGCCCCACCGCCCGAGGGGCCGGCGGGAGCCGGAGCTGGCGTCGCCGCTCCCACTGCGGCGGGCGCGCCGCCGGGCGCTCAGGGCAGGATCGGGCGGCTGGCGGCCAGGCCGAAGGCCTGCCCCTCGAGCAGCAATCCCGGCGACTCCGGAGCCAGGAAGACGCGGATCCGCCAGTTGCCGGCGGCCGGTGCCTCGACGACGACCTGTTCCAGGTTGTTGCGGTGGTCCTCGCCGGGCGCCGCCGGCCGGATGTCGTCCGGCAGGATCGGGTCAGGTTCGCCGAGCTGCGCCGCCGGCGTCAGCGGCGGCAGGACCAGCGGCCGGTGCAGGCGGTCGTCCGGCCCGACCAGCCGCAGTTCCAGGTCGTTGACCAGGCGCGGATCGGTCTGCGGCGCCTCGACCGCCTCGAAGGGCGGGTCGTCCCAGGCCAGGGTGACCTTGAGCCTCGGCAGACCGGCCGGCACGACCAGCCGGTACTCCCGGACCTCGGCGCGCTCGTCCAGGCGTCCGACCTGGATGAAGCGGCTGCGCACCAGGGCGACGGCGGCCGCGGCGTCCAAGGTCCCGTAGCCCGTCGCCCAGTCCGGACCGGCGTGGTAGTCGACGAACGCCCCGGTGTCCGGATTGGGAAAGGCCGGCGAATAGGTCAGCGCCGGGTCGCGCACCATGTCGGCGGCGCTCTGCACCAGCACCGCCTTGAGCAGCGCCGGCGGAGGCGGCAGGCGGTCGAGATCCAGCCGGAAGGTCTCGGCGTAGGCCTGCAGCACGAGCGCGAGGGTCCCGGTCACCATCGGCGCGCTGAAGGAGGTGCCGGCGACGCCGAAGGGGGTGTAGCAGCTGCTGCCGAGCTGGGTCGTGGTGATCAGGGCGCCCGGCGCGACCAGCTCGGGCTTCAGCCGGCCGTCGAGCGTCGGGCCCAGCGAGCTGTCGGTCAGCAGCGGCTCCGCGCCCGGCAGGATGCTGCTGTAGCGGGCGCCGACCGCGATCGCGTTCTTCGCCGGGGCCTCGGCGGAGAAGTAGCCCTCGACCTGGCTGTACTCCGAGCGGAAGCCGTTGTTGCCGGCCGCCCAGACCATCGGCCGGCCCGGCCGCGGCCCGAGCGCGCCGGTCAGCTGGGATGCCTCGACCAGCGCGTCGACCCGGCGGGCCATCAGGTCGTAGAGGCCGTTCGCGCTCATCAGGTAGGAGTGGTTGCTGACGTCCAGGCCGCGCGCCACCGCGTCCTGGTAGCGGTCGGGCTGCGGCCGGAAGCGGCCGCCGACATAGGAGAGCAGTTCGACCTCCGGCGCGACCCCGCGCCAGCGGAAGGCCGTGCCGTCGCAGGCCTCGCTGCGGCCGCCGCTGCCGCCCAGGATGCCGGCGACCCGGGTGCCGTGCCTGCCGCCCGCGAACTCGTCGATCAGCAGGCGCGGCCCCAGGTCCGGATGGTTGCGGTCGATGCCGTCGTCCCAGACCGCGGCCTGCACGCCGGCGCCGCTGAACCCGGCGTAGCGTGCCGCGGGCCGGCCGATGTCGATCTGCTGGACGGAATGGGCGCCGATGTCGCGGCGCGCGAACAGCAGAAGCGGCAGGAACGGCGGCGGCGCCGGCTCGATGCTCTTCACGAAGTCGGCGCGGGCCAGCGCCGCCACGCCGTCAGCGGTCGTGCGCAGGGTCCAGGCCGCCGGCACGTCCCAGGCCGCCAGCAGCTCGCCGTGCCGGGCGAGCAATGTCGCGGCCTCGTCCCGATTCACGTCCGGATAGACCTCGACCGCGACGAGCAGGCGGCCGTCCTTGTCCCTCGCCCACTTCGGCAGAAGCTCGGGGGCGAGCTGCGGCGAGAGCCTGTCCTCGGGCCGCAGCTCGCCGGCCCAGCGCAGCCGGGCCCGCACGGCCGGGTCGGCGAAGTCGGTGTCGGCGGCGAGCGCCGCGACCCAGAGCGTGCCCTTGACGTGGTAGAGCAGGACGACGCCGGCATCGCCGAGCGCCGCCGCATCGGCCCGGCCCGGGGGCGCGCGCAGCAGCACGAGCGCGTGGCGGCCCGCCTCCCGCCCGGCCAGGGACTTCGCCAGCTCCGGCGTCGGCCCCTCGCCCTCGATGCGCAGCAGGCGCTGACGCAGCGCGATCTCCTCGGCCGCCGGCGGGGCCGCGCAGGCGGCAAGCAGGCCGACCAGACCGAGCAGCAGAAAGAGCCGAGACCCACGAGGCGAGCGCATCGCCGTCCCCCTTCCCGGCGAACGAGCTTACGCCCCAATCCCCTGCCATCAAAGATGGAAGCGCACGCCCCTACGCGGCGGCCACAGCGGCATCAACCGCCTGCGGCCCGGGCAGGAGGGCGCCAAGAGGCCTGCCGGAACCGGCGCTGGTGCAGGCGCGGCGACGCCGGCGCCGCAGCACCGTGTGACGGGCGCCGCTACCCCAGCGTACGGGTCGCCAGCTCGCTCATGCGCTGGGCGAAGGCGGCGGGATCGAGCGGCGCTTCGCCCTCCAGGATGCGCGCCTGGTCGAGCAGCAGGAAGGCGTAGGGTTCGAGGGCGTCGGCGGCGCCGTTGCCTTCGCCGAGCTTCGCGGTCAGCTGCCTGATCAGCGGGTGCTTCGCGTTGATCTCCAGGACCCGCGGCGCGATCTCCGAGAGCTGCTGGTGCTGCTTCAGCAGCTTGGCCAGGTGCAGGTCCATGTCGCCCTCCTCGGCGACCAGGCAGACCGCGCTCTCGGTCAGGCGCTGCGACAGGCGCACGTCCTTGACCTTGTCGCCGAGCGACTGCTTGAGGAAGGCGAGCAGCGTCGCGGTGTCGGGACCGGCCTCCTCGTCCTCGGCCTTGTCCTTCTTCTCCTCCTCGGCGCCGTCCTCGGCGGCCTGCTCGATCTCGTCGAGCTCGGCGCCGCCGCGGGTCACCGAGCGGAAGGGGTGCTCCTCGAACTGCATGACGCTCGACGGCCAGAACTCGTCGACCGGGTCGGTCAGCAGCAGCACCTCGACGCCCTTGGCGCGGAAGCCCTCGAGCTGCGGGCTGCGCTTCAGCTTCTCGGGGTCGTCGCCGGCGATCGTGTAGATCGCCTTCTGGCCCGGCTTCATGCGGGACACGTAGTCGGCGAGAGAGGCCCAGCCGTCCTGCGTGGTGGAGCGGAAGCGCGCCAGCTTGAGCAGCGAGTCGCGCTGGCCGTCGGCGTCGTAGAGCCCCTCCTTGAGCACCGCGCCGAAGTTCTCCCAGAAGCCGGCGTAGGTCTCCGGCTCCTTCTCGGCCTTGCGCTCCAGCTCGCCGATCACCCGCTTGGTCAGCGCCTGGCGGATCTTCGCCAGCACGGGGTGGTTCTGGATCATCTCGCGGCTGATGTTGAGCGGCAGGTCCTCGGAATCGACGATGCCGCGCAGGAAGCGCAGGTAGGCCGGCACCAGCGCCTCGCAGTCGTCGGTGATGAAGACGCGCTTGACGTAGAGCTTGACCCGGGCCTTGCGCTCCGGATCGAAGAGGTCGAAGGGCCGCGTGCCCGGCACGAACAGCAGGCCGGTGTACTCGATCGTGCCCTCGGCCTTGAAGTGCAGGCGGGTCCAGGGCTCGTCGGCGGCGTGCGCGACGTGGTGGTAGAACTCGGTGTACTGCTCGTCGCTGATCTCGCTCTTCGGCCGCGTCCAGAGCGCGCCGGCGGAGTTCAGCGTCTCCGGCTCCTCCTCGCCCTTGGCCAGGCGCACCGGCACGGCGATGTGGTCGGAGTAGGTGCGCACGACGTGGCGCAGGCGGTGCGGCTCCAGATAGTCCTTCTTGTCGGCCTTGAGGTGCAGGACGATGCGCGTGCCGCGCGCCGGCGCCTGGTCGCTGTCCGAGATCGTGAAGCTGCCGCGGCCGTCGGAGACCCAGTGCCAGCCCTGCTCCTCGCCGGCCTTGCGGGTGAAGACCTCGACGCTGTCGGCGACCATGAAGGCGGCGTAGAAGCCGACGCCGAACTGGCCGATCTGCTCGACGTCGCCCTTCTTCTCGCCGAGCGCCTGGACGAAGGCGGCGGTGCCCGAGCGCGCGATCGTGCCGAGGTTCTCGATCAGCTCCTCGCGGTTCATGCCGATGCCGTTGTCGGCGACCGTCAGGGTGCCGGCCCCGGCATCGGGGCTCAGCTCGATGCGCAGCTCGGCGTCGCCCTCGGTCAGCTGCGGCTCGGAGATCGCGGCGTAGCGCAGGCGGTCGCAGGCGTCGGAGGCGTTGGAGATCAGTTCGCGCAGGAAGACCTCGTCCTGCGAGTAGAGCGCGTTGGCGACGATGTCGAGCAGGCGGGACACCTCCGCCTGGAAAGAGAGAGTCTCCTCCGTCATGGATCTGGCACCCTGTTCAAGACCAAAGACTGTCGGCGCCGCGAGGGAGGCCCCCCGCGACTTCAAGAGAAGGTCGTCCGGCGTCATCCCGGCCCCGGAACCCGCCCTGATATGTGCGCTGCCGATCACGGACACAAGGGCGTGATCGGCCCCCGGCACCGGTCTTCCTCGCCGCTCCGGCGCCGCTCCGGCACCGCTCTGCCGCATGCGGCGAGGCGAGACTCGTCCTTGCCAGACTCTGCCGGGCTCGCAATCTAATGGGGCATGTCCTCGCGGCGCGACCGGCAGGTCACGGCCGTCCTCGGCCCGACCAACACCGGCAAGACCCATCTGGCGATCGACCGCATGCTCGGCCATGCCAGCGGCGTCATGGGCTTTCCGCTGCGCCTGCTGGCGCGCGAGAACTACGACAAGGTCGCGCGCCTCAAGGGGGCCGGCCAGGTCGCGCTGATCACCGGCGAGGAGAAGATCGTCCCGCCGCGCGCGCGCTACTTCCTCTGCACCGTCGAATCGATGCCGCTCGACAAGCCGGTCGCCTTCCTGGCGGTCGACGAGATCCAGCTCGCCGCCGACCCCGAGCGCGGCCACATCTTCACCGACCGGCTGCTGCACAGCCGCGGCTTCGAGGAGACGATGTTCCTCGGCTCCGACACCATCCAGCCGTTGCTCAAGCGGCTGGTGCCGGAGGCCTCGGTGATCTCGCGGCCGCGCTTCTCGACCCTGAGCTACGCCGGCGCCAAGAAGCTGACCCGCCTGCCGCCGCGCTCGGCCGTGGTCGCCTTCTCGGCCGCCGAGGTCTACGGCCTGGCCGAGCTGATCCGCCGGCAGCGCGGCGGCACGGCGGTGGTGCTGGGCGCGCTCTCGCCGCGCACCCGCAACGCCCAGGTCGAGATGTTCGAGTCGGGCGAGGTCGACTACCTAGTCGCCACCGACGCCATCGGCATGGGCCTCAACCTCGGCCTCGACCACGTCGCCTTCGCCCGGCTCGACAAGTTCGACGGCTACGCCTACCGCCGCCTGCGGCCGCCCGAGATCGCGCAGATCGCCGGGCGCGCCGGCCGCCACATGGCCGACGGCACCTTCGGCACGACCAACGAGCAGGGCGCCATCGACGCCGAGACGGTGGAGGCGGTCGAGGCGCACGCCTTCGACCCGCTGGCGACGATCTTCTGGCGCAGCCGCGACCTCGACTTCGCCTCGCCCGAGGCGCTGCTCAAGAGCCTGGAGGCGCGGCCCGAGCGGCGCGAACTGATCCGCGTGCGCCCGCCCGAGGACCAGCAGGCCCTGGCAGCCCTGCTGCGCGACCCGGAGGTCCGCGAGCTGGCGGGCAACCGCGGCGCGGTGCGGCTGCTCTGGGAGGTCTGCCAGGTCCCCGACTTCCGCAAGATCCTGTCCGAGCAGCACTCGCGCCTGCTCGGCCAGGTCTTCCGGCACCTGATGCGCGCCGAGGGCCGGCTGCCCGAGGACTGGGTGGCCCGCCAGGTCGAGCGCATCGACCGGGTCGACGGCGACATCGACGCCCTGGTCGCGCGCATCGCGCACATCCGCACCTGGACCTTCATCACCCACCGCGCCGACTGGCTCGACGACGCCCCGCACTGGCAGGAGAAGGCCCGGCGCATCGAGGACGCGCTCAGCGACGCCCTGCACGAGCGCCTGACCCAGCGCTTCGTCGACCGACGCTCGGCGATGCTGTCGCGGCGCCTGCGCTCCGGCGAGAGCCTGGTCTCGGCGGTGCGGCGCAACGGCGAGGTGCTGGTCGAGGGCGAGCACGTCGGCCGGCTGGCCGGCTTCCGCTTCGAGATCGACCGCTCGATCGAGAAGCACGACGCGCCGGCCGTGCTGACCGCGACCCGCCGCGCCCTGCAGGAGGAGATGCCGCGGCGCATCAACCGCCTGGAGGCCGACGACGACGGCTGCTTCCGGCTGGAGAGCGACAACGGCGTCTCCTGGCGCGGCGCCCCGGTCGGCCAGCTGGCCAAGGGCGACAGCCCGCTCAGGCCGCGCGTCGTGCCGCTCGACAGCGAGTTCCTCGACGGCCGGGCGCGCGAGCGCATCCGGGCGCGCCTGCAGAACTGGCTGAACCGCCACCTGCGCAACCGCCTGGCGCTGCTCTACGACCTGGAGTCGGCGGCGCTGGCCGGGGCCGCGCGCGGCCTCGCCTTCCAGCTCGCCGAGGCGCTCGGCGTGCTGCCGCGCGGCCGCGTCGCCGCCCAGGCCGCGGCGCTCGAGCGCGCCGACCGCAAGGCCCTGCAGGGCCTGGGCGTGCGTCTGGGCTCGGCCAGCCTCTACCTGCCCGGCGTGCTCAGCCCGCCGATGCAGCGCTTCAAGGCGCAGCTCTGGTCGGTCTGGCGCGAGCGCGAGGTCGCCGCGCCGCCGAGCGACCGGGTCGCCCTGCCCGCGCCCGCCGACTGGGACGAGGCGACCGCCCACGCCCTCGGCTTCCGCCTGTGCGGCGAGGCGCCCGGCGGGACCGGAGGGCGGCGCCGGGGCCGGAGCGCCGGCCCGGACCGCGGCGACCAGGCACAGCGCCTGGCGGTGCGCGTGGAGGCCCTGGAGAAGCTCTCGACGACCGCGCACAAGCACGCGCCGCTGGCCGCCGACCGGCGGCTCGCCGCCGCCTGCGGCCTGCGCGAGGAGGAGCTGCCGGCGGCCCTGCGCGCGCTCGGCTTCCGTCCGCAGCCGGCGGCCCGGGGCGAGAGGACAGGCGAGACGACAGGCGCGACCGCGGGGCCGGAGACGCCGGCCCTCTGGGCGCCGAAGCCGCGGCGCGAGCCCCAGCGGCGGCCGCGCAAGCGCAAGCCGGCCGAGGCCGCCTCGCCCTTCGCGGCGCTCGCCGAGCTCAAGCCGCGCCGGGGCCGGTGAGCGGCCGCGCGATGGCAGCCGGGGACAGCGGAGCGGACGCCGGCGCGGGCGGCGGCTTCCTGCGCCTCGACAAGTGGCTGTTCTACGCGCGCTTCTGCAAGTCGCGCCAGGTCGCGGCGGCGCTCTGCGAGAGCGGCCGGCTGCGCGTCGGCGGCGCGATCGTCGCCAAGCCGCACTACAAGCTGCGGGTCGGCGACGTGCTGACCTTCCCGCAGGGGCGCTTCATCCGCGTCGTGCGCGTCGAGGCGCTGGCCGCCCGCCGTGGCCCGGCGCCGGAGGCGCGCGGCCTCTACGAGGACCTCAGCCCGCCCGAGCAGCAGCAGCCGCTGCCCGGCAAGCCGGCCGCCGCGAAGGCGCCGGTGCCGCAGCGCGAGCCGGGCGCCGGCCGCCCGACCAAGCGCGAGCGCCGCCAGCTCGACCGCTTCCGCGACGACTGATCCCGACGGACGACCGGCACCGTGCCGGGCGGCTCGCGGCCAGGCCAAATCGGAACCGATGAGAGCCACCCGTGCAGCTCACCGGTCGCCCGAACTTGGTCCAGCGTCAAGAGGATAGGAGCGCCCGACCGCGCCGCCCGGCCCGCGGCCGGGCGAGAGGATGCCGGCCGGATCACCGACGCGCTGCAGCGCCGCGAGGTAGTCCGCGAGCGGGTCCGGCAGGAGCCCGCCCGGCGGTTGCGGCAGGCCGTTGGCCAGCCGGTAGGGCGCCAGCCCGCGCTCGAGCGCGCCGTCGAGCAGCCGCGCGTAGGCTTCGAGCGCCCGCCCGTCGGCGCCCGGCTCGTCGCGGTCGTAGGCGATCGCCAGGTAGCTCTGCAGCGTGCGGAAGCTGCCCGCCTCGACGCCGAGGTTGAGCTCGAAGCCGAAGCCGCCCAGCACGCCCTCGGCCCAAACCGCGAAGTCGGCGAGCGACCGGCCCTCGAAAGGATGCGCGAGGCACAGCCAGATCAGGCCGCAGCGGTCGCGGTCGGGGTCCATCGCGCCGGCCGCGGGGGCCTGCGCCTTGGCCCAGTAGGCCGAGCGCAGGTTCTGCTCGTCCGGCAGGCCGAGAAAGTCCTCGCGGCCCGGCCGCCAGACGCCGCCGCGGCGCACCGCCTGCAGCGAGAGGCCGCGGGCCAGCGGCCGCAGCGTCGCCTCGACCCGGCGGCTGCGCTGCGCCAGCACCTCGCCCGACTCCGCGCGCAGCAGCCCCGAGAGGAACCAGGCGCCCAGGCCGGCCGCGTCCCGCAGCGCGGGCGGCAGCGCGCCGCGCGCATGGTCGCGCGCCAGCAGCTTGACGCCGTTCCACAGCGTGACCGCGCGGTCGGGCAGCAGGCTGTCGCGCTGCAGCGCGCGCCAAGCCTCGACGATCCGGGGCAGGCGTTCGAGCGCGCCGATCTCCAGGGTGAAGGCCGCCAGCTCCGGCGGCAGCGGCTCCAGCCGGATCCAGCCGCCGACCACGACGCCGAAGCGGGACTGGCTGAACAGGCCATCGACAAGCGGCCCGGCCGGTCCCGGAGCCAGGCCGGCGAGCCGTCCGGCGCCGCGGCCGGCGTAGCCGGTGCCCAGGCGCCGGCCGTCGGGCAGCACGACGTCGAGGTCGCCGAGGCTGTCCCAGCGGCCGCCCATCAGCCCGTCGCCCCGGTCGAGCGCGTTGGCCAGGACGCTGGCCGAGACCGGGCCGCCGATCCGCGGCAGGAAGTAGTCCGCACCGCGCCGCCGCAGGAAGCCGGAGAGCGCCGCGAAGGTGACGCCCGGCTCGACGTGCACCAGCCCGTCGCGCGCGTCGAAGCGCGAGATGCGGTCGAGGTCGCGCAGGTCGAGGATCGCGGCGTCCGGACAGGTCGGCGCGCGCGAGCCGAGGCCCCAGTTGGCGCCCCGGCTGACCGGGTGGAGCGGCACGCCGTGACGGCTCGCCACCCCGAGGCAAGCGGCGACCGCTTCGGCCGTCGCCGGCCGCAGTCGGGCCAGCACCGCGACGTCCGGCGCGAAGGTGCGGCGCCCCCAGGCCGCGAGCGTCGCGGGGTCGGTCTCGACCCGCCCGTCGCCGAGGACGGCGCGCCACTCGGCCAGTGCCTCCGCCGGCCGCCGGGCGGCGTCCGGCCGTGCCCGCGTCGGGCCGCCGGATCGAGGCCCGTCAGCCAAGGGGAGCGGGCCGGCCGCCTCCCGATGCCGCGCGTCCCGCGACGGCCCGCCCCGTGACCTCTCGCCCCGTGACCTCTCGCCCGGCGACGTCTGGCCCGGCGGGCCGCCTCACCACTTGGCCATCCAGTCGGTGTTCTTGTTCAAGAAGCCCGGCGCCAGGGCATCCCAGGTCTTGTTGGCGCCGTTCTGGAACCCGTCGTTGTTGACGAAACCGCCAGCGAGCGTGCCGAGATCCTCGTCGGCGACATCGCCGTCGCGCGCTGCCGACCGGCCGGCGGCCCGGTGAAGCGCCGCGGCGTCTTCGAGGCTGATGTCGTAGCCTCGGGCCCGGGCGTAGCGCGCGACCGCTTCGCAGGCCGCGGTGCCCTTCTTGTCGCCGACCGCCTCGACCAATCCCTCGGCGAGATCCCGGTCTGTGTTCGCGGCTTCCAGGAAGGCATCGAGCGCTTGCCGGCTCATCGACTGGTTCTCCCGGACAGAGGCATTTCACGGCTGGGTGCAACGACTAGCACGCCGGGGCCAACCGCGCCTTACCCGATATCCGCCTTTCTGTGCCGTTCATATGCCCATGACGAGCGAGCCCGTGCACGGCAAACGGCCCGCGCCCCCGGAGGGGACGCGGGCCGAAAACCCGCGCTTCCGCCGCGCCGCGACGGAAGCTTGGCGCAGGATCGCGCGTTACTGCTGATCCCGGGTCTTCCGCTCGCCGTGCTCGCCCAGGCCGGCGTCGGCCCAGAAGCTCTCGACCTCGTCCTGCAGCTCGCCGTCCTCGAGCAGGCTGGCGCTGTCGGCGATGCCCGGGGCGTCCTCGAAGGCCTCCTCGGGCACGTCGAGCACCAGGGTGTCGCGATAGGGCTGCTGGGTCACGGCGAGGTCCTGCCAGCGGACCGGCACCTCCTCGTCGCCGATATCCAGGAAGCCGCCGGTCTCGACCAGGATGTAGCGGATCTCGCCCTGGCTGCCGGTGATCACGTCCTCGACGTCGCCGAGGTCCTCGTCGTTGTAGTTGCGCACGTCGGACTCGAGCACCTCCTCGACGCTCATGCGGCGGTCGAGCTCGGTGACCGGGACGGCCGAGGCGAGGTACTGGTTGCGCCACTCGGTCATGGCCTCGCGGTCGATCTCGCCGTCTTCCATGGCCTGGTCGTAGCGCTCGCCCATGTCCTGGGCGGTCGCGACGACGGCCTGGCAGCCCTCGACGTGGCCGGTGCGGGCCATGATGTGGCCGGCGCGCATCAGCGTGCGCATGTCGCCGCGCGGGCTGCCCATGCCGGCCGTGCGCATGGTCGGGGCGCCTTCGGTGCCGCCGAGCGTCTCGTAGCCGCTGCCATAGCCGGCATAGCCCTCGGGCCCGACGCGGCCGTAGCCGGCGCCGGCCAGGTCGTCGTTCACCTTGCGCAGGTCCTGCAGGCACTGGCGCGCGGCCTCGGAGAGCTGCTGCTCCTGCTGCGCACGGGCATTGTCGGTGCGGCTCTGGTCAGAGCTCTGGCTCTGGTTGGCAGCCAGCGCCGGCGTTGCGATCGCAGCCGCGGCGGCCAGGCTCATGAGGCGGGTGGTCGTCTTCTTGACGGTCATGACAAACCTCCTTGCTTGTCGGTGGGCTCTCACCCTGGCCAATGACAGCAAGCCGCGATCGTTTCATCTGGGCTCGCCAAGCCCCGGCGAGCGGACTGCACGACGCCGCCGCTTGCCCTAGAGTGAGGGCGGCACGCAATCACGAGGGGCCCGTCATGGATTTCGTCGCGATCAACCCGCTGGCGGTGCTCGCCGCCGCGGTCGCCGGCTTCGCCTTCGGCGCGGCCTGGTACTCGACGCTCTCGGGGCCCTGGCTGCGCGCCGTCGGCCTGACCCGCGAGCAGCTCGCCGAGTCGAAGTCGGCCAAGCCCTTCGTCATCGCCGGCCTGGCCCAGCTGGTCATGGCCGCGGTGCTCGCCTGGTTCCTCGGCCACGCCGCCGGCGGCCCGGCCGAGCCCGCCGAGCTGACCTGGTACGACGGCCTGCGCGTCGGCTTCCTGGCCTGGCTCGGCTTCGTCATCACCACGCTCGCCGTCAACCACGGCTTCCAAGGCGCGCGCCGGGCCCTGACCGTGCTCGACGGCGGCCACTGGCTCGGCGTCCTGCTGATCCAGGGCCTGGTGCTGGCCGCGATCGGGGCGTGAGCCCGGCGACCCTTTTTCTCGTCGCCCCTGCGAAAGCAGGGGCCCAGAGAACGGCGTCGCTCGCGCGGACCCCCGGGGCCCGTGCCGCGTCCTCTTCCTCTGGGCCCCTGCTTTCGCAGGGGCGACGGATTGGAGCGCGGCGCGGTCAGCCCTGCGGCAGGCGCAGGCGGATGACGCCCTTGATGGGGGCCTCGGGGTCCTCGACCGGCTGGCCCTTTCGCAGGATCTCGATGCGGCCCTGGCGGGCCAGGAAGCGGGCCTGCTGGTTGACCGCGTTCATGTAGCGCCGCCAGCCGTCGGCCGGGTCCTTCGGCCGGGCGCGCGGCTTCCAGAAGGCGCGCGCGACCTGGTCGGGCGACAGCGTCGCGCCGGGGCCGGCGGCGGCCAGCTGCTCCAGGATGCTCTCGGCGACCGGGTCGAGGCTCTCGGGCTCGGGCTTTTCGGGTCTTTCCCTCATGGCGCGAGCGCTAGCACGAAGCGGCGGCGAATCCCAGCGCCCCCTCGTCCCCCGCGCCGGCTCGCGCCCGCAAGGCTGTCACAGGCTTGTGCTGGACGCTGGCGGAGTCGGCTCAGTAAAGTCCGCCGCGTCATGCTGTCGGACCTCAACCAGCTGCTCGCGGCCACGATCCTCTTCGTCGGGGGCCACTTCCTGCTGTCCAGCCACGTGCTGCGCGCCAACCTGGTCGCGCGGCTCGGCGACGGCGGCTTCCGGGCGCTCTACTCGGCGGTCGCCGGCGCCGGCATCGTCTGGATGGCCTACGCCTACGGCGACGCGCCCTACATCGAGCTGTGGTTCCTGCCGGGCCTGGCCTGGCTGCCGCTGCTGCTGCTGCCCATCTCCGCCGTGCTGGTCGTCGCCGGGCTGACCACGCGCAGCCCCACCGCGGTCGGCGGCGAGGCCTTCGCCGGCGGCCAGGAGCCGGCGCCGGGCATCCTCAGGATCACCCGCCATCCCTTTCTCTGGGGCGTCGCGCTCTGGGCCTTCGCGCACCTGGCCGCCAACGGCGACGTCGCCAGCCTGGTGTTCTTCGGCGGCTTCCTGGTGCTGAGCCTGGGCGGCATGCAGCACATCGACCACCGCCGCGAGCGCAGCCTGGGCGGCGACTGGGGGCCGATGAAGCTGACCACCTCGGTGGTGCCCTTCGCGGCGATCGCCAGCGGCCGCACGACGATGGACTGGCGCGGCCTCGGCTGGTGGCGGCCGCTGCTCGGCGTCGTGCTCTACCTGGCGCTGCTGCACCTGCACCCGCTGCTGTTCCAGGTCTCGCCGCTGCCGCCCGGGCTCGCCGGCTGAAGCAGCTCTCCGGCGGTCAGGCGCCGACCAGCGCGTCGGGCTCGCGGTTCCAGTAGACCAGGTCCCAGCCGTTCTCGTCGTGGTGCGTGAAGAGCGCCGTGCGGCCGGTGCCGAGCTTCGCCGTGCCCTCCTCCAGCGCCCGCTCGAAGGCGCCGGGCACCAGCTTCAGGAAGTAGCGCAGCACGCCGTTCGAGCTGACCACCAGCGCGGTGTCCTCCTCGGGCAGGCCCTCGACGGCGTCGGCCGCGAAGCCGAGCGCGCGTTCCTCCAGGCTGGCCTCGCTCGGCCGCCAGCCGGCCTCGGCCGGCCACACCGAGCGCTCGCGCCAGGCGGCCAGGGCCGAACCGGCGCCCATCGCCTCGAGCTCGGCGTCGGACTTGCCCTCCCAGGGCCCGTAGTCGATCTCGCGCAGCCGCTCGTCGAGCATCACCGGGCGCTGCAGGCGCGCCTGCTCGAGCGCGAGGCGGGCGTAGTCGGCGGTGCGCTTCAGCGGCCCGGCGAAGACCCGGTGCGGGTCGACCGCCGCCTCGCGCAGCGCATCGCCGAGCCGCCGCGCCTGGCCCTCGCCGGAGGCGACCAGCGGCAGGTCGCTGGACGCGCCGACCATGACCGGCGTGTCGCCGGGCGCGAAGGTGTTGCCGTGGCGGGAAAGCAGCAGTCGGGCCATGGAATCTCCTGGGGGATCGGGGTGTTGCGGCCCCGGCCCACTCCCCCGCCCGGCCAGCCCCAGGATCCTTGGCGTCAGTATCCTGGAATGGGTGGCCGGGCGGGGGAGCGGGCCGGGGCCGGGCGCCGTCAGGCGCCCCTCAAAGTGCCATCATACCTTTCCAGCAGCTCGCCCTCCTCGGCGATCAGGCGCTCGGCGACGGCGACGTCCTCGGGCGCGTCGATCGACCAGTGGGTGCGGCCGCGGTAGTCGACCTCGACGACCCGCACGGTCATGCCGTTCTCCAGCGCGCGCAGCTGCTCCAGGCCCTCGGCACGCTCCAGCGGACCGGGCTCGAGCGCCACGAAGCGGGCCAGCGCCTCGGGCCGGAAGCCGTAGAGCCCGATGTGCCGGAACACCGGAAGCGGCTCCTCAACGGAACGCAGGAAGGGTATGATCTGCTTGGAAAAATACAGCGCGCGCCCCTGCCGATCGAAGGTCACGGTGGTGCCGCCGACCTGGCCGGCGCGCTTCTGCTCGGCGAGCCGCTCGTAGGCCGCCGGGCTCATCCGCGCCGCCGGCGTCGCGAGCTCGGCCGGGTCGTCGCCGCCGAGCACGGCGGCCAGCGCGCCGATCACCCAGGGCGGGGTCAGCACGGCGTCGCCCTGGACGTTGACCGCCGGACGCTCGGCATAGCCGGCGCGCTCCAGGGCCTGGCGCATGCGCTCGGTGCCGTTGCGCAAGGCCGGATCGGTCATCACCACCAGGCCGCCGAGGCCCTGGACGAAGTCGGCGATGCGCTTGTCGTCGGTCGCGACCAGCACCTCGGCGACGCCCGGCGCCGCCTTGGCCAGGGCCCAGACGCGCTGCAGCAGCGGCCGGCCGGCGACCTTGGCCTCCAGCGGCTTGCCCGGAAAGCGGCTGGAGCCCCAGCGCGCCGGAATCACCGCGACGACCCCGTTCTCGGCTGCGCTCACGTCTCCCACCTCCCCTCTCCGGCCAGCGCCTCGAGCCGCCGCCGGTAGCCCGAGGCCGCCGGGAACGGCGGCGCCGGAACGCGGCCGGCGGCCTCGCGGGCCGCCTCGAAGGCCAGGACGCGCAGCAGCCAGAGCAGCTCGAAGGCCTGCAGCTGCCGCGCGTCCGCCACCTCGCCTCGCGCGCTGTCATAGCCCTCCCGGAAGGCGGCGTACAAGGCCGCTGCCGGCGCCAGGAAGCCGGCTTCGTCCACAAGGCACCAGTGGCGCAGCTTGACGAGGTCGAGCGCCGCCGGGCGCAGCGCCGCGTTGTCCCAGTCGATCAGCCCGAGCCCGACCGGCAGCTCCGGCGCGACCAGGACGTTGAGGCCGTGGAGGTCGTTGTGGCAGAGCGCCGCCCGCGCCCCGGCCAGAGCCGGCGCCAGAGCCTCGCCGAGCCGGCGCAGGTCGGCCGCCAGGGACGGCGCCAGGGCGGCGGCCTGCGACGCCGCCTCCAGGGCGCGCCCGAGTTCGCGGCGATAGAGCGCCTCGGGATCGACCGGCCTGCCGGGCAGGTCGTGGAAGCTCTCCAGGCAGCCGGGCAGCGGCAGGGCATGCAGGTCGGCGAGCAGGGCGCCGAGCCGGCGGAAGGCATCGGGGTCCGGCCGCTCGCCGAGCGCCGGGCCGGTCAGCGCCTGCTGGATCGACCAGGGCCGCGCGCCGTGCCCGGCGGCCAGCAGCTCGGGGCCCTGCGGCAGGCGCCCGGGCCGCGGCCGCGCCCGCGCGGCGGCCATGGCCGCCGCCACCGCCTCGGCGCCCTGCGAGCGCGCCGCCCAGGCGGCGGCGGCGATGGCCTCCTTGGCCAGCCCGGCCTCGTAGCCGAAGCCGACGCCGGCGAGCCGGCGGCGCAACACCAGCGCGCGCCCGTCCAGACGGAAGAGGACGACCTCGGCGATCGCTCCGCGGCGGCGCGTGCCGAGCACCGCCGCGCGGCCCGCCCGATCGCCCAGGGCCCCGGCGATCAGGCCTCGGGCCTCGGACTCGTCCAAGGCCTCCCTGCCCGCCCGCTGCCCGACGGGCCCGGGTCAGCCCTGCTGCTGGCGGTTGAGCAGGCGCAGGCGCAGGGCGTTCAGCTTGATGAAGCCCTCGGCGTCGCGCTGGTCGTAGACCGTGTCCTCCTCGAAGGTCACGTGCTCCAGGGAGTAGAGCGAGTTCGGCGACTTGCGGCCGACGACGTTGACCGAGCCCTTGTAGAGCTTCAGGCGCACGGTGCCGCTGACCGGGCCCTGGCTCTGGTCGATGGCGGCCTGCAGCATGCGGCGCTCGGGCGAGAACCAGAAGCCGTTGTAGACCAGCTCGGCGTAGCGCGGCATCAGCTCGTCCTTGAGGTGCATGGCGCCGCGGTCGAGGGTGATCTGCTCGATGCCGCGGTGCGCGGCGTAGAGGATCGTGCCGCCCGGCGTCTCGTAGATGCCGCGGCTCTTCATGCCGACGAAGCGGCCCTCGAGCAGGTCGAGCCGGCCGATGCCGTTGGCGCCGCCCAGGCGGTTGAGCTCGGTCAGCAGGGCCGCCGGGCTCAGCTTCTTGCCGTCGACCGCGACCGCGTCGCCCTTCTCGAACTCGATCTCGACGTAGGTCGGCTTGTCGGGCGCCTGCTCGGGAGCGACCGAGCGCGAGTAGACGTACTCCTCGGCCTCTTCCCAGGGGTCCTCCAGCACCTTGCCCTCGGCCGAGATGTGCAGGAGGTTGGCGTCGACGCTGAACGGCGCCTCGCCGCGCTTGTCCTTGGCGATCGGGATCTGGTGGCGCTCGGCGAAGTCGATCAGCTTGGTGCGGCTGTTGAGGTCCCACTCGCGCCAGGGCGCGATCACCTTGATGTCGGGCTTCAGCGCGTAGTAGCCGAGCTCGAAGCGGACCTGGTCGTTGCCCTTGCCGGTGGCGCCGTGGGCGACCGCGTCGGCGCCGGTCTGCCTGGCGATCTCGATCTGGCGCTGGGCGATCAGCGGCCGGGCGATCGAGGTGCCGAGCAGGTAGAAGCCCTCGTAGAGCGCGTTGGCGCGGAACATCGGGAAGACGAAGTCCTTCACGAAGGTCTCGCGCAGGTCCTCGATGAAGATGTTCTCCGGCTTGATGCCGAGCAGCTCGGCCTTCTTGCGCGCCGGCTCCAGCTCCTCGCCCTGGCCGAGGTCGGCGGTGAAGGTCACGACCTCGCAGCCGTAGGTCGTCTGCAGCCACTTCAGGATCACCGAGGTATCGAGCCCGCCGGAATAGGCGAGCACCACTTTCTTCACGTCGCTCATGAGGAGGTCCACTGCTGGAAGGCCTTGCACGGCCGGGCGCTCCCGCCGGCCGCATCGCGGGGCCGGAGTATAGCCGCGCGCCTTGCCGGAGCAAGCGGCGCCCGCGGCGCCGCGGCAGCGGATCGGAGCCCGCACGGCTGGGGTGCCGCCTGGCAATTCCGCGACGGCGAGAGGTCTTGGTCGCGCCGGCCACTTGCGGTATCAGGGCGCCCGCCGACAGGGCCAGGGGCCGACGAGGGGGACGCAATGGCAACGGGGGCCACCGACGGCGCACGCGACCTGCACGCCGCGATCGAGCAGCGCTTGGAAGAGCTGGCGCGGCGCCCCTCGGATCCGCGCATCGCCTTCCTCAGCCACCTGCTGGAAACGCTCGACTTCGAGGGTTTCCGTCGGCTGCAGGCTCGCCACCTCGAGGATCCGAAGACCGGCCGCGAAGCGAAGTTCCTCGACCTGGTCTACTGGACCGACGCCAAGTACAAGTTGGTCACAGCCTTCGGCCTGCACCGGAGCGAGCCCCGCCGCATCGTCGACATCGGTGCCGGCAACGGCCTGTTCGCGGCGATCTGCCGTTTCTATGGCCACGAGGTGCTCTGCACCGACACCGGCACCATGCCGCTCTATGTCGATCTCTGCGCCTTCTTCGGGCTCGACTGCCTGGTCCACCGGGTCGAGCCCTTCGCGCCGCTCGGATTCCGGCGCGGGCGCTTCGACCTGGCGACGGCGATGATGACGACCTTCAACCGCCGTCCCCAGCCCTGGGGCGTCGCGGAATGGGACTACTTCCTGGCGGACCTGGCCGACAACGAGCTGGTCGAGCCGGGCGAGATCATCGTGAAGATGGGGTTGCGCTACTTCTCCCCCGAGCTGTCGCAGCATTTCCGCGGCCTGGGCGCAGAGGTGCAGGACAAGCAGGGCTATGTCCGCTTCACCGGCGTCGCGCCGCAGCGCTTCGCTGCCGCGCGTCCCGCCTGACCCGGCGTCTTGCGGGAGCGGGCGTCTTGCGGGAGCCGGCGCCCGCGCCCTCGACCGCCCCACCCTTGCCACTCTCGCAGCGCAGCGTATCTGCCTAGGGGTCGTTTCCCGACGCCCCCGACGCAGGAGGTTTCCCTGACCCTCGCCGCCCGCCGCCGGCTGATGCTCGCCCTGGTCGCGACCAGCACCGCCGGCCTGCTCGCCGCCTTCCTGACGGTCTTCGCCGCCGACGGCCTGACGCCGGTCGAGCTGGCCATGGCCGCCTGCTTCCTGGTGACCCTGCCCTGGACGGTCATCGGCTTCTGGAACGCCGCGCTCGGCTGGTGGCTGCTGCGCCGCGGCGAGCGCGGCTTGGCCGCGGCCGCGCCGCTGATCGCCGGCGCGACCGCAGACGGACCGCTGGTCGGGCGGACCGCCCTCGCCGTGCCGGTCTACAACGAGGACCCGGCGGGCGTGTTCGACAAGCTGGAGCGCCTGCTCGTCGATTTCGCGTCGCGTTCCGAGGCCGGGCACCCCGAGGCCGAGCGCTTCGAGCTGTTCCTGCTGTCCGACAGCACCGACCCGGAGGTGATCGCCGAGGAGGAGGCGCGCTTCGCCGCCCTGCAGCTCGCCCACGGCCGCGTGCTGCCGCTGCACTACCGCCGGCGCAGCGACAACACGGACAAGAAGCTCGGCAACCTGCGCGACTTCGCCGAGCGCTGGGGCGCGCGCTTCGAGTACCTGCTGGTGCTCGACGCCGACAGCCTGATGTCGGCCGACGCCGTGGTCCGCCTCGCCCGCCTGATGGAGGCCAACCCGAAGGTCGGCATCCTGCAGAGCCTGGCCGTCGGGCTGCCCAGCGCCAGCGGCTTCGCCCGGCTGTTCCAGTTCGGCATGCGCCACGGCATGCGCGCCCACACGCTGGGCGCCGCCTGGTGGCAGGGCGACAGCGGCCCCTACTGGGGCCACAACGCGATCCTGCGCCTCGGCCCCTGGCTCGAGCACTGCCGCCTGCCGCACCTGCCGGGCAAGGCGCCCTGGGGCGGCCTGATTCTCAGCCACGACCAGGTCGAGGCGGTGCTGATGCGCCGCGCCGGCTGGGAGGTCCGCGTGCTGCCGCTCGAGGAGGGCAGCTTCGAGGAGAACCCGCCGACCCTGGTCGACTTCGTCCGCCGCGACCTGCGCTGGTGCCAGGGCAACCTGCAGTACCTGCGGCTGCTCGCCTGGCCCGGCCTCAGGCCGCTCGGCCGCCTGCAGCTGGCGCTGGCGATCCTGATGTACGCCGGCGCGCCGGCCTGGATGGCCTTCATGGCCCTGGGCATCGCCCTGGCGCTCGGCGGCCTCGGCTCGGTGGCGCCCGGCCCGCTCGCCTACGGCCTCTTCGCGACCATGCTGACGCTGATCTTCGCGCCCAAGCTCTGGGGCGTCGCCGACGCGCTGGCCGACCGCGCCAAGCGGCGCAGCTACGGCGGCGCCGGCCGGCTGCTCGCCGGGGCGGGGGCCGAGTTCGTCTTCTCGCTGCTGCTGGCGCCCGCCGTGGCCCTGGCCCAGAGCCTGTTCGTGGCGCGCCTGGTGCTGCTGCGCCGCGGCCTCGACTGGCAGGCCCAGCGCCGCGCCGGCTACCGCCTGCCCTGGGCGGAGGCGGCGCGCCGCCTGTGGCCGCAGACCCTGGCCGGCCTCGCCGCGACGGCGGCGCTCGCCGCGGCCGCCCCCGGCGCCCTGCCCTGGGCGGCGCCGG
>JAUILQ010000041.1 GCA_030433005.1 Alphaproteobacteria bacterium
CTGCCGCTCGCGGGCGACGCCTCGGCGCGCTACCTGCCCTGGCTGATCGCCTTCCTGGTCTTCCTGGCCGGCCTCGCCCTGGTCGCCGGGCTCGGCGCGAATCGCCTGGCGGCGCGCTGGGACAGCGGCCTCGCCGGCAAGCTGACGGTCCAGGTCATGCCCGGCCAGAACGCCGGCGAGACCGAGGCGCGGGTCGGGCTGGTGCTCGACTTCCTGACCGCCACCGAGGGCGTCGCGCAGGTCGAGGTGCTCGACCGCCAGGCGCTCGGCCGGCTGCTCGAGCCCTGGCTCGGCGAAAGCGCCTACGAGGACAGCCTGCCGGTCCCGCTGCTGATCGACGTGACGCTGGACGACTCCGTCGAGGGCGTGCCGGCCGGGCTCGCCGAGCGGCTGGAGAGCGAGATCCCGGCGGCGCGCCTCGACGACCACCAGCGCTATCTCGGCGCGCTGATCGCCTTCGCCCGCTCGCTGCAGCTGATCGCGCTCGCCGTCGTGCTGCTGGTCGGCGCGGCGACCATCCTGACGCTGATCTTCGTGACCCGCACCGGGCTCGCCGTGCACCGCCAGACCATCGAGCTGCTGCACCTGATGGGCGCCCGCGACCGCTACGTCGCCGGCCAGTTCCAGAACAACGCCGCGCGCCTGGCGCTGCGCGGCGGGCTGGTCGGCCTGCTCGCCGCCGGCCTGGTGCTCTACGCCCTGGAGCGGGTCGTCGAGAGCGGCGGCGCCGGCCTGCTGCCGAGCTTCTCGCCGACGCCGGTCGACTGGCTCGCCCTGCTGCTGCTGCCGGCCCTCGCCATCGCGGTCGCCGCCCTGACGGCGCGCTGGACCGTGCTCGGCACGCTGGCGCGGCTGCCCTGAGCGGCCGCCCGATGAGCGCGCCGAGCCTGCAGCGCCCCGCCGCCTCCCGGCGCTCGAGCCGGCTCGTCGCGCTGTTCGCCGTGCTGCTCGGCGCCTTCCTGGCCGGCTTCGTCGCCTTCGCCCTCGGCCTGCCCATGGCCGCCGCCCCCGAGGAGCGGCGGACCGACGCGATCGTCGTGCTGACCGGCGGCAGCGAGCGCCTCAAGGTCGGCTTCGAGCTGCTCGCCGAGGGCAGCGCCGAGAAGCTCTTCGTCTCGGGCGTCTACCGCGGCGTCGAGGTCAGCGAGCTGCTGCGCCTCAGCCAGGGCGCCCCCGAGGAGCTGGCCTGCTGCATCGCGCTGGGCTACGACGCCGAGGACACCCACGGCAACGCCCAGGAGGCCGCCGAGTGGATGGCCCGCGAGGGCTTCGGCAGCCTGCGCCTGGTCACCGCCGCCTACCACATGCCGCGCAGCCTGATGGAGTTCCGGCGGGCGCTGCCCGAGGCCGAGATCGTCGCGCACCCGGTGTTCCCGGAAGGCTTCCGCGAGCAGTGGTGGGCGAGTCCGCAGAGCGCGCTGCTGCTGCTCACCGAGTACGTCAAGTTCCTGGCGGCGCTGGTCGGCGGCCTGCTGCCCGCCGGCCTCGGCCACGCAGCCGGCTTCGGCGGGACCGCGGCATGACCGGCCCGGCGGCGGCGCCGAAGCCCGGCATCGGCCTGATCCTGCGCTCGGCCGTCTTCCAGCTGCTCTACCACCTCTGGCTGGTCGCGATCGGCGTCGCCCTGCTGCCGGCCTTCCTGCTGCCCTGGCGCACGCTCTACGCCGGCGGCCGGATCTGGGTGCACGGCATCCTGTTCCTGCTGCGCCGGGTCTGCGGCATCGAGTGGGAGGTGCGCGGCCGCGAGCACCTGCCGGTCGAGGCTGCAGGCCTGGAGGCCGGCGGCTTCCTGATCGCCAGCAAGCACCAGTCGGCCTGGGACACGCTGATCTTTCCGCTGCTGGTCCGCGACCCGGCCTACGTGCTCAAGCGCGAGCTGCTGCTGCTGCCCTTCTTCGGCTGGTCCATGTGGCGCCTGCGCATGGTCGCGGTCGACCGCAAAGGCGGCGCCGCGGCGCTGCGCCGGATGCAGGCCGCGGCCCGGCGCATCGTCGGCGAGGAGGGCCGGCCGCTGGTCATCTACCCCGAGGGCACGCGCACGGCGCCGGGGGAGGCCCGCCCCTACCATCCCGGCGTCGCCGCGCTCTACGGCGAGCTCGGCGTGCCGGTCGTGCCGGTCGCGCTCAACTCCGGCCTGTTCTGGCCGCGCCAGTCCTTCCTGCGCCGGCCCGGCACCATCGTCGTCGAGTTCCTCGAGCCGATCCCACCCGGCCTGCCCCGGCGGCAGTTCCTGGCCGAGCTGGCGGCGCGCATCGAGCCGGCAACCGAGCGGCTGGTCGCCGAAGGCAGGGGCGAGGGCGAACGGCCGGGCGCTAGTAACGGGGACAAGACGGATGCGGGATGAGGCTCTCCCCAACCGCCATATCGCCCTCTGCCTGCGCGGCTTCGACTTGGATCCCAAGAAACTATCCGACCGGATCGGATCGAACCGCCTCGACTTCGTCAGGAAGGGCGAGCGGAGAGGCAACCACGGGATCGCACGAGAGAACTATGCCTCGATCTGGCGCCCGATGTTCGCCGCCGAGGTCTGGCGGTTCCACCTCGACTGCCTGGTCGCCGAGTTCGGCGGCTGGGCCGGCGTTCGAACGCTGCTCGACAGTCTCCGCCCGACAGAGCGCTGGCTTCGCATCTATGCGCCCTTCAACGGGTCACCGTGGGTCGAAGACAACGGCCTCAATGCCGCCCAGATCAAGGCCATGGGCGAGAACGGACTCAGTCTACAGCTCTTTGTCGCGGAGTACCGACGGGACGAGCTCACCCATGGGCATTCGCCCGGCCCCGAGGAAGAGACGGCGGAGATCGATTGACTTGAGAGGGCACCCGCCGTCCAGTCCTTCGAACGAACCGAACGAAGGAAGAACGTTGATCCGCCCGGGCCGTCGCCCTACCTTTCGACTCCGGCGGACAGCGCAAGGTGCGGCCCCGAGATGAGCCTTTCGACGATCTCCGAGCAGGTCTGGGACGCCAAGTACCGGCTCAAGGCAGCCGACGGCACGCCGGTCGACAAGACCCTGGAGGAGACCTGGCACCGGGTCGCCGGGGCGCTCGCCGCGGTCGAGCGCGATCCGGCGCTCTGGGCGCCGCGCTTCTACCAGGCGCTGGCGGGCTTCCGGTTCCTGCCGGCCGGGCGGATCCTCGCCGGCGCCGGCACCGAGCGCAACGTCACGCTGTTCAACTGCTTCGTCATGGGCACGGTGCCCGACGACATGGGCGGCATCTTCGCGCACCTGCGCGAGGCCGCGCTGACCCTGCAGCAGGGCGGCGGCATCGGCTACGACTTCTCGACCCTGCGGCCGCGCGGCGCGCCGGTCGCCGGCGTCGGCGCCGACGCCTCGGGCCCGCTCTCCTTCATGGAGGTCTGGGACGCGATGTGCGCGACCGTGATGTCGGCCGGCCACCGCCGCGGCGCGATGATGGCGACGCTGCGCTGCGACCATCCCGACATCGAGGCCTTCGTCGAGGCCAAGCGCAGCGCCGGCCGGCTGACCAACTTCAACCTCTCGGTGCTGGTCACCGACGCCTTCATGGCGGCGCTGCGCGAGGACGCCGACTGGCCGCTGGTGTTCGGCGGCAAGACCTTCCGCACGCTCAAGGCGCGCGCCCTGTGGGAGCGCATCATGCGCGCGACCTACGAGGCCTCGGAGCCGGGCGTCATCTTCATCGACCGCATCAACCAGCGGAACAACCTCGCCTACTGCGAGACGATCGCCGCGACCAACCCCTGCGGCGAGCAGCCGCTGCCGCCCTACGGCGCCTGCCTGCTCGGCTCGATCAACCTGGCGGCCCTGGTCGAGCGGCCCTTCGAGGACGACGCCGACATCGACCTCGAGGCATTGGGCGAGCTCACGCAGACCGCCGTGCGCATGCTCGACAACGCCATCGAGGCCTCGCGCTTCCCGCTCGAGGCCCAGCGGCAGGAGGCGCAGGCCAAGCGGCGCATCGGCCTGGGCATCACCGGGCTCGCCGACGCGCTGATCCTCTGCGGCCTGCGCTACGGCAGCCAGGAGGCCGTGGCCCGCACCGAGCGCTGGCTCGGCGCCCTGCGCCGCGCCGCCTACCTCGCCTCCAGCGACCTCGCCGCCGAGAAGGGCAGCTTCCCGCTGTTCGAGCCCGAGGCCTTCCTGGCCGGCGAGAGCGTGCAGGAGCTCGACGAGGAGGTCCGCACGGCGATCGGCCGCTACGGCATGCGCAACGGGCTGGTCACCTCGGTCGCTCCGACCGGCACGATCTCGCTGCTCGCCGGCAACGTCTCCTCGGGGCTGGAGCCGGTCTTCGCCTTCGAGTACCGCCGCCAGGTCCGCCAGCCCGACGGCTCGCGCCGCGCCGAGAAGGTCGCCGACCAGGCCTATCGCCTGTTCCGCGAGCGCTTCGGCGAGGAGGCGCTGCCCGGCGAGGCCTTCGTCGACGCCCAGTCGCTGGAGCCGGCGGCGCACCTGGTGATGCAGGCGACGGTGCAGCGCTTCATCGACTCCTCGGTCTCCAAGACCATCAACCTGCCCGCCGACATCGGCTTCGAGGCCTTCAAGGACGTCTACCTCTCGGCCTACGAGCTGGGCTGCAAGGGCTGCACGACCTACCGGCCGAGCGAGGTCCGCGGCGCGGTGCTGGAGCTCGACCAGGGCGCGCAGCCGGCGGCGCCGGCGACCGGCCGCGAGGACCCGGCCGCGGAGCGCGCGCGCGCGGTCGACCCGACCGAAGCCGGCGGCATCGTCCACCTGATGGAGCCGCTGGCCCGGCCGGAGGCGCTGCCCGGACGGACCTACAAGCTGACCTGGCCGGAGAGCGACCACGCCATCTACATCACGCTCAACGACATCGTGCAGGACGGCCGGCGGCGGCCCTTCGAGGTCTTCATCAACTCCAAGAACATGGAGCACTACGCCTGGACCGTGGCGCTGACCCGGATGATCTCGGCGGTGTTCCGGCGCGGCGGCGACGTCTCCTTCGTGGTCGAGGAGCTGAAGGCCGTCTTCGACCCGCGCGGCGGCGCCTGGATGGGCGGCCGCTACGTGCCCTCGCTGCTCGCCGCGATCGGCGGCGTCATCGAGCGCCACATGATCGACATCGGCTTCCTGGCGCCGCCCGACAGCGCGCCGCTCGCCGAGCAGGTGCGCCGCCTCGCCGCCGGCGGCGAGGCCGGGGAGCCGGAGGCGGCGACGCCTGACGAGACGGCCTCGGTTCGGCGCCTTGCCGGCCAGTGCCCGAAGTGCGGCGCCGCCGCCCTGATCCGTCAGGAGGGCTGCGACCTCTGCACCGGCTGCGGCTACTCGAAATGCTCGTGATCGGCGCGAGGCCGCTGCCATGAACCGCAAGTGCCGGAAGTGCGGCGCCGCGTTGGGCGTCGACGACGACGCCTGCCAGGCCTGCGGCGCGAACAATCCGGCGCCGGTGCCCTGGTACACGCCGCTGCTCGGCGTCGCGATTCTCGCCGCGCTGGTGCTGCTGCTGGTCGACTTCGACGACGTCGCGCGCCTGCTCGGCCTCAACTGACCAGTGCCAGGCGCTGCAGCGCGAACGCCGCGCCGCCGGCGAGCAGCGCCGCGCCGAGCCCGCCGCCGAGCCAGAGCGCCAGGCGGCCGCGGCTGACCCAGAGTCCGATCGCCGCCTTGGCCAGGCTGTTCACGGCAGCCGCCAGCAGGATCGCGCCGCCGGCGAACGCCGCCGGCTCGATGCCGTCGGCGACCAGCGCGGCGGTCGACAGGGTCACCGCGTCGACGTCGGCGACCCCGGACACGCCGGCGACCAGGTAGAGCGCCTGCGGGCCGATCCAGCGTCTCAGGCCCTCGGTCAGCAACAGCACGGCGGCGAGCAGCAGGCCGAACTTGAGCGCCGTGCCGAACTCGAAGGGATTCTCCGGCTTGACCTCGGCCGCGGCGCGGTCGCCCGCGCGGCCCGGCGCCGCGGCCCAGAGACCGGTGGCGACGGCGGCCACGCCGGCCGCCAGCAGCGGGCCGGCGAGCACCGGCAGCAGCGCCGGCGCGATGATCGCCGAGACCAGCAGCATGCGCGGGAACATGATCGCGCAGGCCAGCAGGATGCCCGCCGCGATCAGCCGCGCGGGGGCGTCGCCGCCCGAGCGCGGCGCGGCACGCCGGCCGAGCGCCACCGTGGTCGCCGTCGAGGAGGCGAGGCCGCCGAACAGCCCGGTCAGCAGCAGGCCGCGCCGCGGCCCGGCCAGGCGGATCGCCAGGTAGCCGACCGAGGACAGGGCCGCGATCAGCACCACCATCCACCAGATGCGATAGGGGTTGAGCGCCTCCCAGGGGCCGAGCCCGCGGTCCGGCAGCACCGGCAGCAGCACCACCGACATCAGCAGCAGCTTGAGCACCGCCAGCAGCTCGTCGCGCTCGATGCGCTCGACCAGCCGGTGCAGCTGCGGCTTGCTGCCGAGCAGCAGCGCGACGATCACCGCGCCGGCGCCGGCGACCGCCAGCTCGCCCTCGCCGGCCGCGGCGCCGAGCCCGAAGGTGACCAGCGCGGCGACCGCGCTGGTCGCGCTGAGGTCGTGGCCGTCGGCGGTGCGCCGCCAGTAGCCCACGGCCAGCACCAGGCCGAGCCCGACGAAGCCGGCGGCGAGCACCGCCGGCCCCCAGCCGCTGCCCGCCTCGCCGGCGCCGAGCAGGCTGGCGAGCCCGCCGAGCAGCCCGATCAGGCCGAAGGTGCGCAGGCCCGCGACGCGCGCGCCCTCGGCCAGGCCGCGCGCCTGCCAGCCGCGCTCCAGCCCGACCAGCAGGCCGGCAGCGAGGGCGGCGCCGAGGCGTTCGAGCAGGAGCGGATCGTCGAGCGGCATGACCGCCAGAGTGGGCTGCGGCGCACGGCGTGCGCAAGCCTCAGGCGGATTGGGTCAGTCGGACGCGCGCTCGGGCGGGCAGTTGGCGTCGACCAGCCTGATCAGCTGCGCCAGCGAGCGGTCGACGATGCCGAGCGCGCGCAGGTGCCGGTCGGTCTCGACCAGGTACTCGCTGCAGGGGCCGCGGTGGCCGCGGCCCTGGACGATCAGGCGGGCGACCCAGTCGGCCGGCATCTTGCCGGTGTACTGGGGATGGCGCGGGTCGACGACGAAGCCGAGCGCCGAGACCGGGCCCTCGGGGGTCCGCACGCTGAGCCAGCGCGGCTCGTAGACCCCGGTGACCATCTCGCGCTCCCAGAGATAGTCCATCACGGCCGCGGCCTCCTCGGCCGGCGCCAGGAAGACCATGCCGTGGCAGGCGCCGCCGCGGTCGAGCCCGAGCACCAGCCCCGGCCGCTCGGGCGTGCCGCGGTAGCGGTGCGAGTAGACGCAGAAGCGCCGGTGGTAGCCGTGCAGCAGCGCCTGGCGCACCGCGAGATGCGGGAAGCCGGGGTTCCACATCAGGCTGCCGTAGCCGAAGACCCAGAAGTTCTCGCCCTTCGGCAGCTCGGGCCGGGGGCGGGTCGCGCCGTAGGCGCGCAGGGCGTCGTAGTCGAGCGAGCGGACGGGGGGCGGGCTGCCGTGCATGACGGAAGCCATGGTAGCGCGCTTGCTGCGGCGCGGCAAAGGGGCGGGCGCGAAGCCCTGGCGACCGCCGGCTCTCCCGGGCAGAGTGGCAGACTGGCAGACTGGCAGGGATCCGGGCGGAGGGCGGTGTGGAGCGCGATCATTACGTAACGGCCAACCGGGCCGCCTGGGAGGCCTCGGCGCCGCTGCACCGCAGGGGCGCCTCCTGGCAGCGGCTGGCCGAGGGCTTCGCCCGCCCCGGCTTCTCCTGCCTCGACGCCGTCGAGACGGAGGCGCTGGAAGGCGAAGGCGTCGCCGGCAAGGCCGTGGCCCAGCTGTGCTGCAACAACGCCCGCGAGCTGCTCTCGGTCAAGGCGATGGGCGCCGGCCGCTGCGTCGGCTTCGACCAGGCCGAGGCCTTCCTGGAGCAGGGCCGGGAGCTGGCCGCCGTCGCCGGTCTCGAGATCGAGCTGGTGGCGGGCGACGTCTACGGCGTGCCGCGGCGCTTCGACGGCGGCTTCGACATCGTGCTGGTGACGATCGGCGTGCTCGGCTGGATGCCCGACCTGCCCGGCTTCTTCGGCGTGGCGGCCCGTCTGCTGCGGCCCGGCGGGCTGCTGCTGCTGCACGAACAGCACCCGATCACCAACCTGTTCGACGTCGAGCAGCCGGACCCTCTCGCGCTGCGCCATTCCTACTTCCAGCCGGTGCCCTTCGAGGAGCGCAGGGCGGTGGTCTACGACGGCAGCGCGGCCCCGGAGCTCGCACCCTTCTACTGGTTCGTCCACCCGCTGGGCGACACGGTGACCGCGGCCCTCGAGGCAGGCCTGCGGCTCGAGCGGCTGCGCGAGTACCCCGACAACATCTCCTCCGTCGAGTACGACGTCCTGGCGACGCGGCCGGGCGTCGAGCTGCCGCTCAGCTACCTGATGACGGCCCGCAGGACCTAGGGTCGCAGCAGCCGACCCGCCCGCTGGAGCAGGTCGGGATCCTCGCGGACCAGCCGCAGGCCGAGGTTGGCCGGTGGCAGGCCGAGCGCGCAGGCGCCGGCCTTGGGATCGCGCACGAAGCTGGTCAGGTAGGACCGGTGCCGGCCCTGGGCGATGCGCACGCCGCAGTTCTCCCGGCTCTGCCAGCCGGCTTCGGCGGCCGCCGCCCGGCTGTGGCGCTCGAAGCAGCCGCTGGTCCATTCCCAGACGTTGCCGGCGACGTCGAGCAGGCCCTGTTCGTTGCGCCCGAACGCGCCGAGGGGCTGCGGGTCGGGGGCGAGCGGCTCGTCGCGGCCGGCGCCGGCCTCGTAGGCGGCCAGCCAGCGGCGGGCCGGGTTGGCCGGATCGCCGATCTCTGTGACGGCGTCGTCGCGGTAGCGCGAGCCGGCCGCCAGCGCCCACTCGCGATCGCTGGGCAGACGCCAAGTGGCGCCGGTCGCCCGCGACAGCCAGCCGGCATAAGCGACAGCGTCGTCCCAGTTGACGCCGACCACCGGCCGGTCGGCCGCGCCGGGCGTCCGCAGGGCCGCGCAGGCGCCGGCGGCGACGCAGCGCAGGTACTCGGCGCGGGTCACCTGGCGCTCCATGATCGAGAAGGGGCGCTCGACCGCGATCTCGACCAGCGGCCCGTTCACCGGGGCGCCGGCATCGAGGAAGGCGCCGGGCAGGCGGTAGGCGATGCCGCCGCTCTCGATGCGCACCAGCGGCGGCTGCGCCGCCGCCTCGCCGCCCGCGCGGTGCGGCATCAGCGTGTAGCCCTGCAGCAGTCCGAGCAGGGCGACCGCGGCGGCCAGGGCGGCGAGGGGCTTGAGCGAAGGCATGTTCGGATCCCCGGCGAAAGCGTGGGAGGCCCGAGCGGCCCGCCCCGGGCCTCGAGCGAGGCGTGGGACGGGCCGCGTCGGCCGGCCGCTACTAGGCGACGATCGGGGCCGGCGCGCTGACCTGGGTCATCAGGTCGTCGTTCCAGTCGCCCTCGACCTTGACGTGGGCGGTGGCGCCGAGCTCGGCCGCCTCGATCAGGTTGTGGTTGACGTAGGCGTAGATGCCCGGCTGCAGGAAGCTGTAGAGCGCCGCCGCCGCGCTGCCGCCGCGCACGAACCAGGTCTCCAGGTTCTTCTGCGGCGGGTTGGCGAACTTGCCGGTCTCCCAGACCAGGTCGCCGTGGCCGCCGATCAGGTGCGGGCGGCTGTCGCGGTTGGCGCAGGAGTGGATGAACAGCACCGTCTCGCCGACCTTCGCGGTCAGCGCCCGGTCGCCGGTCAGCGCGCCCTTGGCGCCGTTGAAGACGACGTGGCTGGGCACCAGGCCGCGCATCACCTCGATGGTGTCGGCGTAGGAGTCGCCCGGGCTGTCGTAGGCCTTGAAGGCGCCGGTCTCGTCCTTCGGGATGTAGAGGTCGAACTCGCCGACCGTGTAGACGCGGTCGTAGCGCACCGGCCGACCCTCGGCGTCCTTCAGGCCGTCGCGCGGCAGCACCATGACGGTGCCGCTCATGCCGCTGACGACGTGCCAGGGCACCATGCCCTCGGGCGCGCAGTGGTAGACGAAGGTGCCGCTGCGCGTCGCCTTGAAGCGCAGGGTGACCTGCTCGCCCGGCATCACGAAGGTCAGGGCGCCGCCGCCGAGCGCACCGGTCGCGGCGTGGAAGTCGATGTTGTGCGGCATGGAGTTGGTCGCCGGGTTGACCAGGGTCAGCTGCAGGTAGTCGCCCTCGTGGACGACCATGGTCGGGCCCGGCATGGAGCCGCCGAAGGTCATGGCCTGGAAGGTCGTGCCCAGCTCGTCGACGACCAGGGTCTTCTCCTCGATGGCCATGGTGAACTCGACGACCTTGGGCGCGCCGCTGGCGACCTGCTCGTGGGCCATGACCGCGGGCGGCGCGACCAGCTTGGCTTTGACGTGCTCGAGGCCGTCGGCACCGCCGGCGGGCGCGGCGACGAGGCCGGGCTGGGCGGCGGCCCCGGGGGAGGCCGGGGCGGCGGCAGTGGCCTGGCGGATCGCCTGCAGCGGCGTGGCCGCGGCGAAGGGGGCGATGGCGGCGCCGATCAGGGCGGTGCGACGGGTGAACATGACGGGGTCCTCCTCAAAGGGTGTGAGGAGAGAGATACCCCCGAAGCCCGTGCGGCCATTTGTGCGTGCGCAAATCGACGGCGCATCGTCCGCAAGAATTCGACGGCGCCGCTCAAGAGGCCGGCGGTCGGGGACTTGGTGCCCGGCGGGCCGGCGCCAGCGGCGACTCAGTCGCCCTGGCCGTCCTTCTTCTGCTCGCGGGCGTCGAAGGTGCCGGCCTGGCCGAGCTGGATGACGCCGCGGCGGATCTCGCGGGTGCGCTGGAACAGGTCCTCCAGCGCCTCGCCCTCGCCCCAGCGGATCGCACGCTGCAGCCGCGACAGGTCCTCGCCGAAGCGCTGCAGGATCTCCAGCACCGCCTCGCGGTTGTTGAGGAAGATGTCGCGCCACATGACCGGGTCCGAGCCGGCGATGCGGGTGAAGTCGCGGAAGCCGCCGGCGGCGTACTTGATGACCTCGCCGCGCTCGCTCTCGGCCAGGTCGAAGGCCGTGCCGACGATGGTGTAGGAGATCAGGTGCGGCAGGTGGCTGGTCATCGCCAGCACCTTGTCGTGGTGCGCCGCCTCCATGGCCTCGACCCGGGCGCCGCAGCGCCGCCACAGCTCGGCGACCTTCTCGACCGCCGCCTCGTCGGTGCCCGGCGGCGGCGTCAGCACGCAGTAGCGCTCCTCGAAGAGGTCGGCGAAGCCGGCCTCCGGGCCCGAGTGCTCGGTGCCGGCGATGGGGTGGCCGGGTACGAAGTGCACGCCGTCGGGCAGGAACGGCCCGACGTCGCGGATCACCGCCTGCTTGACCGAGCCGACGTCGCTGACGATGGCCCCGGCCTTGAGGCCGGGCGCCATCGCTTCGGCGACCGCGGCGTTGGCCCCGACCGGCACGCAGAGCACCACCAGGTCGGCGCCGGCGACCGCCTCGGCCGGGTCATCGTGGACGCTGTCGGTCAGGCCCAGGCGCTCGATCGTGGCCCGCGTCTCGGGCCGCCGGGCGTAGCCGGCCAGCTCGCCGACCAGGCCGTGGCGGCGGCAGGCGAGGGCCAGCGACGAGCCGATCAGGCCGACGCCGAGCAGGGCCACCTTGCCGAACAGCGGGGCGGCAGCGGAGGGCGCCGCGCCGCTCATTGCCGGTAGGCTTCCAGCGCCTCGACGACGGCCTGCATCTCCCGGTCGGTGCCCAGGGTGATGCGCAGGTGGTCGGGCAGGCCGTAGCTGCCGACCGGGCGCACCAGCACGCCGCGCTCCTTCAGGAAGGCGGCGGCGCCCGGCGCGTCGGCGAAGCGCACCAGCACGAAGTTGCCGACCGAGGGCTCGGCGCGCAGGTTGAGCCGCTCGAGCTGGCGCCTGAACCAGTCGTGGATGCGCGCGTTGTGGGCTCGGCTGCGCTCCAGGTGTCCGGCGTCCTCGATCGCCGCGACGCCGGCGGCGAGCGCCGCCGCCGAGACGTTGAAGGGGCCGCGCACCCGGTTCAGCACGTCGATCACCGCCTTCGGCCCGTAGGCCCAGCCGAGGCGCAGCGCCGCCAGGCCGTGGATCTTCGAGAAGGTGCGCAGCACCACGACGTTGGGCAGCTTCTCGACCAGCGACAGGCCGTCGTCGTAGTCGCCGGCCTCGACGTACTCGGCATAGGCCGCGTCGAGCACCAGCAGCACGTCCTCCGGCAGCCGCTCGGCGAGGCCGCGCACCGTCTCGTAGGACAGGTAGCTGCCGGTCGGGTTGTTCGGGTTGGCCAGGAAGACCAGACGGGTGCGCTCGGTGACCGCGGCGAGCAGGGCCTCGGGGTCGGCGGTCAGGTTGCGCTCGGGCACCGAGACCGGCGTGGCGCCGGCGGTGCGCGCCGAGATCGCGTACATCAGGAAGCCGTGGGCGCTGTGGACGACCTCGTCGCCGGGCCCGGCGTAGGCGCGCACCAGGAGCGCGATCAGCTCGTCGGAACCGGCGCCGCAGACAAGGCGGTCGAGCTCCAGGTCGTAGCGCTTGGCGATCGCCTGGCGCAGCGCCACGGCGCCGCCGTCGGGGTAGCGGTTGAGGTCGCCGGCCAGCGCCCTGTAGGCCTCGACGGCCTTGGGGCTGGGCCCGAGCGGGTTCTCGTTGGCGGCAAGCCGCGCGACCGCCTCGCGGCCGGCGACCTTCGATTCGCCGCCGACGTAGGGCGCGATGTCCAGGATGCCGGGGCGCGGCGCGATCGCCATGTCAGCGCGCCTCCCGCTGGCCGCCGTCCTGGCTGTCGGCCAGCTCCGCCTCGTCGAAGGGCACGGCGTAGGCGCCGACCGCGGCGACGTGCTGGAAGCGCCCCTCGACGGCGCCGGCCAGGCGGCCGAGGCGCTCGTCGTCGGGGGCGACGAAGCCCTCGACCTCGATCAGATAGAGCCAGCGCGTATCGTCGTCGCGCCAGATCGACGTGTCGCGCGGCTCCAGATCGGCCTTGCCGAGCGACTCGCGCAGCGCGCTGCGGCTGATCTGCTCGGCGGTCTCCAGCAGCACGTAGCTGCGGTCCTGGCCGCTCGGCTCGAGCGGCGACAGCGTCACCGCCAGGGCGTCGGCGTCGGACGCGCTGGGCGCGGCGGCCGCCGCCATCGGCAGGCGGGCGACGATGCGCGGCACCTGGTCGCCGCTGCGGCCCAGGAAGCGCCACCAGGGATCGGCCTCGCCGTCGCTCGGCAGCGGCAGCACGGCGATGGTCGCCTCGCCCTCGGTCACCGCGGTGACCGCGCGGATCGGCGAGCCGAGCTCGAGCACCGGGGTCAGCACGCCGTAGTGCTCGCGCGCCAGCTGGATCAGCTTGGGCCCGCCGCCGACCGCGACCTTCAGGGGGATCTGCTGGGCCAGCGAGGCCGAGAAGATCTCGCGCCACAGGCGCACCAGCACCGCGCGCGGCAGCGAGCCGCGGTGGTTGGCGACCAGCCGGCGCAGGATCGCCGCCTCGCGGGCCGGCCGCACCGCCAGCGCGCCGACGCCGCCGGCGGTACCCTTGGTCATGCCGACGCGGCGCGAGATCTCGGTGCGCCGGATCAGGAGCTCCTGGATGGCATCGTCGATCTCGTCGATCTCGCGACGCAGGGCGTCGAGTGGCGCCGGGGTCTGTGCCATGGGTGCGCTTCGGTGCCTGGTGTCAGCGGGGGGCAGCGGGAAGGGGTGAGCCCGGGCCGCCCCCGCGCGGCGGACGGTCCCCTTTGAGACGGTCCCCATGAGACGGCCCCAAGACGGAGCGCTCGTGGACGACAGGGCGCTAGTGATAGTCCGCACGCGGCGCGAAATCAAAGGTATCGTGGCAGTGACGCGGCAAACCGCCTATCTCTGCTCAAGGATTGACAGTGCAAGACGGCGCCGCGCTTACTTGGCGCCCTCTTTCGCCAGCCGCCGTGCCACAGCCTCATCGTCGACGAGTCCGCTCATCGTCCGGAAAGCGCCAGAGTCGCCCATGACCAGCCAGGATGCCCACCCCGGCATCGCCCACCGGCCCGCCGGCGCTCCGACCGAGGCCGCCGCGGCCCCGGCTCCCTCCGGCGCGCTTGAAGGGCTGCCGGGCGAGCGCGTGGTGCTCGGTGCCGAGCGGCCGATGCCGCTCGACAGCGGCCTCGAGATCGGGCCCTTCACCGTCGCCTACCGCACCTACGGCGCGCTGAACGAAACCAGAAGCAACGCGATCCTGGTGTGCCACGCGCTGACCGGCGACCAGTTCATGGCCGAGACCCATCCCGTCACCGGGCGCGCCGGCTGGTGGGAGGTCATGGTCGGCCCGGGCCGGCCGCTCGACACCGAGCGCTTCTTCGTGATCTGCGCCAACGTGCTGGGCGGCTGCATGGGCACGACCGGCCCGCAGGACCTCGATCCCGCGACCGGCAAGCCCTGGGGCCCGAGCTTCCCGGTGGTGACCATCGGCGACATGGTCCGCGCGCAGTCGCTGCTGATCGACCACCTCGGCATCGAGCGGCTGTTCGCCGTGGTCGGCGGCTCGATGGGCGGCATGCAGGCGCTCGAGTGGGCGGCGAAGTACCCGGAACGGGTCAACGCCTGCGTGCCGATCGCGACGGCGGCCTACCACACCGCCCAGAACATCGCCTTCCACGAGATCGGCCGCCAGGCGATCATGGCCGACCCGGACTGGGAGGAAGGCTGGTACCAGCACCACGGCAAGACGCCGCGCCGCGGCATGGCGGTGGCGCGCATGACCGCGCACGTCACCTACCTTTCTGAGCAGGCCCTGCACCGCAAGTTCGGCCGCCGCCTTCAGGACCGCCAGAAGCCCTCGTTCGGCTTCGACGCCGATTTCCAGGTCGAGAGCTACCTGCGCTACCAGGGCTCCAGCTTCGTCGACCGTTTCGACGCCAACTCCTATCTCTACATCACGCGGGCGATGGACTACTTCGACCTCGCCGCCGAGCACGGCGGCGTCCTGGCCGACGCCTTCCGCGCCTCGCCGGTGCGCTTCTGCGTGATGTCCTTCACCAGCGACTGGCTGTTCCCGACCAGCGAGGCCAAGCGCATCGTCCACGCCCTCAACGCGGTCGCCGCGGACGTCTCCTTCGTCGAGTGCGACAGCGACAAGGGCCACGACGCCTTCCTGCTGCTCGAGCCGGAGTTCCACGAGACCCTGAACGGCTTCCTCAACGGCTGCTGCGAGCGGCTCGGCCTGCCCCAGGGCCAGCTGCGCCCGCTCGACCAGGCCCAGGACCCGACGCGGGACCGGGTGACGTGAGCCCCCTCGATTCGCCGGCCCTGCGCGCCAAGCTGGCGGGCAAGCGCGCCGACATCCGCGCCGACCTGCTGCTGATCGCCGACATGATCGAGCCGGACAGCCGGGTGCTCGACGTCGGCTGCGGCGACGGCACGCTGCTCGACTACCTGGCGCACTTCAAGCAGGTCACCGGCCGCGGCATCGAGCTCAGCCAGGAGGGCGTCAACGCCTGCGTCTCGCACGGCCTCTCGGTGATCCAGGGCGACGCCGACCGCGACCTGCGCGACTACCCGGACGGCACCTTCGACTACGTCGTGCTGTCGCGCACGCTGCAGGCGACGCAGAACCCGCGCGAGGTGCTCGACAACCTGGTGCGCATCGGCACGCGCGCCATCGTCTCCTTCCCGAACTTCGGCTACTGGCGGATCCGCCGGGACCTGCTGCTGCAGGGCCGCATGCCGGTCAACGGCTCGCTGCCCGACCGCTGGTGGGAGACGCCGAACATCCACCTCTGCACGATCCGCGACTTCGTCGAGCACTGCAGCGAGGTCGGCATCGTCGTCGAGCGCGCGCTGACCATCGGCGCCGACCACCGGGCCCGGCCGATCCGCTCGCTGCGCAGCGCCAACCTGCTCGGCCAGGACGGCGTCTTCCTGCTGCGCCGGGAGAAGGCCTGAAGGGGGCGGCGGCGAGGGCGGCGACGGAAGCGCGGCAGGGTCGCGTTGAAGGGGCAAGGTCGACCGAAACCGACACCCCTTCGACGAGACGACGGAGATCCCTTCGATGAAGAAGCTCACCCTTTCCCTGCTCGGCGCCTCGGCACTGGTCGGCGCAGTCGCGCTGACCGCCCCGGCGAGCGAGGCCCTGGCCGGCAAGGACGGCCACGCCATGGGCCGCCACGGCGCCGGCATGATGACGCTGTTCGAGCGCGTCGACGCCAACGGCGACGGCCGCATCGAGCGCGCCGAGGCCGAGGCCTTCCGGGCCGCCCGCTTCGCCGAGGCCGACGCGGACGGCGACGGCAAGGTGACCCGCGAGGAGATGGCGGCCCTGCACACGCGCATGGTCGAGCAGCGCGCCAGCGAGCGCTTCGCCCGACTCGACTCCGACGGCGACGGCTCGGTCAGCGAGCAGGAGTTCGTCCAGGCCCGGCTCGAGCGCCTGCAGGCCCGCATGGGCGCAGAGGGCGGCGACTCCCGCGCGGCGCGCCACTTCGAGCGCATGGACGCCGACGACGACGGCGCCCTCGGCCCCGACGAGCTCGGCCGCCGCGGCATGCGGATGTTCGACCGCCTGGACGGCGACGACGACGGCGTCGTGACGCGAGAGGAGGCGGAGCAGGCCATGGCCGAGTATCGTGAGCGCCATGGCAAGCACGGCAAGCGCCACGGCGGACACCACGGCGAGCAGCGGGGCGGCGGCGGCGCCCAGTAGGCGTCGCGCCGACCGGGGAGCCGCGCCCGAGCCGGAGACGGCATGGCCCTAGCAACCGCAGAGACCGCGCCGCAGAGCGGCGCGGAAGCGGACGCCGCCCTGGTCCGGGCCGTGGCGGCAGGCGACCCGCGCGCCTGCCGCCGGCTGCTCGAGCGCCATCTCGACCGGGTCGTCGGCCTCGCCTACCGCCTGCTCGGCGAGCGCGCCGCCGCCGAGGACGTCGCCCAGGACACCTTCCTGAGGCTCTGGGCGCGCGCCGAGCGCTGGCGCCCGGAGGCCCGGCTCGACACCTGGCTCTACACCGTGGCGCGCAACCTCTGCCTCGACCGGCTGCGCAAGGCCGGGCGCCAGAGCGACGCGCCGCTGCCGGAGCTGCCCGACCCGGCGCCGAGCGCCGAGCGGCAGCTCAGCGAGGCCCAGACCGCGGCCCGCGTGGCCCGAGAGATCGCGGCCCTGCCCGAGCGCCAGCGCAGCGCCATCGCGCTGGTCCACGAGGAGGGCCTGAGCAACATCGACGCGGCCGAGGTGCTGGGCGTCAGCGTCGATGCCCTGGAATCCCTACTCGCCCGGGCCCGCCGGCGCCTGCGCGAGCGACTGGCCGAGCCGCCGCCCGAGCAGGCGGCGGCAGACGGCCGACGGACCGGCGATCAGCCCGGCGGCGGACGCACCGCCGCGGGAGGTGAGAGATGACGATGCCCACGACCCTGACCGAAGACCGCCTGCGCCAGCTGCTCGACAGCTACGGTGCCGACGCCGGGCGCTGGCCCGACGCCGAGCGCCCGGCCGCGCTGGCGCTGCTCGCCGAGCGGCCGGACCTGGAGGGCGAGCGCCGCGAGGCCGCCCGCCTCGACGCCCTGCTTGCGACGGCCGAACGACCCGCGGCCTCGGGCGCGCTGCTCGGCCGGCTGCTGGAGACGGCGCCGCAGGGTGCCGGCCGGGGGCGCGGCTGGCTGTCGCTGCTCTGGCCCTTCGGCCCGGCCTGGCAGCCGGCCTTCGGCCTCGCGGTCGCGCTGCTGCTCGGCGTCGCCAGCGGCCCGCTGCTGCCCGAGGCCGACGCCACCCAGACGGCCCAGCAGGAAACCACGGAGGAGATCGCCGTGCTGCTGGCGACACCGCTCTACGCGGAGGAGTCCCTATGAGCTGGTCATCGAGCCGGACCCAGAAGCTGCTGGCCGCGGCCCTGGCGGTCTCGCTGGCGGTCAACCTCTTCGCCGGCGGCGCCTTCCTGTCGCGCCACCTCTTCGGGCCGCCGCACCACGGCTGGGAATCGAAGCGCGAGGCCGTCGAGGTGCTGCCCGAGGGCGAGCGCGCGCGCATCGACGGGATCTGGGAGAGCGGCCGCAGCGAGGTGCGCGACGAGTTCCGGGCGATGCGCGAGGCCCGGCAGCGCTACCGCGAGGCGCTGACCGCCGAGCAGTTCGATGCGGCCGCCGCCCAGGCCGCGCTCGACTCGCTCTATGCCCACAAGGCCGCGGCGCGCGCCTCGATGGAGAACAAGATCATGGAGATCGCGACCAGCCTGGAGCCGGCCGAGCGGCGCGCCTACTTCGAGGCCTTCTTCGCCGACGAGGTGCGCCGCGACCGCGAGCGCGCCGAGCGCCACGCCGAGCGCGAGGAGCGGGACTGACCGGCCGGCCCTTCAGCCGCGCCGACGGGCCGGCTCCGGCGCCGGCTCGGGCCCGAAGCCGCGCCGCGCGGCGGCCGGGCCGGCGAGCTGCGGCAGCTTGACCACGACGCCGCGCCGGCGCCGCTCGGCGGCGCGCAGCGGCAGCCCGCCGTAGAGCTGCTTCGAGGCCTCGACCAGGTGGACCCCGGCGAAGTGCGGGAACCACTGGTCGCCGACCCGCTCCCAGGCCGGTGCCGCGCGCAGCAGCCAGCGCGAGCGCGTCGGCGGCATGTAGAGCGCGCCCTGGCGCCGGAGCGGCGTGAAGAGGTGCTCGCGCAGCACCCGGGTCAGCTGGCCCGGGCTGTAGGGGTGGCCGTGGCCGAAGGGCGTGCGCTCGAGCTGGGCCCAGAGGCTGCGGCGGTTGGGGGCGACGACCAGCAGCCGGCCCTCGCCCTTGAGCACCCGCCAGATCTCCTTGAGCATGTCGCGCAGGTAGTCGCCCTGCTCCAGTCCGTGGACCAGCAGCACGCGGTCGACCGAGAGGTCGGGCAGCGGCAGCTCGGTCTCGTCGACCAGGCCCACGACGTAGGGCCCTTCCGGCGGCCAGTGCAGGCAGCCCTGGGCCGCCGGCATCAGGGCGATGGTCGCCGCCGCCTCCTCGCGGAAGGCGCGCAGGTAGGGCGTCGCGTAGCCGAGCCCGAGCAGCGTGTCGCCGCGCACGTCGGGCCAGAGCTGGCGCAGGGCACGGCGGATCAGGTGGCGCGCCACCTGGCCGGTGCGGCCCTCGTAGAACTCGCGCAGCTCGACGACGTCGTTCCACATGCCCGTCTATATAGCACCCGCGCCGCCGTGCGCGAGGTGCCCCCGCGGCGCAGCTGCTTTAACCCTCCTGTTCGAGCCAGGCCGGCCTTCACCGCTGCCGGAGCGGGTGCTACCTTCGCGGCCATGGCAGAACTCGACATCCACCAGATCCCCGTGCTCAGCGACAACTACGTCTACCTGGCGCGCTGCCGGGCGACCGGCATGACCGCGGTGGTCGACCCGGCGGTCGCGGCCCCGGTGCTCGCCGAGGCCGAGCGCCTGGGCTGGACGATCACGCACATCCTCAACACCCACCACCACGGCGACCACGTCGGCGGCAACAAGGAGATCATGGCCGCGACCGGCTGCACCGTGGTCGGGCCGCGCGCCGACCGCGAGCGCATCCCCGGCATCTCGGTCGAGGTCGACGAAGGCGACGTCTATCGCCTGGGCGAATGCGAGGCCAAGGTCTTCTTCGTGCCAGGCCACACGCGCGGTCACATCGCCTACTGGTTCGCCGATTCGAACGCCCTGTTCTGCGGCGACACGCTCTTCGCGCTCGGCTGCGGCCGGCTGTTCGAGGGCACGCCCGAGCAGATGTGGGGCTCGCTGTCGAAGCTGCGCGGCCTGCCGCCGGAGACCCGGGTCTACTGCGCCCACGAGTACACCCAGGCCAACGCCCGCTTCGCGCTGTCGGTCGACGGCGACAACGCCCAGCTCAAGGCGCGCGCCGCCGAGATCGACGAGACCCGCGCCGCCGGCCGGCCGACCGTGCCCTCGACGCTGGGCGTCGAGCTGGCGACCAACCCCTTCCTGCGCGCCGACGACCCGGCGCTGGCCGCGGCGGTCGGGCGCCAGGGCGGCGACGCCGTCGAGGTCTTCGCCGAGGTCCGCCACCGCAAGGACGTCTTCTGACGCCGGACTCGCCCTGCCGGCCGCCCGCTTCGAGCCCCGCTTCGAGCAAGGAACCGCCCGTGACCCTCAAGCTGCGCTTCGCGCCGACCTCGCCCTACGTCCGCAAGGCCATGGTGCTGGCCCACGAGACCGGCCAGATCGAGGATCTGGAGCTGGTGCCGACCGACGTCTGGTCGGCCGGCACCGACATCCAGGCCGACAACCCGCTGGGCAAGGTCCCGGCCCTGGTCACGCCCGACGGCACGCTCTGCGATTCGCCGCTGGTCTGCGAGTACCTCGACAGCCGGCACGGCGGCCGCCGGCTGATCCCGGAGAGCGGCCCGGCACGCTGGCGGGTGCTGCGCATCGCGGCGCTGGCCGACGGCGTGCTCGACGCCGCGGTCGGCACGGTCATCGAGACGCTGCGCCGGCCGCCGGAGAAGGTCTGGCAGGGCAACGTCGAACGCCAGGCCGGCAAGATCGCCGCGGCGCTCGACGCCCTGGAGGCCGAGGCCGCCGCCTTCGAGGAGCCCTTCGACCTCGGCCAGATCACCGTCGCCTGCGCGCTCGGCTACCTCGACTTCCGGCTCGCCGAGCTCGACTGGCGCAGCGGCCGGCCGACGCTGGCGGCCTGGTACGAGACGGCGGCCAAGCGGCCCTCGATGACCGCGACCGAGCCGAGGGCCTGATGCTCGACGCGCCCAAGGTCATCCGCCAGCTCGGGCTGCAGCCTCATCCGGAGGGCGGCCACTACCGCGAGACCTACCGCCACAGCGACCCCTTCGGCGGCCGCGGCACGATGACCGCGATCTACTACCTGCTGGCCGCCGGCGAGTACTCGCACTGGCACCGCGTCGACGCCGTCGAGATCTGGCACTGGTACGCCGGCGCGCCGCTCGCCCTGACGATCAGCGAGAACGGCCACGACGCCGTCGCCCACCGCCTCGGCCCCGAGCTGCTGGCCAACCAGCGCCCGCAGGTCATCGTCCCGCCCAACGCCTGGCAGACCGCCGAGAGCCTGGGCGCCTGGACCCTGGTCGGCTGCACCGTGGCGCCGGCCTTCGAGTTCGAGGGCTTCGAGCTGGCGCCGCCCGACTGGTCGCCGAGCCCGCGCATCCCCGAAGGCGGCTGAGCCGCCGCTTGCCCGGCAGGCTGCCGGTCAGCCCTTCCCGCGGCCGCCGCCCTCGAAGCGGGCGTCGACCGGCACCTGCCAGGCGGTGACCAGGGCGTTGGTCTCGTTGGCCATGCCGACGACGGCGACCAGCTCGGCGAGCTGGGCGTCGGTCAGGCCCTTGGCGCGCGCCGCGGCGGTGTGGCTGTTGATGCAGTAGGAACAGCCGTTGGTCACCGAGACCGCGATGTAGAGCATCTCCTTGACCAGCGGGTCGAGGGCGCCCGGCGCCATGACCTGCTTGATCGAGGCCCAGGTCCGCTCGAGCGTCACTGGGTCGTTGGCCAGTACCTTCCAGAAGTCGTTGATCCAGTCGCTGCCGCGCGTCGCCATGATGTCGTCGTAGACGGCGCGCACGGCGTCGCTCGCCGCCTCGTACTCGACGGGCGGCAGGACGGGCTTGGTCATGCTCTCTCTACTCCGGCTCTCTACTCCAGTCGGGCTGCTCAGGAGGCCATGTACTGGCCGCCGTTGACGGTCAGGGTCGAGCCGGTGATGAAGCCGGCGTCCTCGGCGGCGAGGAACACGACGGCGCGCGCGATCTCCTCCGGCTCGCCGAGGCGGCCGACCGGGATCTGCGGCAGGATCTTCGACTTCAGCACCTCCTCGGGCACGGCACGCACCATCTCTGTGCCGATGTAGCCCGGGGCCACGGCGTTGACCGTGATGCCCTTGGCCGCGTTTTCCTGGGCCACGGCCTTGGTGAAGCCGATCAGGCCGGCCTTGGCGGCCGAGTAGTTCGACTGGCCGAACTGGCCCTTCTGGCCGTTGATCGAGGAGATCGAGACGATGCGGCCGTAGCCGCGCGCGCGCATGCCCTCGATGACGTTGCGGGTCATGTTGAACAGCGAGTCGAGATTGGTCGCGATGACCGCGCTCCACTGCTCCGGGGTCATCTTGTGCAGCGTCGCGTCGCGCGTGATGCCGGCGTTGTTGACCAGCACGTCGACCGGGCCGAGCTCCTGCTCGACCTTGGCGATGCCGGCCTTGCAGGCCTCGAAGTCGCCGACGTCCCACTTGAAGACGGCGATGCCGGTCTCGTCCCTGAAGCGGTTGGCCGCCTCGTCGTTGCCGCCGTAGGTGGCGCCGACCTGGTAGCCGGCCTGCTTCAGTCCGATCGAGATGGCCGCGCCGATCCCGCGCGTCCCCCCGGTAACAAGCGCAACGCGAGCCATCTGTCCCTCCCTGCGGTGACCTCGTGACGCGGTCCGCGCCGCGCTCTTGTGGTTAATGAAAACATGGATGGCCCGGGGCTCCAAGGGGCCTTGCCCCCAGAGGCCCGGGCGCGCGGCGCGCCGGCACCGGCGCCGACGAAAAAGGGCCGGCCCGTCGCCGGGCCGGCCCCTGTCGTCCGCCAGAGCTCCGCCGGACCACGGCGGAGCCGCCGATCAGCGCTCGACGCACATGGCGATGCCCATGCCGCCGCCGATGCACAGGGTGGCCAGGCCCTTCCTGGCGCCGCGCCGCTGCATCTCGTGCAGCAGCGTGACCAGCACGCGGCCGCCGGAGGCGCCGATCGGATGGCCGATGGCGATGGCCCCACCGTTGACGTTGACCTTCTCGGGATCCAGGCCGAGCTCCTTCATCACGCAGAGCGACTGCGCGGCGAAGGCCTCATTGGACTCGATGAGGTCGAGGTCGGCGACCTTCCAGCCGGCCTTCTCGAGCGCCTTGCGGCTCGCCGGGATCGGGCCCGAGCCCATGATCGCCGGATCGACGCCGGCGGTCGCCCAGGAGACGATGCGCGCCAGCGGCTCGATGCCGCGCTTGGAGGCCTCGGCCTCGCTCATCAGCACGGCCGCCGCGGCGCCGTCGTTGATGCCGCTGGCGTTGCCCGCGGTCACCGTGCCCTCCTTGTCGAAGGCCGGGCGCAGCTTGGCCAGGCTCTCGGCCGTGACGCCGTGCTTGGGGTACTCGTCCTGCTCGACGACGGTGTCGCCGCGCCGGCTCTGGATGGTCACCGGCACGATCTCGTCGGCGAAGCGGCCCTCCTTCTGGGCGGCCTCGGCCTTCTGCTGCGAGCCGGCGGCGAAGGCGTCCTGCTCGTCGCGGGTGATCTGCCACTGCTTGGCGATGTTCTCGGCCGTGTTGCCCATGTGATAGCCGTTGAAGGCGTCCCACAGGCCGTCCTTGATCATGGTGTCGACGAACTTCACGTCGCCCATCTTGTGGCCGTTGCGCAGATGCGCGCAGTGCGGCGCCTGGCTCATCGACTCCTGGCCGCCGGCGACGACGATCTTGCTGTCGCCGACCTTGATCGCCTGGTAGCCGAGCGCCACCGAGCGCAGCCCGGAGCCGCACAGCTGGTTGATCTGCATCGCCGTGGCTTCCTTGGGAATGCCGGCGCCCATGGCGGCCTGGCGGGCGGGATTCTGGCCGGCGCCGGCGGTCAGGATCTGGCCGAGAATGGCCTCGTCGACCTCCTGCGCCTCGACCTTGGCGCGCTTCAGCGCCTCCTGGATGGCGACCGTGCCGAGGGTCGAGGCCGGCACGCTGGACAGGGCGCCGTTGAAGGCGCCGACCGGGGTGCGGGCGGCGGCGGCGATGACGATGTCGCTCATGGTCTGGTCGTTCCTCCTTGTGGGTCCCCGGGCCGGCGTCCCGCGGCTGTCGGTGTCGGGGGAGCGGCGGCCCGTCGCCGCCCCGGGCCGTCGGCCGCAGGGCGGGCTGTTCGCGGTTAGCGCTCGGCGACAGATGTGGGCCCTTCTTGGGGCGGGGCCAAACGGTTTCGCTGCGCCGCAACAGGCGGCACTCTAGCGCCGCGCCCGGACCCTGCGCAAGCGAGCGGGCCGCTCAGGAGCGGGCGCGCAGCCAGCCGGTCAGCGGCTGCCAGACCGTCGCCGGCGCCTGGCGGCTGGCGACCATGCCGATGTGTCCGGCGGCGGGGCGCAGCACCTCGGCTTCGGGCAGCGCGGCGGCCAGTGCCAGCGCCGAGGCCGGCGGCACGATGCGGTCCCGGGCCGGGATCAGCGCCAGGCTCGGCAGCGAGACCGCGGCCGGGTCCACCGGCTTGCCGGCGATGCGCCAGGCGCCGCGCGCCGGGGTGTTGTCGCCGTACCAGCCGGCCAGGCATTCGCGCGCGACCGGCGCCGCGAGACCGATGCCGTCGTTCAGCCAGTCCTCGAGCGCGACGAAGTCCTCGGCGCGCTCGCTGTCGGGGTCGAGGCGGCCGAACGCCAGGAACTTGCGCGGCACGAGCTGCGGGTCGAGGCTGGCGAACAGCGTCTGCACCGCGTCGACCGGCAGCTCGCCGAGCAGGTCGAGGGCCGGGGCGAAACCGAGCGCCGCGGCCCGGCCGATCGGGCCGTGCAGTCCGGAGCCCGCGTGGAAGTCCCAGGGCGTCGCCAGCAGCGCCAGGCCGGCGAGGTCGCCCTGGCGGCGCTGCGCCAGCGCCAGCGCCAGCAGCCCGCCCATGCAGTAGCCGAGCAGCAGCGGCGCCCGCCCGGTCTCGGCGAGCACGGCGTCGAGCGCGCCCTCCAGCGTGCCGGCGACGTAGTCGGTCAGCGAGAAGCCGCGGGTGCTCGCGTCCGGCCCGCCCCAGTCGAGCAGCAGCGGCCGGAAGCCGGCCGCCGCGAGCCAGCGCAGCAGGCTGCGCCGGCGCGAGAGGTCGAGAATGTAGCCGCGGTTGACCAGCGACGGCACGGCGAGCAGCGGGACGCCGTCGCGCGCCGCGGCCTCGGGGGCGCGGCCGTAGTCGAGCAGCCGCGCCGGGCCGTCGCTCCAGAGCGCCGGCGGATCCTCGAGGTCGCGACGGTAGGGGTGCGCGCGGTAGCGCTCGACGGCGTCGAGCAGAGCCCGGCTGCGGGTCGCCACGGCGCGATCCAGCGCCGCGGCGAAGGCCTCAGGATCGACCGCGCGGAGCCTTTCGCGAAGCGCCGCCTCCTGCTGCGCCAGATGGCTTTCCGGCGGCGGCGGCGCGGCGCGGGCGGCGGCCGCCCCGGCCGGCGCTTCGGCCGTCGCCGGGGTCGGGTTCCGGCTCGGGCTGGGCTCCGGGCTCCATCCGGCGCTCCAGGGCGGCGAGCCGCTCCTCCATAGCGGCCAGGCGGCGCGCGACAGCGTCCAGGTCGCCGCGGCCAGGGTCAGGTGCAGCGGCAGCGGACGCGGACCCTGCCGGCGCCCCGGCCGAGACCCCGTCGCCGCCGTCGGATCGGCCGCTCGATCCGCCATCTGCGCGCGCTCCCTTCCCGCCTTGCCGCCCCGTGTCGCCCGCCGGCCAGCCCGCCGCCCGCAGCAGCTGCTCAGCCGTCCCGGCCTGCCAGGCGCCGAAGGCCGCCATCGCCTCGGCGAAGCCCGGGGCCACACCGGAACCGCTTGCCGCCGCACCAGCCGGACCGCCCTGCGGCCCACCGGCAGGCCCCAGCCCCATGGCCTGGCGCAGCGCGGCGGCGAGCAGCGGGTCGGCCGCCAGCGCGCTCATCCGGTCCTGCCAGAGGTCCAGGTAGCGCTGCGCCAGCTCGTCGAGGTCGGCTTCGTCGTCCATCTCCGGCGGCGACTATAGGACCTGGCTCGGACGTCGTCCAAGAGCCCTCGCGGCAGCCGCCGCCGCGGCGAATGCTGCGGTCATGCTGCGCAGCATGCTGCGACGCGGCTATCGTTGACAGCGATGAATGCAGCGCAGCATTATCGCGCCGATCAGGGGTCACCCAGCCGTAAAAGGATCAAGGTAGTGGCCGGAAAGAACGGAACGGGTGGCGAAGGCTCCCCGATCACGATCAAGAAGTACGCGAATCGCCGTCTCTACAACACGGCGACCAGCAGCTACGTCACGCTCGATCATCTCTGCCAGATGGTGAAGGAAGGCGTCGAGTTCGCCGTCTTCGACGCCAAGACCGGCGACGACATCACCCGGCAGGTGCTGACCCAGATCATCGTCGAGGAGGAGGCCAAGGGCGAGAACCTGCTGCCCATCTCGTTCCTGCGCCAGCTCATTTCCTTCTACGGCCACGGCCTGCAGTGGATGGTGCCGAGCTACCTCGACCACATGATGAACGGCTTCGCCGAGAACCAGGAGAAGATGGCCAAGGCCATGCAGGACACGATGGGCGGCGTGTTCGGCTTCGGCAACTTCGAGGAGCTCGGCAAGCAGAACATGCAGATGCTCGAGCGCACGATGCGCATGTTCACGCCCTTCGGTCAGCAGGGCGGCGCCCCGGGCGAAGGAGCCGCGGGCGGACCGCCGGGCCCGGGCGCGCCCGGGACGCCGGGAACACCGAGCGGCGCCGGCGCACCGCCTGCGGGCGGAACGAGCGCCGAGAAGCAGCTCGAGAGCCTGAAGCGACAGGTCGACCTGCTGCAGAACCAGCTCGACAGCCTGTCGCGCAAGGACAAGGAGTAGCCGCGCCGGCGCCGGCCTCGAGGCCGGCGCGCGCGTCAGGACGTGACGGCGGTGGGGGCGACGGTACGGGCGGCCGGCTGACCGCTGGACGGCTGGCCGGCGACCGGCTGCACCATCGACGGCGACACGCGGTGGTCGCGCCAGGGCGGCGTCATCTCGGGCCGGCCGAAGTGGTAGCCCTGCAGCAGGTCGATGCCCTCGTCGGCCAGGAAAGCGGCTTCGTCGGCAGTCTCCACGCACTCGGCCACGGTCCGCAGGCTGAAGGCCTGGGCGAGGCTCAGCAGGTTGCGCACGAACAGCTGGTTCTGGTTCGATTCGAGGATGCCGCGCACGAAGGAGCCGTCGATCTTGACGATGTCGACGGTCAGGCTCTTGAGGTGGCGGAAGGTCGTGTAGCCGGCCCCGAAGTCGTCGATCGCGACCTGGCATCCGAGCTCGCGCACGGCCTGCACGAAGCTCGCCGAATCCTCGATGTCGTGCAGCGCCGCGGTCTCGGTGATCTCGACGATCAGCCGCCGCGCCATGTCCGGGCGGCTGCGCAGGCGCGCGCTCAGGGCGCGCAGCCAGGAGCGGTCGGCGGCGGTCAGGCCCGAGATGTTGATGCCCAGGCGGACCGCCTCGGTCGCCTCCAGCTCCTGCAGCGCCATGTCGAGCACGTAGCGGTCGATGGCGCGCATCAGGCCGAGCTTCTCGACGACCGGAATGAACAGCCCGGCCGGCACCAGGTTGCCGTCCGCGCCGCGCATGCGCACCAGGCATTCGTAGTAGTCGACCGCCTCGCCGTCGGCGGTGACGATCGGCTGGTAGGCCAGCTCCAGGCGGTGCTCGCGCAGGGCCGCCTTGACCTGCTCGCCGATCTCCATGGCGTCGCGGAAGCCGCGCTGCTGTTCGTCGGAGAGCTCGTAGAGCGCGGCACAGTCGCGGCCGGAGGTCTTGGCCTTGAGCAACGCCCCCTCGGCCTTGGCGATGGCGTCGAGCGCGGTGTGCGCCTGGCCGGGGAACAGCAGGATGCCCGAGGAGACCGAGACGTGGATCGGCCCGGCATGGGTCTCGACCGCGGTGCGGCGCACCACGTTGAGGATCCGCTCCGCGGTCTGCAGCGCCTCGGCGGCCGTGCAGCCGGTCAGGATCACGCCGAAGCGGTCGCCGCCGAGGCGCCCGACGACGTCGTTGCTGCGCAGGCAGCGGTCGAGCCGCCGGCCGATCTCGATCAGCACCTCGTCGCCGAGCTCGGAGCCGTAGGCGCGGTTGACCCGGTCGAGCGAGTCGAGCCCGACGGCGAGGAAGGCGCCGGCACGCCCCGCGCGGAGGGCGTCGGCCAGCGTGAACTCCAGCGCCTCGCGCAGCCGCAGCTTGTTGAAATGACCGGTCAGCTCGTCGAAGTTGGCGCGGTACTCGAGGCGGGCCTCGTGCAGCTTGCGCTGCGTGATGCGCCGCAGCGTGCCGAGCACGCGGCAGGCGCGCCCGGCCGCGTCGAACTCGACGCTGCCCCGGTCGTGGACCCAGTGGAAGTCGCCGCTCTCGCCGCGCACGCGGTACTCGACGTCGTACTCGCCCTCGCCGGCGAGATGCGCGGCCAGCGCCGCCTCCCGGCGCGCCTGGTCCTCCGGGCTGATGCGCGCGACGAAGCTGCGCCCGTCGGCCGGGTGCCGGCGTGGGGACGCGCCGAACAGCCGCTCGAGCGGCCCGCGCCACTCGATCCGGTCGTTCTCGATCTCCCAGCGGTACACGAGGTCGCCGGCGGCGGTGACCGCCGTCTGCCAGAGGTCGTCACCGGCCTCTCGTCGTACCTTTCTTTCCACGGGCGGCAAGGTTGCTGGACTCCTACCTGGCACTCCGACCCGACCGACCGTCGAATGCCTGCCTGGTTCGACGCGATCGGAAGGCGTTCTCCCGAGGATCGTCGGGAAGCTCTTAAAAATCGATGAAACGACTCCCGCAAGAGGCGCCGCGACTTCCGCCCGACACCACCCGGCCGATTTTTTGGTTAATAGACAGGGTTAACAAAACTTGTTTTGTTCAATTTTATCTTGTTTTTAGCAGTTTCTGGATTTAGCTATGAGAGCGTGACGCAATCCAAGGCTTCGGCGCTTTCTCGGCAGACAGCCTCCGCATGACCAGCATCCTGCCCGTCTCGATCCCGGCCAGCGGCGTCTCGGCCCGGCCCTCCGCCGGTTTCGCGGAGGGAGCGCAGCCGCGGCGCATCGATCCGACGGCGCCGGCGCAGAACCGCCGGCACGAGCCCGAGGCGCGCGAGCGCCAGCCGGGCCCGCGTGGCGATGCAGCGCAGACGCTGGGCGACCCCGGTCTGCTCTCGGCGGTCGCGCTGACCGAGGCGCCGCTCGCCGCCGACCAGCCGGGAACCGCCGAGACCGGCCGCTCGCCGCAGGCCCGGGCGAGCGACGCCTACCGCAAGGCCGGCGGCGAGCCGCCGCACTATACGGCGGACCCGAGGCTCTTCTCGATCTCCATCTGACGCACGGCCCCTGCGCGGCGCGTCCCCAGGCCCGGGCCCCGGGGTGCTGCGGCCGAGCCTCGCCGCGATTCCCTAGCGCCGCGATCTGATCTAGCGTGCTGCCTGCCCGGCGACGTCGGTTCCGACAGGGCTCGCCCGGCCACCCCCCGAGGCCTTGCGAGGAGAGCGGCGGCATGAGCGATCTGAGAGAGGCGGGCAGCCTGGCCGCCGTCCTGGCGGCCGGCGACGGCAGCGCCGCGGCGCTGCTGGCGCCCGGGCGGACGACGCTGACCCGCGCCGGCCTCGCCCTGCAGGCGCGGCGCGTCGCGGCCACGCTGGCGGCGCACGGCATCGGTCGCGGCGAGCGCGTGGCGATCGTCCTGCCCAACGGCCCGGAGATGGCGGCCGCCTTCCTGGGCGTCGCCGCTCATGCCAGCGCCGCCCCCCTCAACCCGGCCTACAAGGCCGACGAGTTCGCCTTCTATCTCGACGACCTGGGCGCCAAGGCGATCGTGCTGGCCGCCGACGCCGACAGTCCGGTGCGCGCGGTCGCCGGCCAGCGCGGCCTGCCGCTGCTCGAGCTGACGGTACCCGACACCGCCCCGGCCGGCGTCTTCGAGCTGCCGGGCATGCCGGCGACCCCGCCGTCGGCAGCCGAGGCCGCCGATCTCGAAGCCGCCGATCTCGAGGCTCTGGTGCTGCACACCTCCGGCACCACCTCGCGTCCCAAGGTCGTGCCGCTGCTGCAGCGCAACCTCCTAGCCTCGGCCCGGCACATCGGCGATTCGCTGCGCCTCGGCCCGGCCGACCGCTGCCTCAACATCATGCCGCTGTTCCACATCCACGGGCTGATCGCCGCGGTGCTGAGCTCGCTGGCCAGCGGCGGCAGCGTCTACTGCACGCCGGGCTTCAACGCCCTCAAGGCGATCGGCTGGCTCGGCGAGTCGGCGGCGACCTGGTACACGGCGGTGCCGACCATGCACCAGGCGATCCTGGCCCGCGCCGAACGCCAGCCCGAGGCGGCGCGCGAGGCCGGCCTGCGCTTCATCCGCTCGTCCTCCTCCTCGCTGCCGCCGCAGGTCATGCTGGCCCTGGAGGAGACCTTCGGCTGCCCGGTCATCGAGTCCTACGGCATGACCGAGGCGGCCCACCAGATGACCAGCAACCAGCTGCCCCCCGGCCTGCGCAAGCCCGGCACCGTCGGCGCCCCCGCCGGGCCGGAGGTGCGCGTGCTCGACGAGAGCTGGGCGCCGCTGCCCGCGGGCGCCATCGGCGAGGTCGCGATCAAGGGGCCGAACGTCACCCCGGGCTACGAGGCCAACCCGAAGGCAAACGCCGAATCGTTCCGCGACGGCTGGTTCCGCACCGGCGACCAGGGCGTGTTCGACGACGACGGCTTCCTGACGATCACCGGCAGGCTCAAGGAGATCATCAACCGCGGCGGCGAGAAGATCAGCCCGCGCGAGGTCGACGAGGTGCTGCTCGACCACCCGGCCGTCGGCCAGGCCGTCTGCTTCGCGCTGCCGCACGACAAGCTGGGCGAGGAGGTCGCGGTGGCGATCGTGCTGCGCGACGGCCAGGCCGCCGACGAGGCCGCGCTGCGCGACTTCGCCGCCGCCCGGCTGGCCGCCTTCAAGGTGCCGCGGCGCTGGGTCTTCCTGGACGAGATCCCGAAGGGCGCGACCGGCAAGCTGCAGCGGATCGGCCTGGCGAAGCAGCTCGGCCTGGTCGGCTAGGCCGGGCGCGGCGAGGATCCGGAGGCGGAGACACACCCCACGGCAGCGAGCGAGGCCGCAAGCATGAAGGTCTGCATCTACGGCGCCGGCGCCATCGGCGGCTATCTGGGAGTGCTGCTGGCCGAGGCCGGCGCCGAGGTCACGCTGATCGCGCGCGGGCCGCATCTCGCGGCCATGCGCCGCGGCGGCCTGACCCTCGAGATCGGGGGCGAGACCCGGACGGCGCGGATCGCCGCGACCGACGACCCGGCCGATGCCGGCCCCCAGGACTTCGTGATCCTGACGCTCAAGGCGCCCTCGGTGGTCCAGGTGGCCGAGGCGCTGCAGCCGCTGCTCGGCCCCGAGACCGCCATCGTCACCGCGCAGAACGGCATTCCCTGGTGGTACTTCCACGCCCACGGCGACCGCCTGGAGGGCCACCGCCTGGAACGCGTCGATCCGGGCGGCCGCCTGTGGCGGCTGCTGCCGCCGGAGCGCTGCATCGGTTGCGTCGTCTATCCGGCAACCGAGCTGGTCGAGCCGGGCCGGGTGCGCCACACCTACGGCAACCGCTTCATGCTCGGCGAGCCGGACGGCAGCCGCTCGGAGCGCGTCGCCGCCCTGTCGGCGACCATGGCGGCAGCCGGGCTGAAGGCGCCGGTGCGGCCGCGCATCCGCGACGACATCTGGCTCAAGCTGTGGGGCAACCTCTCTTTCAATCCGGTCTCGGCGCTGACCGGCGGCACCCTGGAGCAGATCGCCGGCGATCCGGCGACGCGCGCCGTGGTCCGCACCATGATGCTGGAGGGCCAGGCGGTCGCCGAGGCGCTCGGCGTGCGCTTCCCGCTCGACGTCGACAAGCGCATCGAGGGCGCGGCCGAGGTCGGCGCCCACAAGACCTCGATGCTGCAGGACCTGGAGCGCGGCCGCACCATGGAGATCGACGCCCTGGTCGGCGTCGTCGCGGAGCTCGGCGACCTCGTCGGTGTCGCCACGCCGACCCTGGACTGCGTGCTGGCGCTCGTCGAGCAGCGGGCGCGCCTGGCCGGCTGCCTGCCGGGGGCCTGAAATCCTTAACTCATATGTTACATACTAGATTGCTTGCGAATTATAATAGTTCCTAAGCATTAACTTCTACGAGCACTAACGATTATCCGAACGCGAAATCGCGAGGAGCCGGTCACTTTTCGTTGATTGACCGCGGTGAAGGAGAGCATCATTGCCGCAGGCGAGGGTATAGAAGCCTATCCCGCGATCTACTAGGTAGGTACCGTGACGAATACTCAGGACATCGAGGCGCGGATCGAGCGCCACGTCGGTCGTCGCATCCGCGAGCGGCGGATCCTGCTCGGCCTGACCCAGCAGCGCCTGGCCGAGATGATCGGCGTGACCTATCAGCAGGCGCACAAGTACGAGCGCGGAATCAACCGGGTCTCGGCGGCGCGCCTCTACGAGCTGGCCCAGGCGCTCAACGTCGAGGTCGGCTACTTCTTCGAGGGCTTCGACGCGGGCGACCCCTGCAGCGAGGTGCCCGAGCGCCAGCGCATGAGCCTGGACGTCGCGCGCAACTTCTCGCGGATCCGCGACGAGCGCAGCCGCGAGGCGCTGGCCCAGCTCTGCCGGGTCATGGCGAACGGCGCCGGCGGCCACTGAGCCGCCGGGCTCGGCTCGCGGCCGGGCGGGAATCGCGGCCGGGCGGGATCAGCGCCGGACCAGCGTGCCGATGCCGCGGTCGGTGAAGATCTCGAGCAACATCGCGTGCGGCACGCGGCCGTCCAGGATGACCGCTGCCTCGACGCCCTCGCCGACCGCCTGAACGCAGGTCTCCAGCTTCGGAATCATGCCGCCGGAGATGGTGCCGTCGGCCTGCAGCTGCTGGACCTCCTCGACCGTCAGGTCGGTCAGCAGCCGTCCCTCCTTGTCGAGCACGCCGGAAACGTCGGTCAGCAGCAGCAGGCGGGTCGCGCCGACCGCGCCGGCGATCGCGCCGGCCACGGTGTCGGCGTTGATGTTGTAGGTCTCGCCGCCGCTGCCCACGCCGATCGGCGCGATCACCGGGATCATGCCGGCCTGCTGCAGGTTCTCCAGGACCTGCGGATTGACGTGGCGCGGCTCGCCGACGAAGCCGAGGTCCAGGATCTTCTCTATGTTGCTGTCGGGGTCGCGTTTGGTGCGGCGCAGCTTGCGCGCCTGGATCAGGCCGCCGTCCTTGCCCGAGACGCCGATGGCCGTGCCGCCGGCGCCGTTGATCGCGGCGACGATCGACTTGTTGATCGAGCCGGACAGGACCATCTCGACGACGTCGACGGTCTCGGCGTCGGTTACGCGCAGCCCGTCGATGAACTCGCTCTTGACCGCCAGGCGCTTGAGCATCTCGCCGATCTGCGGGCCGCCGCCGTGGACCACGATCGGGTTGACCCCGACCTGGCGCAGCAGCACGACGTCGCGCGCGAAGACCTCCGCCAGCTTGCTGTCGCCCATGGCGTGACCGCCGTACTTGATGACCACGTTCTTGCCGGCGTAGCGCCGCATGAACGGCAGCGCCTCGGTGATGGTCTCCGCGGTGCGCAGCCAGTTCTTGGTTTCCGAGATGTTGCGATGCGCGGCCATGGTTTCCTCTCCCCCGGGTGGGCGTCGCCGGGAGGGCCTCTGCGGGCGGGCGTCTCCGGTCGCGGGGCACCATAGAGCAGAACGCCCGGCGACGGAATCGCCCGCGGTCAATCCGCCGCCGGCCCGGGCCCCGGGACCCCGCCTTCCGCGACCCCGCCCTCCGCTATCCGGGACGGGGCGTGCAAGGCGAGATAGTCCCGGACCCGGGCGTCCCGCCAGGCCGTGTCGCCCGCCGCACCCGCGGCGCGCGCGCGTCGGCAGGCCTCGAGCGCGGCCTCCCGGCCCGCCGGCGCCGCACCGCCGAGCGCCGAGCGGGCACGCGCCTGCAGGGCCTCGACGAGCTCCGCCGGGGGCGGCGGGCCCTCGGCCAGCCAGGCTTCGGACGGCGCGAAGCCGTCGCGGCGCAGCAGGTCGATCATGTAGTCGGTCGCCGACTGCAGGCGCGGCGCCGCCCCCGGGACCTGGGAGATGAGCGGCAGCAGCGGCGCCAGCTCCGGCAGGGCGTGGTTGGCGAACAGGCGTGCGCCCCAGTAGCGCGCGGCGACCTCCGCGAAGTGCCCCGGTCCGCGGATCGCCTCGAAGCCGGACTCCGCCAGCGGCAGGATCTCGACCTTCGGCTTGGTCACGGTCACGGTGTCGTTGGCGACGTCGACATAGAGGCCGCCGAACTGCAGGGCGTTCTGGAAGTAGCGGCCGCGCAGCGCGCCCCAGATCGGCCGGACCGTGCCGCCCGCCGCGATGAAGCGCCGGATCGCGCGCTCCGGCGCGCCCCCGCCCTCCGCCAGGCGGGCGCGCAGGCGGGAACCGACGTCCTCGGTGATCGGCTGGCAGCGGCCGAAGGGATAGGCACGGCCGGCGACGGGACCGAGCCGCGGTGCCAGGGCGGCATCGGTCTCGGCGCGCAGGGCACGCAGCAGCCCGGCCAGCGGCTCGCGCAGCGGCGCCAGGTGCCGGGCCGTCAGCTCGGCCTGGCGGCGCGTCACCGGCGCCGGTTGCTGCGGCAGCGGGGCGGCTGTCATTTGCGTCCCTAGGCGACGTGGGCCGCGGCCGGGGCGGCGCTCATTCCGCGCCGGCAGGCAGCGCCAGCGTCGCCAGCTCGGCGCGCAGCTCGGCGATGCCTATGCCGGTCTCGGCACTGGTCACGGCGACGGTCGGATGGGCGGCGACGTGACGCGCCAGCTCTTGCGCGGCCGCGGCGGCGCAGGCCTCGACCTCGGCGGGCCTCGGCTTGTCGGCCTTGGTCAGCACGACCTGATAGGAGACCGCCGCCTTGTCGAGCGCGCGCATGACCTCGCGGTCGCTGTCTTTGATGCCGTGACGCGAGTCGATCAGCAGCAGCACACGGCGAAGCTGCGGCCGGCCCTTGAGGTAGGCGCGCGTCAGGCCGGTCCAGAGCGCGATGTCCTGCTTGGGCGCCTTGGCGTAGCCGTAGCCCGGCAGGTCGGCCAGCATCAGACGGCCGGCGAGGTCGAAGAAGATCAGCTGGCGCGTGCGGCCGGGCGTGTTGGAGGCGCGGGCCAGCGTCCTGCGCCCGGTCAGCGCGTTGACCAGGCTCGACTTGCCGACGTTGGAACGGCCGGCGAAGGCGATCTCTGGCTGCGCCGAGGCCGGCACGTCCTCCGGCCGGACGCCGGCCATGACGAAGTCGCAGCGCTGGGCGAACAGCTTGCGGCCGGCCTCCAGTTCCGCCTCGGAGGCGCCGGACATGCCCGGCTACTTCGCCTTGCTGCGGCTGCGGCCGCGCGACCGCGCGCCGCCCTTGCGGGCCCGCGGCTTGGCGCCGCCGCCGCCGGACGCCGCGGCCTTCTTCGCCGTGCCGCCGCCCGCGCTCGAGCCAGTCCCCGAGCCCGAACCCGAGCCCGAATCCGAGCCCGAATCCGAGACGGCCTCCGCATCGTTCGCCGGCTCCCCGGCAGGATCGCCGGCGGCCTCGCCGGCGCTCCGGGCTTCGGCCGTGCCGGCGCCCGCCGCCGCGGTCGCCTTGGCCTTGCCCTTGCCCTTCTTGCCGCCGGCGGGCTTGGCCGAGCCGGCGGCCGGCTCGTCGTCGCCGTTCGAGCCGCCCTCCTTGGCGGTCTTCGAGGACGCGCGCGTGCCCGCCTTGGGGTTGGGCAGGAAATCCTGCTTGCCGCCGAAGGGCACGCCCTGGCGCTTCATGATCACCGCCTGCTGGATCACCGACAGCAGGTTGTTCCAGGTCCAGTAGATCACCAGGCCGGCCGGGAAGCTGGCCAGCAGGAAGGTGAAGATGATCGGCATGAAGGTGAAGATCTTCGCCTGCATGGGATCGGCCGGCTGTGGGTTCAGCCGCTGCTGGATGAACATCGTGAGGCCCATCAGCAGGGGCCAGACGCCGAGGTTGACGATGTCCAGCGCGCCGAGCTCCGGACGGGCCCAGGGCAGCAGCCCGAAGAGGTTCAGGACCGTCGTCGGGTCGGGCGCCGAGAGGTCCTGGATCCAGCCGAAGAAGGGCGCGTGGCGCATCTCCAGCGTGACGAACAACACCTTGTAGAGCGCGAAGAACACCGGGATCTGCACGAGCACCGGCAGGCAGCCGCTGATCGGGTTGGCCCCTTCGCGCTTGTAGAGGCCCATGACCTCCTGGTTGAGCCGCTGCTTGTCGTCGCTGAAGCGCTCGCGCAGCTTGACGATCTCGGGCTGCAGCTTCCGCATCTTCGCCATCGACTTGTAGGACTTGTTGGCGAGCGGGAAGAACAGCAGCTTGATGCCGACGGTCAGCACCAGGATGGCGACGCCGAAGTTGCCGATCACGCTGTGCAGCCAGTGCAGGGCCAGGAAGATCGGCTTGGTCAGGAAGTAGAACCAGCCGAAGTCGACCGCCAGGTCGAACTTCTCGATGCCGAAGCGATCGGCGTACTCGTCGAGCAGGGTCACCCGCTTGGCGCCGGCGAACAGCCGGCTGGTGGTCTCCAGCGTGCCGCCGTCGGCGACCGTCTGCATGTCGTAGAGGTAGTCGGCCTGGTACTTGGGCAGCCCGCCGGCGCCGCCGCTCGACACGAAGCGCGCCGTCACCGCGCTCTGCTGGTCGGGCACCAGGGTCGCCATCCAGTACTTGTCGGTGATGCCGATCCAGCCGCCGGTGCTCTGGTAGGTGATCGGCCCGTCCTCGCGAGCCTCGTCGTAGTCGACCTCCTTCAGCGTCTCGTCGAGCACGCCGATCAGGCCCTCGTGCAGCAGGTAGAAGCCGCTGGTCTCCGGCGTGCCGGTCCGCGACACCAGGCCGAAGGGTGCGACCGCGAGATCCTCGCCGCTGCGGTTGCGCAGGCGCTGCGTGACGGTGAAGAGATAGTCGTCGTCGACCGAGTAGACCTGCTCGAAGACCAGCCCCGCCTCGTTCTCCCAGCTCAGCGTCACCGGGTTGCCGACGCTCAGCGTCTCGGCGTCGGCCCGCCAGCGGCTGTCGCGGTCGGGCAGTTCGATGCCGTCGGCGCCGGCGACCCAGCCGAACTCGGCGAAGTAGGCGTTCGGCCCGCCCGCCGGGTTGAGCAGCACGATCTCCGGGCTCTGCGGATCGACGGTCTCATGGTAGCGCTTGAGCACCAGGTCGTCGAGCTTGGCGCCGAGCAGCGAGATCGAGCCGCTGAGCGCCGGCGTGTCGATGGCGACGCGCGGCGCCGCCTCGATGGCCTGCTCGCGGCTCTGCAGGCCGGCCGCGGCCTGGGAATCGCCGACCGCGTCGAGCGCCTGGCTGCCGGGCTGCCCGCCCGCCCCGGTACCGCTCGCGCTCGGCCGGGTGTCGACCTCGCCGGCCTGCTGCGTCGCCTCGGGCGGCGGGGCCGGCTGCTCGAAGAACAGGTTGAAGCCGATCAGAATGGCTACGGAGAGAGCGATCGCCAGAAGCAGATTGCGCTGGTTGTCACCGTCCATGATTCGTCTCTCAAGCCTTCTGTTCGTAATCGGGCCGCACGCGAGCCGGACGCGCCGTCCCGAGCTTCGCGGCACGGACCCGGTCTGCGGCCGCGCCGCCGGGGCCCGGCTCGGGGACCGGATCGTAGCCGCTGCCGCCGAGCGGGTGGCAGCGGACGATGCGACGCAGGCCGTAGCCCAGTCCGGCGAGCGGCCCGTGCAGCCGGATCGCCTCGATCGCGTACTCGGAGCAGCTCGGCGCGAAGCGGCAGCGCGGCCCGAGCATCGGCGACAGGGTGTAGCGGTAGACCAGGATCGGCAGGATCAGCAGCGCGCCGAGGCCGCGCCCGAGCGCCCGCAGGGCGGGCGCGGCGATTCCGGCCTGGCGCCCGGTCACGGGCGGCCGTCCTGACGGCCGTCGAGCCCCCCTTCCGGCCGGGACCGCCGGCCCCGACTGGCGCGGGAAGCCGTGCGCCGCGGTCCCGAGGGCCGCGAGTCCGAAGGCCGGGCGCCCGCGGGACGCGCCGTCCTGATCTTCTCGAGCGCGGTCTGCAGATCCTGCTCCAGCTCGGCGAAGGGCCGCGCCACGGTCGCGGCCCGTGCGATCAGCACGTAGTCGGTGTCGGGCTGGCCGGCCTGCGGCAGCCACTGCTCCGCAATCGCGCGCAAACGCCGCCGCGCGCGATTGCGCGCGACCGCGCCGCCGACCTTGCGGCTGGCGGTCAGTCCGTAGCGGACGCCGGCGCGAGCGTCGTCCGGGTTGCCTCTGCCGTCCGGATCAGCCCCGTCCGGGTCGGGGCGCCGCAGGGCCTGGAGCACCAGACCGGGCATCGCCCACTTGCGACCCTGCCCGGCCACCTTGAGGAACTCGCCGCGTTGCTTCAGCCGCTCCACACCGGGCACCGGGCCGAATCCCTCTAGGCGGAAAGGCGCTTGCGGCCCTTGGCGCGACGGCGAGCGATCACCTTGCGGCCGCCGACGGTCGCCATGCGGCTGCGGAAGCCGTGGCGACGCTTGCGGACGAGCACGCTGGGCTGGTACGTGCGCTTCACGTTCTTTACTCCGAAATTCAGGCGTTTCGCGGGTTGCGCGGCTGTATAGAAGTGCCGCCGCACGGTGTCAACGCAAAGCGCCGTGCGCTCCGGGCGCCGCGGCGGGCTACGGCACGGCCGGCGTTGCCGCCGGCGGCCCGTCGCGCCTAGATAGGCGCCGGAGCCGCAGGCGGAAGGACAGCATGGCCGAGACCGATCAGTCGGCGCCCCGGGCGCAGGAGGCCGCGGCGCCCCGGGGCGCGGCGCACCAGGCCGAGACGCGCGGATCCGGGCCGCTGCACGCCGACCTCTGCGTCGTCGGCGCCGGTGCCGCCGGCCTCTCGGTCGCCGCGGCCGCCAGCCAGCTCGGCGCCCGGGTCGTGCTGGTCGAGTCCGGGCGCATGGGCGGCGACTGCCTCAACGTCGGCTGCGTGCCCTCGAAGGCCCTGCTCGCCGCCGCCCGCGCGGCCGCCGTCGGCGAACGGGCCACGGCGCTCGGCGTGCGCTACGCGCCGCCGGAAATCGACTTCGCCGCCGTCATGGCCCATGTCCGCGGCGTCGTCGAGCGACTGGCGCCGCTCGATTCCGAGGCCCGCTTCCGGGCCATGGGCGTGACGCTGCTGCGCGGCCGGGCCCGCTTTCTCGACCGGCGCAGCCTCGCCGTCGAGGACGAGGCGGGCGGACAGAGCCGGGTGCGCGCCCGCCGCTTCGTGCTGGCCACCGGCTCGCGGCCGCGCATCCCCGAGGTGCGGGGCCTCGAGGGCCTGCCCTACCTGACCAACGAGACGGTCTTCGACCTGGAGGCCCTGCCGCAGCGCCTGCTGGTGCTCGGCGGCGGCGCCGTCGGCTGCGAGCTGGGCCAGGCCTTCCGCCGGCTCGGCGCCGCGGTCGCCATCGTCGAGCGGGAGCGGCTGCTCGCCGGCGAGGACCCCGAGCTGGTCGAGCCGCTGCGCCGGCGGTTGCGCGCCGAGGGCGTCGAGCTGCACGAGGGCGCAGGGGTCGCGGCCGCCGAGCCGGTCCCCGGAGGACACGGGCTGCGGCTGCGGCTCGCCGGCGACGGCGGTGCCGCGAGCCTCGACGGCAGCCACCTGCTGGTCGCGGCCGGGCGCCGCCTCGAGCTCGACGGACTGGCGCTCGATGCCGCCGGGATCGAGACGCGCGACGGGCGGCTCGTGCTGGACCGCCGCCTGCGCACCAGCAACCGCCGCGTCTTCGCCGCCGGCGACGCGGCAGGCGGTCCCTTCCTGACCCATCTGGCGGGCCACGACGCCGGCGTCGTCGTCAAGAACGCCCTGTTCCGGCTGCCGGCGCGGCGCGAAGGCCGCGCCGTGCCGCGGGCGGTCTACGGCGAGCCGGAGCTGGCCCAGGTCGGCCTGACCGAGGCCGAGGCCCGTGCGCAGGGCCAGCGCATCGAGATCCTGCGCAGCAGCCTGTTCGACAACGACCGCGCCCACTGCGAGGGCGAGACGGACGCGCTGGAGACCGGCGGCCTGGTCAAGGTCGTCGTCTCGCCGGGCGGCCGTGTGCTCGGCGCCGGCATCGCGGCGCCCCACGCCGGCGAGCTGATCCTGCCCTGGACCCTGGCGGTGCGGCGAGGCCTGCGGGTCACCGCCATCGCCGAGGCCATCGTGCCCTACCCGACGCGCTCGGAGGCGAGCCGCCGCGCGGCCGCCGGCTACCTGCTGCCGCGCCTGGTCGCCGAGCGCACCCGCCGCCTGGTCCGACTGCTGGCGCGGCTCGGCTAGCCCGCCGGCGGCTGACGCCGGCTCACACAGACTTGAGCGGCCGGCAGCCGCCGTGACTGGTGCCCCGCCGCGGTCGCGCCGCGCTCCGGAGCGGCAGGACGGGCATGCCGCCCGGCCGCGGCGGCCGGTCCGGCGAGGCCGCGAAAGGCTCCGACAAACTTCCAACCGTTTGAATCGCGTCGCTTTCGCAGCCGGTGCCGGCCTTGCGCAGCGCTTCCAGGCGCAGCGGTTTGGCTCTAGACTGCGCGGCCGATGACCCGCGCGAAGCTCGCCATGCCGCCGCCGCTGCGCAGCCTCTCGGCGAAGCTGCTGCTGCTCACCGTGGCCTTCGTCATGGTGGCCGAGGTGCTGATCTTCGCGCCCTCGGTCGGACGCTTCCGCGAGACCTACCTGACCCAGCGCCTGGCCAGCGCCCACCTCGCCGTGCTGGCCCTGGAGGGCGCGCCGGACAAGATGGTCGACGCCGACCTCGAGGCCCAGCTGCTCAGGCACGTCGGCGCCTACCTCGTCGCGCTCGAGGACCCGCGGATCGGCAAGCGCATGCTGCTGAGCCTGGACATGCCGCCGCCGATCGACGCCGTCGTCAGCCTGCCGGAAAGCAGCTTCTTCGGCTCGGTCGGCGCCGCCTTCATGACGCTGTTCGGCCCCGGCGACCGCGTACTCCGGGTCACCGGCACCTCGCCCGAGGACGGCCTCTCCGTGGTCGAGCTGGTGCTCGACGAGCGACCGATGCGCAACGAGCTGATCAACTTCGGCTACCGCGTGCTGGCGCTGTCGCTCGCCATCTCGCTGTTCACGGCGGCGCTGATCTACCTGAGCCTGCATCTGCTGCTGGTGCGCCCGCTGCGCCGCATGACCGAAAGCATGGTCGCCTTCCGCGACGACCCCGAGAACGCCGAGCGCTTCATCGCGCCCTCGGGGCGCAGCGACGAGGTCGGACTGGCCGAGGCCCAGCTGCGCGAGATGCAGGAGGCGCTCTGGGCCTCGCTGCACCAGAAGACCCGGCTCGCCGCCGTCGGCGTCGCGGTGACCAAGATCAGCCACGACCTGCGCAACATGCTGGCCACGGCCTCGCTGGTCTCGGACCGGCTGGCGAGCAGCGCGGACCCGGACGTCAAGCGCTCGGCCGGCACGCTGATGACGACGCTGGACCGGGCCATCAACCTCTGCCGGCAGACCCTGAACTTCACGCGCGAGGGCCCGGCGGTCCTCGAGCTGTCGAGCTTCGACCTCAGAACCCTGGTCGAGGAGGTCGGCGGCGAGCTCCCGAGCCCGCTGGCCGGCACCGCGACCTGGGACAATCTGGTCGCCGCCGGCAGCGTCATCGAGGCCGACCGCGACCAGCTCTACCGGGTCCTCCACAACCTCGGGCTCAACGCGCTGCAGGCCGGCGCCACCAGCGTCCGGATCACCGCCGCGCAGGCGGACGGGCTGCTGACCCTGGAGCTGGCGGACAACGGTCCCGGCCTGTCGCCGCGGGCACGCGAGCGGCTGTTCCAGCCCTTCGTCGCCAGCGTCCGCAGCGGCGGTGCCGGGCTCGGCCTGGCGATCGCCCGGGAGCTCGCGCGCGCCCACGGCGGCGAGCTGGAGCTGCTGCGCAGCGATGCCGCCGGGACCTGCTTCCGGCTGAGCCTGCCGCTCAGCCAGGGCGCGGTACAGGCGGCCCAGTAGGCCGGCCTCTTGTACGGCGGGCTTGAGCCAGGTCAATGTCGGGCGGCGGGCGCCCTGCTATCCGCGTTCGCACCATCGTCGGGAGGGCTTGAATGGGCACCATCGCCAGGTTCGTCATCGGCAGCATCGCCGGTCTGGTCGGACTAATCGCGCTGTTCATCGCGTCGCGCGCCGACAGCACCGACGGCATCCACGCCGCCGCGCTGATCGTCTTCGCATTCGCGGTCTTCTACATCTTCTTCCTGATCAAGCGCGGCTACGACCTGGCGGAGCGCGATCGCCCTCACCCGTCGCACTAGCCCGGCGCCATCGCGCCGATCTGGGCCATGCCTTCCAGCACGCCGCCGGCAACCGCCGGGCGGCGCGCTCGCTGCTGAAACCAATCGAATTAGGCGAAATTTAACGACAGCGCGCGAGTAATGCCCCGATCGCAAAGCCTGCAATGCGCCGAACGGCGTGTCTTGCTCCGGGGGACACCAACAGATGACTGCCGCGCGCCCTAGCTTCTCCAATCTCTCGGTGAGCGCCAAACTCGGCGCCGCCTTCGGTCTGGTCCTGCTGCTGCTGCTCGGCACCGCCGGCGGCTCGGCGTTCTTCCTGACCCAGACCAAGAGCAGCTTCGACCAGGTCCGCGAGATCGCGGCCGCGGCGAAGGCCGCGCTGGCCGCGCGCGTCGCGCTCTCCGACCTGCGCCTGGAGGTCGCCGACTACGCGGTGAGCGGCGACGACGCGCTGAATCGCACGATCCGCGAGCACCTCACGGGCGTCGAGACCCGGCTGAGCGACGCCGCCGCCAAGCTCGCCGACGCCGAGACCACGGCGCTGCTCGAGGAGGTCACCGGCGCGCTCGGGGCCTATCGCGGCGCGCTCGATTCGCTGACCGCGGCGCTCGAGGCCCGCCAGGCCAGCGCCGAAGGCCTGGCCGCGGCGGCCGTGCAGGTCACCGCCGACACCAAGACGCTCGGCGAGACCGCCATGGCCGGCGGCGACGGCAGCGCCTTCTTCTACGTCGACCAGGCGAACCGCGCCGCCGCCTCGCTCGCCGAGACCATCGGCATCTTCCTGGCCGAGGACAGCGCCAAGGCGCGCGAGGACGCGACCAAGCAGATGAACGCGCTGCGCGACGTCGTCTCGACCATGAGCTTCGGCAAGGACCTGGCCGGCGCCGAGGAGCTGCTCGCGCTCGTCGACGCGATCGAGGGTCAGCTCGACGCACGGCTCGAAGCCAACGCCGCGCTCGAGCGCTCGCTCGAGACGCTGCAGGGCGCCGGCGCCGAGGCGGGCGAGCGCGCCAGCGCCTTCGTCGAGCTGATGGCCGGCCGCGAGCTGCAGCTCGGCGAGGCGGTCGACGCCAAGAGCGAGCAGAACCTGATGATCATGCTCGGCGCCGCCGGCGCCACCGTCCTGCTCGGCATCCTGGCCGCCGTGCTGATCGGCGGCGGCCTGGCCCGCAACCTGCGCCGCCTCTCGGCCGCCATGGGCCGGCTCGCCGAGCGCGACCTCGGCGTCGAGGTCGTCGGCACCGAGCGCGGCGACGAGGTCGGCGCGATGGCGCGGGCCATGCAGGTCTTCAAGGACAACGCCCTGGAGATGGACCGGCTGCGCGAGCAGCGCGAGGCCGACGAGCAGCGCGCCGCCGAGGAGAAGCGCCAGGCCATGCACGCCCTGGCCGGCGAGCTCGAGGGCTCGGTCAAGTCGATCACCGACGAGGTCGCCCGCACCGCCGAGGAGATCCGGGCCGCCGCGCGCGCGCTGACCGCGACCGCCGAGGAGACCGGCGGCCTCTCGGCGCAGGTCTCGGAATCCTCCGCCGAGGCCTCCAGCAACGTCCAGTCGGTCGCCGCAGCCAGCGAGGAGATCTCGGCCTCGCTCGCCGAGGTCGCCCGCCAGCTCAGCTCGGCGGCGAGCCGCACGGCCGAGGCGCGCAGCCTCGCCGAGGACAGCGACAACGTCGTCGGCCGCCTGTCGAAGGTCGCCGACGAGGTCGGCGCGGTGGTCACGCTGATCCAGGAGATCGCCGAGCAGACCAACCTGCTGGCGCTCAACGCGACGATCGAGGCGGCGCGCGCCGGCGAAGCCGGCAAGGGCTTCGCCGTCGTCGCCTCCGAGGTCAAGAACCTGGCGACCCAGACCGCCAAGGCGACCGAGGAGATCTCGCGCCAGATCGGCGAGATCCGCGGCGCCTCCAGCGAGACCGCGACCTCGATCTCGCGGGTCAAGGAGGTCGTCGTCGACGTCAGCGAGATCGCCAGCTCGATCAGCTCGGCGGTCGAGGAGCAGACCTCGACCCTCAACGAGATCTCGGCCGGCACCCAGAAGGCCGCCCAGGGCACCCAGGAGGTCAGCCAGGCGATCGGCCAGGTCGACGCCGGCGCCCGCAAGACCGGCGACGCCGCCCGCGAGGCCCTGCAGGCCGCCGAGACCCTGGCCGAGCGCGCCGAGAGCCTGGGCCGCGAGGTCGGCGCCTTCGTCGCCCGCGTCCGCGCGGCGTAACGGGGCCCGCCGCCCCATTCCTGGACTCCCTCTCTGCCCCTGGGGGGCGGAGAGGGTCGGGGAGAGGTGGGGGCGACGGTGCGCTTCGGCGAGGCCTCGGTCGTTCGTCGAGGGCGGCTCCCCCCACCTCTCCCCCGGCCCTCTCCGCCCCCGGGGGCGGAGAGGGAGCGCCTGCTGCGGGGGCGGCGCCGCGCCGCTCTTCAGTCCCCGCCCATCGCGGCGCGCAGCGAGTCGAGCTTGTGCTCGAAGTGGCTCTTCATCAGGCGGCCCAGGCGCTCGCCGTCGCGGGCCTCGAGCGCCTCGATGATGGCGTCGTGCTCGTCCAGCGCCTCGTGCCAGCGCAGCGGCGCCAGGTTGGCCTGGTAGCGCGCCCAGCGCACGCGGTTGGCGACCAGCTGGTGCTGCTGGCGCAGCGTCGGGTTGCGCGCCGCCGCCAGGATCGCGGCGTGGATCCTCTGGTTGAGCTCGAAGTAGCGCGGCCGGTCGCCGGCGCGGAAGGCCTGGTGCATGGCGTCGTGGAAGCCGCGCACCTCGGCGACCTCCGCGGCGGTCGCCCGGCGGGCGGCGAGCTCGCCGGCGGCGCCCTCGAGCGCGGCGATCACCGGGAAGACCTCCTCCATCTCGGCCAGGGTCGGCTCGCTGACCAGGGCGCCCCGGTTCGGGACCAGGCGCACGTAGCCCTCGGCGGCCAGCACCTTCAGCGCCTCGCGCACCGGCGTGCGCGAGACGCCGAAGCGCAGGGTCAGCGACTTCTCCGGCACCTTCTCGCCGGGCTTCAGCTCGCCTTCCATGATCAGGCCGCGGATCAGCCCGGTCAGCTCGACGGCCAGCGCCGGCCGCGTCAGCCGCTCGGATCGCCTCTCGGTGTGGTCGACAGCGAACACGCCTCGCCCTCCCCGCTCCCACTTGACGCAATAATGAATTCATAATTCAATCTTGCGGCTAAGAAAAGTCGCGCGCTCGCGCCTCGGCGGTGGCGTGCCGGCCAGCGCGCAACGGGCCCGCGACCGAGGCACAGCAACAGGGAGGTTGGCCGATGGCCGCGCTCGAAGGACGCCATTTCCTGCAGATCCCCGGGCCGACCAACGTGCCCGACCGCGTGCTGCGGGCCATGGACCGGCCGACCATCGACCACCGCGGACCGGAGTTCCGGACCCTCGCGCACCGCGTGCTCGACGGCATCCGCACGATCTTCAGGACCGAGCGGCCGGTGATCATCTACCCGGCCTCGGGCACCGGCGCCTGGGAGGCCGCCCTGGTCAACACGCTGTCGCCGGGCGACCGCGTGCTGATGTACGAGACGGGCCACTTCGCCAGTCTCTGGAAGACCCTGGCGGAGCGGCTCGGCCTGAAGCCCGAGTTCCTCGCGGGCGACTGGCGCCACGGCGCCGACCCGGCGGCCATCGAGGCGCGCCTGCGCGCCGACTCGGGCCAGGAGATCAAGGCGGTCTGCGTCGTCCACAACGAGACCTCGACCGGCTGCGTCTCGCCGATCGAGGCGGTGCGCAAGGCGATCGACGCCGCCGGCCATCCGGCGCTGCTGATGGTCGACACGATCTCCTCGCTGGCCTCGATCGACTACCGCCACGACGAGTGGGGCGTCGACGTCACGGTCGGCGGCTCGCAGAAGGGGCTGATGCTGCCGCCGGGCCTGTCTTTCAACGCCGTCTCGGAGAAGGCCGAGGCGGCCTCGAAGAGCGCCGGCCTGCCGCGCTCCTACTGGGACTGGGGCGAGATGCTGGGCATCAACGCCAAGGGCTTCTTCCCCTACACCCCCGCGACCAACCTGCTCTACGGCCTCGACGTCGCCATCGACATGCTGCACGAGGAGGGCCTGGATCAGGTCTTCGCGCGTCACGCCCGCCACGGCGCGGCCACGCGCGCCGCCGTCGAGACCTGGGGCCTCGAGGTGCTGTGCCGCGAGCCCGCGCACTACTCGGGGTCGCTGACCGCCGTCGTCATGCCCGAGGGCCACGACGCCGACGCCTTCCGCGAGACCGTGCTCGCCAACTTCAACATGTCGCTCGGCAACGGCCTGTCCAAGCTGGCCGGCCGGGTCTTCCGCATCGGCCACCTGGGCCACTTCAACGACCTCTCGCTGATCGGCACGCTGGCCGGCGTCGAGATGGGCCTGAAGGTGGCCGGCGTGCCGCACCGCGCCGGCGGCGTCCAGGCGGCGATGGACGCCCTGGCCGACGGCAAGGAGAAGCCCAGGGTTCCGCACGCCGCGGAATAGCCGCCGACGGCCAGCGCGCCGGGGCGGTCGACCAACGATAACGACGAAAAACGGGAGGATCAGCACCATGAAGGCGAAAGCTTACCTTGCCGGGGTCGCGCTCGCGGCCCTCTGCGCGGCCGGCCTCGGCAGCACCGCCGCCCAGGCCCAGACCGTGCTCAAGTTCGGCCACGTCGGCGAGCCGGGCTCGCTGTTCGAGGCCTCGGCCAAGGAGTTCGCGCGCTGCGCCAACGAGGCGCTGGGCGACAAGGGCGAGGTCCAGGTCTTCGGCTCCTCGCAGCTCGGCAACGACCAGGAGCTGCTGCAGAAGCTCAAGCTCGGCCAAGTGCAGTTCTCGCTGCCCTCCTCGGTGATGAGCTCGGTTTCCGACACCTTCGGCGTCTTCGAGATGCCCTACATCATCCAGGACCGCGACCACATCAAGCGGGTCAGCATGGAGATGGGCGACGTCTTCCAGGAGGCCGCCGGCGAGAAGGGCTACCGGATCCTGGCGTTCTGGGAGAACGGCTTCCGCAACGTCACCAACAACACCCGGCCGATCGTCAAGCCGGAGGACCTGCAGGGCATCAAGCTGCGCACGCCAAAGGGCGCCTGGCGGGTCAAGATGTTCCAGGCCTACGGCGCCAACCCGACGCCGATGGCCTTTTCCGAGGTCTTCACGGCGCTGCAGACCGGCGTCATCGACGGCCAGGAGAACCCGCTGGCGCAGATCTGGTCGGCGAAGTTCCCGGAGGTCCAGAAGTATCTCTCGATGACCGGCCACGTCTACACGCCGGGCTACATCCTGACCTCGCAGCAGCAGTACGAGAGCTGGCCCGACGACATCAAGTCGGTGGTCGACGACTGCGCGGTGAGCACCCAGGACTTCGTCTACGACCACGCCGCCCAGCTCGACAACGACCTGGTCGGCAAGATCCAGGAGATGGGCACCGAGGTGAACGAGGCCGACAAGCAGGCCTTCATCGACGCCTCGGGCGCGATCTACGACGAGTTCGCCAACTCGGTCGAGGGCGGCCAGGAGCTGGTCGACCGGATCCAGGCACTCGCCCAGGGCTCGTGAGCCTGAGGGGCCGCGGCCGGTCCGGCCGCGGCCCTCTTTCTTTGCATCGACTGGACGAGCGGACCCGGCGCGCGGCCGGGGGGAGCGGAGCTTGGGCAAGACCGGCCGGGTCCTCGGGGACCTGCTGTCCTGGGTGGTGATCGCGCTGATGGTCCTGCTGACCGTCGTCGTGGTCGTCGCCGTCATCTACCGCAAGGCCGGCGCCTCGCTGTCGTGGTACGACGAGGTCGCGTCGATCCTGCTGGCCTGGATCACCTACTACGGCGCCGCCCTGGCGGCCCTCAAGCGCAGCCACATCGGCTTCGACGACGTGCTGCGCGCCCTGCCGGTGCCGGCCCGCAAGGTCGCCGTGGTCGTCGCCGAGATCCTGGTGCTCTTCTTCTTCGCCCTGATGGCCTGGGCCGGCTGGAAGGTGCTGACGGTGCTCGAGGGCATGAGCCTGATCAGCCTGACCTGGGTGCCGGTGCAGCTGACCCAGTCGGTGATCCCGATCGGCGCGCTGCTGTTCATCGTCGCCGAGCTGCTCAGTCTGCCCGGCTACTGGCGCGACGTCATGGCCGGGCGCTCGACCGAGCACGCGCCGCTGGCGCACGGCGCGGCGCCCGACGGCCGGGAGGGCTGATCCGATGATCCTGCTCGCCATCTTCCTGGCCCTCGTCGTCATGGTCTGCCTCAACGTGCCGATCGCGGTCGCGCTGGCGCTCTCGGCGGTGCTCGGCCTGGTGATCTTCGAGGGCCCCTCCAGCCTGGTCACCGTCGCGCTCGACATGTACGACGGCGCCAACAAGTTCTCGCTGATCGCCATCCCGATGTTCGTGCTGGCCGGCGCGATCATGAACGCCACCGGCATCACGCGCCGGCTGATCGCCTTCGTCACCGCGGTCATCGGCTTCGTGCGCGGCGGCCTGGCGATGGTCTCGATCGGCGTCTCGCTGTTCTTCGCGGAGATCTCCGGCTCGGCGGTCGCCGACGTCGCCGCCACCGGCTCGATCCTGATCCCGGAGATGAAGAAGCGCGGCTACGGCGCGCCCTTCGCCGCGGCCGTGACCTCCTCGTCGGCCTCGCTGGCGATCATCATCCCGCCCTCGATCCCGATGATCCTCTACGCCGTCTCGGCCGGCACCTCGGTCGAGCAGCTGTTCGTCGCCGGCGTCGTGCCGGGGCTGATCGGCGCCGCCGGCCTGATGGGCGTGGCCTGGTGGTTCGCGCGCCGCTACAACCTGCCGGTCGAGCAGGCCTTCAAGTTCTCGCAGCTGCGCCGCACGATGATCGAGGCGCTGCCGACCTTCCTGCTGCCGGTGATCATCCTGGGCGGCATCTTCGGCGGCTACGTGACCGCCACCGAGGGCGCCGGAATCGCCGTCGTCGTCTCGATCCTGGTCGGCCTGTGGTACCGCGAGATCGACTGGCGGCAGCTTCGGGAGGCGGCGCTCGAGGGCGGCGTGCAGACCGCCGTGGTCATGCTGCTGGTCGCCGCCTCGGTGCTGATGGGCGGCTTCCTGACGCGCGCCCAGATCCCGCAGGAGCTCGCCGCCGCGATCCTCGACCTGACCAGCAACCAGTTCGCGATCCTCGCGATCCTCAACGTCTTCTTCCTGATCATCGGCTTCTTCCTGCATTCCGCGGCGGCGATCATCCTGGTCGTGCCGATCGTCGTGCCGCTGATCGAGGGCGCCGGCATCGACCCGATCCACTTCGGTCTGGTAGTCACGCTGAACTTGGCGATCGGCCAGCAGACCCCGCCGGTCGCGTCGGTGCTGATCACCGCCTGCTCGATCGCCAAGGCCAACATCTGGGAGGTTTCGAAGGTGAACCTCCCGTTCATCGGCGTGCTGCTGCTGGTGCTGCTGCTGTGCACCTACGTACCGGCGATCCCGATGTTCCTCGTCGAAACTTTCTACAGGTAGGTTCTTGCACATGAGCGACGGACAGGACGAGCTGCTCTACGAGGTCCGCGGCAGCGTCGGCTGGATCACCCTGAACCGGCCGGAGTCGCGCAACGCCCTGACCTTCGCGATGTACGAGCGGCTGGCCGAGATCTGCCAGGATCCGCCCGGCGAGGACGTCCGGGTGCTGGTGCTGAGCGGCGCCGGCGGCCGCGCGTTTGCGGCCGGCACCGACATGCGCCAGTTCCGCGCTTTCGCGACGCCCCAGGACGCGCGCGACTACGAGCAGCGCATCGACCGCGTGCTCGGCGCCGTCGAGGCCTGCCGCCTGCCGACCATCGCGGCGATCGCCGGCGCCTGCACCGGCGGCGGCGCCGGCATCACCACGGCCTGCGACCTGCGGCTCGCGAGCGCCGACCTGAAGTTCGGCTTCCCGATCGCGCGCACGCTCGGCAACACCCTGTCGATCGCCTCGCTGTCGCGCCTCGCCGCGCTGATCGGCGTCGGCCGGGTCAAGGAGGTGATCTTCACCGCGCGCCTGGTCGGCGCCGAGGAGGCCCTGGCGGCCGGTCTCGTCGCCGAGGTGCTGCCCGACAACGAGGCGCTGATGGCCCGCGCCGCCGAGCTCGCCGAGCAGCTCGCCGGCCACGCGCCGCTGACCCTCAGCACGACGAAGGAGGCGCTGCGTCGCCTGCGCGTCGAGGGGCCCGCCGCCGAGGATGCGGACCTGATCGTCGAGGCCTACATGAGCGAAGACTTCAAGGAGGGCATCGAGGCCTTCCTCGGCAAGCGCAAGCCGGTCTGGAAGGGCCGCTGAGGAGACGAGACGAGATGAGCCAGACCCTGACCCTCGACGCCGCGCGCGTCATCGTCGAGACCGCGACCCGCAAGGGCGCCGAGCTGAAGCTGAAGCCGCTGACCGTCGCCGTGCTCGACGCCGGCGGCGCGGTCAAGCTGCTGGAGCGCGCCGACGGCGCCAGCCTGATGCGCCCCGAGGTCGCGACCGGCAAGGCCTACGGCGCCATCGCGCTGGGCATCGGCAGCCGGGCGATCTTCCAGCGCGCCCAGGAGCAGCCCTACTTCGTCCAGTCGATGAACGCGCTGGCCGGGGGCGCGCTGGTGCCGGTGCCGGGCGGCGTGCTGATCAAGGACGGCCAGGGCGCGATCCTCGGCGCCGTCGGCATCACCGGCGACAGCTCCGACAACGACGAGGCCTGCGCCGTCGCCGGCATCGAGGCCGCCGGCTTCGTCGCCGACCCGGGCTGAGGGCCGGCTCCGCCGGGCAGCCGGCCGACGAGCCGGCGCTTTTCCGCGACGAAGCCGGAGCGGCCGGACGGGGCCTCAGTCGAGCGCGAAGAACAGCGCCTTCAGGTAGGCGGTCTCGGGCAGCGCCGGGTGCACCGGATGGTCGGGCGCGGCGCCGCTCGCCTTGAGCAGGCGCGCGTCGCGGCCGGCGTCGAGCAGGCCGCGCCGGCACTGCTCGGCGAAGGCGGCGGCGTCGACGTGGTGCGAGCAGGAGCAGAGCACCAGGCAGCCGCCCGGCGCCACCGCCCCGGCGGCGAGACGCGCCAGCTTGCGGTAGCCGCGCAGGCCCTGCGGCAGGTCCTTGCGGCTCTTGGCGAAGGCCGGCGGGTCGGCGATCACCAGGTCGAAGCTCCGGCCGTTGCGCTCCAGGAACTCCAGAGAGGCGAAGGCGTCGGACTTGCGGAACTCGATGCGCCCCTCGACGCCGTTCAGCGCCGCCGACTGCTCGGCCATGCGCAGCGCCGGCGCCGAGCGGTCGACGGCGAGCACCTCCGCGGCGCCGGCCAGCGCCGCCTGCACGGCGAAGCCGCCGCCGAAGGAGTAGAGGTCGAGCACCCGTCCGCCGTCCCCGTCGCCCAGGGTCCTCAGCAGCTCGGCGGCGAAGCGCCGGTTGTCGCGCTGGTCGTAGAACCAGCCGGTCTTCTGGCCCTCGCCGAGATCGGCCAGGAAGCGCGCGCCGTGCTCCGCGATCTCGACCGGCCCCTCGAGCCGGCCCTTGGCGGTCCGGCTGTAGCTCTCGATGCCCTCGAGCTGGCGCGCCGTCGAGTCGTTGCGCAGCAGCACGACGGCCGGCGACAGCAGCTCGTCGAGCGCTTCCAGCAGCAGGTCGAGATGGGCCTCGACGCCGGCGACGTTGACCTGCAGCACCAGGTGGTCGCCGAAGCGGTCGACGATGGTGCCCGGC
>JAUILQ010000042.1 GCA_030433005.1 Alphaproteobacteria bacterium
GCCCGCCAGGCCGACGGCGACGGCGCCGCGTTGCAGGGCGAGCGGCTTGCGGCGGTCCTGGCCGTGGTCGCCGAGGGCCTGGTCGTGGTCACCGACAGCGGCCTGGTCAGCCTGGTCAACGCGGCGGCGCGGCGGCGGCTCGACGCACAGCGGGTCGCCGTCGGCACCAGCGTCTTCGCGGCCCTCGAGCGCGCTCCGCTCCTTGCCGCCCGGCAGGCCGCCGAGGCCGCGGGCCGGCCGGTGCCCGTAACCCTGCGCACGGTCGAGGGCGCCCCGCTGCGGGCGAGCGTCGCCGACCTCGGGTCGCACAACGGGCTGGTGCTCTGCCTGCCCGAGGCGACCGCGACCTCGCCGGACGGCGAGCCGCAGCCCGGCGCCGGGCCGGTGCTCGAGCACGACCTGGCGCTGCACGACGCAGTCCCGGCGATGACGCCGGTCGCGGACGACACGCCCCTCGAATCGCTGTCGGCGCTGGTGCTCGACAGCGAGACAACCGGCCTGGAGGTCGCCGAGGCGCGGGTCGTGTCGCTCGGCGCCGTTCGGCTGCAGGGGCGGCGTCTCTATCCCCACGCCAACCTCGACTGCCTGGTCCGGCCGGATGTGCCGATCCCCGCGGGCTCGACGAAGGTCCACGGGATCGGCGACGCGCTGGTCGCCGAGGCGCCGCCGATCGCCGAGCTGCTGCCGCGGCTCGAGGCGCTGCTCGGGCCGGGCGCCGTGATCGGCCACAACATCGGCTTCGACCTGACGGTCCTGGCCAACGAGGCGGCGCGCTGCGGCCGGACCTGGCAGGCGCCGCCGTCGCTCGACACCGGCCTGCTCATGGCGGCGCTGGAGCCGGGCCTCAAGGAGCTCGACCTGGAGCGCATCGCGGCGCGGCTCGGCGTCGCCGTCGAAGGCCGCCACACCGCGCTCGGCGACGCCCTGGTCACCGCCGAGATCTACCTGCGCCTGCTGCCGCGCCTGGCCGACGCGGGAGTGCGGACCTTCGGCGAGGCGCGGGCCTTCGCCGCCGGCGCCGGCCGGCTGCGCGCCCGGCAGCAAGCGGCCGGCTGGCGGCACTGAGGGGGCGATGGACCGCAGCGTGCTGGAGCGCCTCGACGCCTTTCCCTACCGCCACCGCGTCGCCGACGTCATGGCCGGCGCGCCGGCCGCGGTGCCGGCCGGCGCCAGCCTGCTGGAGGCGGCGCGCGAGCTGCGCGCCTGCGGCGAGAGCGCGATCTTCGTCGACACCGCGGGCGACGCCGGCGGGCCCGGCATCCTGACCGAGCGCGACCTCGTGCAGCGCCTGGCGGAGGACGGCGCGGCGGCGCTGGCGACGACCGCCGGCCAGGCGATGTCGACGCCGCTGGTCGGCGTCGAGCCCGACAGCTTCCTGTTCGTCGCCATCGGCCGCATGGCCCGCCTGCGCCTGCGCCATCTGGCGGTGCTCGATCCCGACGGGCGGCCGGTCGGCCTGCTGACCGCCCGCCGGCTGCTGCGCCAGCGCGCCAGCGAGGCGCTGCTGGTCGGCGACGCCGTCGGCGCCGCCGCGGGCACGGCCGAGCTGCGCGCCGTGCAGGACGGCCTGCCGGCGCTCGCCGAGGCCCTGCTCGCCGAGGCGGTCGAGGCGCCCGACGTCGCCGGCGTGATCTCGGCGGTGCTGCGCGATATCTCGGCGCGCGCCGTCGCGCTCGCCGCCGCCGAGACCGAGGCGGCGCGCGGTCCGGCGCCGGCGCCCTGGGCCTATCTGGTGCTCGGCTCCGGCGGGCGCGGCGAGTCGCTGCTCTCGGCCGACCAGGACAACGCCCTGGTGCACGGCGGCGGCGCGGCCGAGGACGGCTGGTTCGCGGCGCTCGGCGAGCGCGCCTCGGCGATCCTCGACGAGGCCGGGATCCCCTACTGCAAGGGCGGCGTGATGGCGGCGCGGCCGGCCTGGCGCCACGGACTGGCGGACTGGCGGGAGACGCTCGAGAGCTGGGCGGCGCGCGCCGAGGGCGAGAACCTGCTCGCGGTGGACATCTTCTACGACTTCCGGCGGGTCCACGGCGACGCCGGCCTGGCCGCGGCGCTGCGCGCGGCGGCGACCGAGACGGCGCGGCGGCCGATGCTGCCGCGCATGATGGCGCAGGAGCTGGAGCCGCTGCGTGCGCCGCTGACGCTGCTCGGCGGCTTCCGCGAGCGCGACGGCCGCCTCGACCTCAAGCTGCACGGTCTTTTCCCGATCGTCGCCGGCGCGCGCGCCATGGCCCTGCGCCGCGGCATCGAGGCGACCTCGAGCGCCGAGCGGCTGCAGGCGGTCGCCGCCGAGGGCCTGCTCGGCGAGCGGGACCTGGCGGCGCTGCTCGAGGCCCGGCGCCTGTTCATGGAGCTGATCCTGCGGCAGCAGCTGCGCGACCTGCGCACCGGCGGCAGCCCGGGCACCGCCGTCGAGACCGGCCCCCTCGCGGCGCCGGTCCGCGACCGCCTGCGCCGGGCCCTGCGCCAGGTGGCGACGCTGCACCGCACGGTCGTCGACGCCCTGGGCTGAACCGAAGGCCCGGGGGGCGGCTTGACGACCAGAGCGACCGCCCCCTTATAGCGGTGGGACGACCCGGGCTGCGTTCAGGCGGCCTGCGGCCATTGACCCGCGGCACGCCCTCTGTAGGATGCCGCGCGATTTCGATCCCGACAGATTCCGATACCGGCCTCACGACCCGCGCCGGCGGGTCCAAGCGCGAGGGGAGCCCATGGCGTCCTATCAGTACATTTACCAGATGCAGCGCCTGTCCAAGACCTACCCGGGCGGCAAGCAGGTCCTCAAGGACGTCTCCCTGAACTTCCTGCCGGGCGCCAAGATCGGCGTGCTCGGCCTCAACGGCGCCGGCAAGTCGACGCTGCTCAAGATCATGGCCGGCATCGACAGCGAGCACAACGGCGAGGCCTTCGCGGCCGACGGCGTGCGCGTCGGCTACCTGCCGCAGGAGCCGCAGCTCAACGCCGACAAGGACGTCGCCGGCAACGTCATGGAGGCGCTGTCCGACCTGAAGGCGCTGGTCGACCGCTACAACGAGGTCTCGGCCGAGTTCGCCGACCCCGACGCCGACTTCGACAAGCTGCTGGCCGAGCAGTCCGAGCTGCAGGAGAAGATCGACGCGGCCGACGCCTGGGATCTCGACCGCCGGGTCGAGATCGCGATGGACGCGCTGCGCTGCCCGCCCGGCGAGGCCGACGTGACCAAGCTGTCGGGCGGCGAGCGCCGGCGCGTGGCGCTCTGCCGGCTGCTGCTGCAGAAGCCGGACATGCTGCTGCTCGACGAGCCGACCAACCACCTGGACGCCGAGTCCGTGGCCTGGCTGGAGCGCTTCCTCGACGAGTACCCGGGCACCGTCGTGGCCGTGACCCACGACCGCTACTTCCTGGACAACGTCGCCGGCTGGATCCTCGAGCTCGACCGCGGCCGCGGCATCCCCTACCAGGGCAACTACTCGGGCTGGCTGGAGCAGAAGCGCAAGCGCCTGGAGCAGGAGGCCAAGGAGGAGCAGGGCCGCCAGCGCGCGCTGGCCCACGAGCAGGAGTGGATCGGCCAGTCGCCGAAGGCCCGCCAGGCCAAGTCGAAGGCCCGCGTGCAGGCCTACGAGGAGCTGCTGCGCACGGCCAACGAGAAGGCCCCGGAGCCGGGCGCCATCACCATCCCGGCCGGCCCGCGCCTGGGCGACCTGGTGGTCGAGGCCGACCAGGTGCGCAAGGGCTTCGGCAATCAGATCCTGATCGACGAGCTGTCCTTCAAGGTGCCGCCGGGCGCCATCGTCGGCATCATCGGCCCGAACGGCGCCGGCAAGACCACGCTGTTCCGCATGATCGTCGGCCAGGAGAAGCCCGACTCCGGCGAGCTGCGCGTGGGCGACACGGTGCAGCTCGGCTACGTCGACCAGTCGCGCGACGCGCTCAAGGCCAACGCCAGCGTCTGGGAGGAGATCTCCGACGGGCTCGACGTCATCCAGGTCGGCAAGAAGCAGGTGCCCAGCCGCGCCTACGTCGGCGCCTTCAACTTCAAGGGCGCCGACCAGCAGAAGAAGGTCGGCCAGCTGTCGGGCGGCGAGCGCAACCGCGTGCATCTCGCCAAGATGCTGCGCTCGGGCGCCAACCTGATCCTGCTCGACGAGCCGACCAACGACCTCGACGTCGACACGCTGCGCTCGCTCGAGGAGGCGCTGCTGGAGTTCGCCGGCTGCGCCATGATCATCAGCCACGACCGCTGGTTCCTCGACCGCATCGCGACGCACATCCTGGCCTTCGAGGGCGACAGCCAGGTCGTCTGGCTGGAGGGCAACTACCAGGACTACGAGGCCGACAGGAAGCGGCGCCTGGGCGCCGAGGCCGACCAGCCGCACCGCATCAAGTACAAGCGCATCGAGCGCTGATTTCGAGCGGCTTCGCCGCCGGCACCGGCCCGCACCCCCGCCCGGCCACCCATTCCAGGAACCTGCCGTTGGGTGGCCGGGCGGGGGAGCGGGCCGGTGCCGCGCCGAGCGGAGCGAGGCGACCGCGATGACTCCTCCCGCCCGGCACCGCGTCCGCTTTCCCGTGCGGGTCTACGAGGCCGGGCCGGACGGCCGGGCCAGCCTGCCGACCCTGGCCAACTGGCTGCAGCAGGCCGCCGCCGAGCATGCCGACGCCCTGGGCCTCGGCATGGCGCGCATGGCCGAGGCCAGGCTCTTCTGGGTCATGGCCCGGCAGTACCTGGAGCTGACGGAGCTGCCGCCGGCCGAGGAGACGGTCACGGTCGAGACCTGGCCGCAGGCGATGCAGCGCGGCGCCTTCCGCCGGCGCTACCGCGTCACCGGCGCCGACGGCCGCGGCCTCGCCGAGGCGGTCGCGCTCTGGATGGTCTTCGATCCCGAGACCCGCGCCGCCGTGCCGGCGCCCGACTGGATGGCCGCGCGCGTCACTTTCGACGGCGGCGAGCCGCTGGAGTTCCCGACGCGCAGCATTCCGGCGCTCCGCGAGCCGACGCGGCGCAGCGCCATCCTGACCCGCGCCTCCGACCTCGACGCCAACGGCCACGTCAACAACGCCCACCTGATGGCCTGGCTGCTGGAGCCGCTGGCCGGCCCGGACGGCGGGCCGGTGGTGCCGCGCCGCCTCGACGTGCTGTTCCGCGCCGAGGTCGCCGCCGGCCGGACCCTGGCGGCCCGGGCCGGCGAGCTCGAGCCGGGCCGCTGGCGGCTCAGCCTCGAGGACGATGAGGGCCGCGAGTATGCGCGCGGCGAGGCGCTGCTGTAGGGGGCCGGCCCGGCTCAGGCCGGCGCGAGAGCCAGCCCTTCCAGCTCCTCTGCCGTCTGCGCCGCCTCGGCGGCCTCGGAATCGAGCGGGAACCTGAGGCTGTCGTCGAGGAAGGCGTGGTTGTGCACGACCACGGCGTCGGGGCTGGCCAGCACGATGCCGTAGGCCGGCGGCTCGTGGCTGCCGGGCACGGCTTCGGGCTCCTCGAACTGCAGCTGCACCTGGTGGCTGGTGCCCGGCAGGGTCGAGCAGGGGATGCCGCGCCAGGAGCCGCAGATCGGCCGGTGGACATGACCGTAGAACAGGTGGCGGATGCGCGGATGGCCCTGCAGAGCCTGCCAGAAGGCCTCGGCGTTTAGCAGGCGGATGCGGTCCATGCCCGGCACGCCGACGTCGAAGGGCGCGTGGTGCAGGAACAGGAAGAGGTCGCGCCCGCGGAAGCGCTCGACCTGCCCGGCCAGCCAGTCCAGCCGGTCCTCGCAGAGCAGGCCGCCGTGGGTGCCCTCGGTCAGGCTGTCGAGCATCAGCATGACGCCGGCCTCGGTCTCGACGGCGTACTGCACGAAGCCTGCCGGGTCGGTCGGCGTCTCCGGGAAGACCTCGAGGAAGGCGGCGCGGTCGTCGTGGTTGCCGAGCACCAGGTGGCAGGGCATCGGCAGCGGCGCCAGTACCTCGCGTAGCGCCGCGTAGGCGCCCGGCTGGCCCCAGTGGGTCAGGTCGCCGGTGATCGCGACGAAGGCGGCGTCGGCGTGGCGCCGCGCGATGTCGCCGACCGCCGCGGCCAGGCGCGCCCGCGGATCGAGCCCGTAGAGGCGGCGCGGCGCCGCAACCAGGTGGGTGTCGGTGACGTGGATGAACTTGAGCGCGGTCATGCGGCGGCTCCGGTGGCTGGCAGCAGGGCGGCGAGGTCGGGGGCGGCGGCGGCCGGCGCCGCGCCGATCAGGATCGCCGGCATGCCGAGCGCGGTCGCGCCGGCGATGTCGGTCGCCGGATTGTCGCCGATCATCACGGCGCGCGCCGCGTCGCGCACGCCGGCGCGGGCCAGGGCGGCGCGGAACAGCAGCGGCTCCGGCTTGCCGACGACGAGCGGTTCGCAGCCGGTCGGGGCGACGGCGCGCACTGCGGCCAGCAGCGCGCCGGTCTCGGGCACCGGCACGCCGTCGGCGCCGGGGTGGGTGAGGTCCGGGTTGGCCGCGACCAGCGCCGCGCCCTCCTTCAGGGCGCCGGCGATACGCTGGAGCCGGGCGTAGGAGAAGGTCAGGTCGCGGCACAGCAGCACGACCTCCGGGTCCTGCTGGGTGAGCTGCAGGCCGGCGGCGCGGGCGCGCGCCGCCAGGGTCGCGCTGCCGGCGAGCAGCAGGCGCGCGCCCGGCCAGCGCTCGGCGACCAGCTGCACGGCCAGCTCGCCGGCCAGCACGATGCGCCCGGGCGCCAGCGCCAGACCGCCGGCGCGCAGCTGGGCGGCGAGCTGCGGGGCGTCCTCGGTCGAGTTGTTGGAGACCACGACGAGCCGCTCGCCGAGCGCGCCGGCAAGCTCGGCGGCACCGGGCAGCGGCGCGTTGCCGGTGGCGAGGCAGCCGTCGAGGTCGGCGAGGACCACTTCGGCGGCGCGGATGCGATCCCAGGCGAGCAGGCTCATAGGCAGGCCTTCTCCCAGGCTTTCGTGACAGCTGCAAGTACGGCCGGAAGACTTCCCAGAGGCCGGCCGTTCAGCGCTTGCGCGCGATCATCACCCGGCTGAAGAAGGCGCGATCCACGCTGCCGGGCTCCAGGCCCGCGTCGCGCAGCAGGGCCTCGAGGTCGGCGCTCACGTAGCTCGAATGGTAGGGCTCGTGGAAGGCCACGGAGAAGTAGTCGAGCAGCGGGTCGTAGGGCGCGTGGTCGCCCTTCTGCAGGGAGTCGACGAAGAGGAACAGGCCGCCGGGGCGGAGCAGCCGGGTGACCTCCGTGAGCACCTGCACGCGCACCCGCGGCGGCAGCTCGTGGAACAGGTAGACCGCGGTGATCACGTCGAAGCTGGCGTCCGGCAGGCCGGTCTTCTCGGCCGGCGCCTGGACGAACTCGGTGGCGCGCCAGGGCGCCAGCCGGCGGCGTGCGGCCTCCAGGTAGGCCGGGCTGAGGTCGAGAGCGGTGACCGGCAGGCGCGGCCAGTTGTCCTTGACGAAGGTCAGGAAGCGCCCGGTGCCGCAGCCCAGGTCGAGCAGCCGGCAGTGGGCGCTGCGCCGGCTGCGCAGGAAGGCCTCGAGCGGGACCAGGGCTTGGCGCCGCATGGCGTCGGCGCCGCCGACGAACAGCACCTCGACCTGATGGTCGTAGAGCTCGGCGGATTCGGCCGAGAGCCAGCCGTCGGTCTGGTAGTGGAAATTCTGCAGGTAGTAGCGCGGGTAGTCGCCTTCGTTTGCCAAGTCTTCGGGCGCCAGCGGCTCGGGCGGCGCGCGGTAGACCTCGTCGTGTCGGCGCGCGTGGCGGCGCTGCTCGACCCGCGGCAGGTCGCGCAGGTAGCGCCGGGCGCCGGCCAGCGCCCGCCAGGGCGCCTCGATCAGGTCGTGCGGCGGGCGGTAGAGGCCGGCCTCGATGTTGCGCCAGTCGCGCTCCAGCAGGTCCCGCAGGTCGCGGATCACGTAGGGCAGGCCGGGCCCGCTGCCTTCGATCGGCCGCTTCGGCTTGACCGGGGTCGTCAGGCGCTGCGACAGCGCGTACTGGCCCCAGTAGGCGAGGACGCGGGCGCCCTGGCCGAGCGCGTAGGCGGCCTGCAGCGCCGGGCGCCGGCGCGCCGCTGCGCTTCCGGCCGGATCCGGTCGGACGTCGTCGGGACTGCTCATCGATCCACAAGACTGGGAGCGCGGTGCCTTGGCGTCAATCGTTACGCGTCCTAGGTTAGAAAGCATGACAACCCTTTCCTGCAGGTAGCGGCATGGCGAGTCGGGCAGCGAGGCCGGGGCCGCGCGCGGACGTCCGTGCCGAGGCCCGCGCGGCGGCGGCGCCGCGTGGAGCGGTTCGGGAATCGGTCTGGGACTACCCCCGTCCGCCGCGCCTCGAGCGGGTCGCGGAGCGGCTGAGAGTCGTGCTCGACGGCGAGATCCTGGCCGAGACGGAGCAGGGCTGGCGGGTCCTGGAGACGAGCCACCCGCCGACCTACTACTTTCCGCCGACGGCGGTGCGCCGCGACCTGCTGGTGCCGGCGCCGGGCCGCACGCTCTGCGAGTTCAAGGGCCAGGCGCACTACTGGACCGCCGAGACCGGCGGCCGGCGGGTCGAGAGCGTCGCCTGGAGCTATCCGGACCCCTGGGGCCGCTTCCGGCCGATCACCGACCACTTCGCCTTCTACGCCAGCCGCGTCGACGCCTGCTGGGTCGGCGACGACCCGGTGCACCCGCAGGAGGGCGATTTCTACGGCGGCTGGATCACCGAGCGCGTCGCCGGCCCCTTCAAGGGCGCGCCCGGCACGCGCTTCTGGTAGCCGGCGGCCACGGCCGTCCGGGTTCAGGCGGAAACGATCCGGCCGTCGACGACCGTGATCCGGCGCCCGGCGCGCGCCGCCAGGGCCTGATCGTGGGTCACGGTGACGACGCTGTGGCCGCCGTCGGCGGCCAGCTGCTCGAAGATGTCGAAGACCTGGCTGCCGCTCTTCTGGTCGAGGTTGCCGGTCGGCTCGTCGGCCAGGATCAGGTCGGGCTCGTTGGCCAGCGCGCGGGCGACCGCGACCCTCTGGCGCTGGCCGCCGGAGAGCAGGTCCGGGGTCTTGGCCAGACAGTCCTCGAGCCCGAGCCGGGCCAGCAGCTCGCGCGCCCGGTCCCGGACCTGACGGATCGGCAGGCGCCCGGCCTTGCGCATCGGCAGGGCGACGTTCTGCTCCGCGGAAAGCTCCGGCAGCAGGTAGTGGAACTGGAAGACGAAGCCGATGTGGTCGAGGCGCAGGCGTGCGCGCTCGTGCTCGCTGATCCGGCTGGTCGGCCGGCCGAGGAAGTAGAGCTCGCCGGCGCTCGGCCGGTCGAGCAGGCCGAGCAGGTAGAGCAGCGATGACTTGCCGGAGCCGCTGGGCCCGGTGACCGCCAGGAACTCGCCGCGGCCGACCGTCAGGTTGACGCCCTCGACCAGCGTGACCGGCACCGGGCCGGGCAGCCGCCGGGTCACCGCCTCCGCGCGCAGCAGCGGCGTCGCCTCCGGCGCCGCCGTCGGCGTCGGATCAGGTGGCGCCACGGATGATCTCCACCGGGTCGACGCGGGCCGCCTTGCGCGCCGGCAGCAGGGCCGCGAGGCCGGAGGCGAGGATCGCCACGGCGGCGGCGATCAGGTAGTTGGCGAAGCCGCGCTCCAGCTTGAAGCCCTCGGAGCGCATGAAGCCCTCGATGTTGAAGCGCACCGAGGCGAGCAGCTCGATCAGGCCGTAGCCGATCGCCCAGCCGAGCAGCGAGCCGACGAGGCCGACGATCAGGCCCTGCAGCAGGAAGATCGTCTCGACGTCGTGGGACTCCAGCCCGATCGACTTCAGGATGGCGATGTCGCGCGTCTTCTCCAGCACGACGGTCGAGACGATGTTGAAGATGCCGAAGGCCGCGACGATCAGGATCGCCGAGGTCGTCGAGTACATGATCGCGTTCTGGATCACGAAGATGCCCAGGACGTTGCGGTTGCTCTCTTCCCAGGATTCCGTGCGGTAGCCGTAGCGCGCCTCGAGCCGTCGCGCGACCGCCTCGGCGCGCGCCACGTCGTCGAGGCGCAGGCGGATCTCGTTGACCACGTTGGGCCGGTTCTGCAGGACCTGCGCCTTCTTGAGCAGGCTGTAGGCCTGCCGCAGGTCCATCGTGGTGATGCCGGTCTCGAACAGCCCGACGATCTTCATCTTCATCACCACGCCGGCCGGCGACAGCGCGGTGACGCTGTCGCCGAGTCCGACGCCGAGCTTGTCCGCGAGGCCCTGGCCGAGGATCAGCGCGTTGGCGCTGCCGTAGAGCGCGTCGAGCGAGCCGGCGGTCAGGTCGCCCTCCAGGTTGGAGACGCGCCGCTCGCGCGGCGGCTGGATGCCGAGCAGCGCGGCCGAGACGTCCTTGCTGCCGTAGCGCAGGATCAGCTCGCCGGTCAGCACCGGCGCCGCCGCGACGCCGGGCAGGCGCTCGATCTCGGCGAGCCGGGCGAAGCCGTTCTTGATGCCGCGCGGCTCGTCCTTCGGCTTGACGCCGCCGAGGGCGATCGCAGCCTCGGGATAGCGAAGCGCGACCGGCTGCCGCGGCGGGGTGCGGTACTCGTCCTTCATGGCGACGTGCGGCGAGACGTCGATCACCTTGGCGACGAAGTACTGCTGGAAGCCCTGCATCAGCGCCGCGATGGCGACGAAGAAGCCGACGCCGAGCGCGACGCCGACCAGCGAGACCGCGGCCTGGCGTCGGCGTCGCGCGATGTGCGACAGCGCGATGTCGACGGTCAGGCTCACGACCCCGCCCCGCTGACCCGCACCGGCGCGCCGTCGGGCGGCGGCGCGGAGAGGCCGGGCGGCGGATCGAGCACCAGGCTCTCGTCGCCGGTCAGGCCGCTGCGGATCTCGACCAGGCCGTCGCCGTAGACCCCCAGCTCGACCGCCCGGCGGATCGCCCGGTCCTCCTCGACGACCAGCACGCTGGCGCCGTCGAGCGCGCGCTCGGGCACCAGCAGGGCCTGCTGGTCCCGGCGCACGACGATGTTGACCTCGGCGGTCATGCCGATCATCAGCGGCGAGTCGACCGGCAGCAGCAGGCGCACGCGGTACTGCTTGTTGACCGGGTCGCCCTTGGGCGTGACCTCGGCGACCTCGGCCTCGAGCGCACGTCCGGGGAAGGCGTCGGCCTTGACCAGGGCCTCCTGGCCGGGCCGCACCCGCGGGATGTCCTCCTCGTCGACGAAGGCGGTGATCCAGTAGGGCCGCTCCCGGCCGACCCAGACCAGGCCTTCGCCCGGCGCCACGACCTCGCCGACCTCGTGGTCGCGGCGCAGCACGACGCCGCCCAGCGGCGCCCGGATGGCCATGTCGGCGACCCGCTCCTCGGCGGCGGCGACGGCGGCGCGGGCCTGCTCGAGCTCGCTCAGCTTCTGCTCGTAGACCTGGCGGCTGACGTTGTCGTGGGCGAGCAGCGCTTGGTAGCGCACGACGTCGCCTTCCAGGAAGCGGACCCGCGAGACCAGCTCGCGCAGGCCGGCGCGCAGCAGGGCGTCGTCGAGCTGGACCAGCAGGTCGCCGGCCTCGACCCGCTGGCCTTCCGCGACCGGGTACTCGACGATGCGACCGGTCTCGGTCGAGGCGACCTGCGACCAGCGCACCGGCTCGACCGTCCCGGTTGCATAGACCGCCTCGACGGCCGGCCCGGTCTGCGGCCGGGTCAGGGCGACGGCGGGCGGCCGCTGCTGGAGCCACCACCAGAGCGCGCCGCCGGCCGCGACGGCGGCGAGCAGCAGGAGCAGGCGCGACGGCTTGAACAAGTGGGGGGCACCCCTTCGGTCTGGTGGCTCGCCGCGGCGCCCGCGCGGCAGCGGCTTGGTCGGCGTTGACGGGTCGTGTATCACGGCGCTTCCGCGCGCCTCATTGCGCTATCGCAAAGCCATCCAAGCCCCGGAGGAGCCGTCGCCGATGCCCCGTTTCAGGACGCTCGATCAGCTGGAGCCCGCCGACCAGGCCGTGCTGGTCAGGGTCGACTTCAACGTGCCGATGCGCGACGGCAAGGTCACCGACACGACCCGCATCGAGCGGGCCCTGCCGACGCTGCGCGACCTCAAGGCCAAGGGCGCCAAGGTCGTCCTGCTCTCGCACTTCGGCCGGCCCAAGGGCCAGCGCGTGCCCGAGATGTCGCTGAAGCCGCTGGTCGGGCCGCTGTCCGCGGCGCTGGGCGGCGAGGCCGTCGGCTTCGCGGCGGACTGCGTCGGCGAGGCGGCGGAGCAGGCCGTCGCCGAGCTCGAGCCCGGCCAGGTGCTGCTGCTCGAGAACCTGCGCTTCCATGCCGGCGAGGAGGCGAACGACCCGGGCTTCGCCGACGCCCTGGCGAAGCTCGGCGGCTTCTACGTCGACGACGCCTTTTCCGCGGCGCACCGGGCCCACGCCTCGGTCGAGGCGCTGGCGAGGCGCCTTCCGGCCTTCGCGGGCCGCCTGATGCAGGAGGAGTTGGAGCACCTGGGCAAGGCGCTGGAGCATCCCGAGCGCCCGGTCGCCGCGATCGTCGGAGGCGCCAAGGTCTCGACCAAGCTGGACCTGCTCGGCAACCTGGTCGGCCGGGTGCAGGTGCTGGCGATCGGCGGCGGCATGGCCAACACCTTCCTCAACGCGCTCGGCGTCGAGGTCGGCAAGTCGCTGTGCGAGCGCGACATGGCGGAGACGGCGCGCGGCATCGTCGAGAAGGCGAAGACGGCGGGCTGCGACATCGTGCTGCCGACCGACGCCGTGGTAGCGGCGGAGTTCAAGGAGGGCGCGGCCAGCGAGACCGTCTCGATCAAGGCGGTGCCGGCCGACAAGATGATCCTCGACGTCGGCCCGGCGACCGCCGAGCACCTGGCCCGGCGCCTGGAGGCCTGCCGGACGCTGGTCTGGAACGGGCCGCTCGGCGCCTTCGAGGTGCCGCCCTTCGACGCCGGCACGGTGGCCGTCGCCCAGGCCGCGGCGCGCCTGACGGAGGCCGGCCGGCTGCTGAGCGTCGCCGGCGGCGGCGACACGGTCTCGGCGCTGGCCAAGGCCGGGGTCGAGGACCGCTTCTCCTATGTCTCGGCGGCCGGCGGCGCCTTTCTGGAGTGGCTCGAGGGCAAGACGCTGCCCGGCGTCCAGGCGCTCGAGGACGCGGCGGGCTGAGCCGCCCCCCGCGTCAACGCGACTCCGGATCGGCGGCGGGCTCGCGCGGCACCAGGATGGTCCGGCCGGCGGGGGTTCGGCCGTGCGAGACGCCGGAGCCCGGCACGCCGGTGTCGTCGTCGCGGTAGAGGCCCGGCAGATGGACGAACTCGACGAGGCCGTAGGCCCGGCTCGTGACCGTCTCGCCCTCCTCGGTCTCGGCGGTCAGCCGCAGGGTCTCGTGCCGCCCCGACCGGTCCGGCTCGTCCACGCGCAGGCCGGTCACCAGCACCGCCTCCGGCAGCGCCTCCGCCATGCTCCGCTGCTCGAGCAGCATCACCGGATCGCGGAAAGGCAGGGTGACGCTGATCGAGACGCTCTCGCCGGACGGCACCCGGAGCGGCGGCGGCGGCCGGACCTCGCAGGGCGTCGGCGCCTCGGCCGGCAGGGCCGACCGGCCGTCGTCGGAGACGGCGGCGTCCAGGGTCGTGACGTGCGGCGTCACCCGGCAGACCAGCGAGCGGAGCGTCCGCGTGCCGTCCGTGCGGTTCCGCACCAGGACGTAGACCCGCACGTTGCCGTCGTCGGCGGCGCCGTGCGTCGTCTTGAGATAGCTGCCCTTGATGACGTAGAGCTCGAGCTGTGCCGGCTGCTCGGCCCGCGCCGGCCTGGGCGGGGGGCTCGACAGGGTCGCGACGGTCAGGAGCAGCAGCGCGAGGCTGGCCGGCCATCTCCCTCCGTTCATCGATCCCGCCCCCGCGGCCCTGCGCCAGCGCGAACGCCGGGCGGCGCCTCGGCGCGGCCGCCCGGCTCGTCGCTTCCGGCGTCACCATAGGCGGCGGCCGGGGGATTTGGCGAGATGGGGCGCGGCCGCGGTCGGGTCGGCGGGCGGCCGGACGCCCGTCAGTCGCGGAGCACTCGCTCGGCGGGCAGGCGGACCAGGATGTGGGTGCCCTCGTTGGGCGTGCTCTCGACGGTCAGGGTGCCGCCGTGCAGGCGGGTCAGGCCGCTGGACAGCGGCAGGCCGAGGCCGGTGCCGGGAAAGCGCCGGGCGAGGCGGCTGTCGACCTGGCCGAAAGGCGTCAGCGCCACCTCGATCTCCTGGGCGGTCATGCCGATGCCGTTGTCGTCGACCATCAGCAGGTAGTCGCCGTTGTCGTCGATGCGCGCCGACAGAGTCACCTGGCCGCCCTCGGGGGTGAACTTGACCGCGTTGCTCAGCAGGTTGAGCAGGATCTGCTTGATCGCCCGCTGGTCGCCGTGCAGCAGCGGCAGCCCGATCGGCAGGTCGAGCTCCAGCCGAACGCCGTTGTGCTGGGCGCGGTCGGTGACCAGGCGCATGGCGCTCTTCGCCACCGAGACGGGATCGATCGTGTCCTCTTCCAGGTCGGTCCGGCCGGCCTCGATCTTCGAGACGTCGAGAATGTCGTTGATCAGCTCGAGCAGGTGCTGGGCGCTCTGGTGGATGTCGCCCGCGTACTCCTTGTAGCTCGGCGAGCCGAGCGGCCCGAAGGTCTCGGCGGTCATCAGCTCCGAGAAGCCGATGATGGCGTTGAGCGGCGTGCGCAGCTCGTGGCTGACCGTCGCCAGGAACTCGCTCTTGGCGCGGCTCGCCGCCTCGGCCTCGTCGCGCCGCTGCATCAGCTCGGCCTCGCGGCTGATGCGGTCGGTCATGTCCTGGGCGGTGCCGCGGAAGCCGGTGAAGATGCCGGTGGCGCGGGCGTAGACCGGCACCGCGCTGAGCTTGAACACGCGCTCGCCGCCGTCGCTGTGGCGCACCTTGACCTCGAGGTCCCGGAACGGCTGCGGCGAGACGCTGCGCATCTCGAGCAGCGGCTCGCCGAGCTCGACGAAGAGCTCGGTCAGCGGCCGGCCGATCAGGCTGCGCGGATGCAGGCCGGTGGCCTCCTGGACGCGGCTCGAGACGAAGGTGACCTGCAGGTGCCGGTCGGTCTCCCAGATCCAGTCGGAGACCATGCGCGCGATGTCGTCGAAGCGCTCGCGCATCGCCGCGAGCTGCCGCTTGAGCTCGGCCGGGTCCTCCTCCTCGCGGTAGCGGCCGACGACGCAGCTCGGCTTGCCGGCGGCGTCGAAGCAGACCGCATGCTGCGAGATCCAGGTTTCCGGCCGGCCGCCGAGATCGAGGTAGTGGCGGCGCTCGATCGGCGCGCTCCAGTCGGAATCGGCCAGCGGCTGCGCCTGCTTCAGGGTCTCGCCGAGCCAGGGAGCCACCGACTGCCGGGCGTCCTCGGCCGACAGCGCGCACTCGATCTGCAGCATCGGCTGCAGGCGCCGGTAGGCCTGGTTGCTGTAGCGCAGTCGGCCGCGCTCGTCGGTAACGCACACCGGGTTGCCGTCGTCGAGCAGCCACTCCAGGGCCTCGCCGAAGGACGCCGCCGGCCGCGGCTGGCGCGGGCGCTCGGCGACGCTGAGCTGGCGAGGCTCCTCGGGCAAGGGCTCTTCTTCGACGACTGCCTTCATCATGTCGGTCATGGAGCCTTCGGCCGGCCGGCGTCAGCCGGCCTTGCGCCGCCCCGTCTCCTCGATACGCTTGATCGCGTAGAGGTACTGGGGGTCGCGCTGCCAGCGTCGGATCACGACCTGCGCGGCGCTCGGCTGGACACGGTCGAACAGGGCGAGCACGCGCGACAGCTCCTCGGGGTCGACGCGCTGGTCTCCGGGCCGGCCCTTGCGGCTCATCAGGAAGATCGAGGTGAAGTTCGACTTCTCGATCTCCAGGGCGCGGCAGGCGATGACGAGGCCCTCGCCCCCCGGCTCGTAGACGATGCGGCGGACCAGCCGCAGGCGCAGCTTGGTCATCTCCGAGAACAGCGCCTCGAACAGCGCGATCTCGCCCTGGCGCAGCACCTGGATCAGCATCTCGACGGTCAGGCGGCCCTCGTCGGCCAGGCCGCGGGCGAGGCGCACCGAGCTGTCCTCGACCAGGTCGTCCTCGTCCTCCAGGGGCTCGCCGACCGTGGCGTCGGTGATCTCCTCCAGAACGTCGTCGAGCTCGGTCGGGTCGATCTCGTAGTTGTCGAGGATGTAGGAGCGCAGCGCGGCGCCGACCCACAGGCACATGCGGCGGGCCAGCGACGAGGACAGGTCGCTGCGCCGGATCAGCGGCTCCTGGTAGGTGTCGACGCGGCGCGACTCCTCGACGAGGTACTCCATCGTGGCCGTCGACACCCGCGCGTTGCTGTTGTCGAGCAGGACCTTGATGACGTCGCTGTTGCCGGTCTCGACCAGCGCGTCGGACACCGTCTCGCTGACGTGCTGGCGCATGGCGATCGCCAGCTGGTGCTGGATCGTGCGGTGGCGGACGATCTCGACCAGGTCCTCGTCGCGCAGCACCTCGCTGACCAGCAGGATCGGGCGCGCCACCTCGATCTCGTCGTTGGCCAGCATCAGCACGACCTCGCGCGGGGCGTGTCCGCGGCGCGCCAGCCGCTCCGAGAGCTCGCGGCGCACCTTCATCTCGAAGTCGCGGACCAGCTTGTTCAGGATGTCGTTCATCAGCGCGCGCTCGCGCTCGGTCAGCGTCTCGCCGCTCGCCTCGAACAGGTCGCTGATCGTGGCGACGAGCATCTGCCGGCCTTCCTGGCTCTTGTTGCGAGCCAGGTCGAGCAGCTGTTGGACATCCTGATCGGCGATGATGGTCATACGCCCTGATCCGCTCCCATTTTTCAGGGGCGGACAGTCAACGGCCATGACGACTACCGCGCGGCCCTGCCCCCAAACAGGCCTCTAGCCTGTATAGCAAGGTTGCCGGCTTCGGGTGAAGGATTGGTTAAATTATTGACGCAACGGAACTTCTGGGGACTTTAGCAACTTTGGCGTGCGTCCGTGTCGTGCGGTGCGTCACTGCCCCAGGTCGAGCCCCTGGAAGATGAAACGGTTGTTCTCGTCGTCCCACTCGAAGCGCGTGATGTCGCGCTCGCCGTTCCAGGGCTCGTAGCCCAGGGTGCCGCCGCCGGCGACATCCCACAGGTTCAGGGCAGTGATCGTGCCGTAGTCGAAGGTCACGTCGGCGCCGCCGTTGTCCGTGTCGCGGGCCTCAAGGATGCGCACCAGCACCTGCTGGCTCTCGTCGTCGTAGGTCACCGAGACCTGGCTGGCGCTGGTCAGGGTGTCGCCGAGCTGGAAGACGTCGTCTTCGGAGCCGACGCCCTCGTAGGTTGCGAAGTCGTTGTAGCCCCAGAACAGGACCAAGCCGTTGCCGTCGCGGGTCTCGCCGAAGAAGTCGTTGGGCCCGGCGTCGTCGACGATCTGCGTGCTGCCGTCGCCGCGGCCGACGTAGAAGACGTCGTAGGCCGCGCCGCCGACCAGGGTGTCGTTGCCGGCGCCGCCGTAGAGGTAGTCGACGCCCGCGCCGCCGTCGATCAGGTCGTCGCCGGCGCCGCCCCAGATCTGGTCGAGCGTGCCGCCGCCGCCGTAGAGCGCGTCGTCGCCGTCGCCCCAGGTCGAGATCCAGTCGGTGCCGTCGCCGCCGTAGACCGTCAGGCTGGTGTCGCCCTGGTTGATGCCGTCGCCGATCAGGAAGTTGTCGCCGTTGCCCAGGTCGACGACCTCGATGCCGCCGTTGGCGACCTCGCCCATGCCGAAGTTGGCGTCGTCGAGGTAGATCCAGTCGTCGCCCTCGTAGCCGACCAGCGTGTCGTGGCCGGAGCCGCCGCGGATGTAGGAATCGGCCGAGTCCCACATGATCGTGTCGTCGCCGGAGCCGCCGATCACCGTGTCGTCGCCGTACCAGCCGTCGAGGAAGTCGTCGCCGCTGCCGCCGCTGAGCAGGTCGTCGCCGGCGCCGCCGTCGAGCACGTCGTCGGCCTCGTTGCCGAACAGCCGGTCGTCGCCCTCGCCGCCGGTCAGGATGTCGTCGCCGGCGGTCCCGGCGACGCCGCCGAAGCCGGCTGCCTCGCTGCCTTCCGGCGCGGTCCAGTCGATCTTCGAGATCAGGAAGTCGGAGCTGTCGTCGGTCACACCCTGGTTGTAGTAGTCGCGGCCGTAGGCCTCGCCCTGGAACACCAGGCTGTCGAACAGCTGGCCGCCGAGGTCGACCTCCAGGGTCGCGGTGCCGCCGCCGGTCTGCTGCACGATGCCGGCGCCGACCAGCTCGCCGTCTCTGAAGGCCTCCCAGCGCGCGACCTCGGGATTGGCGCCGCCGTTGTCGACGTAGAAGGCCTCGAGCTCGACCGTGGCGGTCTGGATGCCGCGGCCGAAGTCGACGGTCAGGGTCTCGCTGCGGTAGCTCTCGGGATTGAAGCCGGTCTCTTCCTGAACCGGGCTGGCGTCGTTCTGCTCGGGCTGCACGCCGAAGCCGGTGCCGAAGTCGCTGTCGACCCAGGCCACGGCCGCCGGGCCCCCGCTCGTCGAGTTACTGCCCGAGACGTAGTCCTGGAAATTGCTGGCGTCGATCGTGCCGGTGACCGTGTTGCCGCCGACCAGGGCGCCGTCGCCGATCAGCGTGTCGTCGCCGCTGCCGCCGGTCAGCGTGTCGTTGTCCTCGTTGCCGACCAGGGTGTCGTTGCCCTCGCCGCCGTCCAGGATGTCGCGGCCCGGCGCGCCGACGCCCCCGGCGTCGCCGCTGTCGGCCGCCGTCCTGGTCAGCACGATGTCGTCGAGGAAGGCGCCGCGACCCTCGTCGACCTCGACGCCGGCCGCGACGATGGAGATCTGCTGGGTGCCGCCGGTGCCGGTGAAGCTGACGCTGCCGGCCTGGTACTGCGGGCTGCCGTCGCCGGTGCCGTCGGCCGAGAAGGTGCCGACGACCTCGCCGTCGACCAGCACCTGGAAGCGCGCCACCGTGGCGTCGTAGCCGGGGCGGGCGGCGTACTGGAAGTCGAGCGTGTAGGTCGCCCCGGCCTCGGTGGTGACGTTGCGGTAGACGTCGCCGGCGTCGGGGAAGTGGTTGCCCGGGTCCTCGTTCAGCTCGATCGCGTCCGAGCCGTCGACACCCTCGCCGTAGCGCACCTCGATCTTGCCGTCGTGCGAGCTCCAGCCCTCGAAGGGCGCGTGCTCGAAGTCGTCGTCGCCGCTCTCGAAGTCGCTGGCGAAGATCTGCTCCGGCTCCGTGGCGCCGCTACCGGATTGCTCCGCGCCGCCGCGCGAGGCGATGTCGCCGTAGATCAGGTCGTCGCCGTCGTTGCCGAACAGCGTGTCGTTCTCTTCGTTGCCCTGGATCGTATCGTTGCCGTCGCCGCCGGAGATGACGTCGTCGCCGGCGCGCCCGAAGCCGCCGCCCTGCTCGCCCTGGTCGCCGCCGCCGTCGCCGGCGCGCGCCGCCTCGTCGGCTGCGTCGTAGCTGTCACTGCCCAGGGTGTCGTCGGCGTCCCAGGTCTCGTAGCTCTTGCTCGACAGCGGCAGGTCGCCGCGCTGGTAGCCCGCGTCGACGATGGTCAGCTCGCCTTCGCCGCGCGCCACGTCGGGGTCGCCGTTGTTGCCGGCCTTGATCGTGGCCGCGACCAGCTCGAGCTCCGGATACTCGGTGGCCAGGAAGCCCGCCAGCGGCAGCTCGTCGAGGTCGTGGAAATCGTCGCCGCAGCGGTCGAACGAGTCGATCTTGACCTTGGTGATGTCGCCGTCGGAATCGGCGAGGTAGAGCACGACGTTCGAAATGGCGTGGCCGTACGCCGGGAAGAGCGCCGAGGGGAAGCCGCCGCCGCTCTCGCCGCCGCCCGATCCGCCGCCGAGCAGGCCGTCGCCGTAGATCACGTCGTCGCCGGCGCCGCCGGAGAGCGTGTCGTGCTCCTCGTTCCCGTAGATCGTGTCGGCGCCGTCGCCGCCTTCGATGACGTCGTTGCCGGGCTCGCTCGCGCCACTCTCGCCCTGGTCGCCGCTGCCGGTGGCGGCGTAGTAGCCGGTGCCGTCGCCGGTATCGACCCAGGTCAGCGTCAGGCCGCTGTCCTCGAGCTGCTGGTAGAAGCGGCTGCTGTCGAGCGGCGCGCCGTCGGTGAAGCTGCTGGCGATCTCCAGCCCGGCGCTGCCGGTGTGCTCGAAGTAGACGAGGTCGAAGGCGTAGAGGCCCTCTTCGTAGGTTCCCTGGACCGCCGTCTCGGCGAAGCCGCGGGTGCCGTCGAAGGTCGCCAGCTCCTCGCCGCCGATCTTCAGCTGGAAGCCGTCGTCCGACTTGATCGAGAAGTCGTGGGTGCCCTCCGGGATGTAAATCCAGCCCTCGATGTGCACCGCGGTGTAGGAGAAGTTGACCGAGGGGTCGCCGTCGAGCGAGCCGGTGTCCTGGCCGAGCCAGTCGCCGGTCGTGCCTTCGTTGCTGCCGCCGCCTTGCGGGTAGTCGAGCTCGGTCGCGGTGAAGGTGGCGTCGGCCTCGCTCGACTCGACCCGCTGCCAGGCCTTGGCGACCGTGGTGTCGCGGAAGTCGTAGTAGATCTCGCCGACGAGGCCGTTGCCCTGGGCCAGCGAGTCGAAGCCGGCGCCGGCCCCACGGCCGCCGCCGTCGAGGCCGCCGTCGCCGTAGATCAGGTCGTCGCCGAGGCCGCCGACGATGGCGTCGTCGCCGCCGTTGCCCTCGATCAGGTCGTCGCCGTCGCCGCCCGACAGGGCGTCGTCGCCGTCGCCGCCGTAGAGGCTGTCGGCGCCCGCGCCGCCGTAGAGGCTGTCCTCGCCGCCGTTGCCTAGAAGCGTGTCGTCGCCCTCGCCGCCGAGCAGCGTGTCGTTGCCCGCGACGACCTCGCCGGCGGTGGTCACGGCGTAGTTGAGCGTGACGTTGTCGATCGAGATGCGGGTCGACTCGCTGGCGGTCGTCTTCTGCGAGTTGAAGCCGCCGATGGTCAGGCTGTGCTGGCCGGCCGACAGGGCGCCGAGGTCGATGGTCACGGTCTGCCAGCCGCTGTCGCCGCCGCCGCTCTCGATCGCCACGTAGTCGTTGCCGTCGACGCCGATCAGCTCGCCGTCGATCGAGACCAGCACCGCCGAGACCTCGTCGTCCTCGTACTCGCTGTCCTGGTCCAGGCGGTAGCTGAAGGTCAGCGTCCCGCCGCTGGCATCGCCGTCCAGGCTGAACTGGGTCGTCCAGCCGCCCGACATGTTCTGGACGTCGTCGTTGTCGACGCCGCCCAGGTCGATGTGCAGCGCGCCGTCTGAGACCGCGCCGTCGGCGTAGGCCGACTCGTCGGTGCCGAAGGCGTCGTCCTGGTAGGCGAAGTCGCCGGCGCCGTCCGAGAAGTCGCTGTCGACGACCGTGCGGGTCACCGTCGCGGTCTCGATGGTGACGGGATCGTTGGCGTCGCCGGTGTCCTGGGTCTGGGTCCCGGCCGAGTTCAGGTTCCAGCCGACGTCGTAGGACGAGCCGTTCACCGTGATGCGCTCGACGTAGAGGTTGCGGTCGGTCGAGGCCGTGCCGCCGTAGGCATCGTTGGTGAACTGGACGGAGATCTCGCCGGGCTTGCTGCCGTCGTTCGGCCAGTTGACGGAGACGGTCTGCCAGCTGGCCGGGTCGCTCGCGTCGAACGGCCCGCTCTGGGCCCAGGTGACGTAGCCCTCCGCGATGACCTCGCCGTCGGCGCGGATCACGTAGTAGGGATCGCCGCCGGGATTGCCGTCCTCGGGCTGGTAGCTGGTGCCGCCGAGCGCGACGTCGATGACGTTGGTCTCGACCGAGCCGGTCCCGCCGCCGCCCGGGCTGTCGCCGTCCAGGGCGTCGCCGACCAGGAAGTCGTCGCCGGCGCCGCCGGCCAGGACGTCGTCGCCGGCACCGCCGAACAGGCTGTCGGCCCCCGCGCCGCCGAGCACCACGTCGTCGCCGTCGGCGCCGAACAGCAGGTCGTCGCCGGCCACGTCGGCGACGCCGTCGGCCGCCGCGAAGTAGGCGGCCGCGGCGGCATCGCTGATCGAGCCGCCGTGGATCGCGACACCGTCGATGCGGCCTTCGAAATGCTGGCTGGTCGGCGTCGCGCGGCCGTTGTCGCTGGAGCGCGAGGAGGCGCCGATGACGATCGGCTCGTGGTTGCCGGCGCCGCCCGAGGTCGTGCCCATGCCGCCGGTGTAGCTGTCGCTGTCGACGAGCTGGCCGTCGACGTAGAGCTTCATGCCGCCTTCGCCCCAGCCGAAGACGAGGTGGGTCCACTCGCCATCGTCGGCGGCGCCGGACGCGCTCTCGACGTAGTAGGAGCGGTCGTCGCTCTGGAAGCGGACCTCGATCGCGCCGTTGCCCTTGACGTCGATGTTGAGGTGGCCGCCGTCGTCGTAGCCGTTCGAGTCCTTGGAGAACAGGGACTGGGTGCCGCCCAGGTCGTCGGGCTTGAACCAGAACTGCACGTAGCCGCTGTCGAGCAGGTAGGCGTCGTCGTGCGGCACCTCGACGTAGTCGTTGCGGCCGTCGAACTCGACCGCGCCGCCGCTCTGGGCGTAGGCGCTGTCCGAGGTGAAGTGGGCGCCGTTGCGCAGGATGCCGTCGTTGCCGAGCAGCGAGTCGCCGGCGCTGCTGCCGGAGCCTTCCTCGAACTTGAAGAAGGAGACCGCGCCGCCGGCCTCGACCAGGCTGTCGTAGCCGACCGGCGCGTCGCCCTCCAGGCTGTCGCCCAGGATCAGGTCGTCGCCGGCTCCGCCGTCGACCGTGTCGTCGCCGCCCTTGGCCGCGATGCGCTCGTCCCGGCTGTCGCCGGCCAGGCTGTCGGCGCCGACGGTCCCGGCGAGGCTGGCCTCGGCGACGTAGCTGTCGACCAGCAGGTTGAGGTCGGGCTCGGCGCCGACGGCCGGGGCATCGGACTCGCCCGGCACCCGCGTGAAGCCCTCGTCCAGATAGTCGACGTCGTCTGGCGCGTCGGCCGAAGGCGAGCGGGTCTCCAGGCGGGCGCGCACGGCGTCCGACTGGACGTCGATGTCGTCCAGGTCGGACTGCAGGTCGCCCTCGATCCCGGCGCCCAGGCTGGACTCCAGAACCTCAGGGTCGAACCCCGGCAGCGCGTCGATGTCGTCCGTGCCGGACACGCGTGGCAAACCCCCAAGACAAAGGACGAGGCGCTACGCACCCCTGGCGCGCCTCTCCGTGAAATAGCCCTACCCAGAGAGGGGCGGCCCCTCAAGGTGTAAATGCCGCGTGAATGGCGCCCGCGCGAGACATCTCCCGCAGTTGGCGAAAATTCGGCCTAATTTCAGGCGGTTGCGGGGTCCGCGGCACGCCCGCTTTTTTGTAAACGAGGCCGAAAACAAGCGGCCGTGCCAGGGGCTTAACGCACCGCTAACCATGATCCGTGCGGGCCTGCCCGCACCGGTCGGATGGCTTGTTCCGGCAGATCGCGCTTCGAGTGTGGCGCGAATCCGCCGTGGGGCCCGGGCTTGGCGAGGGCGTCGCGCCGTGCCATATCCCGGGCATGAAACTCTTCAAGAGCCACCGCCCCGACTCCCGTGCGCCGGCGCGGCCGAAGAGCCGCCCGGGACCGGCCGGGGAGAGCGCCGCGGCCGCGCCGGCGACGCCCGACGAGGCTGCGGCCAAAGAGCGGGAACTGGGCGGTCCCGGCGGTCCCGAGCCGACGCGCTACGGGGACTGGGAGCGCAAGGGCATCTGCTACGACTTCTGAGCCTCGCCGTCGCCGGTCGGCGCCCGCGGCTGTCTTCTTCTGAGCTGGCCGAAGGGGCGCAGGTAGAGCGCGGCCAGGCTGTCGTAGGCGGTCTCCTCGCCGCCCAGGCCGAGGCGGAAGCGCTCGCGGCCGCGCGGCACGTAGAGCGAGCCGGCGAGCCAGTCCCAGAGCGAGAAGGCGAAGCCGAGGTTGCGGCCGCGGTGGCGCGCCTCGCTGCTGTGATGCAGCTGGTGCATCGCCGGGCTGACCAGCAGGTGCGACAGCCAGCGCGGATAGGGCAGCCAAACGTGGCTATGCCGCAGGTTGTAGAAGGCGAGGTAGAAGACCGCGGTCCCGGCCGCCGTGCCGAGCAGCCGTGCCGGCTCCAGCTGAGCCGGCCAGAGTGCTGCGAGCAGGCCGTAGGTCCCGCCCGAGGCCAGGGAGACCAGGACGCCGGTCAGCGTCTCCTCGACCGGATGGAAGCGATAGGCGGTCAGCGGTGTCAGGACCGGCGCCGCGTGGTGCACCTTGTGGAACTCCCAGAGCCAGGGCACGCGGTGCATCAGCCAGTGCGCGCCGAACAGCGCGAGGTCGACCGCGAGCAGCAGGGCGAGCGCCGAGGCGAGCGGCGCCGCGGCCTGCCAGGCGGCGGGCAGGGGCGGCAGGCCGAGCCAAGTGCCGGCCAGCCAGCGCAGGTCGTTGGCCGTCCAGAGCGCGATCGCCGCGAGGACGGGCAGGGCGAGCGCCGTCCAGGTGATGCGGTGGACCAGGAAGTAGAGCAGGTCGAGCCGCGCCGAGCGGTGCCGCCAGACCGCCGCCGGAAAGCAGTGCCCGAGCAGGCCGCGCAGCGAGCGCGGGCCCGGCGCCGCAAGCAGGTAGACGGCGACCGCGCCGGCCAGCGCGCTCAGCAGGTAGAGCCAGTGCAGCCGCTGGCCGGCGTCGGCCAGGTAGCCGAGCGGTACCGCCAGCGGCGCCAGCCAGTCGGGCAGGCGGGAGAGCAGCTCCATGCCGCCAGTCTAGCGCAGCGACGCCGCCCCGGTGATCCCGGAGTTCTAGCCGGGCATCAGCGCCGACAGGCGCGTGCGCTGGCGGCCCTCGCCGTCGAAGTTGTCGGGCGCCAGCCAGCTTCGGAAGGCGGCGCCGACCGCGGGCCAGTCCTCGTCGGTCAGGGCGTACCAGGCGGTGTCGCGGTTGTGCCCCTTGACCACCTGGTGGCGGTAGAAGGTGCCCTCGTAGCGGAAGCCGAAGCGACGCGCGGCGGCGCGCGAGCCGGCGTTGAGCGCGTTGCACTTCCACTCCACCCGGCGGTAGCCGAGGTCGTCGAAGGCGTGGGCGATCATCAGGAAGATCGCCTCTGTCGCCGCGGCGCTGCGCTGCAGGCTCGGGGCGAACCAGATGTGGCCGATCTCGACGACCCCGTGCGCCGGGGTGATGCGCAGGAAGCTGGCCATGCCCAGGGCCTGACCGCCGGTTCGCTCGACGAGCGCGAAGAACAGCGGATCCGGCTGCTCGGCGCAGCCCTGCAGCCAGGGCTGCATCGCCGCGGCGCTGTCGAAGGGGCCGTAGGGCAGGTAGGTCCAGAGGCGGCCGGCCGCCGCGCTGCCGTCGTGGGCGGCGGCGAACAGGGCGGCGCCGTGGCGCGCGGGGTCGAGCGGCTCGAGCCGGACCAGCCGCCCTTCGAGCGGCCGGCGCGCCGGTGCCTGCCAGCCGCTCGAGGCGACCGCCGCGGCCGAGAGCTCGCGCTCGTACGGGATTTCAGCCAAGGCGCGTGTCCTTCAGGTAGGCGGGCTGGGCGATGCCGTCGGCGAGGCGTTCGTCGTCGACCGGCTCGTCCATGACCATGCGGATCGGCACCTCGCCGGCCCAGATCGGCAGGGCGTAGTCTTCCTCGTCGTCGTTGGGGCCGCCGTCGCGGATCTTGCAGGCGACCTCCTCGAGCTCGAGCGACAGCACCTTGGTCGCCTTCAGCTCCTGGTCGGTCATCGGCCTGAGATCGGCCCAGCGGCCGGGCGTGATGCGCTCGACGATGGCCTCCAGGGCCTGGGCCTTGGCGTCGGGATCGCTCACCTCCGCGGCCTCGCCGAAGGCCATCACCGAGCGGTAGTTGAACGAGGAATGGAAGCCCGAGCGCGCGTGCACGATGCCGTCGAGCAGCGAGACCGTGAAGCAGACCGGCACGCCCTCCGCGAGGCGCCGCAGCATCCTGCTGGCCGAGGAGCCGTGCCAGAAGACGCGATCGCCGACCCGCGCGTAGGCGGTCGGCGTCACGTAGGGCTGGCCGTCGATGACGTAGCCGACGTGGCAGGCGAGGCCGGCGTCGAGCACGCCGTAGACCGCCTCGCGGTCCCAGACGGCCCGCTTGTTGAGGCGGCGGATGCGGGTTTTCTCGGTCGGGGCGAAGGCGGCGTCGCTCATGGCGTTTCCTCGAACTCAAGGGCGGCGATCAGGCTCGATCCTGAATAGGCCGAAAAGTGGTTCGCCAGAAAGAGCCGCTTGTGAAAAGATCATGGGACCACATTAATCACTCGTTTACATTGCGCCTCGCCGGGTGCGTCACACCCGTTCCGAGTCCCCCGGGGATCGCCGTGAAACGCCGCAGCTTCGTGCCCCTGCTCTCGCTCAGCCTCGACGCGGCGGCGCCGGAGCCGCTGTTCCGCCAGCTCTACGGCCAGCTGCGCGAGGCGATCCTCTCCGGCCGCCTGCGCGCCGGCCACCGCCTGCCGTCGAGCCGCTCGCTGGCGCGCGAGCTGGCCTGCTCGCGCAACACCGTCGTCGGGGCCTTCGACCAGCTGCTCGCCGAGGGCTACCTCGAGGGTCGCCAGGGCTCCGGCACCTTCGTCTCGAGCGTGCTGCCCGATGCCCTGCTGAGCGCCCGCCAGGGCTCGGCCGCCGGCGACCTGGCCGGGGCGGCGAGCGTCGAGGCCGCGGCGCAGGCGGCGAGGCCGAGCCTGGGCGCCCGCGGTCGGGATCTCGCCGCGCTGGCCCGGCCCGGGGAGCGCTCGCGCGGCGGCGACGGCCCGGCCTTCGTGCCCGGCCTGCCCGACCTCTCGGCCTTTCCCTTCGAGGTCTGGGGGCGGCTGCTCGGCCGGGTCTGGCGGCATCCGTCGGGCCGCCTGGCCCGCCACGGGGAGACCGCGGGCTACCCGCCGCTGCGCCACGCCATTGCCGACTACCTCGGCGCGGTGCGGGCGCTCAAGGTCGCGCCCGAGCAGGTCTTCGTGACCTCCGGCGCGCAGCAGGCCGTCGACCTCGCCGCCCGGCTGCTGCTCGACCCCGGCGACCGCGTCTGGCTGGAGGATCCCGGTTACGTCGGCCTGCGCGGTCCGCTCGTCGCCGCCGGGGCCGAGCCGGTGCCGCTGGCGGTCGACGAAGAGGGCCTGTCCGTCGAGGCCGGCCGCGCGCTCGACGGCCGCGCCGGGCGACGGGCGCGCATGGCCGTCGTCTCGCCGTCGCACCAGTACCCGCTGGGCGTGGTGATGTCGCTCGGCCGCCGGCTGGAGCTGCTCGACTGGGCGCGCGAGAGCGGCGCCTGGGTGCTGGAGGACGACTACGACAGCGAGTTCCGCTATGCCGGCCGGCCGCTGGCGGCGCTGCAGGGGCTCGACCCCGGCGGCGACCGGGTGGTCTACCTCGGCAGCTTCTCCAAGGTGCTCTTCCCCTCGCTGCGGGTCGGCTACCTGGTGGTACCGCCGGCCCTGGTCGAGCCCTTCTGCTCGGCGCGCGCGGCACTCGAGGACCACCCGGGCATGACCGTGCAGCCGGCCCTCGCCGCGTTCATCGCCGACGGCCATTTCGCGGCCCACGTCCGACGCATGCGCACGCTCTACCAGGCCCGCCAGCAGGCGCTGCTGGCCGCCGCGGCGCGCCACCTCGGCGGCCTGCTGCGGCTGCGGCCCGACGAGGCCGGGATGCATCTGGTCGCCGACCTGGCCCCGGAGCTGGCGGCCCGCATGAGCGACGGCGAGGCCGCGCAGCGGGCGCAGGCGGCGGGCCTGGTGGCGCCGCCGCTCTCGGCCTACCGCTTCGCCGGCCGCCGGCCGGGGGCCGCGGGGGCGGGCCGCCAGGGCCTGCTGCTCGGCTACGCGGCGGTACCGGAGGCGCAGATCGAGCCGGCGGTGGTCCGGCTGGCGGCGGCGCTGAGCGGCCCCTGAACCGGCGGTGCTAGCGGTAGCTCTTCATCAGGTCCTCGAAGGCGCCGTGCTCGTGGTCGCGCCGGAAGAAGCCGTGGTCGCGCTCCAGGCGCTCCAGCGCCTCGTCGGCGAAGTCCAGCATGTCCTCGATGAACAGCTCGCGCGGCTCGACGGCCTCCAGGATGCGCGGCTCGATGTCGTAGTCGAGCAGGCCGACGTCGTCGGAGCGGGCGTGGGCCTGGGCGAGCGCCCGGCCGCAGACCTTGGCATACTTCTTCCAGGTCTTCTTCGAGAGCTCGTCGAGGTCGATGTCGTCGCGGAAGGGCGCGCGCTCGCGTGCCGTGAAGCTGGCGTCGTCGATCGTCACCGCGCCGTAGAAGACGTCGCCGCGGGCCAGGTGCACGGCCTGGCCGTGGGCGATGCGCTCGGCCTTGGTCCCGGCGTCGAAGTCCCGGTTCGGCACCAGGCCGGCGAGCGCCGAGCGGCGCGCGCGCTTGAACTCGACGATCAGGTCGTCGGTGGCGTCCTGTGCCGGCCCCTCGAGCAGGATGTAGTAGCGCGGCAGGCCGAGCGAGGCGGTGCCCTGGCCGTGGCGGATGGCGACGTCCTTGACCTTCAGCGTGCCGACCCGGGTGTTGCCGCTGCTGCGGATGCCGTTCTGCCGGGCGAGCGCGTCGATCTGCTTCTGGAACTCCTCGACCCGGTGCGAGACCGGGGTGAATTCCTCGTTGGCCCGGAAGCCGCGGCCCTTCTCGTCGAGATAGCGGTCCCACAACCAGCTCTCGCGCGAGTCCCGCGCCTCCTCGAACAGCCGGCGGATCACCTTGGGGCTGTTGTCGGGTCGCAACTGCTCGCCGGATTCCGTGCTGTGGCGGGCGTAGTAGGCCATGCCGCCGAGATAGCCCTCGACGAACCTGCGGGCGATGCGGCGCTGGTGCTTGCTGCCCAGGCCGCCCTCCTCCTGGACCGCCAGCATGAAGCCGGCGGCGCCCCGCTTGAGGTCCCAGGTGAAGGGGCCGTAGCAGGCGTCGTCGAAGTCGTTGACGCCGAAGATCGGCACGTTGTCGGCGTTCGGCATGACGCCGAAGTTCTCCGGATGGACGTCGCCGAGCAGCAGCACGGTCGGCATGCGGCCGTCCTCGCCGGCCATGTCGCGGTGGAACAGCAGCGAGGTGCCGCGGAAGAAGTCGAACAGCGAGCCGGCCAGCTTGTCGAACTTCGCCTTGGCGTCGTTCGCCTTCTGGTCGATGCGCATGGCGTGGTCCTCGACGATCGTCGCGCGCACGTGCTGGCGCCGGGCGTGGCCGGACAGCTGGTCCGGGCGCATCACGCAGGCGCCCTCGTCGTACTGGCGCGCGAGCTCGGCGAAGGCGTCGACCCGGTCCGCCATCTTGGTCTCGGGGATCACGGCCTCGTCCTGCTTGCGGCGGCCTGCGGCTGTCGACTGCCGGGCGGCCGCGGGCTTTCTGCCCGTGGTCCGGGTCTTGCGGGTCTGCTGGCGGGTTCGATTCGTCTGGGCCATGCCTTGCCCCTTCGCGCCGGAAAAACATCGGGGGCGCCCGATCGGGCGCCCCCGGGTCAACGCACGAGGCCGCGAAAGGTCCCCCGCCGCCGGCAGAGCGGCGCGCTCGGCCGGTCGAGGCTAGCCGCGGCTGTCCTCGCCGAGCTCGCTCTCGAGGTAGTCCAGGACCTGGTCGCGGGTCTCCGGGTCCAGCTCGGCCATGCCCTGCTCCTCGACCATCCAGTCGAGCAGCTTGTCCCAGCGGTGGCGGTTGAGGCCCTGCTGGGCGACCAGTTGGGCCGAGTGGCAGCCCGAGCAGAGCGCGTAGACCAGCTCCCGGTGCTCGCCGGGCGGCAGGTTGTCCCAGTCCTCGTCCTGGGCCAGGGCCGAGGGGGCGGCGAGGGCGGGCGAGAGGCAGAAGAGCACGAGGGCGAAGGCACGGGGCAGGGTCACGAATGGCTCCCGGTCGGTCGGAGAATTGCAGCGTCGACGGCCGGCGGCGCCGCGTTCGCGCGGCGCCGCCGTACCGGGCTCGGGAGGGCCGAGGTCAGCTCACCCGCACCGAGACGCGGTGCATGGAGTTGTTCAGGTAGCCCTTGGGATTCCAGGCGATGGCGAAGGGCTGCATGACGCCGGTGTCGGTGGTCGCCCGGGCCCAGACCTCGTAGTAGCCGTGCTCCGGGAAGGAGACCTCGGCCTTCCAGTGCTGCCAGGCGTAGGGGTTGGCGGGCTCCTCCAGCTCGGCCTCGATCCAGGTCTCGCCGAAATCGTTGGTGACCTCGACCTTGGCGACCTTGTCGTCGCCGGCCCAGGCGTGGCCGCGCACCTCGATCAGGCGGTCGGAGGTCTCCAGGCCGGTCGCCGGGCTGGTGATCAGCGACTTCACCGGCATCGCCTCGATGATCTCGAAGTCCTCCTTCGGGACCTCCTGGCCGGGCGCCACCGGGTATTCGGGCACGCGATAGGAGGTGCCGGTCATCTTCGGGCCGTCGTGGACGACCTCGCGCAGCTGGATGCGGGTCAGCCACTTCTGCGAGCAGGAGCCGGGCCAGCCCGGGATGACCAGGCGCAGCGGAGCGCCGTTCATCGGGTGGATCGGCGCGCCGTTCATCTCGAAGGCGATCAGGTTGTGCGGGTTCATCGCCTTCTCGATCGGCACGCCGCGCGAGATCGGCAGCTTGTCCGGGTCGCCGGAGAGATGGCCGTCGGCGCCGTAGTGCGCGGTGTAGATCGCCTTGTCCTGGACGCCGGCCGCCTTGAGCACGTCGGCCAGGCGCACGCCGGTCCAGTTCGAGCTGGCGACGGCGCCGTAGGTCCACTGGTTGCCCGAGGCCGGCGGATCGAAGAAGGCCCGGCCGTTGCCGCCGCACTCCAGGGTCAGCTGCTCGGTCACCACCTCGAACTGCGAGCGCAGGTCGTCGATCGACAGCTCCATCGGGTTGGTCACCAGGCCGTCGACGGTGAGCATCCAGCCGTCGGGGCTGGTATCCTCGGGCGCGATGCCGTTGTTGCGGATGAAGTGGCGCGCCGTCGGCGTCACCCGGTCGTCGAGCAGGTGGGCCGGCGTCTCCGCGTTGACCGGGCGGTCGTTGAGCACGGTCAGGCCGTCCTTGCCGGGGATCGCGCCGGCGCTCTCGGCGAGCGCCAGCGGCAGGAAGCCGGAGGGCATGTTGCGGTGGAAGGGGATCGCCGCGCCCACGGCTGCAGAGAGGGCGGCGAGACCGGCGCCGCGCAGGAAGCCGCGGCGGTCGGGGTAGGGCACGCGCCCGAAGAGCCGGCGCTCCGCGCCCTCCGGATCGTCGGCGTAGAATTCCATGAGACCGCGCTCCGCGCGGCGGCTGTCGTCCGGCATGCTGTCCTCCCTTGGCGTTCTTGGCGGCGTTCTCTTGCAGACGCGCCTGAGGGAAAGACGGCGGGCGAAGGCGATTTATTCCCTGTGATGAATGCGAATTCGTTGCGGCGGCGATTCCTGGCCGGGCTCGGTCTAGGCGCGGCAGGGCTGGCTGCGCCGGCGCGCCTCGGCGAGGCGGTCGCGCCCGTCGGGCTCGATCGGACGGAAGCGCCGGGAGGCCTCGTAGACGGTCTCGGCGATGCCCTCCAGGCGCGCCTCGGCCATGCCCTCGGCGAGCAGCAGGTAGCCGATCGCGCCGACCCGCCAGCGGTAGGCGAGAACGGCGTCGAGCCGGGTTCGCGAGAGCGCCTCGGGCAGGGCGGTGTCCGCCTCCTCCAGGGCGATGAAGCTGACCAGGCAGCCGCGCTCGCCGCGGTACTGCACGATCGCGCCGCGGCCGAGCGCACGCTCGTCGAGCGGGCGGGCCGGCTCCGCGTTCAGCTTGGCTGACGTCAGGTCCGGCAGCAGGCCCGGGAAGTCGCCCGGCGCCAGGGCGTCGGCCGGCGCGCCCGCGTCGTCCAGGCGCGCGTGCAGCGCGACCGCCGCCTCGAGCCAGGCCGGCGCGGCGGGCGTGCCGCCGCCGGCGACGACCGGCGCCTCGGCCCGCTCTCCAGAGGCCTGCAGCCACAGCAGGGCGAGGCCGCCGGCCAGCAGCAGGCAGGCCAGGGCCGCGGCCTGCGCCAGGCGGGCGAATCGCGGTGCGCGCGGCGCGGCCAGCCGGCGCAGGTTTCCGGGGGCCAGGCTCTCGGGCAGCTCGACCGAGGCGGCCGCCCCGGCCTTGGCGCGGCTCAGCAGCGCTGCCTGGCGGGCCAGCGTGCGGTCGCCGGCGATCGCCGAGGCGACCGCCGAGGCGCGCTCCGGCGGCAGTTCCCCGTCGACGTAGGCGTTGAGCTCCTGCCAGAACCTGTCGTCCACGCTCACCTCTCTCCCTGTACCGTTCGGCCGCTCTCAGCCGCCCCGGCGCGCCGCGGCGCGCGCTTCGGGCAGCGGCAGCACGTTCGAGCCGGCGACCTCCTGGGCCAGCGCCGCGCGGGCCCGGCTGATCCGGCTCATCACCGTGCCGACCGGCAGCTCCAGCAGCTCGGCGGCCTCGGCATAGGCGAAGCCGGCGATGTCGACCAGGGCGATGATCTCGCGCTGCGCCGGCTTCAGGCGCGCCAGCGCGAAGCGCAGGGCCAGTCCGTTGCTCAAGGCCTCGCCGGCGGCCAGCACCGACTGCGCGCCGTCGATCCGCTCGGCGATGTCCTCCGGCGCCTCCGGCGTCGTGCGCTGCCGGGCGCGCAGGGCATCGATCGCGGTGTTGCGAAGGATCCGGAACAGCCAGCCGCGGAAGGCCGCCTCCGCCGAGGGGCCGCGGCGCGCCGACAGCGCCTTCAGCGCGGTTTCCTGGACCAGGTCCTCGGCCAGGGTCCGGTCGCCGGTCAGGGCGAGGGCATAGCCGAAGAGACCCTTCAGCTCCCCTTCGACCCGTCCGCGACGCGCCTCGCCCATCCGTTTGCCGCTCCAAGAACCCGCGGGACGGCCGTTCCCTTCGTCCGCGGCCCGGTCAGCTGCGGTTCTGGCGGTGCTCGATCAGGTCGTCGACCACGCCCGGGTCGGCCAGGGTCGAGGTGTCGCCCAGGCTGCCGTAGTCGTTCTCCGCGATCTTGCGCAGGATGCGGCGCATGATCTTGCCCGAGCGCGTCTTCGGCAGGCCCGGCGCCCACTGGATCAGGTCCGGCGAGGCAATCGGGCCGATCTCCGAGCGCACCCACTGGACCAGCTCCTTGCGCAGCTCGTCCGAGGGCTCCTCCCCGGCGACCAGCGTGACGTAGGCGTAGATGCCCTGGCCCTTGATGTCGTGCGGGTAGCCGACGACCGCGGCCTCGGCGACCTTGGAGTGCGCGACCAGCGCGGACTCGACCTCGGCGGTGCCCATGCGGTGGCCCGAGACGTTGATGACGTCGTCGACCCGGCCGGTGATCCAGTAGTAGCCGTCGGCGTCGCGGCGCGCGCCGTCGCCGGTGAAGTACTTGCCCGGATAGGTCGAGAAGTAGGTCTGCACGAAGCGCTCGTGATCGCCGTAGACCGTGCGCATCTGGCCGGGCCAGGAGTCGGCGATGCAGAGGTTGCCCTCGCAGGCGCCTTCCAGGTGCTTGCCGTCGGCGTCGACCATGACCGGGCGGACGCCGAAGAAGGGGCGGGTCGCCGAGCCGGGCTTGAGCGGCGTGGCGCCGGGCAGCGGCGCGATCAGGATGCCGCCGGTCTCGGTCTGCCACCAGGTGTCGACGATCGGGCAGCGCTCGTCGCCGACGACCCGGTGGTACCAGAGCCAGGCCTCGGGGTTGATCGGCTCGCCGACCGAGCCGAGCAGGCGCAGCGACTTGCGGCTGGTCCGCTTGACCGGCTCCTCGCCCTCGCGCATCAGCGCGCGGATCGCGGTCGGCGCGGTGTAGAAGATGCTGACCTTGTGCTTGTCGACGACCTGCCAGAAGCGCGAGGCGTCGGGGTAGTTCGGCACGCCCTCGAAGACCAGCGTGGTCGCGCCGTTGGCCATCGGGCCGTAGACGATGTAGCTGTGGCCGGTGACCCAGCCGACGTCCGCCGTGCACCAGTAGACGTCGCCGTCGTGGTAGTCGAAGACGTACTGGTGGGTCATCGCCGCGTGGACCAGGTAGCCGGCGGTGGTGTGCAGCACGCCCTTCGGCTTGCCGGTCGAGCCCGAGGTGTAGAGGATGAACAGGGGGTCCTCGGCGTTCATCTCCTCGGCCGGGCAGTCGTCCGAGGCCTTGCCGACCTCCTCGTGGTACCAGAGGTCGCGGCCGTCCTCCCAGCCGATCTGGCCGCCGGTGCGGCGCAGGACCAGCACGTTCTTGACCCCCGGGCACTTCTCCAGCGCCTTGTCGGTGTTCGCCTTGAGCGGGATCTTGCGGCCGCCGCGCACGCCTTCGTCGGCGGTGATCACGAAGGTCGAATCGCAGTCCTGGATGCGGTTCGCCAGGCTGTCCGGGGAGAAGCCGCCGAACACCACGGAGTGGATCGCGCCGATGCGCGCGCAGGCCAGCATGGCGAAGCAGGCCTCGGGCACCATCGGCATGTAGATGGTCACCCGGTCGCCTTTCCGGACGCCCCGGTCCTTGAGCACGTTGGCCAGTCGGCAGACCTCCTCGTGGGCTTCGCCGTAGGAGATGTGCTTGGCGTCCTTCGGGTCGTCGCCTTCCCAGATGATCGCGGTGTCGTCGCGCTTGGTCGCCAGATGGCGGTCGAGGCAGTTGTAGGCGACGTTGGTGGTGCCGTCGTGGAACCAGCGGATGTGCACGTCGTCCGGCGCGAAGGAGACGTCCTTGACCTTGGTGAAGGGCTTCATCCAGTGGATGCGCTTGCCGTGCTCGCCCCAGAAGGCCTCCGGGTCGGAGATCGACTGCTCGTAGAGCCGGAAGTAGCCGGCCTCGTCGATCCAGGCGTTCTCGGCCATCTCCGGGCGCACGGGAAACACGGAATTCTCTGTCATGATCGGCGACGCTCCCCAGGACTGCAGTGGCGGCGGGCCGGCCGCCCCCCGGGCCGGACCGTCCTGCTTGACGGTTGTTGGCGCGGATTATTCATGAGGCGGGGCAGCGATACAACCGCCCGTCCGCGGAGCGCCCGGGCGGTGCCGCTCAGGCCAGGAAGACCAGGCCGTGGGACAGCCGCAGCGCGACCGGCTGCAGGCTCTGGCCGGCGCAGGGACCGGCGACGCAGTAGCCGGTCTCGATCTCGAACAGCGCGCCGTGGGTGTGGCAGAGGACGTAGCTGCCGTCGGCGTTCATGAAGCGGTCCGGCTGCATCTCCAGCGGCGTGCCGACGTGCGGGCAGGCATTGACGTAGCCGAAGGCCTGATCGCCCTCGCGGATCACCACCAGCTCCCAGCGCGCGCTGCCCTCGCCGAGCACGAAGCCCTTGCCCTCGCCGTCCTCGATGTCGGCGAGGCGGCAGAGCGCGGTCGCGGCTTCCGTCAAGGCCGGCTCAGCCCTCGCTGAGGGCCAGCACGTGCTTCCAGTGCGCCGGCTCGATCGGCATCACCGAGAGCCGCGACTGGCGGATCAGGGCGATCTCGGCGAGTGCCGGGTCGGCCTTGATCTCCTTGAGGGTGACCGGGCGCTTCAGAGCTGCCTCCGGCTCGACGTCGACCATGACGAAGCGCCCCGAGGCGTCGCTGGGATCGGGATAGGCCTCCTTGACCACCGTGCAGACGCCGACGATCTCCTTGCCCTCGTTGGAGTGGTAGAAGAAGGCCTTGTCGCCGACCCGCATGGCCTTGAGGTTGTTGGCGGCCTGGTGGTTGCGCACGCCGTCCCAGTGGGTCCGGCCGTCCTTCAGCAGCTGGTCCCAGGAGTACTTGAAGGGTTCCGACTTGACGAGCCAGTAGGCCATGACCTCTCCATCGCGTGCCCGCGGCCTCCGGCGACGCCCGTCGAAGACGCGCCCGCGTCCATGACGCCTCCGCGCCGGAGCCATGCCCCCTAGCGCATAGCAAAAGGCCGGCGGCGCGACTAGCCTTGCAGCCGTCCCAGACCAGCCGGAGAGACTCCCCCATGCGCCTGCAGCTCAGCACCTGGCAGGAGGTCGAGGCCTACCTGAAGCGCACGACCGCCGTGATGATCCCGATCGGCTCGACCGAGCAGCACGGGCCGAACGGCTTCGTCGGCACCGACGCGCTCTGCCCGGAGACGCTGGCCTACGGCATCGGCGAACGCACCGGCGCCCTGGTCGCGCCGACCCTGTCGATCGGCATGGCGCAGCACCACCTGGGCTTCGCCGGCTCGATCACGCTCAGGCCGACGACGCTGATCGCGGTGGTCCAGGACGTCGTCAACTCGCTGGCCCGCCACGGCTTCGACCGCTTCTTCTTCCTCAACGGCCACGGCGGCAACATCGCCACGGTCAGCGCCGCTTTCTCCGAGATCTACGCCGAGACCAGCCTGCGCACCGCCGGCACCAACCGGCCGCCGCTGCAGTGCAGGCTGAAGAACTGGTGGGACGGACCCGGCGTGCAGGCGATCTCCAAGGAGCTGTTCGGCGCCTCGGAGGGCAGCCACGCGACCTGCTCCGAGGTCTCGCTGACCTACTACGCCTATCCCGACCACGTGAAGTCGGCGGATATGAGCCCGGAGATCGCGCCGAGCGGGCCGATCTACGACGCCGACGACTTCCGCAACCGCTACCCCGACGGCCGCATGGGCTCGAACCCGAAGCTGGCCAGCGTCGAGGCCGGCGAGCGGCTCTACAAGGCGGCGGTCGAGGACCTCTCGGCCGAGTGGCAGGCCTTCGCGGCCCAGGCGGCCTAGGGCGCGGCGACCTCCCGACGCGCGGCCTGGACGATCGCCGACACCCCTGACCCGAAGCTGGTCGACCCGGCCGCGGCTCCGCCGGGGCCGGGCGGCCCCCTCGCGCGCTGGCCGAAGCCGGCGCGCTGGGCGCTGCTGCTGGCGCTCTCGGCGCTGCTCGGCGGCGCCTTCGAGCTCGCCCACCTGCCGGCGGCGCTGCTGCTCGGCCCGATGATCGCCGGCATCCTGGTCGGCACCAACAGCGGCCGCCTGCGCATCCCGGCCTCGGGCTTCTGGCTGGCGCAGGCGGTGATCGGCTGCATGATCGCCGAGGCGGTCGACCTCGGCACGCTGGGCACGGTCTTCGAGAACGCCCCGGTGATCGTCGCCGTCGTGCTCGCGGTGATCGCCGCCAGCGCGCTGCTCGGCTGGCTGATGAGCCGCTGGCGGGTGCTGCCGGGCACCACGGCGGTCTGGGGCTCGACGCCGGGAGCGGCCAGCGCGATGATGCTGATGGCCGACGCCTTCGGCGCCGACGCCCGGCTGGTCGCCTTCATGCAGTACCTGCGGGTCATCTTCGTGGCCCTGGCCGCCCTGCTGGTGGCCCAGCTGTTCATCGAGCTGCCGGCCGGGGCCGCCGCGGCGCGCTTCGACCCGGCCTACTGGTTCCCGCCGCTCGACTGGGTGCCCTTCCTGCTGACCCTGGCGCTGATCGTCGGCGGCACGGTCGCCGGCACGCTGTCGCGGATCCCGGCCGGCGCCATGATCCTGCCGATGATCGTCGGCGGCGCGCTGCACCTGGGCGGACTGCTGGAGCTTGTGCTGCCGCCCTGGCTGCTCGGGCTCAGCTGGGCGGTCATCGGCTGGAACGTCGGGCTCGCCTTCACGCGGCGCATCCTGCTGCACGCCGTGCGCGCCCTGCCGACCATCGTCGCCTCGATCCTCGCGCTCATGGTCTTCAGCGCCGGCCTCGGCGCGCTGCTCGTCTGGTGGCTCGGCATCGACCCGCTGACCGCCTATCTCGCGACCAGCCCGGGCGGGCTCGACACCATCGCGATCATCGCCGCCGCCTCCAGCAACGTCGACATCGGCTTCGTCATCGGCCTGCAGACCGCGCGCTTCCTGCTGGTCCTGGCGATCGGGCCGTGGCTGGCCGGCGTCATCGCCCGGCGGGTCGGCGGCGACCCTCCGGCGGGGGATTAGGGCGGGGCCCGCGTGCGCGGACCCGGCACCGGCCCTCACCCCCACCCGGCCACCCATTCAAGGATACCGACGTGGGTGGCCGGGTGGGGGTGAGGGCCGGTGCCGAGCGCATGGAAACCCCAACTCAGACCAGCTCGGCGACCCGGCGTCGCAGCACCGGCAGCAGCTCCGCCTCGAACCAGGGGTTGCGCCGGATCCAGGCGGTGTTGCGCCAGCTCGGATGCGGCAGCGGGAGCGTTTCCGGCAGCAGGTCGCGCCAGGCGGCGACGGTCTCGGTCATCGTGCCGCGGCGTCCGGGAAGGTAGCGGCGCAGGGCGTAGCTGCCGACCAGCAGGGTGAGCTCGACGCCGGTGAAGGCCGGCCTGAGCGCCGGGTGCCAGAGCGGCGCGCACTCCGGGCGCGGCGGCCGGTCGCCGCCCCTCGGGTCGCGGCCGGGATAGCAGAAGCCCATCGGCATGATCGCGATGCGGCTCTCGTCGTAGAAGGTCTCGCGGTCGACGCCCAGCCAGTCGCGCAGGCGGTCGCCCGAGGGATCGTTGAACGACAGGCCGGTCTCGTGGACGCGGGTGCCGGGCGCCTGGCTGATGATCATCAGCCGCGCGCTGGTCGAGCCGCGGATCACCGGACGCGGGCCGAGCGGCAGGACCTCGGCGCAGTGCGTGCAGGCGCGCGCCCGCTCGAGCAGCGACTGCAGTTCGCGCTCGGCGCTCATGGCCGGTTCGCCAGCAGCTCCTCGACCCAGGCCGGCACCAGCTCGCTGGCCGGGCCGTAGCGCTTCTCGTGGAACAGGCTCTCGCCCTCGCTCGGCTCCAGGTTGAGCTCCAGGGTGTGGGCCCGGCCGGCGGCGCGCGCCTCGGCGACGAAGCCGGCGGCGGGATAGACGCTGCCCGACGTGCCGATCGAGACGAAGAGGTCGCAGGCATCGAGGGCGTCGTAGATGCGCTCCATCTCGTGCGGCATCTCGCCGAACCAGACGACGTTGACGCGCAGCCGGCCGCGCTGGCCGCAGGCCGGGCAGAGGCTCTCCAGGTCGAGCTCCTGGCGCCACTCGATGACCTCCTCGCAGGCCAGGCAGCGCGTCTTCAGCAGCTCGCCGTGCATGTGCACCAGATTGCGCGAGCCGGCGCGCTCGTGCAGGTCGTCGATGTTCTGCGTGACCAGCAGCAGCTCGCCGGGCCACTCCCGCTCGAGACGGGCCAGCGCGCGGTGCGCGGGGTTGGGCTGGATCACTTCCTCCAGCAGGCCGCTGCGCCGGGCGTTGTAGAAGGCGTGGACCCGTGCCGGGTTGGCGGCGAAGGCCTCGGGCGTCGCGACGTCCTCGATGCGCACGCTCGCCCAGATGCCGTCGGCGTCGCGGAAGGTGGCGAGGCCGGACTCGCGGGACACGCCGGCGCCGGTCAGGACGACGATCTTCCGGGGCAATCGTTGCTGCATGACGGCTTCGATTCCTCCGTTCGGGTCGCTACGTTAGGGGGGTGCGCTCCGAGGTGCACCGTGCTAACCGGGGCGCATGCTAAACGCGCGGGCAGGGGAAAGGCCATTGCGCCTTCTTTTCGTTTGTACCGGCAACATCTGCCGCTCGCCGACCGCCGAGGGCGTGATGCGCGCCAAGCTGCAGGCTGCCGGCTTGGCCGACCGGGTCGAGGTCGATTCCTGCGGCACCACCGGCTGGCACGCCGGCGAGCCGCCGACGCGCCAGGCGGTGTCTGTCGCCAAGGCGCGCGGCTACGACCTCTCGGGCTTGCGCGCCCGCCAGCTCGCGGCCGAGGACTTCGAGCGATTCGACCGGATCTTCGCGCTCGACCGCGGCCACCACGGCCATCTGCTGGCGCACTGCCCCGACGGCCGCTTCAACCGACTGCGGCTGTTCCGCGAAGCCTCGGCGCGCCAGGGCGAGAGCCTCGACGTGCCGGACCCCTACGGCCTCGACCTCGCCGACTACGAGGCGGTGTTCGAGACGATCGAGCGCGGCTGCGACGCCATCGTCGAGGAGATCCGCCGCGAGCTGGCCGGCGAGCCGCCGCAGTCCGAGCCCGACGATCTGGAGGCCGACCGCCCCGATCGCAGCGACGGCGGGCAGGGCTGAGCAGCGGTCCACGGCCGCGCCGTCAGCCGTAGGCGGCGACCCGCTCCAGCGGATAGACGGCCTCGGGCGAGTAGAGCGCGCCGGTGTGGGCGAGGAAGCTGGAGTAGAGCACGAACGCCTCGACCGGGAAGGGGCCGCAGCGGAACAGGCCGTGAGCGGCCAGGTACTCCTGCAGCTTGTTGCCCGGCGGATTGTCCTTGAAGCGCGCCAGCGTGACGTGCGGCTTGAACTTGCGCCGCTCGGCCGGCAGGCCGGCCCGCTGTGCCGCGCTCTCGACCTTGGCCTGCAGGCGCAGCAGCGTCTCGTTCGGCTCGACACCGGCCCACAGCGAGCGCAGCCGGCGGCCCTCGTCGAAGGTGCCGAGCCCGCGCAGCGTCAGCTCGAACTCCGGCAGGTCGATGGTCGAGAGCACGTCGTCCAGGTCGTGCGCCTGGGGCGCGTCGACCTCGCCGACGAAGCGCAGGGTCAGGTGCAGGCTCTCGGGCGCGACCCAGCGGGCGCCGGGCAGGCCACCGGCCAGCAGGGAGAGGCGTTCGCGCACCTCATCGGGCAGGGACAGGGCGATGAAGAGTCGCATCGGCGGTCCTCCCGTGGTCGCGACGGCCGCCGGGGCGACCGTGACTGCCAGCATAGACGCGATTCGCCGGCCACTGGCGAGGAAATCGTCGCGGCCGGCGGTTCGTTCCGCGCGAGCGGACAGCGCGCTAGGGGCAGGGGATCGTATAGCGCTGGTGGATCGCGTCGATCTCGCCGAGTAGCTCGTCGCTCAGCGTGACCTCGGCGGCGTCGATCGCGGTCTTGAGCTGCTCGACCGAGGTCGCCCCGGGGATCGAGGCGGTCAGGAACTCGCGGCCGTAGACGAAGGCGTGGGCCATGACCGCCGGGTCGAGGCCGTGGTCGCGGGCCAAGCCGACGTAGGCGCGGATCGCCTCCTCCGAGTTCGGCTTGAAGTAGCGCGTGTTGTCCGGGCTGAGGGTCATGCGCGCGCCGGCGGGCCGCTTGCCGTCGAGATACTTGCCGGACAGCGTGCCGCCGGCGACCGGGGCATAGGCGAGCAGGCCGACCTGCTCGCGCATCGCGACCTCGGCCAGCGCGACCTCGAAGCTGCGATTGAGCAGGTTGTAGGGGTTCTGGATCGAGACGACGCGCGGGCCCGCGCCCTGCTCGGCGGCGCGCAGGAAGGACATGACGCCCCAGGGCGTCTCGTTCGACAGCCCGACCGCACGCACCTTGCCGGCCGTCACGAAGTCGTCGAGCACGGCCAGCGTCTCCTCGATCGGGGTCGCCTGCTCGTTCGGGTCGTGGCGGTAGAAGAGCTTGCCGAAGTGGTTGGTCGAGCGATCCGGCCAGTGCAGCTGGTAGAGGTCGACGTAGTCGGTCCGCAGCCGCTTCAGGCTGTCCTCCAGGGCCTGCTCGAGGTGCTTGCGGTCGAGCCGCGGCTTGCCGTCGCGGATGTAGGAGAAGCGCGAGGCGTTGGGGCCGACCGCCTTCGTCGCCAGCACGACGCGCTCGCGGCCGCCGCGGCTGGCCAGCCAGTTGCCGATGATGCGCTCGGTCTCGCCGTAGGTCTCGGCGCCGGTCGGCGTCGGGTACATCTCGGCGGTGTCCCAGAAGCTGGCGCCGCGCTCCAGCGCGTAGTCCATCTGCTCGAAGGCCTCGTCCTGGCTGTTCTGGGTGCCCCAGGTCATCGTGCCCAGGCAGACCTTGCTGACCCGGATGTCGCTGCGGCCGAGCGGGCGCATCTCCATGGCGGTGCTCCTCGAGGGTTCGGTCGTTGATCGGCTGGCGCCTGCCCGGCGAAGCCGTTCGGCTCGCACGGGCTGCGGAAAGGAAGGGTCGCGAGGGAAGCGGAAGCGGCGGCGTTTGTCCAGGGCAGCGGCGAGGCTCCCGGCGCGCCGACTCTCAGAGGATCAGCGTCAGCACGCCGGTGTAGGTGTAGAGGCGGTCGTGACTGATCTCGCCGTTGGCGAAGAAGCCGGCGAGCGGGACGTCGCCCAGGCCGTCGCGCAGGATCGAGAGCTCGACCGCGCCGGGCCCGAAGAGGTTGGGCCCGCGCGCCAGGCAGGAATGGTAGAGCGCGGCGCGCGGCCGCGACCCGGCGCGCGCCAGCGTCTCGGTGACCATGCGCTCCAGGTCGCTGCGCGCCGCCGCCGGGTCGCGGCGCACGAAGTGCATCGCCTGGCCGACGTCGGGGCGCTCGGCGACGCCCAGGAAGCCGCGCTCCGGGTCGATCGCCACGAGGTTGCGCACCAGGTAGTCGCCGGTGTCGTTGCCGGCGATCGGGAAGCCGACGTGGACGTAGCCGGCGGCGCGCCTGAGGTCGCGCGCCAGCAGCTCGCCGACGTCCTGCTTGAGCACCTCGACCGCCGGCTGCCCGTCGATCTCCAGGATCAAGTTGCCCTGGGCGCCGGTCACGCGGCGCATCGGCCCGAGCGGCGCGCAGCCCTGGGTCAGTCCGGTCGCGACCTGCAGCTGCGGCCCGAACAGCACGCCGGACAGGCCGATCGCGCCGCCGACCTGGCTGATCACGCGGTCGGCCAGCTGCGGCAGCTCGCGCTCCGAGGAGCTGAGGCCGCCGACCAGGAAGGCGCCGCTCGCCTCCGCGGTCTCGGCGAGCAGCTCGACCAGCCGCGGGCTGCGCGGGTCGGCATGGACCACGCCGAAGACCGGGCCGGTGCCGCCCGGCCGGAGGTTGCGCAGGGCCGAGGCGGCGGCGAGGCCGCCCTGGCTCGGCCCGAACACGTGGAAGCTGTCGGGCGGCAGGGCGCCGACCAGCGCCACCGCCGCCGGGGTGCCGAAGCTCTCGACGCCGCTCGCGGCGATGCCCAGGCCGACGGTGCCGACCCAGTGCTCGACGCCGCTGCGCTCGCGCAGGAAGGTCAGCAGCGAGGAGAAGTCCTCGGCCAGCGCGTCGGTGACGTAGAGGAACCCGAGGTTCGCGCCCTCGGGCAGCGGGTCGAGTCCGTCCATCAGCGCCTTGGCGATGCCCGCCCAGTCGCCCGAGGCGGCGGTCCCGGCCTCGGCGTGCGCGCCCTTGAAGCCGCCCGCCGCCGTCTCGCGCGCGGCCTCAGCCACCGGACGCCTCAGCCATCGGCAGCCGGGCCGGCGGCGTCGCGCGCCCGCTGCAGCAGCTCTTCGACCGCCGGCAGCATGGCCTCGACGATGTGCGCCACGCCCTCGGCGTTGGGGTGGATGCCGTCGTCCTGGTTGAGCGCCGGCCGTGCCGCCACGCCCTCCAGGAAGAAGGGGTAGAAGACCGGGCCGTAGGTCTCGGCCAGCTCGGGATAGAGCGCGTTGAACTCGCGGCCGTAGTCGTCGCCCAGGTTGGGCGGCGCGCGCATGCCGGCGAGCAGCACCGGGACCTCCTCCTCGCCGAGCGTCTGCAGCATGGCCTCGAGGTTGGCGCGGGTCTCCGCGGGGTCGAGCCCGCGCAGCCCGTCGTTGGCGCCGAGCAGCAGGATCAGCGCGTCGGGGTTCTCGCTGAGATTCCAGGCGAGGCGCGCGCGGCCGCCGGCCGTGGTCTCGCCGGAGCTTCCGGCATTGATCACCTCGACCTCGTGCCCCGCTTCGTCCAGCGCGCGCTCCAGCTGGTCGGGAAAGGTCTCGCCGGCCGGTAGCCCGTAGCCGTGGATCAGCGAATCGCCGAAAGCCATCAGGCGCAGCGGCTCGTCGGCAAGGGCGGGACGGAGCGTCGCCGCCGCGACGAGCAGGAGAGCCGCGGGCAGAAGCAGGGGGAGGCGCAAGCGCATCGGCGACCTTTCCTTCTTGTCCGTTGCAGAAGTAAGCGCCCTGCCGGCCCGATCAAGCAAGCCCGCCGGGCGGACGCCTTCCGTTGACGGCGGGCCGCCGGCCCCCATATCCCGCCTTGAGCCGGGGCCCCCGGGCCCGGGTCCGCCGAGCCCCGCTCGCCCGCCGCCCCGCGGCCCCGCGACCGCCGCTTCCCTATCCAACGCCCCTGAGAGGACCCCGGATGGCCGCCAGCGACAGCAGCATGATCGAGCTCGAGGGGCTGCGTCTTACCTATCAGGGCGGCGCCGGCCCGGTCGAGGTGCTGCGCGGCCTCGACCTCGCGATCGGCGCCGGCGAGACCGTCTCGATCGTGGGCCCTTCGGGCTCCGGCAAGTCCTCGATGATGATGCTGATCGCCGGTCTCGAGCGGCCGACGGCGGGGCGCGTCTCGGTCGGCGGCGTCGACTTCGGCGGGCTCGACGAGGATTCCCTGGCGCGCTTCCGGCGCGACCGGGTCGGCATCGTGTTTCAGGACTTCCACCTGATCCCGACCATGACCGCGGCCGAGAACGTCGCCGTGCCGATGGAGTTCGCCGGCCGGGCCGACGCCTTCGAGCGGGCCCGCCACGCCCTGGAGCGGGTCGGGCTCGGGCATCGGATCGGCCACTATCCGGGCCAGCTGTCCGGCGGCGAGCAGCAGCGCGTCGCGCTGGCGCGCGCCTACGCCGTCGAGCCCGACCTGCTGCTCGCCGACGAGCCGACCGGCAACCTGGACGGCGAGACCGGCCAGAAGATCATCGAGCTGCTGTTCGAGCTTCAGGCCGGCCGCGACACGACGCTGCTGCTGATCACCCACGACCCGGCCCTGGCGGCGCGCTGCGACCGCACCGTGCGGCTGCTCGACGGCAGCATCGTCGCCGACGGCCGCCCGGAGGCGCACCCCGGCGCGGGTTCTCTCCCCGCCGACCGCGCCGCGGGGGCCTGAGCCGGTGGCCGAGACCAGCCTCGCCGGCCGCCGCACAGCCTCGCCCGCGTCCGCCCGCGGCGGCGGCCCGCTGTCGCTGCGCCTGGCGCGGCGAGAGCTGCGCGGCGGCCTCAAGGGCTTCCGCATCTTCCTGGCCTGCCTGACGCTCGGCGTCGCGGCGATCGCCGCGGTCGGCTCGCTGGCCGACGCCATGCTCGACGGGCTGGAGCGCAACGGCCGCGCGTTGCTCGGCGGCGAGGCTGAGCTGCGCCTGATCCACCGCGAGGCGACGGCCGACGAGCTCGCCTGGCTGCGGCAGAACACCGAGCGGCTGTCGCAGACCGCCGAGCTCAGGGCCATGGCGCGCGACCCCTCGGAGGGCGGGGGGCGGCGCCTGGTCGAGCTCAAGGCGGTCGACGGCGCCTATCCGCTCTACGGCGGCCTGCGGACGACGCCGGCGGGACTCGGGGCCGCGGCGCTGGACGAGCGCGACGGCGCCTGGGGCGCGCTGGTCGACCCCGGCCTGCTCGATCGCCTGGGGCTCGGCGTCGGCGACCGCCTGTCGCTGGGCGCGCTCGACTACGAGATCCGCGGCACGGTCGACGCCGAGCCGGACCGCGCCGCGCGCGCCTTCACGCTCGGCCCGCGCGTGCTGGTCGCCTTCGACAGCCTGCCGGCCACCGAGCTCGTCCAGCCGGGCAGCCTGATCTACTACCATTACCGCCTCGACCTGCCGGCCGGGACCGGCTTCGAGGACTGGAAGCGGCGCCTGACCGGCAACCTGCCCGAATCCGGCTGGCGCATCCGCGGCCTCGACAACGCCGCGCCCGGCATCGAGCGCTTCGTCGAGCAGGTCAGCCTGTTCATGACCCTGGTCGGCCTGACCGCCCTGCTGGTCGGCGGCGTCGGCATCGCCAATGCGGTCGGCAGCTACCTGGAGCAGAAGAAGGCGACGATCGCCACGCTGAAGTGCCTGGGCGCGCCCGGCGCGCTGGTCTTCCGCTCCTACCTCTGGCAGGTCCTGGCGCTGGCCGCCCTCGGCACCCTGGGCGGCCTGCTGCTCGGCGCGGCGACGCCGCTGCTGGTCGGCCCGCTGCTGTCGGAGCGGCTGAACTTCCAGGTCGCCGGCGGCGTCTATCCCGGCGCCCTGGCGATGGCCGCGCTGTTCGGCCTGCTGACCACGCTGGCCTTCTCGCTGTGGCCGCTGGCCCGGGCCCAGCAGGTGCCGGCGATCGCGCTGTTCCGCGACACCGTGCAGCGCGCCCGCCAGCGGCCGCCGGCCTGGGCGGTCGCGGCGACCGCGCTGGCCGGGCTGGCGCTGGCGGGCGCCGCCGTCGTCGGCACCTCCGACGGACGGCTCGCCGTCGGCTTCATCCTCGGCGCCCTGGCCGCGCTCGCCGCCTTCCGCCTGGCCGCGCTCGGCATCGTCTGGGCGGCGGAGCGCCTGCCGCGCCCGCGCCGGCCGGACCTGCGCCTGGCGCTGGCCAACCTGCACCGGCCCGGGGCGGCGACCGCCAACGTCGCGATGTCGCTCGGCCTCGGCCTGACCGTGCTGGTCGCGATCGCCCTGATCGAGGGCAACATCAAGAACCGGGTGATGGAGGAGCTGCCCGAGCAGGCGCCGAGCTTCTACTTCATCGACATCCAGCCCGACCAGGTGCCGACCTTCGAGCGCATCGTCGAGGCGACGCCGACGGTGACCGCCCAGAACCGCGTGCCGATGCTGCGCGGGCGCATCACCCGGGTCAACGGCCAGAGTCCGGACGAGATGACGATCCCGGAAGACATCGCCTGGATCTTCCAGGGCGACCGCGGCCTGACCTGGAGCGCCGAGCCGCCGGCGGAGACGACGCTGACCGAGGGTCAGTGGTGGCCCGCCGACTACGACGGCCCGCCGCTGGTCTCGCTCGACGAGGAGGTCGGCACGGCGCTCGGCCTGCATCCGGGCGACACGCTGACGATCAACGTCCTGGGCCGCGACTTCCAGGTCGAGATCGCCAACCTGCGCGTCATCGAGTGGACCGACCTCAGGATCAACTTCGTGATGATCTTCTCGCCGGGCCTGCTCGAGGGCGCGCCGCAGCAGAACATCGCGACGGTGCGCCTCGACCCGGCCGAGGAGGAGGGCCTGGAGCGCCGGGTCACCGACGCCCTGCCAAACGTCTCGGCGATCCGGGTGCGCGAGGCCCTGCAGTCCTTCTCGCAGATGCTCGATTCGATCGCCGCGGCGGTCACGGCGACCGCCGGCGTGACCCTGCTCGCCGGCATGCTGGTGCTGGCCGGCGCGGTCGCGGCCGGCCACCAGCGGCGCATCTACGACGCGGTGGTGCTGAAGGTGCTGGGCGCGACCCGGGCCGACGTCGGCCGGGCCTTCCTGCTGGAGTACGGCCTGATCGGCCTGATCACCGCCGCCCTGGCGGCCGGCGCCGGCACGCTGGCGGCCTGGTGGGTGATGGCCGACATCATGAACAGCCCCTTCACCTTCCTGCCCGACCGCGTCGCCGTCACCGTCGTCGCGGCGACCGCCGTCACCCTGCTGTTCGGTTTCGCCGGCACCTGGCGGGCGCTGGCCCAGAAGGCGGCGCCGCTGCTGCGGAACGAATAGGGGCAACCGGAGGAGCGCGACAAAACGCACCGGCGAAAAAATCCCCTCGGGAATGTGGGAATCTTGATTTGTTCAGCGCGATCCCCATTCTATGAGGCCGAGAAACCACCTTTCGGGACAGTGGAGAGAAAACACATGGCATTCGGTCCTCAGAACGTGCGCAGCTTCACGCGTACGCAGGCCGACCAGGCACAGCTGGATCAGGGCCTGCGCAGCTACATGCTGCGCGTCTACAACTACATGTCGCTGGGCGTCGCCTTCACCGGCGCGATCGCCATGCTGATCGCGATGAACCCGGCGGCGGTGCAGGCCCTGTCGGGCGGCGCCTTCTGGATCCTGTTCATCGGCATCCTCGGCCTCGGCTTCTTCGCGCCCAAGCTGATGATGTCGAAGTCGGTCGGCGTCGCGCAGCTCTGCTTCTGGGCCTACGCGGGCCTCTGGGGCGCGGTGCTCGGGCCGATCTTCTTCGCCTATCTGGCGGTCGACCCGATGCTGATCGTCCGCGCCTTCTTCATCACCGCGGCGACCTTCGCGGGGCTCAGCCTGTTCGGCTACACGACGAAGAAGAACCTGGCGCCGATGGGTGCCTTCCTGGCGATGGCGACGATCGGCATCCTGATCGCCATGCTGGTCAACGTCTTCTTCATCCAGTCGACCGGCTTCGAGCTGATCCTCTCGATCATCGTGGTCCTGGTGTTCTCCGGCCTGACCGCCTACGAGACCCAGATGATCAAGAACATGTACTACGAGCACGAGGGCGCGGACGTCATCACCCGCAAGGCGATCTTCGGCGCCTTCATGCTCTACGGCTCGTTCATCACGCTGTTCATCTGGATCCTGAACATCCTGGGCATGATGCGCGAGTAGTCTGCCCCGATCGGGACCGAAGGTAGGCGAAGCCCGGGAGCCCCGCTCCCGGGCTTCGTGCTATCTGGCGGGTCCCGTCACCCTCCGAGAGGATCCGCCATGCCCGCATACGTCGTCGGCACCATCGAGATCACCGACCCCGAGGCCTACCGCAAGTACACCGCCGAGACGCCCGGCGCGATCGCCCGCTGGGGTGGCCGCTTCGTGATCCGCGGCGCCGAGCCCGAGGTGCTGGAGGGCGAGTGGCCGGCGCGCCGGCTGGTCGTCATCGAGTTCCCGGACCGGGCGACGGCCCGGGCCTTCTACGACAGCGACGAGTACCAGGCGCTGATTCCGCTGCGCCAGGCCGCCTCGACCGGCACCCTGGCGCTGTTCGAGGGCTACGAGGGCTAGCGGCCCGGCCGGCGGCCGCCGGCCGGGGTCGCGTCAGGCGGCACGGACCTCGTCGAGGAAGCTGCGCACGCGGGCGCCGAGGGTCGTCGAGCGGGCGTCGACCTGGCCGGCGGCCTGTTCGACGCCGCTCGCCATGCGGCCGGTCTCGTCCGCCGCCTCGCTGACATGGGCGACGTTGCCGTTGACCTCCTCGGCGGCGGACGCCAGGCCCTCGATGGTGCGCGAGATCTCCTGGGTCGCGGCGTTCTGCTCCTCGATGGCGGCGGCGACCGCGCCGGTGATCTGCTCCAGCTCGTCGACCCGGCCGGTGATCGCGCGGATCGCCTCGACGGCGCCGCCGGTGCGCTGCTGGATCGTCGAGATCAGCGCCGAGATCTCGTCGGTCGCCTTGGCCGTCTGCGTGGCCAGCGACTTGACCTCGGAGGCGACGACGGCGAAGCCCTTGCCGGCCTCGCCGGCACGCGCCGCCTCGATCGTGGCATTCAGCGCCAGCAGGTTGGTCTGCTCGGCGATCTCCTGGATCATGCCGACGATCGTGCCGATCGTGCGCGCCGTCTCGTCGAGCTCGTCCATGGCGCCGGAGGTGCGCTGGACCTGGCTGCTGGTGTCCGCCGCGACGCCGGAGGCGCGGACGACCTGCGTCGAGATCTCGCCGCTCGAGGAGGAGAGCTCGGCGGTCGCCGTCGCGACGGTCTGGACGTTGGCCGAGGTCTCCTGCATCGCGCGCGCCACGGCGCTGCTGCGCTCGCCCGAGCGGCTCGCGTTGCGGGTCATCTCGGCCGACGTGGCCTTTAGCTGGGCGGCGGCCGCGGCGAGATCGTGGAGCGGCGCGGTGACCTCGGCGTCGAAGTCGCGGGTCAGGGCGGCGACCCGCTCGGCGCGCTCCAGCTCGAGCTGCTGGCGACGCTCCGCCTCGGCCTGCAGCTCGTCGTTGCGGATCATGTTGTCCTTGAAGACCTGCACGGCCCGCGCCATGCCGGCGATCTCGTCGCGGCCCTCGACCGGAACCGAGATCGACTTGTCGCCCTCGGCGAGGCGGTGCATCAGGGCCGAGAGGCGGCTCACCGGCCGCGCGATCGAGCGGCCGACGGCCAGGGCCGCCAGTAGGCTGACCAGGGCGATGCCGGCGATCAGCCCGACCGACAGCAGGAAGGTGGCCTCGTTGCGGGCCTCGGCGGTCCGGCGCACCGCGGCGTAGTCGGCCCGGATCGCCTCGCGCAGCTCGGCGAGCAGCGGCTCCCCCTGGGCGTAGAGCCGGGACAGCTCGGCGGTCTTCTCCTCGATGTTCAGCGTCAGCCCGGCGAACTCGGCGAAGCGCGCCTGGTAGCTCTCGAGCGCCGCCAGCATCGACTGCTTGACCGCCGCCGGCAGCTCCTTGCCGGCGAGCAGCGCCTCGAACTCGGCGACGCGCTCGTCGAGCCGACCGACGTATTTCGGATCGCGGCGCATGATGAAATCCTTCTCGTGGCGGCGCATCATCAGCAGCTTGACCATCAGGTCGTCGCTCGCCTGCGTGCGGATCGCCTCCTCGGCCCCGTGCACGGCCTCGCGCAGCGCCCCCTGCAGGCCCGACTCCTCGTCCAGGCCCATGGCGATCCAGTCGTCGCCGACGGCGCCGAACTGGGCGTCGTAGGCGCGGTAGGTCTCGCGCAGGCGCCCGGCCAGGGCCGCCTGGTCCGCCGGAAGCCGGCCGGCGAGTGCCGTCAGGTTGCGCTCGATCGCCTCGGAGACCGCGGCGTGGTCGGCCAGGTAGCGCTCGTCGAGGCGCAGCAGGAAGTCCTTCTCGCGGCGCCGGGCGTTGAGAAAGTCCTCGGCGATGTCCCGCGTCAGCTCGCTGCGCGCGAGCGCGGCCGCGCTCAGGCGTTCGGTCTCGGCGTGCCGGCTCTCCGACCAGAGGGTGACGCCGCCGATGGCGGCGAAGCCGGCGAGCGCCAGCAGGCTGATCATCAGGACGCGCGTGGCGATCTTGAAGCGGTTCATGGCGGAGGGTCCTGGGAAGGAAGTGGGGGGAGGCGCGACCTTACCCGCCAAGCCTTAACCGCAGGTTGAGGGCGCGCGATACCTCTCCGATCGGACAGCTCGCCTGTCCGGACAGCGCAGGTCGGCGGTACACAGGCCGTCGGACCGAAGCGCCGGGCGAGCGGGAGAGGGTCCGGCGAGCCGGCGTCTCGAAGCGGCAACCCGGCTGGTCTATGATTTCGCAATTGCAGCATCGCACGTGCGAAAGGAGCCGCCGGATGAGTGTCTTTTCCCTGAAGGGCAAGCGCGGCCTGGTGGTCGGCGTCGCCAACGAGCAGTCGATCGCCTGGGGCTGCGCCGCCGCCCTGAAGAGCCAGGGCGCCGAGGTCGCGCTGACCTACCTGAACGACAAGGCCCGCCCGCACGTCGAGCCGCTGGCCGAGGCGCTGGGCGCGCCGCTGCTGCTGCCCTGCGACCTGCGTGTCGAGGGGCAGCTGGAGGCGGTCTTCGAGGCGGTCGCGCGGCATTGGGGCGGCCTCGACTTCGTCGTGCACTCGGTCGCCTACGCGCCGCGCGACGACCTGCACGGCCGGGTCGTCGACTGCAGCAGCGCCGGCTTCGCCCAGGCCATGGACATCTCCTGCCACTCCTTCATCCGCATGGCCCGGCTCGCCGAGCCGCTGATGGCCGGGGGGTTGCGGCCGGAGGACGCGAGCGAAGGCTCGCGCGCCGGAGAGGCCGGGCGCGGCGGCACGCTGCTGACCGTCTCCTTCTACGGGGCGGAGAAGGTCGTCGAGCACTACAACCTGATGGGCCCGGTCAAGGCGGCGCTCGAGGCGACGGTGCGCTATCTGGCGGCCGAGCTGGGGCCCCGGGACATCCGGGTGCATGCGCTCTCGCCCGGGCCGCTGCTGACCCGCGCGGCGAGCGGCCTGGACCGCTTCGAGGAGCTGATGGAGCGTGCGCGCCAACGCAGCCCCGGCCGGCGGCTGGTCACCATCGAGGAGGTCGGCGCGCTGGCCGCCT
>JAUILQ010000116.1 GCA_030433005.1 Alphaproteobacteria bacterium
GACACGGACAGCGACGTCCTGCATTTCGACTGGCTCGCGGCGAGCTCGGTCGAGATCACGGAGGTCGACGACGATCTGGTGATCGACGTCCTCGGTAGCGGAGGCCAGCGCTACGTCCTCGAAGGCCTCCAGGCCGAAGACCTGTCGGCCGCCAACCTCTCGGCGGCTGCCTACAACCCGATCCTCGACGCCAATGGCGGGATCGTCGACCAGCTGAGTGCGCTCGGCAACGACGACCTGATCTAGGCGGCGGGCCAGCGCCGGCGGCGGTCATCCCCCCTCGCCGCCGTCGGCGCGTCCCCGCTTTTTCGAGACCTCGGGAGACATCGAATGACGCAGACACGCGATCCCGCCAGCCGGAATTCAGCAGACAGGCCCCCTGCCACGCGCGACACCGCCTCCCGCGCCCGCCGGGCGCTGTGGACGGCCATCCTCTTCAGCCTGGTCATCAATCTTCTGATGCTCACGGCGCCCCTCTATATGCTGCAGGTCTTCGACCGGGTGATCGTCAGCCGAAGCCTGGAGACGCTGCTCTATCTCAGCCTTTTCGCCGGCGTGGCTCTGCTCGTCATGTGGGTGCTCGACCTGTGCCGCTCGGCGGTCATGGCGTCGGTCGCGGTCTGGATGGAGCGGCGCCTCGGCGGCGACGCGCTGGGCGGCGCCGTCGCCCGCGCGTCTTCGGAACGCGCCGGGTCGGCGCGTACCCTGCGCGATCTCGCGACCGTGCGCGGTTTCCTGACCGGGCCGCATCTCTTCGCCTTTTTCGACGCGCCCTGGATGCCGCTGTTCCTCGGGCTTGTGTTCCTCCTGCACCCGACCCTCGGCTGGATCGCGCTCGCCGGCGCCCTCGTCCTTTTCGCACTCGCCATCGCAAACGAATTGCTGGCGCGCCGCCCGGCCGCCCGCGCCGCCGCGGCCGACATCGAAGCGACCCGTATGGCAGAGACCGCCGTTCGCAATGCCGACAGTCTGACGGCGATGGGCATGACCGACGGCGCCGTCGCCCGCTGGACCGACGCCAACGACCGGGCCCTCTCCGCGCACAAGACGGCGGCGGGCCGCAGCAGCGCCATCGCCGGCACGGCGAAGTCGCTGCGGCTCGCGCTCCAGATCGCCGTCATGGGCGCCGGCGCCTATCTCGTCCTCGCCGACAACCTGACCGGCGGCGCCATGATCGCCGCCTCGATCCTCGTCGCCCGCGCCCTCTCGCCGGTCGAACAGGCGATCGGCGGCTGGCGCACCGCGATGGCCGCGCGCGCCGCCTGGAAGCGGGTCGGCGAGGCGATTTCCGCCGGCGGCCGGAAACGGCCGATGTCCCTGCCGAAGCCGGCCGGCGCGCTGTCCGTCGAAGGGCTGCGCTACGCACCGCCCGGCAGCACGCGCACGACCCTCAACGGGGTCGGCTTCCAGCTCGCGCCGGGTGAGAGCCTGGGGCTGATCGGACCGACGGCGGCCGGCAAGTCGACCCTCGCCCGGCTCCTCGTCGGCAGCATCGGCGCCCAGGTGGGCCAGGTCCGGCTGGACGGTGCCGACGTCGCCGCCTGGGAGGCGCGGG
>JAUILQ010000043.1 GCA_030433005.1 Alphaproteobacteria bacterium
GCCAGGGCGCCGGCGCCGCCGACCGCGCCGCAGGCCAGCAGCATGGCGCGCTTGTTGGCGCGGTCGGACAGCCAGCCGAGCGGGACCTGCAGAAACACCGTGCCGGCGACCGCGACCGAGAGCATCAGCACGGCGGCGTCCTGCGCCAGGCCGATGCGCAGGCCGTAGATCGCGAGCAGCGACAGCACGCTGGAATCCATGAAGCCGGAGACCAGCGTGGCCGAGAAGATCGTCGGCGCGACCAGCAGGATCGACCAGCGGCTGTGGCTGCCGCTCGCCTCGATCGTCGGGATCGCCTTGCCGACGAAGAGCAGCGGCAGGGCGGCCAGCGAGATGGTCACGCAGATGAAGCCGAAGGGCGCGAATCCGTCCAGGTCGACGACGGTCAGCAAGGCCGGCCCGGCCGAGAAGCCGATCGACATCAGCGTCGCGTAGACGCCGGCGAGCAGGCCCCGGCTGGTGCGCGGCGCCAGGGCGTTGAGCCAGGTCTCGCTGACGATCCAGTGCACCGCCATGCCGAGACCGACCAGGAAGCGCAGGACGAACCAGACCTCGATCTGGCGGAACTGCGACATCGCGAGGAAGCTGGCGACGATCAGCACGATGCCGCCGAGCAGCAGCGGCAGCGCCGGCACCCGGCGCAGCAGCAGCGGCAGCAGGCTGCCCATCAGCAGCGTCGCCAGGATCGGCACCGCCGAGTTCAGGCCGATCAGCCAGGTCGCCGTGCCGTGGCGCTCGAGCAGCAGCGAGATCAGCGGGATCGAGGTGCCGAAGGTCAGGCCGGCCGCGAGGATCGAGGTCAGCACGGCGACCAGGCCGCGGCGCCGGCGCGCCGGATCGAGCGGCTGCTCGAAATGCCCCTCCTGCCGCAGCGGCGGATGGGGGACGGGATCGGGCGCGCTCATGCCTGCAGGCTCCGGCCCTGTCGTTCGCTCGGCTCGTCGCAGGCCTCGGGGGCGGCCTGCCGGGGGGTCTGCAGGGCATCGACCGCCAGGCAGCCCGTCTCCTGCACGATCACCGGGTTGAGGTCCAGTCCGCCGAGCGACCCGGACAGCGCGGCGGCTGCGGCGGAGAGCGCGGCGGCGGCTTCGGCCAGGGCGCCGAGGTCGCGGGCCGGCCGGCCGCGACCGGCGGCGAGGCGGCGGCCCAGGCGCAGGCGGCCGATCGCGCGGGCCGCCGTCGCGGCGTCGAAGGGCGCCAGCAGGAAGGCCGCGTCCGCCTCCTCCTCGATCGCCAGGCCGCCGCTGCCGATCATCACCACCGGTCCGAAGCCGGGGTCGTCGATCGCGCCGAGCGCCGCCTCGACGCCCGGCGCCGCCTGGCGCGCCACCAGGACCTCGACGCCGAGCGCCGCGCTCATCTCGGCATAGGCATGGATCAGGTCGCTCTCGTCGGCCAGGCCGAGGCGCACGCCGCCGACGTCGCTCTTGTGCGCGAGGCCGGCCCGCGCCGTCTTCAGCACGACCGGGTAGCCCAGGGCCTCGGCGGCCCCCAGCGCGCCCTCGACGCTGCCGGCGCTCCGGCAGGCGACCGTCGGCACGCCGGCCTCGGCCGCCAGGGCCAGCGCTTCGGCCTCGCGCAGCGGACCCTGGGCCAGGCGCCGGCGCCAGCGCTCGGCGTAGCCTTCGGGCAGGTCCGGGGCCGGCGCCGGGCGCACGCGGTCGCGCCGCTCCAGCAGGTGGCGCGTCGCCTTCAGCGCCCACCACTCGCCGTCGATCACCGGCAGGCCGGCGCGCGTCATTTCCAGGTCGCGCGGGTCGCTGCCGCTGCCGTGGCGCGAGGTCACCAGGGCGATCGGCTTGTCGGTGCGGGCGGCCGCCGCGAGCGCGGCCCGGCAGTAGCTCGGCTCCAGGGCGCCGCCGCCCTCGCGGTCGAAGCAGAAGAAGGCGAGGGCGGTGTCGGGGTCCTCGGCGAGCGCTGCCAGGCAGTCGGCGAAGACGGCCTCGCCGTCGCGCCCGGTGCCCCAGGCGTCGAGCGGGTTGGTCGGCGGCAGCCCGGGGTCGAGGCGTTCGGCCAGGCGCGCCACCGTCGCCGGACTCGGCTGCCCGTAGCGCACGCCGAGCCGCTCGGCGAGGTCCAGCCAGAGGCCACGCTCGCCGCCGCTGTCGTGCATCGTCGCGAGGCCGCCCGCGGCCGGCCGGCGCGGATGGGTCAGCAGCTGCAGGGTCGCGGCCATCTCGTCGAGCGTCTCGACCCGGATCACGCCGTGCCGCTCGAACAGCGCGCCGTAGACCGCGTCGTCGCCGGCCAGGGCGCCGGAATGGCTGACCGCGAGCTCGGCCGAGCGGGCGCTGCGGCCGACCTTCAGCGCGACCACCGGGATGCCGCGCGCGTCGGCGCGCTCGAGGGCGGCGGCGAAGCCGGTCGGGTCGCGCGCCGTCTCCATGAACAGCGCGATCGCCTCGGTCTCAGGGCGGGCAAGCGCCCAGTCCATGTAGTCGGCGAGGCCGGTGGTCAGCTCGTTGCCGGTCGAGACGGCCAGCGACCAGCCGATCCGGTCCTCGCAGTCGGACAGGGCCGAGAGCACCGAGCCGGAGTGGCTGAGCAGCACCGCACCGCCCTCGACGCCCGGCGGCGAGGCCCGGAAACCGCAGACGCTGACGCGGTCCCGGAAGTTGTGGAAGCCCATGCCGTTGGGGCCGCAGATCGGCACGCCGGCCCGGATCGCCTTGTCGCGCAACCGCTCGGCCAGGCCCGGATCGTCAGCCGGCCGGCCGCTGGAGAACACGGTCGCGGCCCGCATGCCGGCGGCCAGGGCCGCGTCGAAGGCCGCCTCGAGCCGTTCGTCGGGCAGGCAGAAGACCGCCAGGTCCGGCGCCTCGGGCAGGCTGGCGCAGTCGGCGAAGCAGGGCCGGCCGGCCAGCGCGTCGTAGTTCGGATTGACGGGATAGACGGCGCCCGGAAAGCCCAGCGCGAGCAGCTGGGCCAGGGTCAGCTGGCCGACCGAGCCCTCGCGCGCGGAGGCGCCGACGACGGCGACCAAGCGCGGGGAGAGCAGGGAGTCGAGGCGGTGGGGCACGGACGGCGGGGTGACGGCGAACGCTAGCCCCGCCGGTGGGCCGGCTGGTAGAAGCGCGGCTCGACGACGGTGGCGCGGGCGTCGACGCGGCCCTGGGTGACCTCCTTGACGTAGTAGATCTCGGCGTTGAGCACGCGTCCCGGCTCGGCGTAGGCGGCCTCGACCGTGGCCAGCGCGATGTTGCGCTTGAGGACGGGCGACCAGCATGCCGAGGTGACCTGGCCGACCTCGCGGCGGCCGGCGTAGAGCCAGGCGCCGTGCGCCGGCTTGCGGCCCTCGACGTCGAGCCCGACCAGCCGGCGCTTCGGGCCGCCGGCGGCGCGCTCGGCCTCGATCGCGCGGCGGCCGTTGAAGTAGCCGGGCTTGCGCAGGTCGACGGCCCAGCCGAGGCCGAGGCCGTCCGGCGTCCGTGTCTGGCTGTCGCGCAGCGCGTGGTTGGCGCCGACGTACTCGACGTTGACCAGGATGTGCCCGGCCTCGATGCGCAGCACGTCGAGCGCCCGGCTGCCCATCGGCCTGAGATAGCGCGGATCGGCGACGGCCATCAGCCGGTCCCACAGCCGTTCGGCGCGGTCCGGCGCGATCCACAGCTCGTAGCCGAGGTCGCCGGTGAAGCCGGTGCGGCTGACCTCGATCTCGCCGCCCTCGAAACCGAAGCGGCCGAGCCCGAAGAAGGGCAGGGCCGCCGCCTCGGCGAGGCCGAGGTCGCCGAGCACCTGCTTCGACAGCGGCCCCTGCAGGGCGAGGCCGGCGATCTCCTCGGTGACCTCCTCGAGCGTCGCCTCGAAGCCGTAGGCGCAGGCGTCGAGCCAGTGCAGCTGCGGCTCGGCGGCGTTGAGCCGGAAGGACTCGGCGGACTCGCGGAACAGCGTGCCCTCCTCGATGACCCTGCCCTTGCCGTCGCACCAGGGCCCGTAGAGGCAGCGGCCCGGCTTCAGCTTCGTCACGTCGCGGGTGAACATCCGGTCGAGCATCGCCTCGGCGCCGGGCCCGGCGATGCGGTACTTGAGCATCGGCGAGACGTCGTAGAGCGAGGCCGCGGTCCGGGTCGCGAAGTATTCGTCCTCCGGCGACAGGAAGGTCGTGACGGTGGTGTGGCCCTGCCAGCGCTCCCAGGCGTTGACCAGGTTGAGCGCCGCGGTGCGGCCGTGGAAGGGCGTCGGCTCGAGCACCGCGCCCGGCGCCAGCGGCAGGGAATGACTGTCGGTCATGGCGGGACGCTTCCCCTCTCTCTTCAGCGGCCGGTCTTGGCGGCGGCCAGGGCGGCGCGCGCGGCGTTGGCCCCGGGCCGGCCGGTGACGCCGCCGCCCGGATGGCTGCCGGCGCCGCACAGCCAGAGGCCCTGGATCGGCGTGCGGTACTGGGCGAGGCCCGGGGCCGGGCGCAGCAGGTAGGTCTGGTCGAGCCCGGTCTCCAGGTGGTGCCAGTGGCCGCCCGGGGCGCCGGTCGCGGCCTCGACCTCCTTCGGCGTCAGCGCCTCGACCGCCTCGATCGTCTCGCCGCTGCCCGGCGCCAGGTCGGCCAATGCCGCCGTCGTGCGCTGGACCAGCGCCTGCTTGAGCTGGGCGTCGTCGCGGTTGCGCAGCCGGTAGGGCACGTTGGCCAGGGTGACGCTGACCACCGGCTTGCTCTCGCTGCCGAGCTGGTGCTCGTCGGCGAGGCCGGGCAGGGCGATCTCCATGGCCAGGCGGTCCGGCAGCTCGCCGTACTTGGCGGCGTCGTGGCCGCGCTCCAGGAAGCCGAGATCGGGCGCGAAGACCAGCCGGGAGCGGCCGAGGTCGCTGGCCGAGAGCCCGAAGTCGGGCAGCGCGCCGAGGCGCAGCCAGACCTTCGCCGTGCCGCCCTCGCCGCGGGCGTGGCGCAGGCCGCGCACCAGGTCGGCGTCGAGCTGGCCGGCGCCGACCAGCTCCAGCAGGGTCGTGCGCGGGTGCGCGCTCGACAGCACGGTGCGGCAGTCGATCTCGCTGCCGTCGGCGAGCAGCAGGCCGTTGACCCGGCCGTTGTCGACCAGGATCTCGGCGACCCGGGCCTCGGTGCGGATCTCGGCGCCGGCGGCGCGCGCCGAGGCGGCGAGCGCCTCGATCAGAGCCGCCGGACCGCCCTTCGGCAGAGCGGTGGCGCCGCGCCGTCCGGCGATCGTGCCCGCCTTGCGCTGCAGCAGGGTGTAGACGGTGTTCGGCGAGCGCGGGCCGAAGCGGTTGCCGAGCAGCGAGTCGAAGCCGATCAGGCCCTTCAGCGCGTCGGTCTCGAAGACCTCCTCGGCCAGGTCGAAGGAGTTCATGCCGATGATGCGCAAGAGGTCGCGCATGTCGCGGCGGCCGAGCCGGCGCATGGCCCAGCCGAGCCGCAGATACTCCAGGCGCTCGCTCCACTCCTCGAAGCGCAGCGTCGGCGGCACGCGGTCGAGAAAGGGCGCCAGCGCCGCAGACAGGCGGCCGAGGCGTGCCTCGAACTCCGGGAAGCGCTCGGCGTCGCGCGGCGAGAAGCGGCCGATCGAGCGGCGCGTCGCCTCGGGGTCGCGGCCGGAGACGACGAGCAGCTCGCCGCCCGGCAGCAGGGCGACGTCGTCGAGCGTCGAGACCGCGAACTGCAGGCCGTGGCGCTGCAGCTCCAGGCTCTGCACCAGCGCCGGCGAGAGGCCGTCGATCAGGTGCGCGGCGCCGGCCGAGTCGAAGCCGCCGTTCCGGGGGCCGAGGGTCGCCATGCCGCCGAGGCGCGGGCCGGCCTCGAGCACGACCACGGAGCGCCCGGCGCGCGCCGCCAGGGCGGCGGCGACCAGGCCGTTGTGGCCGCCGCCGACGACCGCGACGTCGTAGCGTCCACCCTTCGTGACCGCGCCGGTCATGCCGCCCTCCTGATCTTGGCGTCGTGCAGGATCTCGCGTGCCGCGTTGGCGCCCGGCGCGCCCATGACGCCGCCGCCCGGATGGGTCGAGGAGCCGCACATGTAGAGCCCGGCGAGAGGGCCGCGGTACTGGGCGTAGCCGGGCACCGGGCGGTTGAACAGCAGCTGGTCGAGCGTCAGCTCGCCCTGGAAGATGTTGCCCTCGGTCAGGCCGACCTCGTTCTCGATGTCGGCCGGCGTGCGGACCCAGCAGTCGAGCACGATGTCGCGGAAGCCGGGCGAGTAGAGCTCGATGGTGTCGAGCACGGTCTTGCCGAAGGCGTCGCGCTTCTCGGGCGTCCAGGGGCCGTCGGCGAGCGTCGGCGGCACGTACTGCACGAAGACCGACATGTAGTGCTTGCCCGGCGGGGCCATGGTCGGGTCGTAGTGGGTCGGTATCGTGATGTCGAGGAAGGGCTCGCGCGACCAGAGGCCGTTCTTCCAGTCGTCGTAGCCGCGCTCCAGGTACTCCATCGACTCGCTGATCAGGATGCCGCCGCGCTGCAGCAGCGGCTCGCTCGCCAGCGCCGGGAACTCCGGCAGGCGGTCGAGCGCGATGTTGAGCTTCCCGGACGAGCCGCGGATCTTGAAGTTGTTGACGGCCTCCAGGAAGTCGCCCGGCAGATCGCTGGGCGCGACCAGGCGGTTGTAGGTGCGCTTGACGTCGAGGTTGGAGACGACGCGCGCGGCGTGGATCTCCTCGCCGCCGGCCAGGGCGACGCCCTCGACCCGGCCGCCGCGCACGATCAGCTGCTCGACCTCGGCCCCCGTGCGGATCTCCGCGCCGTGCTCGCGCGCCGCACCCGCCAGGGCGTCGGAGACCGCGCCCATGCCGCCGACCGCGAAGCCCCAGGCACCGACGTGGCCGTCGAGATCGCCCATGACGTGGTGCAGCAGCACGTAGGCGCTGCCCGGCGAGTAGGGACCGAGTGCCGTGCCGATGATCGAGTTGCCGGCCAGCGAGCCCTTGAGCAGCTCCGACTCGAAATAGCGGTCGAGGAAGTCGCCGCAGCTCATCGTCCAGAACTGCATGGCCTGCGCCAGGCCGTCCTCGCCGAGCTGGGCGAAGGCCTTCTGCAGCTTGCGCAGGCCCTTGATGTCCCTGAGCCGGAACGAGGTCGGGTCGGGTGGGGTCTCGAGCAGCAGCGGCCGGATCATCCGGCACTGGCGGTAGAGGTCGCGGTTGAACTCGGCATAGGCGTCCGCGTCGCGGCGCGAGTGCCGGGCGATCGACTGCCGCGTCTTGGCGGGGTCGTGAAAGAAGCCGAGCGATTCGCCGTTGCGCGCGATCACCGTCGAGTTCTCGTAGGGGATGATCCTGAGGCCGTGCTTCGAGAGATCGAGGTCGCGCATGATCTCGGCGCGCAGCAGCGAGCAGACGTAGGAGCAGGAGGAGTAGAGGAAGCCGGGATGGCGCTCCTCGCTGATCGCCGCGCCGCCGATCGCCTCGCGCCGCTCCAGCACCACGACGTCGAGGCCGGCGCGCGCCAGGTAGGCGGCGGCGGTCAGGCCGTTGTGGCCGGCGCCGATCACGATCGCGTCGTAGCGCTTCATGGCTTGCTTCCTCGCTGTTCCTCGGCGCCGGCGCGGGGCCGCGCGCTCGGCCGGCTGTCTCCCGGCAGGCCCGCCAGTCTAGGCACCGGGTCGCGACGCTGTCCAGTCGCTGAATGATCCGTCAGTCAAAATAGAGGCGTGAAACCAAGAATTTTCATTGCCTTAGTCCTTCATACGGCGATAGCGTAGGGAGGCGATATCGGGAGGACACGGTGAGTCAGGAAGCCAAGCGGGACCGGCGTCGTCTGCAGCTCATCGAGGCGACGATCGAGACCATCGCGGAGCGTGGGCTGGTCGGCACGACGCTGGCCCAGGTCGCCAAGGCGGCAGGCGTCAGCTACGGCGTCGTCGGCTTCTATTTCCGCAGCAAGGACGCCCTGCTGCGCGCCACGCTCGACCATCTCGCCGACGACTACGAGGCGGTCGCGCGCCGCGCCGTCGAGAAGGCCGGCGCCTCGCCGGCGGCGCGCCTGGTCGCGGTCGTCGAGGCCGACTTCTCGGCGGAGGTCGCACAGCGCCGCAAGATCGCCGCCTGGACCGCCTTCTGGTCGGAGACGCGGGCGACTCCGGCGTTCCGGCGGCGCTGCGTCGAGCTGCAGGACAGCTACCTGACACTGACCAGCGAGCTCTGCCGCCAGATCGTCGAGGCTGGCGGCTATGCCGTCGACCCCAGGACCGTCGCGGCCGGGCTCAATGCCATGGTCTACGGCCAATGGATCGAGATGCACCTGCGTGCCGGCAAGCTCGGCCGCGAGCAGGCGCGCCGGCCCTGCCTGCTCTACCTCAAGGCCTTCTTCCCCGACGACCTCGCCGGCCTGGTCCGCGATGCCGCGTGATGTGTCCTTCCTCGGCCCTCTCGTCCGTCGTTCCCGGTCTCTCCTCGCCCGTCATCCCCGCGAAGGCGGGGATCCAGGGGCGGCCCGCTCGGAGCCGGAGGCCCTGGTTCCCCGCCTTCGCGGGGATGACGGGACGGGCGGCGACGGCGGGCGGGACGCGGCCCCGTCTTTGTCACTCTCCGGAAAGAGCAGCATGACCTATCCCCTGTCCGCCGCGCAGCGAGAGCTGCAGGCCCGCACCCGCGCCTTCGTCGACGACTTCCTGATTCCCCACGAGGTCCACGCCGAGCTGCACGACGGCGAGTTCCCCGCCGGCGCCGAGGCGGCGGCGCAGGCCGAGGCGCGCCGGCTCGGTCTCGCCGCCATGAACATGCCGCAGGATCTCGGCGGCGGCGGCCTGTCGTTCGTCGAGCAGGCGTTGGTCAGCGAGCAGATCGGCCGGGTCACCAACGGCCTCGGCTGGGTGGTGACGACGCCGGCGCGCTGCCTCGCGGAGGTCGCCACGCCGCAGCAGCTCGCGACCTGGGTCGAGCCGACGATCCGCGGCGAGCGCCACGAGTGCTACGCCATCACCGAGGAGGAGGCGGGCAGCGACGTCGACGCGATCAGAACGACGGCCCGGCGCGACGGTGACGACTACGTCATCGACGGCGAGAAGTGGCACGTCACCAGCGCCAACCAGGCCGACTACCTGATCGTCCAGGCCAAGCTCGCCGACGGCCCGAACGCCGGCGCCCACGCGCTGTTCTACGTCGAGCGCGCGGCGCCGGGCGTGCGCTTCGTGCGCACGCCGGCCTACACCCACACCTATGCGCACCACCACCCGATCGTCGCCTTCGAGGGCGTGCGCGTGCCGGCCGCCAACCTGGTCGGCGAGGAGGGGCAGGGCATGGCCTTCACCCATGACTGGTTCCGCTACGAGCGGCTGATGATCGCCGCGCGCTGCTGCGGTGCCGCCGAGCGCCTGATCGAGGAGGCGACGGCCTTCGCGAAGGCGCGCATCGCCTTCGGCCAGCCGATCTTCGACAACCAGTCGATCCAGTTCATGCTGGCCGACTCGCTGACCGAGCTCTGGGCAGCCCGGCTGATGGTCTACCGTCTGGCCGAGGCCCACGACGCCCGCGAGGACGTCAAGATTCTTCACGCCCAGTGCTCCATGGCCAAGCTCTACGCCTCGGAGATGGCCAACCGGGTCGCCGACCGCGCCGTGCAGATCTTCGGCGGCCGCGGCTACATGCGCGAGAACGTCGCCGAGCGTTTCTTCCGCGAGCTGCGCGTCGACCGCATCTGGGAGGGCACCAGCGAGATCCAGCGCGCGATCATCGCGGGACAGCTCGCCAAGCGCGGCCAGGAGCCGCTCGTTGGCTAGGCTGCTGGTCCGGTGCATCGCGGTGGCGGTTCTGCTGCTCGCGGTCGCCGCCGTGCCGCCGGTCATGGCGGAAGAGCCGCCGGCCGGGGATGCCGCCCGGCTCCCGCCGCGTGCCGCCGAGAGCGAGACGCCGACGGACTCCTGCTCGGCCTGTACCGGCTCCGCCGTCAAGTCCTGGCGTATCCGCAAGGGTGATCCGAAGCGTCCCGCGCCGACCAAGTCCCTGAGAGGAAATGACAAAGAGACCGATCGTTCCGATCTCGCTGAATGATTGGACAATCAAACGAGGCTGTGTAAGACTTTGATTTCGGGAGGGGCGCCAGCGACCGCCCGCCGGCAGAATGCGGGCGCGCCCGGCGCCAGCGACGAACCGCGTGCCGCCGCCGCATCTCGGCCGGCGGCCGCCGAACAACCGGGAGGCTGCCAATGACCCAGACCAGCAAGACCAACGGATTCCGTTCCGGCGCCCTGTCGCGCCGCCGCTTCAACCTGCTCGCCGGCAGCGGCCTCGCCGTCGGCGGCCTGGCCGGCGCCGGTCTGCTGCCGCGCGCGGCCAAGGCTGCGCCGGACCTGACCGTCTTCGAGTGGTCGGGCTACGACGATCCCTCGCTGTTTCCGGAGTACGTCGAGGAGTACGGCGGCCAGCCGGACTTCGCGATCTTCGCCGAGGAGGAGGAGGCCTATCAGAAGCTGCGCGCCGGCTTCCAGGTCGACCTGGCGCACCCCTGCACGCTCTCGGTCGGGCGCTGGCGCGACGCCGGCCTGCTGAAGCCGATCGACACCAGCAAGATCGCGCGCTGGGGCGACATTCCCAAGGACATGCTCGAGGCCAAGGGCATCAAGGAGGGCGGCGAGATCTGGTTCATGCCCTTCGACTGGGGCAACTCGACGATCATCTACCGCGAGGACGAGCTGCCCGACGCGCAGCAGTCCTACGAGTTGCTGCTCGATCCCAAGCTGCGCGGCCGCGTCTCGATCTTCGATTCGGTCGACGAGGCCTTCGTCATCGCTTCGGGCATCCTCGGCTACGACAGCCACATGGACCTCTCCGACGAGCAGATCGAGAAGTGCGCCGACGTGCTGCGCGAGCTGCACCAGAACATCCGCTTCTACTGGGGCGACCCGACGGCACTGCAGCAGGCCATGGCGGCCGGCGAGGTGCTGGCGGCCTGGGCCTGGACCGACTCCTACCTGGCGCTCAAGGGCGAGGGCGTGCCGGTCAAGTTCATGTTCCCCGAGGAGGGCCTCTCGACCTGGATGTGCGGCATGGTCATGACCAAGGACGCGCCGGGCTCCGAGGAGCAGGCCTACGCCTACATGAACGCCATGCTCGACCCGAAGGTCGGCAAGGTGCTGATCGACGACTGGGGCTACGGCCACGCCAACGCCGAGAGCTACAAGCTCGCCGAATCGGAGCTGGCGATCGAGCTCGGCCTGACCAGCGACCTCGGCAAGTTCCTCGAGGGCACGCGCTTCCAGGGCGAGATCGAGCCGGCCAAGCGCGAGAAGATGATCGAGATCTTCGAGACCGTTAAGCTCGGCGGCTGACGCGCCTTCGGCGCCTTTCTTGGGGGACGGCTGCCTGAGCGGGCCGGCCGGGAGCGATCCCGGCCGGCCTCTTGGTGCCCGGGTCGGCGGCGGCGCGGCCGCGGCCGGGCCCGGCGCGTTCGGAACTCGAACTGCGGAGGTCGCGTTGGCGCGGCCAAGCAGATCCGAGGAGCACCATGGCCCTACCCAACTTCCTGTGCCTGGGCGCTCAGCGTAGCGGCACCACCACCCTGCACGTCGCGCTGTCCCGCCACCCCGAGGTCTTCGTGCCGCGCGGCGTCAAGGAGCCCTCGTTCTTCAGCCACGACGTGAACTACTACTCCGGGCTCGCGACCTACGAGCGCCAGCACTTCGCCGAAGCCGCCGGAGAGACGGCGGTCGGCGAGGTCTCGCCCGAGTACCTCCATCAGCCGGTCGCGGCGGAGCGTATCGAGCGGGCGCTCGGCCAGGATCTGCGGCTGCTGGTCATCCTGCGCCATCCGGTCGACCGGGCCTTCTCGCAGTACCGCATGAACTACAGCTGGTTCTGGGAGACGCTCGGCTTCGAGGAGGCCGTCGCGGCCGAGCGCCGGGACGCCGAGCGCAGCATGCCGCGCTTCCGCTATCTCGAGCGCGGGCGCTACGCCGCGCAGCTGCGGCCCTACCTCGAGCGTTTCGGGCGGGAACGGATCCTGTTCCTCAGCTTCGAGACCGAACTGCGCGGGCTGCCCGCCGCGACGCTCGACCGCATCTGGGATTTCCTGGGCGTCGGCCGCCAGGCCGTCGAGCCGGTGCGCACCAACGAGGTCGCCATGCCGGAGGTGCATCTCTTCGACCAGCCGACCACCGTCACCCTGCGCACCGACAGGGGTGAGGAGAAGCTGCCGGCGCCGGCCGGCTCGGCCCTGGTCAGCTCACGCGACCTGGGGCTGCGAATCGTGCGCCGCCCGAGTGCGCAGCTGCTCGCGACCCTGCGCCGGCATCTCGACAACCGCCCTGCGGAGCGGCTCGACCCGGGGCTTCGCGACCGGCTCTACCGGGAGCACTTCGCCGGGGAGCGCGCGGAACTGGAGAAGATGACCGGGCTGGATCTCGGGCACTGGGAGCCGGCGGCCCCGCAGGCCTGAGCCCGTTTCCGGCAGGTCCGCGAGGCCGCACTTCCGGTCCGAGCTAGAACTTCAGTTCGAGATTGAGCGACAGCGTCACGTCGGGAGCGGCTTCGGTCACGCCGAACAGCAGGGCGGCGCGCGGCTCGAGCAGGCGTCCGTCGCCGAGGTCGACGGCGCTGTAGACGGCCGGGCCGACGACGTGCTCCTGCTCGCTCAGGTCGGGCGCGTCGCCGAAGGCCTGCTCGACCGAGCCGTGGGCCTCGAAGCCGAGCTCCAGGGAGTCGGCGACCGGGGTCGAAGCCTGGAGCGCATAGGCGAGCCCGGGGTCGCTGTCCTCCGCGAAGGGCACCTCGACGAAGAAGTTGCCGATCAGGCCGACCGGACCGAGCGAAACTTCGCCGAGCGGGCCGAAGACGACGGCGCCGTCGTCGATGCCGCCCTCGTTCGGCACCTCGAGCTTGCCGTAGAAGCCGAGCGCGTAGCGGCCGGCCCCGTCAGCATGATCGTGGCCATGGGCGTGGTCGTGCCCGTCGCCGCCGCCCTGGAACAGCAGGAAGATGTTCTCGAATTCGAAGGCCTCGACCACGACGTCCTCGCCCTCGGGGTTGGCCAGCTCGAGCGCCAGCTTCGGCATCCAGAAGGAGGTCGGGGCGTAGCCGAGCGCGAACTCGTGGGCCGAGCGCTCCTCGCCGGTCTCGCGGTCGCTGAGGACGACGCCGTTGAGCGCCTCGAGTTCGAAGGCGCCCTTCTCGACCTCGGGGTGGACGACCTCGAAGACCTGGGCGCTTGCCGGGCACGCGAAAAAGGCGGAGATCAGAGCCAAGGGGGCGGCGGACAGGCGCCAGGACAACATTCGAAGCCTCCATTGAATGATACAGTATAACGTTGCGTATAACCTCCTCGGCCCGCCCTGGCAAGCCTTGCGGGGGACTCCGATCTCCTCGCGGGCCATCCGGGACCTGCGGGCCTGCGTAGAAGGGTCATGCTCCGCTCCCGCATGATCGCCTCGCCGCTGCCGGCGATCCTTCTCGTCGCCTCGCTGACCGGCTGCTCCGGACCGGACCTCCTCAATGCGCTGGTGCCCGAGGAGGGCTACGAGCGCGTCGCCGGCCTGCCCTACGGCGAGGGGCCGCGCCGCCGCCTCGACCTCTACGTCCCGGAGCGCCCGCTGCCCGGCAACCCGACCGTCGTCTTCCTCTACGGCGGCAGCTGGGACTCGGGCGCCCGGGAGGACTACCGCTTCGTCGGCGAGGCCTTCGCCTCGCGCGGCTACCAGGCGGTCGTTCCCGACTACCGGGTCTATCCGGAGGTCCGCTACCCGGCCTTCCTGGCCGACTCGGCTGAGGCGGTCGCGCGGGTGGGGGACCTGGCGGCACGGCACGGCCGGGAGCCGGGCGCGCTGCACCTCGTCGGGCACTCGGCCGGGGCCTACAACGCCGCGATGCTGGCGCTCGACCCGCGCTGGCTCGAGGCCGCCGGAACCTCGCGCTGCCGCGTCGCCTCTTTCGCCGGCCTGGCCGGTCCCTACGACTTCCTGCCGTTGAGCGACCCGACCCTGATGGAGATCTTTGCACCGGCCGACGAGCCGCGACTGACCCAGCCGATCGAGTACGTCGACGGCCGGGGCGACGGCGGCGCGCCGCCGACGCTGCTGGTCAGCGGACTGGCCGACGAGACGGTCGACCCGGACAACAGCCGGCGCCTCGCCGCGCGGCTCCGCGAGGCCGGCGTGCCGGTCGAGGAGCGATACCTCGAGGGCGTCGGCCACGTCCGGCTGGTGGCGGCGCTGGGAGCCCCCTTGCGCGGCCTGGCGCCGGTGCTCGACACGCTCGACGGCTTCCTGCGCGGCCGGCAGGCGCGGCCCTGCGCCGAGGCCGGCCTCAGAAGTCCAGCGGCCCCATCTCCTTCACCTCCTTCATGACGAAGAAGGTGCGCGTCTGGCGCACGCCGGGCAGGGCGATCAGGCGCTCGGCGTGCAGCCGGCCGAAGCCTTCCATGTCCTTGACCCGGACCTTGAGGAAGTAGTCGAAGTCGCCGGCCACCAGGTGGCACTCCAGCACGAAGGGCAGGGCTCCGGCGGCCTGCTCGAAGGCGGCGAAGGATTCCGGCGTCGAGCGGTCGAGCACGACGCCGACCAGCGCCAGACCGCCGCGCCCGACCTTGGCGGGATCGACCAGCGCCGTGGTGCGCAGAATGTAGCCCTCGTCGAACAGCCGCCGCGTGCGCCGGTGGCAGGCCGAGGGGCTGAGCGCCACGCGCCGCGCCAGCTCGGCGTTGGGCAGCCGCGCGTCGGCCTGCAGCTCGCGCAGGATCTTGCGGTCGTAGGCGTCGAGCTCGGTCATCGGGACGGCTCCTTCTTAGGGGAAGTCCACGTACCGGTCCCCGGCCGTCGCCCCTGCGAAAGCAGGGGCCCAGAGGAAGAGGACGCGTCACGGGTCCCGGGGTCCGCGCAAGCGACGCCGTTCTCTGGGCCCCTGCTTCCGCAGGGGCGACGATAGGAGGGGCTGCGGCTTGAGAAGAATCTTCCACGTATAGGTTCACTGATATCAAAAACATGCACTAAAGAGCCAAACTACGCTAAATCCTTCGTCAAAATGCCCGAAGATAGCATGCACCTCCCGCAACCTGCTGCGCTAGCCTCCGGCTCGTTCCTCACCCCCTCGCCGGAGGCCCGCCATGCTCGATCTCGAAAGCCGTTTCGGCCGCTACTCCCTCGGTTTCTTTCCCTCGCCGCTGCAGCCGCTGAAGCGGCTCTCGGCCGAGCTCGGCCTCGAGGTCTGGGCCAAGCGCGACGACGTCTCCTCGGGCCTGGCCTACGGCGGCAACAAGATCCGCAAGCTCGAGTGGCTGGTGCCCGACGCCCTGGCCAAGGGCTGCGACACCCTGGTCTCGATCGGCGGCGTGCAGTCGAACCACACGCGTCAGGTCGCCGCCGCGGCCGCCGCCGCCGGCCTCAAGTGCCGGCTGGTCCAGGAGCACTGGGCGCCCTGGGAGGACGCCGTCTACGACAAGGTCGGCAACATCCTGCTGAGCCGGCTGATGGGCGCCGAGACGCTGCTCGAGGGCGAGGGCTACTCGATCCACGAGAAGGAGACCTGGGAGCGCGCGCTCGAGCAGGTGCGCCGCGAGGGCGGCAAGCCCTACGCCATCCCGGCCGGCGCCTCGCACCACCCGCTGGGCGGCCTCGGCTATGCCAACTTCGCCGCCGAACTGGCGCGCCAGGAGGAGGAGCAGGGCCTGTTCTTCGACGTCCTGATCGTCGCCAGCGCCACCGGCTCGACCCAGGGCGGCATGGTCGCCGGCTTCGCGGCGCTCGAGGAGCGCGGCGCCCGGCGGCGCCGCGTGCTCGGGATCGACACCGGTGCCGACCTGGAGATGACCCGCGAGGCGGTGACGCGCAGCGCCCAGACGACGGCCGAGGCGATCGGCATGAAGCGGCCGCTGCCCAACGACGCCGTCGAGGTCGACGGCCGCTTCTGCGGGCCGGCCTACGGCATCCCCGACGCGACCACGGTGGCGGCGATCCGCACCGGCGCGCGCCTCGAGGGCATGCTCACCGACCCGGTCTACGAGGGCAAGTCGCTGGCCGGCCTGATCGGCCTCGCGCAGGCCGGCGAGCTGCCCAGGGACGCGCGGGTGCTCTATGTGCACCTGGGCGGCGCCCCGGCGCTCGACGCCTACCACCGCGCCTTCGAGGGATGAGACCTCCCGAAGGTCCTCTCCGCCCCGGCGGAGCCGGGAGGGGACTTGGGCGGGGCGAAGGAGCTCAGCTGCCGGCGAAGGCCTTCTCGAGCGTCGGCAGGTCGAGCTTCTTCATCCGCGTCATCGCCGCGAAGGCGCGCTTGGCACCGGCCGCGTCGCCGCTCGTGTACATCTGGAGCAGCCGCTCCGGCACGATCTGCCAGCAGAGGCCGTAGCGGTCCTTCAGCCAGCCGCATTCGATCTCGCTGCCGCCGCCGCCCTGGCCGAGGCGGTCCCAGAAGAAGTCGACCTCGCCCTGGTCCCGACAGTGGACCATCATCGAGATCGCCTCGGTGAAGGGGAACTGCGGACCGCCGTTAAGTGCGGCGAAGCTCTGCCCGGCGAGGCGGAAGCTCACGACCAGTGCCGTGCCGGGCTTGGCGCCGCCGGCCTCGTAGCCGACGTCGCCGTGGCGGGTCACGCCGTCGATCCCGGAGGGGCCGGCGCCGGCCTCCTCGAAGACCGAGACGTAGAAGCGGGCGGCTTCCTCGCCCTGTCGGTCGAACCACAGGCAGGGTGTGATGGTCTGGACGCGGGCCAAGTCGGGCTCCTTCGCGAGGCGGGGCGGTCAGGCGGCGGCGGGAACGGCCGGGAAGGGCTCGCGCCACGCCGGCAGGGCATCGAGCTGGCCGTGCCAGCGGCGGATCTCGTCGAATTCCTCCAGCGGGATGCGCGCCTCGGCGGCATAGGGCAGGGCGGCGGCGAGCGTGAAGTCGGCGATCGTCAGCTGGTCGTCGAGCAGCCACTCGCGGCCCGCCAGATGGGCTTCCAGGATCCGGGCGTGCCGGCGCAGCTGCTTCAGGGCGTCGGCGCTCGCGGCGGCGTCGGGCTCGCCGAGGCCGAAGCGCGGTCTGATCAGGTACTGGAAGTAGAGCTGGCCGGCCTGGCGGGTGAAGTGCTCGGCCGACCAATGCAGCCAGCGCAGCACCTCGACCTGACGGGCGTCCGTCGGCCAGAGCGGCGAACCGGCCTCCAGGGCCAGATGGCAGAGGATCGCGTCGGACTCCCAGATCGTCCTGCCGTCGTCGCGCTCCAGTACCGGCACCTTGGCGTTGGGATTGAGCGCGAGGAACCAGGGCCGATGCTGCTCGCCGGCGGCGAGGTCGACGCGGACGTAGTCGAGCGGCGCCTCCAGGAAGCGCGCCAGCGCGCAGACCTTCCGCGGGTTGAGCGTCTCGGCGTAGTAGAGCTTCATTCGGCTGGCTCCCTCTTCGGAACGAAGAGAAGAGTTGATATCAACTTATAAGGCGCCGTCAAGCGGCCTCGGCGGGCGTCGCCTTCGGCGCCAGGCGTCGCCTGGCGCAGAAATGGCCGTCGCCTGTGATACAATCCCGTCAAGGTGGTGCCGGTGGGGAGGCGTGTCATGGCCAGGATGCTCTCGGCGAACTTCAGCCTCGAAGAGCTCTGCAAGAGCCAGCAAGCGACGCGAAGGGACATCGACAACGGCCTGCGCGAGCCGGCCGACGCGCCGCTGATAGCGAACCTGGAGCGCGTCTGCCGGCGGATCCTGCAGCCGGTCCGCGACCATTTCGGCACGCCGTTCACGCCATCCAGCGGCTACCGTTGTCTGGCGCTCAACCGGGCGATCGGCTCGAAGGACGGCTCCCAGCACGTCCGGGGCGAGGCGGCCGATTTCGAGGTGCCCGGCGTCGCCAATGCGGAGCTCGCCTTCTGGATCCGCGACAACCTGGAGTACGACCAGCTGATCCTCGAGTTCTACACGCCCGGCGATCCGACGAGTGGCTGGGTGCACTGCTCGATCGTCGAGTCCGGCAACCGCCGCGACCAGCTGACGATCAACCGCTCGGGGACCCTGCCCGGCCTGGTGCCGTAGGGCGTCGGGAGCGGCGCTGCGGGGGGCGGCGAGGGGGCGGTCTACTCCGCCGGCAGCAGGATCGGGCCCTTGGCCTGCCAGGACAGCCAGACCGGCGCGCCGGACTGCAGCCAGCCCTCGGTCTCGCGGTCGACGTTCTGGGCGGCGACGGCGACCGGCTTCTCGACGCCCGGCAGGTTGACGTAGTAGTGGCTGCGGTCGCCGAGGTAGTTGGCCGCGGCGATCCGGCCCTCGACGGCCCCGGCCGGGGCGCGCTCGGCGGTGTCGGCGATCGCCATCTTCTCCGGCCGGATCGCCAGCAGCACGGCGGCGCCCTCGGCGAGGTCGCCGGCGACCGCCTCGGCCGTGATCGTGCCCAGGCCCTCGGCCTCGACCACGGCCTGGCCGTTCTCGCGGCCGCGCACCCGGCCCTTCAGGAAGTTCATCGAGCCGATGAAGGCGGCGACCTCGGCGCAGGTCGGGCGCTCGTACAGGGTGTGGGGGTCGTCGACCTGCAGGACGTGGCCCGCCGACATCACGGCGATGCGGTCCGACATGGTCAGCGCCTCCTCCTGGTCGTGGGTCACGAACACGAAGGTGATGCCGAGCTGCTCCTGCAGCTGGCGCAGCTCGATCTGCATCTCCTCGCGCAGCTTCTTGTCGAGGGCGCCGAGCGGCTCGTCGAGCAGCAGCACCTTCGGCCGGCGCACCAGGGCGCGGGCCAGGGCGACGCGCTGGCGCTGGCCGCCCGACAGCTGGTCGGCGCCGCGCGAGGCGTAGCCCGAGAGCTTGATCATCTCCAGCGCCTCGTCGACGCGGCGCCTCAGGTCGGCTTTCGAAAGCTTCTCCTTTCGAAGGCCGTAGGCGATGTTCTGGCCGACGTTGAGGTGCGGGAAGATCGCGTAGCTCTGGAACACCATGTTGGTCGGCCGGCGGTGCGCCGCGACCGCGGCCATCGGCTGGCCGTCGATCAGGATCTCGCCCTCGCTCGGCGCCTCGAAGCCGGCCAGCATGCGCAGCAGCGTGGTCTTGCCGCAGCCCGAGGCGCCGAGCAGCGAGAAGAACTCGCCGCGTGCGATCTGAAGGCTGACGGCGTCGACGGCGACGACGCTGGCGCCGAAGCGCTTGGTGACCTGCTGGATGTCGATGAAGCGCGAGGGGTCGGTCGCCGCGGCGGCGCCGGACGGCATGCCGGTGGCCTGAGTGCTCATGCGCGAGGGGTCCTAGTTCCAGACGCCGGGGCCGGCCTTGACGTGGCCGCGCCGGCGGATCCATTCGGAGAAGACGACGAGAATCGCCGAGAACACCAGGATGCAGGCGCCGAGCGCGAGAACGGTCGGCAGACGCTGCGGGAAGCGCAGCTGGCTCCAGATGAACACCGGCAGCGTGGTGTCGGTCGCCGAAAGGAAGAAGGCGATGATGAACTCGTCGAACGAGATGGTGAAGGTCAGCAGCAGGCTGGCGACGACGCCGGGCAGGATCAGCGGCAGCGTCACGCGGAAGAAGGTCGTGACCGGGCCCTCGCCGAGATCCAGCGAAGCCTCCTCGAGGTTGCGATCGAAGCCCTCCATGCGGCTCATCAGCACGGCGATGGCGAAGGGCAGGCAGATCAGCGTGTGGCCGATGATCACGGAGTGGGTGCCCAGCCCCAGGCCGATCTGGTTGAGCAGGATCAGCAGCGAGACGCCGACGATGATCTCCGGCAGCACCATCGGCAGCATGACCACGCCGAGCGACAGGCGCTGGCCGCGGTAGCGATAGCGCGTGTAGGCCTTGGCCGCGAAGATCGCCAGCGTCGTCGCCAGCACCGAGGAGGTGATGGCGATCTCGAGCGAGTTGCCGAGCGCCTCGTGCAGCCGCTCGTTCTCGAGCAGCGTGCCGTACCACTTGAAGGTCCAGCCCTCGATCGGGAAGGCGATGTAGATCGACTGGTTGAACGAGAACAGCGGCAGGAACAGCACCGGGACGTAGAGGAACGCCAGGTAGAGGACGGCGTAGGATGCCCGGTAGCCCCGGCCTTGGCGGGCGATCGTGCTCATGTCCGCGTTCTCCCCGTTCGGTGTTTGCCCGTCGGGTGTTTGCCCGTGCGCCGTTTGTCCGTGCGCTGTTTGTCCGTGCGCTGTTTGTCCGTGCGCTGCGCGCTCATGCGATCTTCTCCGTCGCCCGCTTCGAGAACCAGACGAAGAGGCAGGCGATCAGCGTGACCGTGACCATCGAGGCGATCGAGAGCGCGGCGCCCAGCGGCCAGTCGTTGGCCTTGCTGAACTGCGTCTGGATCAGGTTGGCGATCATCAGCCCGCTCGGCCCGCCGACCAGGGTCGGGGTCACGTAGTCGCCGACGGTCGGGATGAAGATCACGATGGCGGCGGCGATGACGCCCGGCATCGACAGCGGGAAGGTGACCCGCCAGAAGCGCCGCAGCGGCCCGTCGCCGAGGTCGGTCGCGGCTTCCAGCAGCGAGCGGTCGATCTTCTCCAGGCTGACGTAGATCGGCAGGATCGCGAAGGCCGCCCAGGCGTGGGCCAGCGTCAGGATCACTGCGAAGGGGTTGTAGAGCAGGAAGGACAGCGGCTCGTCGATGACGCCGAGCCAGGCCAGGCCCGAGTTGATGACGCCGTCGTAGCCCAGGATGATCTTCCAGGCGAAGACGCGCAGCAGGTAGCTGGTCCAGAACGGCAGGGTGATCAGCACCAGCCAGACCATCTTGTGGCGCGTCACGTCGAAGGCGACGTAGTAGGCCAGCGGATAGGCCAGCAGCACGGTCAGCAGCGTGACCAGCCCCGAGATGCCGACCGAGCGCGCGAAGACCGTCAGGTAGATCGTCCGGTCGGCGATGGTCTGGTAGTTGTTCAGGGTCAGCGTCGTGTCGATGTCGACGTAGTCCTGGGTCCAGAAGCTGAACAGGACCAGCAGCCCGATCGGCACGGCGAGCGCGGCGATGACGACGAAGAGGGCAGGGGCCGAGAGGCACCAGCCGCGGATGCCCTCGCTCTGCAGGTAGAGCCGACCCCAGCGGCTGCGCCAGCCGTCAGCGGTCTGGGCCGACGCGCCGGCGGTGTCGCCTGCGAGCGCGCCGCCGCTCACCGCTCGCCTCCCGCGGCGGCCTGTGCCTCCGGGACGGCAGCGGGAGCGGCCGCCGCCGGCATGTCGAAATGGCGCGGGAACAGCGAGGCCAGGTAGGTCCGGCAGGTCCGCTTGGCCGCCTCGCGCTCGAAGGTCGCCGGCGCCAGCAGCAGCTCCAGCCAGAGCCCGTCGATCATGCAGCGCAGCCCCTTGGCGGCGACCGCCGGCGACACCGCGTAGCCGCCGTCCCCGACCACGGCGGCGGTCAGCTCCTCCATGGTGCGCGCGAACTCGCTGTCGGCGCGCGCGCAGACCTCCATGTAGGTCGGCCGCGACTTCGACTCGCCCCAGAAGGCGTACCAGACGGCGATCTTCTTGCGGTTGCAGACCTGCGGGTGGAAGTCGGCGTCGACGATGGCGTTGAGCTTGCCGGCGGCGCTCAGGCCGGGCCGGGAGATCGCCTTCATCCAGAAGGTGCGGTACTCCTCGGTCAGGTGGCGCAGCGTGGCGACGAGCAGCTGCTCCTTGCTCTCGAAATGGAAGTTGACCAGCGAGCGCGAGACGTTGGCGCGCGCCGAGACCTTGTGCAGCGTGGTCTCCGCGAAGCCGCTGGCGGCGATCGAGTCGACCGTCGCCGCGATCAGCTGCTGGCGCGTGACTTCCTTCTTCTCGGCGCGCTTGAGCGGCTGTGCCGTGGCCGCGCGTTGGGGCATCCGCAGGCTTCCAACCTCGTGTCGTTTTCGGGTCCCGGCGGCCCGGATTCAGGCCGGACCGCCGTTCCAAATCCCTGGTATGGCAGCCATACTGCGCAAGCGAACAGCGAGATGAAAGAACTATTTTGATTGAACGGTCGTTCGACGTGTCGCTGGACAAGCGTTCAGCGAACGGCCATATTGGAAGCATCAGGCAGGTCTGGGCGAGCGCGTCCGCCGCCCCCGCATCCCGAAGCGACGCCGGGGATGAGGGGACGCCGGCGGTGCGGCAGCCGCCCGGTCCGGTCGTCGAGACGAGAGGTGAAACCCGTGTCCAAGTCGAACGCCGATATCGTGGCGCGCCCCGCCGGCAAGGCCGGCCCGGCTGCTGCCGCCACCCGTTCCAATCCCGGCGCCACGATCGCTCCGGGCGGCAACGCCGTCGCCGAGCTCGAGGCCCTGGCCACGCGCCACCTGGTGCAGCCCTGGGAGTCGCTGGAGAACCTGGGGCAGGAGGCGCGCCCGCTGCTGACCGGCGCGGAGCGCGTCTACGTCGAGGACGCCAAGGGCAACCGCCTGCTCGACGGCCCGGCCGGCATGTGGTGCATGCAGGTCGGCTACGGCCGCAGGGAGATCGCCGAGGCCATGGCCGAGCAGGCCATGAGCCTGGCCTACAACTCGCCCTGGTACTCGACCAGCACGCCGGCCGCCGAGCTCGCCGCGCGCATCGCCGAGATGACGCCGGGCGACCTCAACCACGTGTTCTTCACGACCGGCGGCTCGACCGCCGTCGATTCGGCCCTGCGCTTCGTGCACTTCTTCAACAACTACAAGGGCCGGCCGGAAAAGAAGCTGATCCTGTCGCGCGGCGGCGCCTACCACGGCAGCACCTATCTCGCGGCCTCCTGCTCGGGCAAGGAGCGCGACAAGGTCTTCCTCGACTTCGCCGACGACCTGGTCGTGCACCTCTCCTCGCCGAACCCCTATCGCCGCCCCGAGGGCATGACGGTGGAGGGCTTCTGCGACTTCCTGATCGAGGAGATGGAGGCCAAGATCCTGGAGCTCGGGCCCGAGCGCATCGCCGCCTTCATCGGCGAGCCGATCCTCGCTTCCGGCGGCGTGCTGATGCCGCCGGAGGGCTATCACAAGCGGGCCCACGCGCTCTGCCGCAAGTACGACATCCTGTTCATCGCCGACGAGGTGGTGACCGCCTTCGGCCGGCTCGGCCACTGGTTCGCCAGCGAGGAGGTCTTCGGCGTCGTGCCCGACATCGTGACCTTCGCCAAGGGCGTGACCTCCGGCTACGTGCCGCTCGGCGGCTTCGCCATCTCGAGCAGCCTGCTCGAGCAGGTCAGCGGCCCGGACAACAAGGGCTCGGTCTACTCGAACGGCTACACCTACTCGGGCCATCCGGTGTCCTGCGCCGCGGCGCTGGCCAACATCCGGATCATCGAGCAGGAGCACCTGCTGGAGCACGTCCGCGAGATCTCGCCCTACTTCCAGGCGCGCCTGAAGGAGCTGGAGGCGCTGCCGCTGGTCGGCGAGGTGCGCGGCATGGGCCTGATGGCCTGCGTAGACTGCGTCGCCGACAAGAAGAGCAAGAACCCCCTGGCGCTCGACAACGAGGTCGGCGGGCGCATCGACGCGCACTGCCAGGAGCTCGGCCTGGTGGTGCGGCCGATCTACAACATGTGCGTGATGTCGCCGCCGCTGATCATCGAGAAGCCGGAGATCGACAAGATGGTCGAGATCCTGCGCAAGGGCATCGAGATGACCCAGGACGACCTCGAGCGCGAGGGCCTCTGGCACCGCTCGATGGCGGAGTAAGGGGGGCGCCGCCGGCGGCCTCCACCGTCGGTCCCGCAGGCTGGCCCGACGGGCCGGCCGCAGACGCCGGCTTGTGAATCCCGTTCCCGAGGATTAGGGCTCTCCGCGCACGGCGAGACGAGGAGAAGGACTGCATGGATTTCGGCCTGAGCGACGAGCAGCGCATGGTGGTGGAGACGGTGCGCGACTTCGTCGAGACGGAGCTCTACCCGCTCGAGGCCGAGGTCGAGCGCGACGGCGACCTGCCTCTCGACAAGGGCCGGGAGATCCAGCGCAAGGTCCTCGACATGGGCTTCTACGCGCCGAACATCCCCGAGGAGTTCGGCGGCGGCGGCCTCGACCACCAGACCTTCGCGCTGCTCGAGCGCGAGCTCGGGCGCACCGCCATGGCGCTCTCGGTCTGGTGGGGCCGGCCCTCCAACATCCTCTGCGCCTGCGACGCCGAGCAGCGCGAGCGCTACCTGCTGCCGGCGGTGCGCGGCGAAAAGCTCGACGCCCTGGCGATGACCGAGCCCGACGCCGGCTCCGACCTGCGCGGCATGAAGGCCTTCGCCCGGCGCGACGGCGACGACTTCGTGCTCAACGGCACCAAGCACTTCATCAGCCACGCCGACGTCGCCGACTTCGTCATCGTCTTCATGGCGACCGGCGAGGACCAGACGCCGCGCGGCCCCAGGAAGCGCATCACGACCTTCCTGGTCGACCGCGGCACGCCGGGCTTCGAGATCCGGCCGGGCTACCGCTCGGTCAGCCACCGCGGCTACCACAACTGCATCCTGTCGTTCGACGACTGCCGCCTGCCGGCCAGCCAGGTGCTGGGCGAGGTCGACCGGGGCTTCGAGGTCGCCAACACCTGGCTCGGCGCGACCCGGGTCACGGTCGCCGCGATGTGCGTCGGCCGGGCGCGCCGCGCCCTCGACCTGGCGCTCGAGTGGGCGGCCAGCCGCAAGCAGTTCGGCCAGGCGATCGGCAAGTTCCAGGGCGTCTCCTTCAAGCTCGCCGACATGGCGACCGAGATCGACGCCGCCGACTACCTGACCCTGGCCGCGGCCTGGCAGCTCGACCAGGGCCTCGACGCCAACCGCGCGATCGCCCAGGCCAAGCTCTACGCCAGCGAGATGCTGGCCCGGGTCACCGACGAGACGCTGCAGATCTACGGCGGCATGGGCCTGATGGACGAGCTGCCGGTCGAGCGCCTGTGGCGCGACGCCCGGGTCGAGCGGATCTGGGACGGCACCAGCGAGATCCAGCGACACATCATCTCGCGCGACCTGCTGCGCCCGCTGGAGTCCTGACGCCATGCCCGACGAGGGCGCGCTGCCGGTGGACGAGATGACCAAGTCGGGGGAGGGCGCGGGAGACCTGGGCCGGCTGCTGAGGCCGCGCTCGATCGCGGTTGTCGGCGGCGCCGAGGCCGAGATGGTCATCCGCCAGTGCGACAAGATGGGCTTTCCGGGCCCGATCTGGGCGGTCAATCCGAAGCGCGCGGCGGCCGGCGAGGCGCTGTGCGGGCGCCCCTGCGTCGCCTCGGTCGCGGAGCTGCCGGAGGCGCCGGATGCGGCCTTCGTCGCGGTCAACCGCCACCTCACCCTCGAGGTCGTCGAGGCACTGGCGGCGCAGGGCGCCGGCGGCGTCGTCGCCTACGCCTCCGGCTTCAAGGAGGCCGGCGGCGAGGGCGCCCGGCTGCAGCGCCGCCTGCTCGAGGTCAGCGGCAGCCTGCCGGTGCTCGGGCCGAACTGCTACGGCGTGATCAACTATCTGGACGGCGCGCTGCTCTGGCCCGACCAGCACGGCGGCGGGCGCTGCGAGCGCGGCGTCGCCATCGTCAGCCAGTCGGGCAACATCTCGATCAACTTCACGATGAACCAGCGCGGCCTGCCGATCGGCTACCTGCTGTCGCTCGGCAACCAGGCCAAGGTCGGCGTCGCGGCCGCCGTCGAGGCGCTGATCGACGACCCCCGGGTCTCGGCGATCGGCCTGCATCTGGAAGGGCTCGACGAGCCCGGCCGCCTGGCGCGCGTCGCCGAGCGCGCCAGGGCCCGCGGCGTGCCGATCGTCGCCCTCAAGGCCGGCCGCTCGGAGGCCGGCAGGCGCCTGGCGCTCAGCCACACCGCCTCGCTGGCCGGCGAGGACGCCGTCGTCGACGCCTTCCTGGCGCGCCTCGGGATCGCGCGCGTGCACTCGATCCCGGCCTTCCTGGAGACGCTGAAGCTGCTGCACGTGCACGGCGCGCTGCCCGGCCGGGCGATCGCCTCGCTGTCCTGCTCGGGCGGCGAGGCCTCGCTGATGGCCGACGCCGGGGTCGGCCGGCGCGTCGACTTCCGGCCGTTGAGCCCGGAGCGCCGCGAGGCCGTGCGCGCGACGCTGAGCGAGCTGGTCGCGATCGACAACCCGCTCGACTACCACACCTTCGTCTGGGCCGACCGGGCGCGCACCGCCGCCGTCTTCTCGGCGATGCTGGAGAGCGGCTACGACCTGACGCTGCTGGTCCTCGACCTGCCGCGCGCCGACCGCTGCGACCCGGCCGACTGGGAGGTCACGCTGGAGGCGCTGGTCGACGCGGCGAAGGCGACCGGCCGCCCGGCGGCGCTGGTCGCGTCGCTCGGCGAGCTGCTGCCGGAGGCCGTCGCCGAGCGGCTGATCGCCGAGGGCATCGTGCCGCTCGAGGGGCTCGACGAGGCGCTGGCCGCGGTCGAGGCTGCGGCCGACGTCGGCGAGGCCTGGGCGCTGATGGCCGGCGGCGGCCGGCCGCCGCTGCTGCCCTTCGCGCCGGCCGGCAGCGGCCCGGTGACGACGCTCTCGGAGTGGGACTCCAAGCGGGCGCTGGCCGCCTACGAGCTGCCGCTGCCCGCGGGGCAGCGCGTCGGCGACGCCGAGGCCGCGGTCGCCGCCGCCGAGGCGCTCGGCTACCCGGTGGTGCTCAAGGCGACCGGCGCCGGGCTCGCCCACAAGTCGGAGCGCGGTGCCGTGCGCCTCGGCTTGGCCGACGCCGCCGCGGTGCGCGAAGCCGCCGAGGCGCTGCTGCCGCTGGGCGAGGCGCTGCTGGTCGAGGCGATGGTGCCCGACGCCCTGGCCGAGCTCATCGTCGGCGTGCAGCACGACCCGCAGCTCGGCCTGTTCCTGCTGGTCGGCTCCGGCGGCGTGCTGGTCGAGCTGATCGGCGACCGCCGCATCCTGATGCTGCCGGCCGCCCCTGAGGAGATCGAGGCGGCGATCCGCTCGCTCCGGGTCATGCGCCTGATCGAGGGCCATCGCGGCCGCCCGGCCGGCGACCTGCCGGCGCTGGTCGCCGCCGTCCAGGCCGTGCAGCGCTACGCCGTCGCCGAAGCGCACCGCCTGGTCGAGCTCGACGTCAACCCGGTGATGGTCCGCCCCGAGGGCCGCGGCGCCGTCGCCGTCGACGCCCTGATCCGCCTGCGCGAGGAAGACTAGCGGCGGCCGCGAGCAAGACCGCGCTTCGCCCTTCGACAGGCTCAGGGTGAAGCGCGACGGGGAGGCCCGCGACGGCGTCTCCGTCGCTTCATGGTGAGCCTGTCGAACCATGCAAGCGCACCGGCCCCGCCGCGTGCCAGGAGGCAGAGCCCATGACCGACTCCCCGATCCACACGGAACGCCGCGGCAAGGTGCTAGAGGTGACCCTCAACCGGCCGCCGGCCAATGCGATCGACGCCGCGACCAGCCGGCTGATGGGCGAGGTCTTCGCGGGCTTCCGCGACGACCCCGAGCTGCGCGTCGCCATCGTCACCGGCGCCGGGCCGAAGTTCTTCTGCCCGGGCTGGGACCTCAAGGCGGCGGCGGCCGGCGAGGTCTCGGACAGCGACTACGGCGTCGGCGGCTTCGGCGGGCTGCAGGAGCTGCCCGACCTCAACAAGCCGGTGATCGCCGCGGTCAACGGCATGGCGGTCGGCGGCGGCTTCGAGCTGGCGATCTCGGCCGACCTGATCCTGGCCGCCGAGCACGCCCGTTTCGCGCTGCCGGAGATCAACGTCGGCGTCTTCGCCGACGCCGCGACGCTCAAGCTGCACCGCCTGGTGCCCTACCACGTCGCCCTGGACATGCTGCTCACCGGCCGCTGGATGGAAGCCGCCGAGGCCGAGCGCTGGGGCCTGGTCAACGAGGTGCTGCCCGCCGACCGCCTGCTCGAGCGCGCCCGCGAGCTCGCCGACCTGCTCGCCGACGGCCCGCCGCTGGTCTTCGCCGCGATCAAGGAGACGATCCGCAAGACCCGCCACCTGCCGGTCCAGGAGGGCTTCGACATGATGCGCCGCAAGGAGATTCCGACGGTCGAGACCGTCAACCGCTCCGAGGACCAGCTCGAAGGCACCCGCGCCTTCGCCGAGAAGCGCAAGCCGGTCTGGAAGGGGCGGTAGGCCGCGGCCTCTCCGCGCGCTACCCCGCCGCCGCCAGCGCCGCCGTCTCCAGCGCCTGCTCCAGGTCGGCGATCAGGTCGGCCGGGGTCTCGAGGCCGCAGGACAGGCGCACGAAGCCGTCGGTGATGCCGGTGGCGGCGCGCTCCTCGGCGGGCATCGAGCGGTGGGTCGTGGTCGCCGGGTGGGTGATCAGCGACTTGGCGTCGCCGAGGTTGTTGGAGATGTCGATCAGCTCCAGCGCGTCGAGCAGCGCGAAGGCGGCGGCCTTGCCCTGGCCCGGCGCGGCCTTCAGCTCGAAGGAGAGCACCGTGCCGAAGTCCTCGAGCAGCTCGGCGGCGAGCGCGTGCTGGGGGTGGCTCTCCAGGCCCGGGTAGACGACGCGTGCCACGGCCGGGTGGGCCTCGAGCCGGCGCGCGATCGCCGTCGCCGTGCGGCACTGCCGCTCGACGCGCAGCTCCAGCGTCTCCAGGCCCTTCAGCAGGGTCCAGGCGTTGTAGGGGCTGAGCGCCGGGCCGGCGTGGCGCACGAAGGGCAGCAGCCGGTCGTCGTGGAAGGCCCGGCTGCAGAGGATCGCGCCGCCCAGGCAGCGGCCCTGGCCGTCGATGTGCTTGGTGCCGGAATAGACCGAGATGTCGGCGCCGCGCTCCAGCGGGCGCAGCAGCAGCGGCGTCGAGAAGACGTTGTCGGCGACCGTGACCGCGCCGGCCGCCTTGGCCAGGGTGACCACGGCCGGCAGGTCGAGCACCTGCAGCGTCGGGTTCGAGACCGTCTCGAAGAAGGCGACCTTGGCGGCCGGCTTGCCCTTCGGTGCGAGTGCGCGCTCCCACTGCGCGAGGTCGCTGCCGTCGACCAGCTCGGTCTCGATGCCGAAGCGCGGCAGGATCTGCGTGACGATCTGGTAGCAGGAGCCGAACAGCGCGCGCGAGGCGACCAGGCGGTCGCCGGCCGAGAGCTGGCAGGCCAGGGCCGAGAAGACCGCGGCCATGCCGCTGGCCGTGGCGAAGCAGGCCTCGGCGTCCTCGAGGCCCGCGAGCCGCGCCTCGAACTGGGCGACGGTCGGGTTGCCGTAGCGCGAGTAGACGAAGCCCTCGGCCTCGCCCTTGAAGCGCGCCTCGGCCTCGGCGGCGCTGGCGTAGACGAAGCCGGAGGTAAGATAGAGCGCCTCGCAGGTCTCGCCGTGCGGCGAGCGCTCGAGGCCGCCGCGCACCAGGCGGGTCGCGCGTCCGAGCTTGCCGTCCGCCGTCATCGCACGGCCGCTCAGCCCTGGACCCAGGGCAGGCCGGCGGCGCGCCAGCCGGCGCGGCTGTTGCGGTGACCGGCCTCGTCCTTCGGCCCCTCGAAGCCCTCGGCGAGGTTCCAGCAGGGCCCGAAGCCGGCGCGGGTCAGCGCGATGGCGGCGTCGCGCGAGCGCTGGCCGGAGCGGCAGAGCAGCAGCAGCGGCCGGTGGCGTTCGACGCCGGCGGCCGCGACTTCCTCCAGGAAGCGCTCGTTGGGGATCATGCCCGGCCAGGTCTTCCAGCTGACGAAGCGCACCCGCTGGTCGAGCGCCTCGGGGTCGGGCCGGCCGACGAACTCCCACTCCGGTTCACTGCGCACGTCGAGCAGCAGCGCCTCGGGCTCGCGCGCCAGCAGGTCGCGGGCGGCCCGGCTGTCGAGGTCGCCGGCGTAGCCGAGTTTGTCGGGATCCGCCTCCTCGGCCATGGACCACTCTCCCCTCGCATCTGCTGCCGACAGCAGCAGTAGGACAGAGCGCCGGAAGACGGTCAACTGCGTGCGGCTAGCGATGTCAGGAGGGGCGACGGGCCGACCGGTCGCGCCGGCCACCTTGCCCGGATCGGCCGGAGGACGGAACAATCGCGGGCGTCGACAGGGAGGTTACCGTGCTTGCTTGGGTTCGCGCCATCCGGAGGCCGACCGCCGTGCTCGGGGCGGGACTGTTCGCTCTGCTCTTGGCGTTGCCCGCCTTCGCCGGGACGCTGGAGGAGCTCAACGAAAGCCTCGGCGTCCTGAACCGCTTCCACGAGGACCGCGCCGCGGGGCGCATCGACCTGGCCAGCGACGGCGATCCGGACCGCCTGCTCGGGCAGGTGGCCATTCTGGACGCGGGCCTAGCCCGCCTCGACCTGGCGCCGGCCGATGTCGCCCTGGTGCGCGCGGTCCGGGCCGAGACGCTGGCGACCATCGCCTTCATGCAGCAACGACGCGGCCAGGCCGTCGAGCTCGCCAACGTCCGGCGGGCGCTCGCCGACATCGATGACCTCTTCGCCACGGGCTTCCACGCAATCTACCCGGATGCCGGCTTCCGCGCCGGCGAGTTGGCTTTCAGCCTGCTCCACGACGACCGCCGGGCAAGGCGCTACTTCCGGGACTGCGCCGAGCGCGGCCACGGTGCCTGCATGAACGTCGCCGCCGTCGGCAGCCAGGTCGGCGCCCGCGGGTTCCGCCGGGACCTGGACCGGGCGATCTACTGGCATCGGCGGGTCGTGGAGACCGGCACGCGTTTCGGCTGCGCCGGCGGCTTCTCGGCGCGCAGTCTCGCTTGGATCGCCGCCCTGCACAGACAGGGGGACGCCGCGGGACGCGACTGGGCGGCTTGGCTGGACCAGGCGGTGCGGCTCTACGCCTCGGCCGCCGAGGCCAGGCCCGGCGTCGACTGCGGTACGGCGACGCTCCACCTCACGGGCCATCTCCTGGCGCTGGCGCGGCACGAGGCGGACGGCCGTTGGCTGCGCGGTGCCGAGCGCCTGCTCGATGGCCAGGAGGGGCGGCTCGTGACGGCCCTGCGCCTGTTCCAGGAACGCACGACCTGGGAGGCCGCCTTGGCGGCGAGCGACCGGGAGCCGGAGGAGGCGCAGCACTGCGGCGTCTACTTCCTGCTCGGTACCTGGAGCCGCCTGCAGGGGCGGGCCGACCGGGCGGCCCAGGTCGAGGAGCGGCTGGCGAATCTGCAGAGCGAGAGCTGCAGGCTTACAGCCCTGCTTGTCGAGGGTGTGGCGATGCCGCCCGGATAGACGGCCGAGGCCCCGGCGAGGAAGCCTCGGCCGGGAGTCGGCCTCAGCCGGCGGCGACCAGCCAGAGGCCGGCCAGCGCCAGGGCGCCGCCGGCGAGTCGGACGCTGCGCAGCGACGCCAGGCGGCCGGCGCCGAGGCCGAGGCCGACGCCCACGCCGTGCAGCAGGGCGGTGGCCAGCAGGAAGCCGAACCCGTAGAGCGCCGGCTGGGCGGCCAGCGGCATCTCCAGGCCATGGGCGACGCCGTGGAACAGCGCGAAGGCCGCGACCAGCGCCATGGCCGCGCCGGCCGGCACCACGAAGGGCGCGGCGATCAGCAGGCCGAGCAGCAGCACCGAGCCGGCGATGCCGAGCTCCAGGCCGGGCAGGGCGAAGCCGGCCAGCGCGGCGCCGCCGCCGAGCGCCATGGCCGCGACGAAGGCCAGCGGCACGGTCCAGAGCGCCCGGCGCTCGCCGGCCGCCGCCAGCCGGGTCGCCCAGAGGCCGACGCCGACCATGGCGAGCAGGTGGTCGAGACCGAGCAGGGGATGCGCGAAGCCGGTCGCGAAGCCGCCGAGATGCTCGGCGCCGGTATGGGCGAGGGCGGCGCCGGGCAGCAGGGCGGCAAGGGCGGAAGCGAGCAGGACAGACAGGGCATGGCGGCGCATGGGCATCTCCGGATCGGCTTGCAGCGGGCGGCGCCCGCTTCGGGTCTCGTCGTTTGCGGTGCAGCGACGATCCCCCAGACGCCCCGCGCTTGGCAAGAGGCAAGGCGGGGCTCGAGAGGCGGTGACCGGTCTGCCGGCCGCGAGTGATCGATTGACCGGTTGAGGCGGCGGGCGTCTTCGGGTCTGATGGCAGCACCCATAAGGAGAGGAGACGGCGATGCGACGGATACTGCTTCTGCTGGCGCTGGCGGTGGCCACCGGCCTGGGCGCCGGAACGGCCTCGGCCCAGACGCTCGAGAGGCTGAAGGCCGGGGAGCCGCTGCGCATCGGCATCCGCGTCGACGCCCTGCCGTTCTCCTACATCCAGGACGAGAAGCCGGGCGGCTTCACCGTGCAGCTCTGCCGCGCCGTCGCCGGCGAGATCGGCCAGGACGCCGGACTCGACCGCCTGAAGGTGCAGTACGTCACGGTCGATACCACCGAGCGCTTCCAGGCCGTCGCCGACGGCCGCATCGACCTGCTGTGCGGCGCCTCGACCGCGACCCTCAAGCGCCGGCAGCTGGTCGACTTCTCGATCCCCTTCTTCATCGACGGGGCCAGCGTCCTGGTCCGCGCCGACGGCCCCGAGGGCTTCGCCGACCTGGCCGGCAAGCGCATCGGCGTGCGCCGCTCGACCTCGACCGCCGACCGTCTCGCCGCGACGCTGACCGAGGTCGGCATCGACGCGCAGATCGTGCCGGTCGACGTCCACGACGAGGGCATCAGCCGGCTCGAGAGCGGCGACATCGACGCCTACTTCGCCGACCGAGCGATCCTGCAGTTCCTGCTGCTCGAGCGCGGCATGCCGATGGCCTTCCAGCTGTCCGACCAGTACTTCTCCTACGAGCCCTATGCGCTGGCCCTGCCGCGCGGGGACAGCGACTTCCGCCTCGCGGTCGACAGCGCGCTCAGCCGGATCTACCGCTCCGGGGCGATCGACGAGATCTTCGACAGCACCTTCGGCAACGCCCAGCGCAGCGAGCTGCTGAACGCGCTCTACGTGATTTCCGCGCTGCCGGAGTAGCGGCCGCGCCGGGCGCGCGAGGGCCGGGCGCCCTAGGGAGGGGGAGGGGTCATGACCGTCGAGCATCTCATCGAGGCGAGGAGCCGCGACCTCGGCGGCTTCCTGGTCGGCCGTGTCCTGCCGTTCGCCAAGCGGCGCACGGTCGGGCCCTTCATCTTCTTCGACCACATGGGCCCGACGGTCTTCGACCCGGGCAAGGGCATCGACGTGCGCCCGCACCCGCACATCAACCTGGCGACCGTCACCTACCTGTTCGACGGCGCGATCCTGCATCGCGACAGCCTGGGCTCGATGCGCCGCATCGAGCCGGGCGACGTCAACTGGATGACCGCCGGCCGCGGCATCGTGCACTCGGAGCGCACCGCCGAGGACGACCGACGCAATCCCTCGCCGCTGCACGGCATCCAGAGCTGGGTCGCCCTGCCGCGCGCCGACGAGGAGACCGACCCGGCCTTCTCGCACCACGGCCGCGACAGCCTGCCGGCCTTCGAGGAGGAGCGCGTCGCGCTGCGGCTGATCGCGGGCGAGGCCTACGGCCGCAAGTCGCCGGTCCCGGCGTTCTCCGAGATGTTCTACCTGGACGCCGCACTCGGCGAGGGCGCGTCGCTGGCGCTGCCCGAGGAGCACGAGGAGCGCGCGGTCTACGTCGTCGAGGGCGCCGTCGAGCTCGACGGCCAGCCGGTCGCGCAGCGCAGCATGGCAGTGCTCGCGCCCGGCGGCGCGCCGCGGCTGACGGCCCGGACCGAGAGCCGGGTGATGCTGCTCGGCGGCGCGCCGATCGACGGCGAGCGCTTCATCTGGTGGAACTTCGTCTCAAGCCGCCAGGAGCGCATCGAGCAGGCCAAGCGCGACTGGCAGGAGGGCCGCTTCCCCTCGGTGCCCGGCGAGACCGAGTTCATCCCGCTGCCGGAGGGCTGAGTCCGGAGCCGGCGCGGCCGTCAGGACACGTGGTCAGGACACGTGGTCAGGTCACGTGGCCAGGACAGGCGCTCAGGATAGGCGCTCAGGGCAGGCGGTCGAGCTCAATCCGCGCCATGTCGTTCTCGACAAAATAGACAACATCGAGGGCGGCGGCCGCCTCCAGGTGCCGCTTGGCCTCGGCGCCGCGGCCCTCGGCCAGGCGCTTCTGGGCGATGAAGAAATGCGCCTCGGTCAGCCGTTCGTCGACCGCGTGGGGCGCTTCCGCCGCTCGCGCCGTGGCCAGAAGCTCTTCCGCCGTCGTTTCGCCCATCAGGTGCGACAGGATCGCTGCCGGCCAGTCCTGAAGGCGGGCGAGCCCTCGCCGCCGCTCCAGGTCCGCGGCGTCGGCTTGGCCGGCGCGCAGCCGCAGGGCTCGCAGCCACAGCAGGCCGTAGGGATCGGGCAGGCCCTGCGCCAATCCGAGGTCGAAGGCGCGCGCGTGGTGCTCGACCGCCGCGGCGAGGTCGCCCCGCGCATAGGCCAGACGGCCGCGCAGCAGCTCGGTGCGGGGATCGCCGGGCACGAGGCGCGCGACCTCGTCCAGGGAACGCCCCGCGCCCGCGTAGTCGCGAAGCGCGATGAGCACCTCGGCACGGTCGCGCAAGGGCTCCGGGGCATTGGGCACACGCTGGATCAGGTCGTTGAGCTGGCGCAGCGCCACCCGCTTCTGGCCGGCGAGGCTGTGCAGGACGGCGCGCTGGTAGAGCAGCTCGGTATTGTGCAGGTCGTAGTCCAGGATCACCCGAAGGTCCTCGGCCGCCTCCGCGAAGCGGCGCAGCGCCCGATTGGCGAAGGATCGGTACAGGTGCACCTGCAGGCGGGCCGGGATTTCGCGCGCCGGCGCCAGGTCCAGCGCGCGATCGAAGGCCTGGCGGGCGGTCTCGGCGCGGTCCACCGTCAGCAGGATCTGGCCGTGCAGGGAATGCAGGAACCAGGTGCCGCTGCGCAACTGGAGCGCCTCCTCGACGCGCGCCAGGGCCGCCTCGTTGCGACCGCGCTCGCCCTCGACGATCGCGAGATAGGTGAGCAGCGTCGCGCGCTGGTCGTTCCGGCCCGCCGCCTCGCTGCGCGCCAGCTCGGCCAGCAGCTCCTCGTGCAGCCGCTCGGGGTCGCGCTGAGCCTCCGGGGTCGCGAAGTAGCGCTCGATCGCTTCGGCCGCAGCGGGCGGCGCGGGTGGCAGACCCGGCAGCCCGGGGGCTCCCTCGGTGGACTGGGCCTGGGCCGGGCGGATTCCCGAGCCCGGCTCGATTGCGAACAGGGCGAGGGCCGTGAAGGCGGCCAGCAAGACTCTCACAGGCTCTCTCCGATCTCCAGCAGGCGGTCGCGGATCAGCCGGGCCTCTTCCCAGTCGGCCAGGGCCTCGGCGCCCCAGCCGGCGTCGTAGTAGGCGGTGGAGCGGCGCTGCAGGGCGAACATGTAGATCGGGTGCCGCTCGCCGTGGGCGACGCGGATCGCTTCGACGCCCTCGGCGAGATGCGGCTCGGCGTCCTCGAAGTCGCCGAGACCGGCCAGGACCTGGCCGAGCAGGATTCGGTTCCAGGCGGTCTCCGGGTGGCTCTGCCCGTAGAGCCTGCGCAGCCGGGGCAGGGCCGCCTCGAAGCGCGCCAGGGCTGCCGCCGGGCGGTCGAGCGCGAGGTCGATGACGCCGCGGGAGACCTCCAGGTCCGCCTGCAGGGTCTCGACCTCCTGGCGCTCCGCCGCCGTCGCCGCGCGGATCACCTGCTCGGCCAACGTCTCGGCCTTGTCGGACAGGGCGTCGGCGGCCGCCGCGTCGCCGGCACCGGCCCGGTTGTGGGCCAGGCTGACCGTCGTCCAGACGACGTCGAGATGGGCCTCGCCCCAGGCGTTGGTCAGGATCTCCAGCGCCTCCTCGAGGGTTTCGCGCGCGGCCTCGAGCGCCGCGTCGTCCGCCCCCTCGGCCGCCGGGTCGTCGCGGCCCTCCTGGGCCGAGGCGAGCACGATCAGGCTGCGGGCGACGAAGGGATGGCGCGGGCCGTAGGTCTCCTGCTGGGCGGCCAGCAGGTCGCGCGCCAGGGATTCGGCCTTCTCGGCGCGGCCGAGCTGCAGCGCGAGGTTCGCCTCGAGCAGCGTCAGCGCGGCGCTCTGCGGGTGCGCCGGCGGGTAGTGGCGGCCGTTCAGCTCCCGGGCACGCTGCAGGTGGCGCTCGGCCTCCTCGAAGTGCCCGCGGTTGATGTTCTGCCGCGCCAGAAAGAACAGCAGCATCGGCATGTCGGGATCGTCGAGCGTGCCCGGCGTGCGCTCGGCCAGCGCGACCGCCGCCGCGGCCTGGCGCTCGGCGGCCGCGTAGTCGCCGCGGGCCTCGTCGGCGACCGCCTGGTCGAGATCGATGACCGGCTGCTGCGGCGTTGCGGTGGTGCGGCAGGCGGAGAGCGCGGACAGAAGCAGGAAGGCGGCGACCAGCGTGCCGGTCGCGGCCCCTCGGCAAGAAAACGGCATGGAATCCCCTTGCGTCCCCCAGCAACGCGCACGTGTTCCGCCCCGTTGCCGATGCGGCCCGAGGGTAGAATTGCCGATCGCGCGACGAATCGCCAGGGGAGAACCCGCGCCGTGGCCGGCGCCGGTGGCGAAGTCCAGGTGGCGCCGTATCGGGGGGCTCAGATCTCGCGGCCGAGGCCGCGCAGCAGCTCTTCGATGGCGCCCCAGCTCTGGCGCACGGTCTCGTCGTTCTCGGCGCTGCTGTCCTTGAGCATGTAGGCGCGCAGGCTGGACTGGAAGCTGCGCAGGTTCCGATCGATCAGCACCTTGTTCCGGCGCAGCTCGTCCTGCTGAAACAGCAGGCGCTTGATCAGGTCGACGGTCATCGCCTGATCCTTGACCGAGCCGACCAGGCCGAAGCAGGCGCTGACCAGGGCGAAGCGCTGGGTCGTGCAGCGCTGCAGGCCGTAGAGCTCCTCCAGGTCGAGGGCCTGCTGGCGATCCTCCTTCTCGCGCAGCAGCTCGGCGAGCGCGTCGGGGTCGGCGTGGCCGTTGAGCGACTTGACCCGCTCGTTGTACTCGAATTCCAGGTCCATCAGCTCGTGCTCGGCGCGCTTGACCTCCTCGTAGGCGACGTCGAGCTCGGCCTTGGCTTCTTCTATGAGGTGGTGCCGACGCATCGTCCGATTTCTATCCCCGCGCGGGTTCCTGCGCTGCAACGCGAAGCAGTCGAGCCGCGTCTGCTTCGGCGCGGCACAAGAAGCTAAGCAGAAAGTCTTAACAGTTCCGTACCCGGCTACCCGTTAACCGCCTGTTATCCATGGATCGGCGAGCTTTGCAGCCGGCGGGGCCGGTCGGAGCGGCCCTCGCCGTCGTCCTCCCGCCAAGAGAGCTCCCGCCGAGATGACCGCCAGGATCCTGCTGCTGACCACCACGGGCGGCGCCTTTCTCAACGAGGCGCTGTCGCAGCCCGGCTTTCGGGGTCGCATTGCCGGTGTCCTCAGCGACCGCGCCTGCGGCGGCCTCGCGGCTGCCGCGCGGCACCGCCTGCCGACGCGGATCATTCCCGAGCGCGACAACGCCGCCTTCTCGGCGGCCCTGCTGGCGCACGCCGAGGCCGAATCCGCCGACTACCTGGTGACCGCCTCGTTCCGCCGCCTGCTCCGCGCGCCGCTGACCGGAGCCTACCGGGACCGACTGTTCAACGTGCATCCCTCGATCCTGCCGGCCTTCGAGGGCCTCAACCCGATCGACCAGCAGCTGGCGGTCGAGACGCGGCTGGTCGGCAGTACCGTCCATGTCGTCGACGACAGCGTCGACGGCGGTCCGATCGTCCAGCAGTCGGCCCTGGTGCGCGCCTACGACGAGGACCTGGGGCATCTGCGGCACCGGCTGTTCGAGCTCTCGGTCAAGGGGCTGCTTCAGCTCGTCGCCTGGCTGTGGGAGGGCCGGCTGACGGTGACCCGGGCGGGCGTGCGCATCGCCGGCGCCCGCTTCGACGACCCGAGCCACGCCCCGGCTTTCGACGACCCCGAGGCCCGCGCCCTGGCGCTGCCCTGGCCCTGGTGGGAGCGCCCGGGCTACGAGCACCTCGCGCCCGGTCGGGCGCCGGCCCGGCAGCCGGCCGCCGCTCAGTAGACGGCGCGGCCGCCCGAGAGGTCGAAGCAGGCGCCGGTGCTGAAGGAGCAGGCGTCCGAGCAGAGCCAGGCGACCAGCTCCGCGACCTCCTCGGGCGTGCCGAGCCGGCCGAGCGGGCTCTTGCCGACCATGGTGGCGACATGCTCCGGCGTCATCTGCTTCAGGATGTCGGTCTCGACGGCGGCCGGCGCCACCGAGTTGACCAGCACGCCGCTGCCGGCCAGCTCCTTGCCGAGCGACTTGGTCAGCGCGATCACCCCGGCCTTGGCCGCGCTGTAGGCCGCGGCGTTGGGCGTGCCCTCCTTGCCGGCCAGCGAGGCGACGTTGACGACCCGGCCCCAGCCGCGTGCCACCAGGTGCGGGAGCAGCGTCTTGCAGCAGAGGAAGACGCCGGTCAGGTCGACCTCGACGACCCGGCGCCAGCTCTCGCTCGGATAGTCGAGCGTCGGCAGGGTCGGCCCGGCGATGCCGGCGTTGTTGACCAGGATGTCGAGCCCGCCGCATCGCTCGATCGCCGCGTCCGCGGCGGCGGCGAGGGCCGTCTCGTCGGTCACGTCGACGGCGTGGCAGAGCAGGCGCTCGCCGGCCTCCAGGCGGCCGGCAGCCTCTTCGAGGCCCTCGGCCGAGAGGTCCCAGAGCACGACCGTCGCGCCGCCGTCGAGCAGCCGCCGTGCGATCGCCTCGCCGATGCCCTTGGCGCCGCCGGTGACCAGGGCCGTGCGCCCCTCGAACTCTCCTGCCGTCATGTCCGCTCTCTCCGGCTCCGCTTCTGTCGTCCTAGTCGCCGAAGGCCAGAGTCGGCAACCAGGTGACGAGCTCCGGGAAGAACGCGGCGGCGGCCAGGCCGAGCATCTGCAGCGCGATGAAGGGCGGCACCGCGCGATAGAGTTCCGCCATGGTCGTGCCCTCGGGTGCTACCGCCTTGAGATAGAACAGATTGTAACCGAAGGGCGGGGTCAGGTAGGACATTTCCAGGTTGATGATCAGCAGGGCGCCGTACCACAGGGGGCTGAACCCGAGCTCGACCACGATCGGCACGAAGATCGGCGTGGTCAGGAAGACGATGCCGATCGGGTCCATCACCATGCCCAGCAGGAAGACGATGACCATCATGATCACGATGACGCCGCCCGGCGGCAGGCCGAGGTCGAGCAGCAGGCCGCGGACCAGGTCGTCGCCGCCGATGCCGGCGTAGACCGAGACGAAGAGCAGGGAGGCGAGGGCGATCCACAGCACCATGCTGGTCGACTTCAGGGTCTCCCGGCAGGCCGCGAAGAGGTTCTGCCAGGTCAGGCGGCGGTGCAGCAGCGCCAGCAGCAGGCTGCCGAGCGCGCCGACCGCGGCGGCCTCGGTCGGACTGGCGATGCCGCCGAACATGCTGCCGAGCACGCAGAGCACCAGCAGCATCGGCGGCAGCACGCCGGCCAGGCTGGCCAGCCGTTCGCTCCAGGTCAGGCGGGCGCGCTCCTCGGGCGAGAGGGCCGGGCCCTTGGCCGGGTCCAGCAGGCAGCGGATCGCGACGTAGCCGACGAAGAGCGCGACGAGCAGCAGGCCCGGCACGACGCCGGCCAGGAAGACCTGGCCGATCGAGATGTTGGCGAGGCCGCTGTAGACGATGGCCAGGATGCTCGGCGGTATCAGCTGGCCGAGTGCGCCGCCGGCGAGGATCGTGCCCATCGCCATCCGCTTGTCGTAGCCGCGCGCGAGCATCGCCGGCAGGGCCAGCATGCCCATGGCCATGACGCCGACGGCGCTGACGCCGCTCATCGCGGCGATCAGCGCGCAGGCCAGCACCGTGCCCATCGCCAAGCCGCCGTTCAGCGGCCCCAGCAGCTTGTGGATCGCGGCATAGAGGTCGTCGGCGATGCCCGACTTGCTCAGCACGTTGGCCATGAACATGAAGAAGGGGATCGAGACGAGCGTATAGTTGAAGATCGCGCCCTTGACCTGGCTGGCGATCAGGTGAAGCGACAGCGGTCCCCACTGGAAGTAGCCGAGCACCAGGGCGACGCTGCCGAGGGCGAAGGCGAGGGGCACGCCCAGGAAGATCAGGGCGAACAGCCCGAGAAACAGAATCGCCGTCAGCGCCTCGACGCCCATGCCGCTGGTTCCTGTCGGTTTTCGTAAGGGTCGGAGTGCCGGGAGGGGCCGTGCGCGCCCCGTCAGCCCGGCTCGGCGCCGTGCGACGGCGTGTCGGAGGGATCGTCCTCGCCCTGATCGGCTATCTCGCGGGCGAGGATCGCCAGCGCCTGCAGGATCATCAGGGCGGCGGCGATCGGGGCGGCGCTCATCACCGGGAAGATGTAGGGCCCCCAGGCGCTGTCGGAGCGCTCCAGGTACGCGATCGAGTCGAGCGCCTGCGCACCGGTGATCCAGAGCAGCACCGCCAGGAATCCAATCGTCACGACCTGCGCGAAGACATTGAGCCAGCGCCGCTTGCGGCGTGGCAGCCCGTGCAGCAGTACGTCGACCCGCACGTGACCCCCGTGACGCAGCGTGTAGCCGCCGCCGAGCAGGAAGTAGAAGCCGAAGAGGATCAGGACGGTCTCGTTGACCCAGAGGGTCGGGCTGTTGAAGAGGTAGCGCATGACCACCTCGAACAGGGTCACCGCGATGCTCGGCAGCAGCAGCAGGGCGACCAGACGTCCGGTCCACTCGTTGAGGGCGTCGATGAAGCGCAGCAGGGACATGACGGTGCCTCGCGCCGACCGCCGGCGGCTTGGCGCCGCCGGCGGTCGTGCCCGTGGGATTGAAGCCTAGTCTTGCTCGGCCTTGGCCTCTTCGGCCGGGGCGTCGACGTCGTAGCCCAGGCGCTCGAGATAGGAGAGCTGGCTCTCCAGCTTCTCGGCGAACAGCGGCGAGTCGGCGGTGTACTTCTCGCGCATCACCTCGATCCGCGCCCGCTCGAGCTTGCGCATGTCGGCGTCGCTCCAGCGAATGAGCTGGACGCCTTCCTCGCGCAGCTTGGCCGCGACTTCCTGCTCCTCGAGCCGGCTCTGTCGGTAGTACTCGTAGGAGGCCAGCTGCAGCGCCTGCTGCATCTTCGCCTGCAGATCCTCGGGCAGGGCGTTCCAGGCGTCCATGTTGACGACCCAGTCCGAGGTGCCGCCGCCGGAGTAGGTCGGCAGGGTCACGTAGGGGGCGACCTCGTGAAAGCCGAAGCCGTAGTTCACCGGCATGGTGGTGAACTCGGTGGCGTCGATGACGCCGCGCTGCAGGGCCTGGTAGACCTCCTCGCCGGACAGCGTGACGACCGACGCGCCGAGATCGGCGAAGCTGTCGGCGGCCAGCGCCGAGGCGCGCATCTTCAGACCCTTGATGTCCTCGATGCCCTCGAGCGGCTTCTTCGACCAGATGTGCTCGCCGAGCAGGGGCGAGACGCCGAGGAAGTAGATGTCGTGGGGGGCCGTGATCCTGCGCATGATCTCCGCGCCGCCGGCGTCGTAGAACCAGGTGACGCCCTGCAGCGGCTGGACCATCGCCGGCCACTCGTTGACCGACTTCAGGGCCGGCTCCTTGCCGCTGTAGTAGACCATGTAGGTATGGCCCATCTCGAGGGCGCCGCTGCTGACGGCTGCGGCGACCTCGCTGCTCTTCATCAGCATGCCGGCAGGGAAGGTCTTGATGGCGACGCGGCCATCGGTGAGATCGTCGACGTAGCCGGCGAAGCGCTCGACCAGCTGCGTGTACTCGGTGGTGCCCGAGCCGGCGACTGTCTGCAGGTTCCATTCGAACTCGGCGGCACCGGCTTGCGCCGACCAGCCGGCGGTGGTCAGCGCGGCCGCCAGCGTGGCGGCGGCGAGGGTCGTCCTGGCAGGGATCTTCATGCTGTCTCGTTCCTCCCGATGGGCTTGTTGCTCTACGCCGCTCGCCGGCTGGCTGCCGGTCGTCGGTCTTCTTGGGGGGCCTGTCCGCGGCCCCGCAGCTCTTCTTGGCGCAAGGGCTGGGTCACCCCCGCTGCCGGCGTTCCCTCTTGACGGGGCGACCGGCAATTGCACCAAGCGATGTGTGACTAGTATACTACAAGCACATCAGATGATGTGAACCAAAAATACGGCGTCCTGCCGTGGTACCCTCAGCGTCGGATCCGACGAGGCTCGGGCCGGCGAGGCATCGGCGCCGCAGACACGCCAACGGAGACGAGACAGATGCAGACAGAAGCGCTATCGGATGCCGCGCAGCTCACGGTCCGCCCGCTGCACGAGCACTTCGCAGCCGAGGTCACCGGGTTCGACATGCGCAAGCCGCAGCCGCCCGAAATCCAGAAGGCGCTGCGCGATCTCTTCGCGCGCTACTCGGTGCTGGTGTTCCGGGACCAGCGCGTCACCGACGAAGAGCAGGTCGCCTTCACGCGGATCTTCGGTGACCTCGAGGGCACGACCTTCAGCGTCGCCCACAGCCACCCCTACGTCTACCAGCTCTCGAACATCGACGAGAACGGCGAGGTGCTGAAGCCGGACACCACGAAGCGCCTGTTCCTGGAGGTCAACGCGCGCTGGCACACCGACAGCTCCTACCGGCCGATCCCGGCCAAGGGTTCCCTGCTCTCGGGCCGGGAAGTTCCCGAGGGCGAGGGCGAGACGGCCTTCTGCTCGATGCGGGTCGGCTGGCAGACTCTGCCGGACGAGATGCGGCGCCGTGTCGAAGGCCTCAAGGCGGTGCACAACTACGCCTACTCGATCAGCCTCTTCGATCCCGACGGTGCCGGGGTGACGCAGGACGAGCTCGCTACCGTGCCGCCTGTCGTCCACCCGATGGTGCGCACCCATCCCGACACCGGCGAGAAGAACCTCTACGTCAGCGGCCACATCGAGCGGGTCGTCGGCCTGCCGGAGGCGGAGGGCAGGGCGCTGGCCGAGGAACTCATCGAATGGTGCGCCCGGCCCGGCTACGTCTACGAGCACCACTGGCGGCCGTTCGATGCGGTGCTCTGGGACAACCGCTGTGCCCTGCATCGCGCGACCGCAATTCCGCTGACGCAGCGCCGCATCATGCACCGCACGACCATCGCCGGCGAGGGACCGGTCACCTGACCGGCCGAGGCTCCGGCCCTAAGGCGGGCGGAGGAAGCAGGAGGAGCGAGGGCGGCCGACCGGCCGCCCTTTCTCGTGGCGCGACGCCGCGCCCGCTCAGCCCCGGGCGAGGCTGAAGTCGACCGTCGAGCGCGCGAAGGCCTCAAGATACTCCATCAGCCGGCGCGAGGCGGCCTCGGCCTCGTCCGGGTCGCCGCCGGCGATCGCGCGCAGGCGGTCGGCGTGCAGCTTGCCGATCTCGCGGATGTTGGCGAAGCGCTCGCAATGCGCGAACCAGAAGCGGCGCGACTGCCCGAAAAACAGACTCATCGCCGTCACCATCGACTCGTTGTGCGTCGCCGCCACCGGCAGGCTGTGCGAGTCCCAGGAATCGTCGATGAACAGCGTCTTGTCGCCCTGGGCGGCCGCGGCCTCGATGACGTCGGCGACCTTCAGCATCTCCTCTCGCTCCTCGTCGCTCGCGCGCAGGGCCGCGGTGCGCCCGACCAGCAGCTCCAGATGGCCGCGCACCTCCAGCATCTGCAGGTGATGGGCGAGGTTGATCTGCGACACCATGAAGCCGCGCTGCGGCAGGACAACCACCAGGCCCTCGCGCTCGAGCCGCTTGATCGCTTCGCGGATCGGCGTCCGGCCGATCGACAGGCGGGCGCTAAGTCCGGTCTCGGAGAGCATCGAGCCCGGCGGTAGCTCCAGGGTCACGATCAGGTTCTCGATCTGCTTGTAGGCGGCCGCGGCGAGGCTGCTCTCCCGCTTGCCCCCCATGACGTCGCGGTTCCGTCCGGCGGTCGGCGCTGTTCCGTCCATCGACGGGCTTCCTTCGGTCTGTCTTCGGGTGGCCCGGGCGAATCGCCCGGGCGGGGCCTGGCGTGGCAGGCCCTGGCGGCCCGTCCGTTCCAGGATAACCCGGAAATCGCCGAGCCCGGGCCCATGACTATCGAAGCGCGAGAATCGCCTCAAGGCGAAAGCGCAGGGCCCGCCCGGGCCGTCGCCTCAGGCCGCCGCGCGGCCGGTCTCGCGGAACAGCAGCTCGGCCAGGGCCTTGGCGCCGCGGCGGTTGCCGTAGAGCAGCCCGCGCCCGGCCTCGATCGCCCGGGACAGCGCGGCACGGCGGGGCGGGTCGTCGGCCAGGGCGACGGCGCTCGCCACGTAGTCCGCGACGCTGTCGGCCACCGGGCCCTCGAGGCCCATCGCCCGATAGAAGCCGGCGGTGCTGCGGCTGCGGGTCAGGGGCCCGGCCAGCGTGACCAGGGGCCGGCTGACGCCGAAGGCGGCCAGCGAGGTGGTGCCGCCGCCGAAGGGGAAGGAGTCGAGCAGCACCTCGCAGCTCTGCAGCAGCGCCGGGAAGGCCGGTCCGCCCTGGTAGGGCAGGAAGCGGACTCGCTCCGCGGCTGCGCCCAGGCTCTCGGCGAGGCGCGCGCGCAGCGTCTCGCCGAGCTTCGCGCTGTGGCGGTCCTCGAGCAGCACGATCAGCGCCTGCGGATCGGCGGCCAGGATGCCGGCGAAGGCCGCATCCATGGCCGGATGGATCTTGAACAGCATCATCGGGCAGCAGTAGAGCCGCGCCGTCTCAGACAGGCCCAGGGCGCCGCGCGCGGCGGGCGCCGGCGGATCCGCCGGCGCGTCGAACACGCCGGGGACCCAGGGCAGCTCGACCAGGCGCTCGGTGAAGCCCTCCCGGAAGCCCTCGCCGCACAGCGTCTCCGCGGTCACGAAGAGGTCGACGGCCGGCACGCCGCTGGTCAGCGGATGGCCGTTGAGCACCAGCTGCAGCGGCGCCAGGCGGCTGTGGCTGAGGAAGTAGCTGAAGGGATCGAAGCCGAGGTCGGTGTAGACCAGCGCATCGAGCCGGGCCTCGAGCACGCGGCGGCGGGCGGCGGCGAGGTCGCGGGGCAGGGCGACGGCGCCGGGCCCTGCCGGGGCACCGCCGTCGAGCAGCACGACCTCCAGCCCGGCCTCGGCCAGGGCCGCTGCCGTGCCGCGGTAGCAGCTGCCGACCGAGTGGTTGTGCCAGTTGCTCGACAGCAGGCCGACTCGCGGCACGGCGCCGCCGCTGCCGTGCGGCGGCGGCGTATCGGCGGCGAGCAGGCTGCCGTAGAGCCGGCCGAGCCTGGCCTGGGTCTCGGCCTCGTCGTGGCCCTGGAAGGCGAGATAGAAGGGCAGGGCCGAGAGCTCGGCGAGCGGGTCGGCGACCTGGAGCGGCGTGTCGAGCAGCACGTCGAGGTTGGCCAGGAAGCGGTTTCGACAGCGCTCCAGCTCGGCTGCCGAGCGGTAGACCGGCGGCAGCATCAGGTCGCGCTTGATGCGCAGGGCGTCGCGGCCTTCCAGGCGCAGGGCGCGGCCATAGGCCTCGCCGGCCTCCTCGAGGCTGCCCTCGGCCTGCAGGGCGTCGCCGAGCCGCTCCCAGTTGCGGCCGTCGCCCGGGTTGGCGGCGACCGCGGCGCGCAGCGCCTCGAGCGCCTCGGCGAAGCGGCCGCGCGTGCGCAGCAGGTTGCCGCGGTTGCCGAGCGCCCCGGCGTGATCGGGCTGAAGCGCCAGCGCGCGCTCGTAGGCCGCCAGCGCCTCGTCGGCGTGGCCGGCCTCCTCCTTCAGGGTGCCCAGGTTGTTCCAGGAATCGGCGTGGCCGGGGGCCGCCTTCAGGGCCCGGGCCAAGGCGCGTTCGGCGGCCTCGCGCTGGCCGCGCGCCTTGAGCAGCACCGCCAGGTTGTTGAGCAGCGCCGGGTGGTCGGGGTGCTGCTTGAGGACCCGGCGGTAGAGCTTCTCGGCGCCGGCCAGGTCGCCCTGCTGCTGGCGCTCGACGGCCTTGCGGAAAAGCTGTTCGGCGGAGGTCATTAACCCTGTCTAGGCGCCGGGCCTGAAGGTTCGGTAAACGGCATCCCGCTAAAATGCCGCGGAGCTTTAACCCGCGGTTAAGCCTGACCCGGCAGGCTAGGGTGTCATGAGCGACCCGACCCTCGAGCTGCCCGTGCTGCGCCCGCGCCTGCCGCGGGCCGCGGCGCTCGCGCCCTATCTCGAGCGGATCGACGAGGCCGGCTGGTACACCAACGCCGGCCCGCTGCACAACGCGCTGCGCGAGCGCCTTGCCGCCCACTTCGGGATCGCCGGCGAGGGCGTCACCCTGACCGCCAACGGCACGCTCGGCCTGACCCTGGCGCTGCAGGCGCAGAACCCGCCGCCGGGCTCCTACTGCCTGCTGCCCTCCTGGACCTTCGTCGCGACCGCGCATGCCGTGCGCCAGGCCGGCCTGCGGCCCTTCTTCGTCGACGTCGAGCCGGCCAGCTGGGCGGTCTCGCCGACGAGCGCGCTGCTGCAGGTCGCCGGCGCGCCCGGCCCGGTTGGCGCCGTGGTTGCGGTGGCGCCCTTCGGCGCCGCGCTCGACCTCATGGCCTGGGACCGCTTCCAGCAGGCCAGCGGCCTCGCCGTGGTGATCGACGCGGCGGCCGGCTTCGACAGCCTCCGGCCGGGCCGCGTGCCGGCCATGGTCAGCCTGCACGCGACCAAGGCGCTGGGGATCGGCGAGGGCGGCCTGGTCGTGACCGAGGACGCCGAGCTTTCCGCAGAGATCGGCGCGCGCACCCGCTTCGGCTTCCGCGGCGAGCGGCTCGCCACGGCCGACGCGACCAACGCCAAGCTCTCCGAATATGCCGCCGCCGTCGGCCACGCGGCGCTGGACGCCTGGCCGGCGACCCGCGAGGCCTGGATCGGCCTGCGCGGCCGCTACGAGGCGGCGCTCGCCGGCCTGTCGGGCATCGAGCTGTCGCCCGGACTCTCGGGCGTCGCCAGCTCGAGCCTGGTGGTGCTGGCCCGCGGCGACGCCGAGGACAGCGCCGAGGCGCTGGCCGGGCAGGGCATCGGCAGCCATCCCTGGTGGGGCCGCGGCTGCCATCGCCAGCCGCCGTTCCGCGACTGCCCGCGCGCCGCGCTGCCGGTGACCGAAGCGCTCGCCGAGCGCAGCCTCGGTCTGCCGTTCCATCTCGACATGACCGCCGGCGACGTCGAGCGCGTCGCCGCCGCGCTCGACCGCGCGCAGCGCCGCGCCGCCGCCTGACGGGCCGGCGCCCGCCCGCCTTTCCGCCCTCATCGACCGCAAGCAGCAGACCCGGGGGTCACGACAGCATGGCCGGAACGATCGGCGCCGACGGCTACCGGCGCTTCTGGGACGAGGAACGCGAGACCCTGGCGCCGGAAGCCCGGCGCCGGATCATCCTGGCGCGCCTCAAGCACCAGCTCGACTACGCCTACTCCTCGATCCCCTTCTACCGGGCGCTCTACGACCGCCACGGCTTCCACCCCGACCAGGTCCGCCACCTGGAGGACTTCACCGAGAAGGTGCCGATCGTCACCAAGGCGATGCTGCGCGCCAGCCAGGAGGCGCATCCGCCGTTCGGCGACTACCTCGGCGTCGACTTCGCCGAGGTCATGCGCATCCAGGGCACCAGCGGCACGACCGGCCAGCCGACCCTCTTCGCGATCACCGCGGACGACTGGGAGCACGTCTCCCAGGCCCAGGCCATGCAGGTCTGGGCGGCCGGCATGCGGCCCCACGACATCGTCCAGATGTCCTTTCCGCTCAGCCTCTTCGTCGGCGGCTGGGGCCTGCTGGGCGCGGCCGAGACGATCGGCGCCAAGGTGCTGCCGGTCGGCGGCGGCGAGAGCGAGCGCCAGCTGCTGCTGATGAAGCGCGTCGGCGCCAGCGTGATCTGCGCGACGCCGTCGTTCACCCTGCACCTGCTGGAGCGGGCGAAGGCGCTGGGCGAGGATCCGGCGGCCTCGAGCCTGCGCCTCGGCTTCTTCGGCGGCGAGCCGGGCGGCGGCGTGCCGGCGGTCAAGCGCCGGCTGGAAGAGGGCTGGGGCCTCAGGGCCATCGACTTCGGCAACGTCGCCGAGGTGCATCCCTGCACCAACATGGAGTGCGAGCACCGGACCGGCATGCACGCCTACCTCGACATCGACTACACCGAGGTGGTGCGGCCCGAGGCGCCCAACGAGGCGGTGCCGATGGGCGTCAAGGGCGGCGTCGTCTACACCCAGCTGTGGCGCCGCGCCCAGCCGATGATCCGCTACTTCCCCGGCGACGAGACCCTGATGACCGACGAGCCCTGCGCCTGCGGCCGGACCTACCCGCGCCTGCCGCACGGCATCATCGGCCGGCTCGACGACCTGATCGTGGTGCGCGGCGTCAAGATCTTCCCCTCGGCGGTAGAGGACGTGCTGCGCGGCGTGCCGGGCACCGGCACCGAGTTCCGGATCCACCTGGAGCGGCCGGCCGAGCTCGACGAGATCTCGGTGGAGGTCGAGGCGGCCGGCATGGCGAGGGGCGAACCGGGCAACCCGGCGCTCAGGGCGAGCGTCGAGACCGCGCTGCGCGCCGCCTTCGGCATCCGCGTGCCGGTCCGCCTGGTGCCCGACCAGTCCTTCGACCGCACCGCCTTCAAGGCGCGCCGCGTGGTCGACCGGCGCCCCGCGCTCGACGCCGCGCCGGCCGGAGCCGCCGCGTGACCGCAGGTCAGTCCTCGCCTGACGTCCGCCCCGTCGTCATCATCGGCACCGGCGAGGGCCGCTGCGTGCTGGAGACCTGCCGCGACCTCGGCCTCGAGGTCGCGGGCTTCATCGATACGAAGCGGCCGGCCGGCGAGGTCGTCAACGGCTGCCCGGTGCTGGGCGGTGAGGCGCTGCTCGAGGATGCCGGCTTCGTCGCCGCCCACCGCTTCGCGCCGAGCGTCGGCGACGGCGGCAAGCGCCTGGCCTACGCGGCGCGGGTCGAGCGGCTCGGCGGCGGCCTGGCGACGCTGGTTCACCCGAGCAACATCGTCTCGCCCTGGGCCGAGGTCGGCGCCGGCTCGATCCTGCTCGGCAAGTCGGTGGTCAATCCCAACGCGTGGCTCGGGCGCTGCGTGCTGATCGACTGGGACTGCACGCTCGGCCACGACGACCGGCTCGAGGACGGCGTCTTCGTGGCGCCGGGCTGCCACCTCGGCGGCCGCGTCGTCTGCGAGGCCGAAAGCTTCCTCGGCCTCGGCGCCGTCGTCGTGCCCGACGTGCGCATCGGCCGGCGCACGATCCTGGGCGCCGGCTCGGTCGCGACCGAGGACCTGCCGGCGGAGATCGTCGCCGTCGGCAACCCCGCCAGGATGGTCAAGAGCCGCAAGCCCGCGGCCTGACCGCCGGTGCCGCTTGACGCCTTTCGCGGCCGGCCGCACGCTCTGCCCGGTTCAACCAGCCGGAGCCATCCCATGCCGCGCCGCTTCCTGCCCGTTCTCGCCGTACTGCTCGTCGCCTTGGCGGCGCCTGCCGTCTCCGCGCAGGAGCTGACGGTCGAGGGCAACATCGTCGCCGGTCCGCGCACCATGACCCAGGCGGATCTCGCGAAGCTGCCGCAGGGCGAGTTCGAGACCACGACCTCCTGGATCGAGGGCAAGCACCGCTTCCGCGGCGCCTCCGGCCAGGCGCTGATGCGCGCGCTCGGGGCAGCCGGCACGACGGTCGAGGCCCACGCCAGCGACGGCTACTCGATCGAGATCCCGCTCGCCGACTTCGAGACCACGCCGCTGCTGATCGCCGACGAGATGGACGGCGCGCCGCTGCCCGAGGGCAAGGGGCCCTTCTGGATCGTCTATCCCTACGACGCCGGCTATGCCGGCCAGGACTACATCGACCGCTCGGTCTGGGCGCTCGACAAGCTCGTCGTGAAGTAGTCGGAAGGTGTCTCGCAGGATCATACCTCTCCCCGCCGGGGCTAGAGTATTCACACATCTCGGATTGCGGCTCGTAGAGGATCTCTGACTCACTTCTCCTGAGTGTATCGAGGGAG
>JAUILQ010000098.1 GCA_030433005.1 Alphaproteobacteria bacterium
GTACCTGGTGCCGATCGTCATGCTGTTCGGCGTCGGCATGGTGCCGGGCATCATCGCGACCATCATCTTCGCGCTGCCGCCGATCGTGCGGCTCACCAACCTCGGCATCCGCAACGTTCAGGGCGACCTGGTCGAGGCCGCCTACGCCTTCGGCTCGACGCCGCGCCAGGTGCTCTGGGAGGTCCAGGTTCCGCTGGCGCTCAGGACCATCATGGCCGGCCTCAACCAGACGCTGATGCTGGCGCTCTCCATGGCCGTCATCGCCGCGCTGATCGGCGCCGGCGGACTCGGCCTGACCGTCTACACCGGCCTGGGGCGCCTCGACATCGGCGCCGCGACCGAGGGCGGCGTGGGGATCGTGCTGATCGCCATCATCCTCGACCGCATCACCCAGGCGCTCGGCGAGAAGCGCGATGCCAGCGCGCCCTCGCTGGCCGAGACCCTCAAGTCGTTCTTCCGGCCTTCGGGCCGGCGTGCGGAGGAGCCGCCGCAGGCGGCCTGAGCTCCGCGACCGACGCGCTGTCGCCGGCCTCGGGCCGGCGGCACCAAGGAGCCCCGCGGCCCCTCGCCGGAAGGGCAGGGCACGCGGGGGAATAGAGAAGCAAGGAGGAAGGCAACATGCGCATGAGAGCCTTCACGAACATCGCCGCCGGCGTCGCCGTCGCCGCGATGGCCACCGCCACCCTCGACAGCGGCCCGGCGGCCGCCCAGTCGATGCCGGGCGACGGCACGACGGTGAAGATGGCGCGCGCCACCTGGGACACCGGCTGGTGGCAGGCCGAGATCTACAAGCAGCTGCTCGAGAAGCTCGGCTACGACGTCGCCCAGGTGACGACGCTCGACAACCCGCCGTTCTACCAGTCGGTCGCCCAGGGCGACATGGACCTCTGGGTCAACGGCTGGTTCCCGCTGCACAACACCTACGAGGACACCTTCAGCAACGGCGCCGAGAAGATCGGCTACGTCGCGCAGGGCGGCGCCCTCCAGGGCTACCTGATCGACAAGGCGACGGCCGAGGAGCACGGCATCGAGTACCTCTCGGACATGAAGAAGCCCGAGATCGCCAAGCTCTTCGACACCGACGGCAACGGCAAGGCCAACATGGTCGCCTGCCCGCCGGGCTGGGGCTGCGAGGAACTGATCGCCTACCAGATGGACGCCTACGAGCTGCGCGACAGCGTCGATCTGATCAAGGCCGGCTACTCGGCCTCGATGGCCGACGCGCTGAGCCGCTACAACAACGGCGAGTCGATCTTCTTCTACACCTGGACGCCGAACTGGACCGTCGGGCTGATGCAGCCGGGCGAGGACGTGGTCTGGCTGCAGGTCGAGGAGACCAAGCTGCCCGAGGACCAGGCCGACCTCGCCGATGCCGCGACCGTGCCGGGCGTGACCGGCTGCGCGTCGGACCCCTGCAACATGGGCATGCCGGCCAACGACATCCGGCCGGTGGCGAACAGCGAGTTCCTTGACGAGAACCCCGCCGCCGCGGCGCTGCTGGAGGCGGTCCGCATCCCCGTCCAGGACATCTTCGCGCAGAACGCCGAGATGAACGAGGGCGCGGACAGCAGCGAGGACCTGGAGCGCCAGGCCTCGGAGTGGATCGCCGACCACCAGGGCGAGGTCGACGGCTGGCTCGAGACGGCCCGCGAGGCGGCGATGTAGCGCCGCCGTCCGGCACTCGTCCGGATCGCAAGAGGAGAGCCCGGCCGTCGGCCGGGCTCTCTTTCTTTTTGTCCCGGCTGCCCGCCTCAGGCCGGCGGCAGCAGTTCCGGGTCGTCGCAGATCGTTCGGGCGACGTGCTGGCGCAGCGTGTCGACGAACAGCGCGGCGACCGGCGAGAGGGCCAGGCCCTCGCGGCGCAACAGGCCGACCTCGCGGTAGATCGCCTCCTCGAGCTCGACGATCGCGATGCCGCGCTCCTCGGCGGAGACCGAGAGCCGCGGCAGGATGGTGACGCCGACGTCGCGGCGCACCATCGCGTGGAGCGAGAGCACGTTGCGCATCGTCAGCCGGCCGCCGTCGATCAGGCCCTGCAGGCCGGGGGGCACGGCGTGCGGCAGCGCCCCGTTGGCGATCATGGTCACCTCCTCCAGGTCTTCCCAGCGGACCGGACCGCCGCGCAGCGCCGCCGCCCGCTCGGCCGAGCAGACCAGCACGAAGCGGTCGCGGAACAGCGGCGTGAAGGAGAGGCTGCTGCGCGGCCGCGGCCGTCCGGCGATGCCGAGCTCGACATGGCCGCGCTCGACGGCGAACTCGACGCTCGCCGAGTCGGCGTCGCGCAGCTCGATCTCCACGTTCGGCCGCGTCTCGATCAGCAGCTTCAGCACCTCCGGCAGCAGCTGCGAGGCGACCGAGGGCACGCTGGCGACGTCGAGCCGACCGACCCTGTTCTCGGCGAAAGCGCGCATCGCCTTGACCGAGCGGTCGAAGGCGCGGATGTCGGCGCGCGCCGTCTCCAGCACGAAGGCGCCGAGCGCGGTCAGCTTGCTCTTGCGGTCGGTCTCGAACAGCGGCCCGCCGAGATTGTCCTCCAGCGTCTTCAGCGACATCGAGACGGCCGAGGGCGTGCGCCCCAACTTGGCCGCCGCGTCGCGGATGTTGCCCATGTTCGCGACCTCGACGAAGACCCGCAGCCCGTCCAGCTTGATCGCCATGCCCGTCGCCCGTCCTCTCCGTTCAGTTCAATGAAACTGAACGATAGCACAGGACTTCCGGTTTGATTGAACTCGGCAGCTGCGCGAGCCTCGCCTCTCACCCGGTGTAGACTGAGGCGCCGGGACGGAGCCCCGGGGAGGCGGCAGGAGCAGAATGTCGGGCAGAACGCCGGAACGTCCGCTGGTCATCGACGGCTGCCAGTACAGCAACTGGTCGGAGCCGCTGTTCCGCCAGATGCGCCAGGGCGGGCTCGACGCACTGGTCGTGACCGTCTGCTACCACGAGGACTTCCGCGAGACGGTCGAGAACCTGATCGCCTGGAACCGGCGCTTCGAGGCGCACGGCGACCTGATCTTCCAGGGCGAGAGCGCCGCCGACGTCCGGCGCGCCCGCGCCGAGGGCCGCACTGCGGTCTTCTTCGGTCTGCAGAACTGCTCGCCGATCGAGGACGACATCGGGCTGATCGAGGTGCTGCACCGTCTCGGCGTCCGCTTCATGCAGCTCAGCTACAACAACCAGAGCCTGCTGGCGACCGGCTGCTACGAGGCCGAGGATCCCGGCATCACCCGGATGGGGCGCGAGGCGATCCGCGAGATGAACCGGGTCGGCCTGGTCGTCGACATGAGCCATTCGGCCGAGCGCTCGACCCTGGAGGCGATCGAGCTCTCCGAGCGGCCGATCGCGATCACCCACGCCAATCCGGCCTTCTGGCACGAGGCGCTGCGCAACAAGTCGGACCGCGTCATCGCCGCGCTGGCCGAAAGCGGCGGCATGCTCGGCTTCTCCCTCTACCCGCACCACCTGAAGGACAAGTCCGACTGTACGCTGCAGTCGTTCTGCGAGATGGCGGCGCGCACCGTCGAGCGCTTCGGTCTCGGGATCGTCGGCTTCGGCAGCGATCTCTGCCAGGACCAGCCGGACAGCGTCGTCGAGTGGATGCGCAACGGCACCTGGACGCGGACCCGCGACTTCGGCGAGGGCTCGGCCGGCAATGCCGGCTTTCCGGCGCAGCCCGGGTTCTTCCGCAGCAGCGCCGACTTCCCGCGCCTGCTCGAGGGCCTGCGGGGCGTCGGCTTCTCCGAGAGCGAGGTCGCGGCGATCGCCGGCGGCAACTGGCTCGGCTTCTTCGAGCGCTCCTTCGGGCCGGCGGGCAGCGTGCGCGGCAGCCTGCCCGACGACAGAGCGGCCGCGGGCGCGCGCCGGCATGCCGGCTGAGGCGCCCCGCAGCGACGTTTTCCACGGCGTGGCGTTGCGCCCGCCGTCCACGGTCATGCGCCTCGCCCGCCTGGGCAGCTTCTTTCCGACCCGGCTGAGCTTCATGCCGGCCCTCCTGCGCCGGCTCGCGCGCGAGCGCTGGCGCCTGGAGGTGCCGCGCTGGGCGCTCGACGCCGGCGGCTACGGCCACGCGGTCCTGACCCTGCGCTCGGGCGTCGGCGATGCGGTCTACAGCCTCGTCGCCTTCAGCCACGAGCTCGATCCGGCGTTGCGCAGCGACCGGGTGATCGCCGAGGCCTGGGACGCCACCTTCGTGCTCTACGACGGCGTGCCGGACGACGCGGAGATCGCGCGGCTGGGCGCAAACGCGCCGCTCCAGGAGGCCGGCCGCTTCTGCCCGCGCGACCTGGTGCTGTCGCGCGCCAACCGCAGCAGCCGCGTCTTCGAGCAGGTCGTCGAGAGCCTGAGCCGCGGCCGCCAGCCGGACCGCGCCGCGCTGACCGCCATCGGCTACCTGATGCGCACGACCGCGGTCTACGGCAACGGCAAGTTCGGCATCGCCGATCGGGTCCGGCTGGTCGAGCGGCCGGAGCTCGCCGGGCCGTTCCAGGCCGAGATGATGACGGTCTACCTGATCCGCAGCTTCGTCTTCCGGCTGGTCGAGCATCTCGCCGAGAGCCGCGCGCGCGAGCGCGGCGACCCGGGGGAGGGCCGGCGCGCCGCGCCGCTGGACCGCGAGCTCAAGCGCTGCCTCGGCATCGGCAACGCCACCGGCCTCGGCATGGCGCCCTTCCTGGTCAATCATCCGATCCTGCTCAACAACTGGATCCTGGCGCGCGAGACCGCCCTGGCCCGGGTCCGCGCCCAGCCGGTCTCGCCGCCGTCGCGCGAGCGCCTGGGCGCGCTGCTCGCACGGGCGCGGCGGCACTGCGCCGAGTGGCAGGTCGACGACCGGCGGCAGATGGCGCGCATCGAGGGCCTGCGCGAGGACCTCGAGAGGCTCGAGCGTCGGCTCGCCGCGCCGCGGTCCGCGGCCGGCGCACGCTGGGACGCGCTCTACCGCTGGGCCGAGCGGTCGCTCGGACTGGAGGCCCAGGAGCTGCTGGTCAGCCTGCTGCTCGAGACCCATCCGGAGGAAGTCGACGCGCTCTGCGAGACCATGGGCGCGGCCGAGCGCACCAAGCTCGACCCGGCGATGACCCTGGGCCGACTGGCGGAACTGATCGCCGAGCACTACGACTGGGCGCTGGCGATCGACTTGGAGGAGCCCGACCGCCAGCGGCTGTTCTGGTACGTCTCGGAGGAGAAGCACGAGCCGCGGCTCGGCGACCGCTACCGCGAGGCAGGCGCCGAGCGCGAGATGCCCTTCGCCGTCGCCCGCGACGTCCAGGACCTGGCGGGCAAGCTCGCGGCCCGGCCGCGGCACGAGACGGTGGCTGCCTTCCTGGCCGACGAGCCGGGGCTGCGCCATGTCGTGCGGCGCATCCAGACAGTGGCCCTGTTTCCCTACGCCGAGATCCGCGACAGCTTGGTCGACGCCGCCTGCCTGCCGATCGATCTGTTGCGCTGCAAGCTCTCCTTCTTCGGCGCGGCCAAGTACGATCCCAAGTCCGACCGCTGGACGCGCGTCACGATGTTCCAGGGCGCGCCGCTGCCCGAGGAGCTGGACGAGGCCGCCGCCGCGGACTGGTGCTTCCCCGCGTTCGGTGCCGGCCAGGCCTTGCCGGCCCGTCAGACGGCGCCGGCATGAGCCTTTCGCTCAACGAGCTCGAGGTGGTGGTGCACAAGGCTGCGCTCGGCGCCGGCCTGCCGGTCGGCTTCGCCGAAGACGCCGCGCGGCTCGCCGGCTGGCTGGCGCGCGCCGGGCTGGAGCCGGCGGCGCCGGTGCAGCGCGACCTCGGCGAGCTGCTCGCGGGTCGGGCCGGGCGCTGCGCGCTGCGCCAGCTGCCGCCGCTGCTCGACGGGCTGGTCGTGGCGCCGGACGGCGAGACGCGCACGCTCGAACTCGCTGAACCGCTGCTCGCCGCCGCGGCCCTGGCGACGGCGGCCAACGACGTCGGCCTGTCGGGGCAGGCCGCCTGGCGGCTGCCGGAGGGCGGCGGCGTCGAGGTCTTCGCCTCGCCGGACCTGGTCGAGCTGCGCTGCGACCGGCCGGCGGCGCTGCAACGTCCGGGCGCCGCGCGGGTGACGCTGCGCAAGATCGCGCGCGGCGGCGCGGGCCTGCCGCTGGTCTTCGACACGGCGGGCTTCCTGGCGCGCCGGCAGGAGGTCGTCGAGCGCGGCCTGGCGGTCGAGCCGGAAGCCTGGGCAGCGCTCAGGCAGCTGGCCGCGCGCATCCTGGTGCCGGCCAGCGACCGCTCGCGCCTGGCCGGCGCCGGCGCCGGCGACATCGACCGCGACTCATAGGACGGCGGCAGCAGCAGGGGAACGAGAGCCATGAACGAGCAGCGTCTGACACTGGCCGAGGTCGAGGCCACGGCCCTGCGTGCCCTGAAAGCGGCGGGCGCCACGGGCCGGCAGGCCGAGCCCTTGGCGCGCGCCGTCGCCGCCGCCGAGCGCGACGGCATCGCCAGCCACGGCCTCGCCTACGTCCCGATCTACTGCGAGCATCTGCAGTGCGGCAAGGTCGTCGGCTCGGCGGAGCCGGCGCTGAGCCAGCCGCGGCCCGGCGCGGTCGTCGTCGACGCCGGCTCGGGCTTCGCCCACCCGGCGATCGAGGCCGGGCTGGCGGCGCTGCTGCCGGCGGCGCGTGCCCTCGGCTGCGCCGGCCTGGCGGTGCGCAACTCCTACAACTGCGGCGTTCTCGGCTACCACGTCGAGCGCATCGCCGCCGAAGGACTGCTCGGCCTCGGCTTCACCAATGCACCGGCCTCGATCGCCCCGGCCGGCGGCAAGACGCCGGTGATCGGTACCAACCCCTTCGCCCTGGCGGTGCCGGACGGCGAGGGCGGCACCGCCCTGGTGATCGACCAGAGCGCCAGCGTCGTGGCGAAGAGCGAGATAATGGTGCGCGCGCGGGAGGGACAACCGATCCCCGAGCACTGGGCCTTCGATTCCGAGGGGCGCCCGACCGACGACCCGGCCGCCGCGCTCAAGGGCAGCATGGCGCCGAGCGGCGGGCACAAGGGCTTCGGCGCCGGGCTGATGACCGAGCTCTTCGCCGCCGCTCTGGCCGGGGCCACGCTCGGCAAGGACGCCAGCCCCTTCTCGGGTCCGGCCGGCGGGCCGCCGCGCACCGGCCAGTTCTTCCTCGCGGTCGATCCCGAGGGCTTCTCCGGCGGCCTGTTCGCCGAGCGGCGCGACGCGCTGCTGGCGGCGATCGCGGGCCAGGAGGGCGCGCGCCTGCCGGGAGCCCGGCGCTTGGCCAACCGGGACCGCTTCGCCGCGGAGGGTGTCTCCGTTCGCTCGGATCTGCTGGAGCGAATTGCAGCCTTCGGTTGAGCGCGTCGTGAACGGACTTCAGAAAATCTGAAATAGGAAACAAATGATCCGATTTGATTGAAATTCGGGTTTAAGCCACGCTCGTGACGCATAGATGGCCCAATCGTGGCGCGCGAGGGCCGGGAGAGAGGGCTTCGCGCGTCCTCCTGAGCGTCATCCCTTGGTGGCGTCACAACGCTTCACAGAGCTCAAGGAGACGAAAAATATGAACTTCCTCAAGCTGACGGTCGCTGCGGCCGGGCTTGCCGCCGTTGCAGGCGTCAGCCAGCCGGCCCAGGTGCGGGCCGCTGACTGCGGCAACGCCGATGAGATCACCATCGCCGAGATGACCTGGCTGTCGGCCAGCACGCTCGCCCACGTCACCCAGAAGATCCTGTCCGAGGGCTACGGCTGCGAGGCCAAGCTGGTCCCCGGCGACACGGTGCCGACGGCGACCTCGATGCTGACCAAGAGCGAGCCGGACATCGCGCCGGAGCTGTGGCTGAGCACGGCCCAGAGCATCTGGCAGAAGATCCAGGACAAGGGCAACGTCTACAAGGCGAACGACATCTTCGCCGACGGCGGCAAGGAAGGCTGGTGGATCCCCGACTACGTCGCGGAAGCCAACCCCGAGCTCAAGTCCGTGACCGATCAGGAAATAGTTGATGGTATCAGCCGAAAAGACAATGAAACTTTCCTATACCTTTACCGGGAATTCCGGGAACAGATCTTACGCATGGTGCAAAAGAACAACGGCAATGCAGAAGATGCCCG